>CAXTWH010000106.1:0-2487 GCA_964247975.1 uncultured Bryobacteraceae bacterium | reverse complement strand
GCTTACTCCGGTTGTACCCGCAAGACGCTTTCCGCTTCAACGTGATTAAACTGCATGGGAAAGCTGCGCCCTTCATAGTAAGCAGGCCATTGATCCTGGTAATGGCCGGAAGTGATTTGTTCCGATTCTCCTACCGCGATGTTCTGTTCCGAACGGTCAATCGCTGCCCAGTCGATTACCATGCGCATGGATGGTCCTAATTTCGATGTGGTTTGTTTGACGGTGGTGCCTGCTCCGCTCATTGCGGTGGGTCCGATGTCGAACAATCCATTCACTAATGGAAGATGACTGCCGATTGGGTGCGCGAAGAACCATTGCAGCGCAGATCCGTAAGTCCATTTTGCGATGTTGTCACCATAACTCTGCTGGCCGGATTTGATGGCGTTCGCCAGCCGTTCTTTCAACCACGCAGCCCAATCATTATCTTTCACCCATCCCGCCGGTTGTTCTTTCAACATCTGCTCAATTCTTTGCGGCCTCACTGTTAAAGTAACAGTTGTGTTCGGCGCAACACGCTGCAGCAGCCATCGGGCAATCTCACGATTCAACAGTTCTGTTATCAAGGAAACAGCCTGATCTTTATCCATTTGCCCATTCCAGGCTGCCAGCATCGAAGCTGTTTGTTGAGGAATATCAGAAGGTGCGGTGCCGTTCTTCAGCGCAGCAACAGCGGTTTGCGCAAGAAAGAAATGGTACTCAGAAAACACGTCCTTCTGAATCGCCAGGAAATCATCAATCGTCGGTTTGTTCATCGCCTGAAGCCGGTTGCGGATCTGCTTCACGCGGTAGCCGTCGGAAAAGTTTCCTTCCACTGCATAAGGAAAATCAGCCGGAAAAGGATTCTGGTTAGCAGTCGCCACCATTCCATCAGGCGGGTTGAAGTAAGAAGGCAATTGATCGTAAGGCACATAGCCGCTCCATTCCTGCGCGCCGGATGCGCCATCAAGCGGCACAAACCCGCGAAAGCCGCGACGGATCGGCATCGCGCCGGTAGCTTGGTACCCAATATTGCCCGCGCGGTCTGCGTACACAAGATTCTGCGGCGGACCCCAGAACCGCTTCAACGCGGAACGAAACTCCTGCCAGTTCCGGGCGCGATCCAGACTCAGGCCGGGAAAGCCGGCACCATCGGCAGCGGTCCAGCGCAGCGCGTAAGTGTTGCCATCTTTCGTTGGAATAATCGGTCCGTGACGAGTGATCCAAGTTTTTACTTTCATCGGCTTTTCTCCATAAATCTGAATCTGCTGTTGTTCCAATTGAGATTGTTCGGTCGCGCCCTGAAAACGATACCGGCCGGTAGCCAAGTCAATATCTTCCCGATATAAATCCTGATAATCAGCGCCGATGTTGGTCATGCCCCAGGCGATGTTCTCGTTGTGGCCGATAATGACGCCCGGCACGCCGGGAAGCGCCACGCCAATCACATTAAGCCCGGCGCATTTCAAATGCACCATGTACCAGATGGAAGGAATTGAATAACCCAGGTGCGGGTCGCTGGCGAGCATTGCCTTCCCGCTGGCGCTGTGCTGACCGGAAACGGCCCAGGAGTTCGAGCCGGGCGATAGATAATCGCCTTCGCTGGGTGGGAAAAGCTGTTCGGCTTTGCTGCGATCAGTCGCATGGGTGAACAAATTTTGCCGGGCCAGATCCGTTTGCCAGGATGTGGTGAGGTCGCGAAACATAATCAGAAACACCAACATGCAATCGGTAGCAGTCCAGGCGCGCGGCGCACGACGATGAGGAACGCTGAACTCCCATTCGTAATTGCCGCGATGCGAATTAATAAAATAATTCACACCTCGCGCATAATCTTCAAAAGCCCGCCGTTCCTCTTCCGTCGCGGTTTGCACGTAATGCTCCGCAATGTGCCTCATGCGCATCGCTCTGGAAAGCTGGTCCTGTTCCAGCGCCTGCCGGCCATACACTTCGGAAAGCTCGCCCGCCGCAAACCGGCGCAGATTGTCCATCTGCCAAAGCCGATCCCCTGCAGTCACAAAACCTTGCAGGAAAAGGACGTCGCTGATAGTTGCCGCTTCAATATGCGGAACTCCAAGTTTGTCGCGGGTAACAACGGCTCCGGAGGCGACCGGCGCTTTCAGTGTGCCGCTGGTTTTCGGTAAAGGTTTGAACAGGAACCAATACAAACTGATGAACAGCAGCGCAAGAACCGCTATGCTCACAATAATGAGGGTTCGTTGGAACAAGGAACGCACTTGCCGATTGTACTTCTGCTTTGCCGCTTAACACGGAAATGAGCACATTCAGTTCATGGGCTACCGATTAATTATTTTGCTGGTGATTCTGGTCGCCAACGGATTTTTCGCTGCGGCGGAAGTGTCGCTGGTGTCAGTGCGCCAATCCAGTTTAAGAACGCTGGCTTCGCGCGGAGTAGCAGGCGCGCAAGCGGCCCTGAATCTGTTGGCTAATCCGGGCCGTCTGCTGTCGGTAACACAAGTCGGGGTCACGCTGGCCAGTCTAGGGCTGGGA
>CAXTWH010000105.1:0-3417 GCA_964247975.1 uncultured Bryobacteraceae bacterium | reverse complement strand
CGAGCGAAGCCCGGCTCCGCGCCAACCGCGCCAATGCGAAGAAAAGCACCGGCCCCAAGACCGAAGCAGGTAAAAGCCGTTCCGCTTTGAACGCCACCCGCCACGGCATCTTGAGCCAAGTCATTCACTTGCCCGAAGAAGAACTGAATTCCTATCACGAGTTCACTGAAACCTACGTTGCTTCCTTATCACCCGTCGGAGCCGTCGAAACGCAACTCGCCAACTCCTGCGCTGATCTTCAATTCCGTTTGCATCGCCTCGCCGCTGCTGAACACAACCTGTTTGCCATCGGCCACGACGAACAAGGCGAACTCTGGCACACCGGCCATGCCGAATCGCACGCCGCTTTGACAATGGCCGAAACCCTTCGCCAGGCCGCCAACCCGTTAGCCCTGCTCACCCTCTACGAATCGCGCTTGAACCGCCGTTTCCTGCAAACGCTTAAACAACTCCGCGACATCCAGAAAGACCGCAAAGAGCAGGAACAAAAAGAATTGGAAGAACTCCACCTGATGGCTTTCAACCATCCGCAACTAGAAGAAAAGATAGAACCAACTCAGTTTGGCTTCGTTTGTTCAAACGAAACTTGGCAGCGTTTCCGCGAACGCCGCTTCCTGCTTGGCTCTTACTCCAAACCGAAACCGCAACCCGGCCCCAAACAGCCTCGCACCCTGAACAAAGCCGCTTAATCAAAACCAATCCCGCATAATAAAAAACACGCGCGATTGGGTTCGTTTGTTTAACTCCGATTCTGCGCAATTTTAATAGCTTATGAGTCAGAATCTTCCTGCTGCCGCTGTTCTGGGCCGCATCGGCCTGCCGCGCCCTATCCCGGAACTCGCTTCTCAAACCTGGGATGCCGTGATCGTGGGTGCCGGTCATAACGGACTCGCTTGTGCCGCTTATCTCGCCCGCGCCGGTAAACGTGTTCTGGTGCTGGAAGCCCGCGACCGCATCGGCGGCGCCTGTACCGTGGAAGAGCCGTGGCCTGGTGTGCGCGTCGGACCATGCGCTTACCTGGCCGGTCTGCTGCATTCTCTCGTGGTGGAAGAACTGGATCTTCCCGCCGAAGGCTACCAATGGCATCCCGCCGCCAATGGCATGTTCGTCCCTTTTGCGGACGGAACCAGCATCCAGCTTTGGGACGACGACGCGCAATGCGAAAAAGAAATTGAACGCTTTGCTCCCCAGGATGTGGAGGGCTGGAAAGCGATGAACCATCTCATCGGGCGCGTCCGCGAAAAGCTTCGCCCCGCTGGGGACGACGACACCTGGCTAAACGAATCGCCCACCCGCGCGGAGGTAGAAGACCGGCTCGGCGGCGACCGCGAAGCCCATCAACTCATATTCACCTGGTCGATGGCCGATTTGGTTCATCACTTTTTACAGGACGAACGCCTGCAAATCGCCTATCTCGGCCAAGGCGTCATCGGCACCAACGCCAGCCCCTTTCATCCGGGAACCGCTTACATCCGGTTTCATCATTCTTCCGGCAGGCTTGGCGGCTTGCCCGGCGCTTGGGGCTACGTCACCGGCGGCGTCGGCATGGTGTCTTTTTACTTATGCGATATCGCCCGTCGCAATGGTGCGGTCGTTGCTGCTGGTGTTCCGGTTGCTGAAATCATTCCCGGCGAAGGCGTGCGACTCAATGGCGGCGAAATAATCCATTCGCGCGTTATTATTTCCAACGCCGATGGACGCGCCACCCTGCAACTGCTTAACTCTCATGCCGAACCGCGCTGGCGCTCTCAGGTGGAATCCATTCCCATCGAAGGCTGCACCATTAAACTCAATGTCCTGTTAAGAGAACTGCCCAACTTCACTGCCCGTCCCGGCCTGTTGGAGCCTCATCATCGCGGCCAGATCAACACGCCTCTTACTAAAGAAGAATGGCGCTCCGGTTACCAGGCCGCTCGCGACGGCAATCTTCCCGCCCGGCTCTGGACCGAGCTATACTTTCAAAGCGTCTACGATCGCAGCGTTGTGCCCGATGGGCTTCATGTCATGAGCGTGTTTGCTCAGTATGTTCCTTATCGTTTCAAAGAAGGCTCCTGGGATACCCGCCGTGAAGAAGCAAAAAATCTGGCCCTCCAATCCATCGCCCGTTTCTGTTCAAACATCCCCGAAGCTGTCATTGATGTGGATGCTGCCGGTCCGCCCGACATTGAAAAGAAAGTGGGCTTAACCGGCGGCCACATCTTTCAAGGCGAGTGCCTGCCGCCTTATATGTGGGATGGGCGTCTCACTACCAAAACTCCAATGGAAGGCGTGTTTCTTTGTGGCGCAGGCACCCACCCCGGCGGCAGCGTCATCGCCGTGAACGGCAGAAACGCAGCGATGGCCGTGCTGCGCTATCTTGATTCCGGCAGCTTTATTTAGTCACCAGAAACTGTGAAAAGAAAGGTAGTACGTTTTTCTCTAAGCGCTCCGGTATGCGGCTGGTATGCGTTCCCGAATACACTTCGTAAGTGTGCGCAATGTGGTATGCAGTCAGCTTCTGGTCAAGCAGTTTTGCTCCCAGGGGAATATGGGCAAAGTCATCCTGGTCGCCCACGTCGAACGCAAGGGCGCGTAGCTTTTGCAGATTTTTTCGGTACTGATCAACCAAAGCAAGCGGCAGGTTTGCTGACCATTTTGCAATCAGTTGCGGCCGCATCTCATCATCAGCCAGGGCAGGGAAGTCCACGTAAAAAGGAGTTTTATCAGGGTTCGGCGACCAGGCTGCTGCTTGCGCGAACGTCATGTAAGTGGAAAAATCAGCATGAAGCAGCGCATCTTCGGTGTGAATCGCATTCAGCTTCAACGCCACTGCGCCGGTGGGTTGAAAATCCGCGCCCCACATCAGGCAACACGCGCTCAGGGCATAAAGGCTGCCGAACACCTCCGGGTGCTTCATGCCGATTTTGATCGTTCCGTAGCCGCCCATCGAGTGTCCCGCCAAACCTCTGCTGTCGCGCGAAGGAAGCGTGCGGTAATGCGCGTCGATGTAGCGCACCAGATCGCCCGAAAGAAAATCTTCCCAGTTGCCCGTTGCCGCCGAGTTGGAATAAAAGCTGCCTTGAAATTTTGTGAACGCATTCGGAACCACCGCAATCATCTCCTTCGCTGTTCCGTTTGCGATGGCCCGGTCAAAAATCTCGCGCAGATTAATCCACTTCTGGTCGGCTCCAAACCATTTTGCATTGGTATCGGTAAAATCATGCAGCAGATAAACTACCGGATATCTGCGCTTCGTCTCGCGTTGATAACTGGGCGGCAGGTAAACCGATACGGGCCGGTCCGCCGGATCGTTGTCGAGATTTTCTTCAAGCGACGCGCCATGCACAGTAATCTCCTGCACTGTGCCGTGCGTCGTTACTTCAACCGGAGCGGAAACGAGTGCCAAAGACAACAACAAACCAAACAACATTGCTGGTT
>CAXTWH010000104.1:0-3510 GCA_964247975.1 uncultured Bryobacteraceae bacterium | reverse complement strand
GCATGCGTCATCACGTGAAAGATACCGGCGGAGTAAGCGCCCAAGCCGACGCCCAGAAACATATAGCCAAGCTGGGAAACTGTCGAGTAAGCGAAGACTTTCTTGATATCGTTCTGCGTGATGCCGATTGTCGCCGCAAACACAGCGGTCAACAAGCCGATCACCGCAACAACGCCCATTGCCAGCGGCGCATGGTTGTAAAGGAACGACACGCGCGCAATCATGTACACGCCTGCCGTGACCATGGTGGCAGCGTGGATCAGGGCAGATACCGGCGTCGGACCAGCCATCGCATCCGGAAGCCACACATATAAAGGAAGCTGGGCCGATTTGCCGGTAGCGCCCACAAACAGCAGAAGCGTGATTGCCGTTAGGGTTCCGATTGTTGTTTCCACCGGCATCCCGGACACACCAGCCGCGACTTTGCCGAAATCCAGCGACTTAAAGGTAAGCGCCGTCAGTAGAATCCCCAGCAGGAAACCGAAATCGCCGATGCGGTTGACAATAAACGCCTTGTTCGCGGCATCGCTTGCGTACTGTTCCGTGAAGTAAAAGCCTACCAGCAAGTAGCTGCAAAGCCCCACGCCTTCCCAGCCGACAAACATCACCAGCAGATTTGCCGCCAGCACCAGCACCAGCATGAAAAACATGAACAGGTTCAGATAGCTGAAGAAGCGGTAATAGCCGCCCTCGTGCGCCATATAGCCGACTGCGTAAATATGGATCAGCAATCCGACGCCTGTCACGATCAGCAGCATCACAGCAGTCAGCCGGTCGAGAACGAGATCAAATCCGACTTGCAGAAAGCCGCTTTGCAGCCAGGTAAAGTTATGCTCCGCATAGGTAGTGTTCAACGGATACAGCCTGGAAATTGTAAAGGCCACATAAAGAAAAGAGACTGCCACTGATCCGACAGCAATCAAATTGACAGCGGACTTCGACAAGCGCCTGCCTAACATGGCGTTTATCAGAAACCCGAGCAGCGGGAAGAACGGAATGAGCCAGAGTGTCATGAGCGAGATGTTAAAGCTTCAGCGAATCGACCTCGTCGATTTGAAGGGTTCCGCGATTTTTGAAGACCGTCAGAATGATGGCAAGTCCCACAGCCGCTTCCGCCGCCGCGACCACCATGACGAAAAACGAGTAGATATGGCCGTCAATGCGGCGCAAGTTGTAGGAAAAGGCGATAAAGCTTAGGTTTACGGCGTTCAGCATGAGTTCAATCGACATGAACACGGTAATCACGCTTTTGCGGTAAACGAAGCCGGCCACGCCCAGCGCAAAAAGAATCGCGCTCAGAATCAAGTACCAGGACACGGGAACGAGCGGAAGATGCACTATTCCATCTCCTTTTGCGCCAGAACAACTGCGCCGACAATAGCAATCAGAATTAGAACCGAAATTACTTCGAACGGCAGCAGATACTCGGTGAAAAGCATTTGTCCAATCTTCTCGGCTGTGCCGCCCACCCAACTCCCAAACTCGACGGGCCGCATAGCAGGCAGCACGCTTCGGATCAAGAATCCGATCAACGCCACAAACGCCAGCAGTAAAGGAATACCGGCAATCTGCGCGAACCAGGATTTATTACTGGACTTCTCCGTGCCGGCGTTCAGCAGCATAATGACGAAGATGAACAATACCATGACCGCGCCGCCATATACGACAATCTGCGCCATCGCCATAAACTCAGCGCCGAGCAAAAGATAAAGAACGGCCAGCGATCCCATGACGCCGATTAGCGATAAGGCGCTGGAAATCGGGTGCTTCTGGAAGACCAGATTAAAAGCGCAAACGATCGCTACGGTTGCAAAGATAACAAAGAGAACTGTATCCACCCCATCGCCTCATTTCGTGAACACTGCCACGCAGAATGCCGTGATAAGCAGGTTGACAAGCGCGCATGGAAATAGAAACGTCCATGCAAAATGCATCAGTTGATCGTACCGAAAACGCGGCAGCGTACCGCGAATCCAGATGTAAACGAACAGCAAAGCGCCGACTTTGGCGGCAAACCAGAATAACGGAGTTGTAATCTGCCAGAACAAGGGAATCGCGAAGATAAGCGCCAATCCCAGGAACCCCAAACCGAAGATCGGGAACGTAAACTTGTCTCTTTTTCTAGCAGGTTGCAAACCGTGATAAAAGAGAATAGCCGCTGCCGCCAGGAACACAAGCGGCCCAACAAAGTTTGCAATCGGTTCCGGCAGCAACGGATGCCAGCCGCCCAGGAACAACAGAGTCGCCACGCAGGTGATCGTCACCATGTTGGCGTATTCCGACATAAAGAAGCAGGCAAACTTCATGCTGCTGTATTCCGTGTGAAACCCGGCCACCAGTTCGTTTTCCGCTTCCGGCAGATCGAACGGCACGCGATTTGTTTCCGCGAATCCCGCGATCATGAAGAAGAGAAACGCAAAGATCTGCGGAAACGGCATCTGAAAGATGTTCCACCGGGGAATGAAGCCGAGATAAAAACCGGCTTGGCTATCGCTGATGCTACGAAAATCCAAATGATTGCTCAGCAGCAGAGGCGAAACGATGGCGAGCGTCAGCGGCAGTTCGTAGCTGATTAACTGGGCGCTGCTGCGCAAGCTGCCTAGCAGCGAGTACTTATTATTCGAGGACCAGCCCGCCAGAGCGACGCCGTACACGCTGACGGAACTGATCGCGAGAATGAACAGGATGCCCACGCCTACATTGCTGATCTGCATATAAGTGCGGACGCCGAAGATGTTGATTTCCGGCCCGAACGGAATCGTGGAGATTGCAATCAGCGACAGTGAAACGGCGATGAAAGGCGCTAGTAAGTAGAAGAACTTGTTTACATACGGCGGCAGCAAGTCCTCCTTTGTGAGAAGTTTGATTACGTCGGCGGTCGGCTGCAACAAGCCATGCGGACCGACGCGCAATGGACCGGTGCGGGATTGGATATGCCCGAGCACCTTGCGTTCAATCCATTGCAGATAGGCCAGCGTTGACATGAAAACGCCGAACACGAGGGCAATCTTGATGAGGCTTACCAGAAAAAAGTTCATCGCGCCAGCCCTATTGTTTCCACCTGAACACTGCCCGGCTCGACATTCACTTCTTTTGCGGGGTCAGCGTAGATTTGGCCCGGCCCTTCGATGACGGAGTTCAACATATGGGAGAATTTGCCGAGCGTGCCCGAAGTGAAGAGAGTATTTCGGGCGCTTCGCACCAATTCCGGCGCGGAATGGAACTCAAAGTGGCCGTTCAAGGGTACGGTAGGAGCAGCGCCGCCCGTTTCAATCACCGCAAACGGCACATTGTAGCCGTGAACCGTTTGCCGAATTTGCTGAAAAACAGCCGTCGGGTTCACCGGGCCCAGGTCTTCGCGCATCTCCTTAGCAATCAGTCCGATAATCTCCAAATCAGGTTTCGCTCCCATGGTTTTGGGACCACGGCTGAGCTTTTGGACTTCGCCGCAAACATTGGTGGCAGTTCCGGTTTTTTCGTAAGCGGAAGCGGCAGGAAAGACCACATCGG
>CAXTWH010000103.1:0-3974 GCA_964247975.1 uncultured Bryobacteraceae bacterium | reverse complement strand
GGCGCCGCTTGAGAGATTTTTTTAGCAGTGACGCGTTTTTGTCAGTCCGGCCTTCGCTAACTTAAATGGAAGCAGGATCTACTTGCCAACCCGGCGCAGGGTGAATGCGTCGGGCCGCAGACTCGTGCTTTTCAACTTTTTCCAGTCGTCATCAATATGGATCAAGCGTCCGGTGATGTGGTTGGACAATTCGGAAGCAAGAAATTCGGCGATCTTAAGCTGTTCTTCGGGTGAAGTGCCGCCCGTGCTGCGAACTTCCACGGCATTGGCGATCACCTTTGCTTCTACCCGGTCGCCAGCCCGGATAATTTCATCGGTCAGGCTGGTGTAAGCCGGTCCAGGGTCCAAACAGTTAATCTGCACGTTGTGTTCGGACAGTTCAGCGGCAATCGATTCCACAAAGCGAACAATGGCAGTTTTTGCCGTCGCATAACAGGAAAAATTTAATTTAGGCGATGTTCCAGAATCGCAAGCCAAAATAATAATCTTTCCGCGCCGACGCTCTACCATGCCCGGTAAGACAGCCCGGCAAGCGTTCACTACGCCTAGCAAATTAATTTGCAAAGCGTCAGTCCATTGTTTGGCGGTGGAAGTCAAAAAACTTTGCAAAGGGCCGAGTACTCCGGCCGCGCAAATCAGTATGTCCGGAACATTCCCATAGGCTACCCGTACCCGGTCAATAGCGACAGTCATTTGTTCCGGGTCGGCCACGTCGCCGCGAATCCGAAGCGCGTTGCCGCCGCTTTGCTCAATTTCGATGTGCGTTAAATCAAGTTCGGCTTTGCTGCGCGCCATCAAGGCGAGTCGGGCGCCTTGGCGGGCAAAACCAATGGCTAGCCGTTTGCCGATGCCGCGCCCGCCGCCCGTCACCAGAACACACTTGTTTTGAAAACTACGCGCCGTGGTAACCACATTCCCTGCCAATCTGCTGAACGGAAGATGATTCTTAAGCGCTTCCCGTTACTTACCAGCCATTAAAGCTCCTGATTTGCGCTATACTGTGGCCGAATGGCTAAAGGAGCCATGTTGACGATAGCCGCAATCTATCTAAAAGAGGCGAATGAGTAAAGAAGACAGCATAGAAGTAACAGGAACGGTTGTTGAAAAATTTCCCAGTGGTTTATTCAGCGTTCAGCTAGATCAGGACCGAACAGTGCTAGCCCACCTAGCCGGCAAACTGCGCCGCAATCGAATCCGAGTTTTAGCAGGTGATCGCGTCACCCTTGAGATGTCTCCCTACGACCTAACTAAGGGTCGGATTACCTACCGGCATAAGTAGATTTCCCTGGTTTCAATTTTCATAATGCGGCGTAAGCCGAAAATCAAAACAGGATTTTATTCCACTTCGGCGGAAAACTGAGTTCCTCGTTTTTCCGGTCCAGCCAGCGTTATGAAAATTGCAAAAACAAACACAACGGCAGCGGTGATGGCCATTGCGGAAGCGAACCGGACATGCTGAGCTAAAAGTGTTTCCAGGTAAACTACCGAGCTGGCCAGCAGCACGCCACATTGATAAGCAAATCCGGATAGGAATCCGCGAATGGAATTAGGCGAGAGTTCGCTTAGATGCGCCGGGATCACACCCCAAGCACCCTGCACAAAGAACTGCATCAGCAGCGCACCCCACACGAGCAAGGCTGGGGAAGGCGCATAAGCCCATAACGGAACGGTGAGAACTGCCAACCCCAGAGCGAACGCGATTAATCGCCGCCGACCGAATCGATTGGAAAGAAAACCTACGAAAACTCCGCCGGTGATTGCTCCCAGCATGGAAACAGCAATGATAACGGAGCGATGACGCGGATCGAAATGCCATTGCCGCTGCAAGAAAGTAGGATACATATCCTGCGTGCCATGAGAAGAAAGATTCATGGCCGCCATCAGAACAGTCAGGTATAAAAATATTTTCCAGTTGGCGGTGATGGCTCGCCCAAGCTGCCGCCAGTTGTCCCGTTTTGCTTGCTCCCAAACTTCGGATTCACTGACACTGGAGCGCACGTATACGGCCAATAAAGCCGGCAAACCGCCCAGGAAAAATAACGGCCGCCATCCCCATCGTTCGAAAAAGAAAAAGTAAACCACAGCCGCTAACAAGTAGCCCAAAGCATAGCCCTGCTGCAGAAGACCGGAAAGAACGCCGCGCAATCGGACAGGCACCTTTTCCATCGCAAGGCTGGCGCCCACACCCCATTCGCCGCCCATACCAATTCCAAACAGCGCGCGCAGAACAAGAAAGGTGAAATAGTTAGGAGCCAGGCCGGTTAACACTTCCACTACGGAATAAAACACCAGATCGATCATCAACGGCAACCGCCGTCCGTAACGATCAGCCAGCAATCCAAACAGAAATGCGCCGATGGGCCGGAAAGCCAGAGTGACTGTGATGGACAGCGACATTTCCTGGTCTGATTTTCCAAATTCATGTCCGATGGCCGTAAGGCAGAATACCACCAGAAAAAAATCGAAAGCATCCAGCGTCCAGCCGAGAAAGCTAGCCGTTACAGCCGCCGTTTGGCCCGTTGCTGTCGTTGAAGCCATCTATCCCTTATACGCGATAAGGGTTTCCAGATTTTAATTGGCGCAACGTTTTGTTCCATTTATGCGTATGCTTAAGTAACTGAAATGCACCGAGTTCTTATCTTTTTTGCGCTTTTGCTCAGCAGAATGGCCGGCGCGGCGGAACCGACTCACCAGATAACATTTAAAGCGTTAACGGCTTTTGGGGATACGGTAGCGGTGCATGTTGTTACATTGGCAGATCCCTTGCATCATCGCGACCTGGCATCCCACTGCGCGGGAGTGATTTGTTCAGACATTCCGGAAGGAGCTTACAGCTACGCCGTTACGCTGGATGCGAATAGTCGGAGGGTGGAAGGAAGCGCGGTCATTTACCGCACCAATCAAGTGGTCACGGTAGATATTGGAACGCTCGAAACAGACCTGGAAGACTCGGATTTTCCGGTAATCACAGGCAAAGTGCTGAGCGCTGCTGATCCGGCAAAAATCTGGATTCGCTTGCAACAGCTTTATGCTGACGCTTCCGTTTCCGCGCACCCGGAGAAGAACGGCAGCTTTCAATTAGATCAGGTTCGCCCCGGCAATTGGATGCTGCTGGTGTTTGTGGATGGCAAACTGGTGCATTTTGAGCCTTTCACGTGCAAGGAAAAAGACAATCCTCCGGTAATTCTAAAGCTGGAAGACACGAAACCTTTGATGAAGATTTGAGCTTATGCTGCGCCAGTTCAGTATCCTGAACTTACATGCATACGCGCGAGCCGCACATCCCGATTCAGTTTGTTTGGCTCCTGGCGCTTTTTGGGTTTGTTTGTCCGGCGTTTGGCGCGCTGGATATTGATTCACTAAAGCCGGAAGGCTATCTGAGCGATTACGCCCATGTGGTGAACCCGCAGGACAAGCAGCAGATCGAGCAGTATTGTTATCAGATTGAACAATCATTGGGTGTGCAGATCGGCCTGGTGACTATTCCTTCTCTTGAAGGCCGCGATATTGAAACGGTAGCCAACCAATTATTCCGCCATTTCGGTATTGGCTCCAAGCAGGGGAACAAAGGCGTTCTGCTGTTGCTGGCGATTCAAGACCGGAAAAATCGTATTGAGGTCGGCTATGGCATAGAACCCTACCTGACCGACGGTTTTTCGGGAAGCATACTGCGTTCCATGCAGACAGAATTACGGGGCAGCAATTATGGAGCCGCGCTGCTGGAAGGCGCACGGGAAATGGGCACCCAGATTTCGCAAGGCTTAGGGCAGCAGCAAGCTACTCCTGAAAACGGGCAAGCTCCTCCCCGCGCCCGGCGTGTTCGACCCCAATCGGGAATTCCCTTTCCACTGATCGTTCTTGGCTTGTTCTTTTTCTTCTGGCTGTTTGGACGCGGCGGACGAGGCAGAGGCGGTAGAGGAGGAGGCGGGGGCAGTGGATTTTTGCCCGGTCTTTTAATCGGAAACATGCTGGGG
>CAXTWH010000102.1:0-5109 GCA_964247975.1 uncultured Bryobacteraceae bacterium | reverse complement strand
AGGTTAGTTAAGCCGAAAATGAAGTGCCGCAGCCGCAGCTTTTCTTGGCATGGGGATTCTCAAACACAAAACCGGATTGAATCAAAGAATCTTTCCAGTCGAGCGTCATGCCGTCCAGAAATACCATGCTTTTCGGATCAACAAAGACCTGGACATCTTCAAATTGAAACACATGGTCTGTCGGCCTGGGTTTCAGATCAAACTTGAACTGATAACTCAACCCTGAACACCCGCCGCCTAGAACTCCCAATCGAAGTCCGCCACCGGTCACTTTTTCACGCGCAAAAGCGTCGCGAATTTTCTGCACCGCTTTTGGCGTGACATGGACCTGCTTCAGCGCAGGCTGAACGGTAGCCGATTGAGTTTCCAACTGCATCAGATCAGCCATGCCGTCCCTTTCTAGTGAGCTACTGCCGCTTCAACGGAAGTGGGCGCGCCTTGCTTCTGCTTGTAATCCGTAATTGCTGCTTTAATCGCGTCTTCCGCCAGCACCGAGCAGTGAATCTTCACCGGCGGCAAAGCCAGTTCATTCACAATGTCAGTATTTTTGATCGAAAGCGCTTCGTCTACGGTTTTGCCTTTCAGCCACTCGGTTGCTAGTGAGGAACTGGCAATTGCGCTGCCGCAGCCGAACGTTTTAAATTTTGCGTCCTCAATCACTCCGGTAGAAGGGTTCACCTTTACCTGCAGCTTCATCACATCGCCGCATTCCGGGGCGCCGACCATCCCGGTTCCAACGTTTGTGTCAGCCTTGTCGAGTGAGCCCACATTTCTGGGGTTATTGTAGTGGTCGAGAACCTTATCAGAATAAGCCATGCTGTTAATCCTTCTTGCTTCTTACAATCTTAAAACTATTGATGCTGAAACAGCGCAAATTAATGCGCTGTCCATTGCAGTTTCGACAGGTCAATACCTTCTTTCGCCATCTCATACAGGGGCGACAGTTCGCGAAGCTTTTGCACTACCGTAACAACCTTGTTTCCGACGTAATCTACTTCTTCTTCGGTGTTAAACCGGCCCAAGCCGAAACGAATGGAAGAATGGGCCAGATCATCGCCCGCGCCTAGCGCCTTCAACACATAGCTCGGCTCAAGCGTAGCCGATGTGCAAGCCGAACCGCTGGAAACTGCGATTTCATTAATACCCATCAACAGACTTTCGCCTTCCACATACGCAAAACTGATGTTTAAGCTATGCGGCAGATGGTGTTCCATTGTGCCATTAATGTAAACCTCATCCAGGTTATTCATGATAAGGCTTTGCAGTTTGTCGCGCAGGTGTTGGAGCCGCTTGGATTCTTCCGGCATATTCCGGAAGCAGAGTTCCGCTGCTTCGCCCAAACCGGCAATACCGGGAACGTTCAAGGTGCCGGATCTCATGCCACGCTCGTGGCCGCCGCCATCCATCTGCGCCGTTAACTGCACGCGTGGATTACGCCGCCGAACGTACAACGCGCCTACGCCTTTAGGTCCATAGAATTTATGGCCGGTCAGCGAAAGCAGGTCGATGCTATCAGTGGCTACATTAACCGGAATTTTGCCGACTGCCTGTACCGCGTCGGAATGAAACAGAATGCCTTTTTCTTTCGCGATTTTCCCGATCTCCGCCATCGGCTGCACCACGCCAATTTCGTTGTTGGCGTACATGATCGAGATCAGAATCGTTTTATCCGTGATCGAATCGCGCAACTGGTCAAGATCAATCAAGCCATTTTTTTGCACCGGCAAGTAGGTAACGCGCACGCCTTCTTTTTCCAAATGCTTGCAGGTGTCCAGAACGGCTTTGTGTTCGGTAACCTGGGTAATGATGTGGTTGCCCTTTTCGGCATACATCTGAGCCACGCCTTTAATCGCCAAGTTGTTCGATTCCGTGGCTCCGCTGGTGAAAACAATTTCCTTCGGATGCGCGCCGATCAGGTTTCCGATCTGCTTGCGCGATTTTTCCACCGCCTCTTCTGCTTCCCAGCCGTAGCTATGGTTGCGCGAAGCAGCGTTTCCGTAAATATCAAGGAAGTAGGGCTTCATCACGTCGAACACACGCGGGTCTAAACGCGTAGTGGAGTGGTTATCCATGTAAATAGGCAATTTCATAATGGCTTCCTGAGTGTTCCGTAGACATCCGAACCGTTTGTCATCCCTGGCAGCGCCACCAAAACCGGCGCGGGCGGGGCGGAGTCTTCCGAATCGTCTAACATGTCTTGGATGGTGGTATTACTGAGAAGTTGCAGAATCCCTTCGTGAATTCTTTGCAACGGTTTACGCACGGAACAGCGCACCGAATGATCGCAAGGCGCATGTTCGGTAAAACACTGAGTCAGAATAATCGGTCCGTCAATCGTCCGTATCACTTCCAAAGCGGAAATCTGCTTCGGCTCGCGCGCCAGTCGATAGCCGCCGTTGGTGCCGTGTTCGGAAATCAGCAGCTTGTTTTTAGTGAGCTTCTGCAGAATCTTTGACAACAAGGGCAGGGGAATGCCATAGCTATCGGCAATTTCCTTAGCGCTTGCCGCTCCATTACCCGGATCGCGGTGCTTCGCAGCCAGGTGCTTCAAAGCTATCAAGCTGTAATCTGCTTTTTTGGTCAAACGAAGCATAAATCGGACTCTAGTAGTCCTATATCCTATGGTATTACACTTCTGGTTGATTGCAAGACTTTCGTTCCTATTTGAAAAGCGCTTGGAATAATCTTTGCGATAAATTGATCGGCTTGCTAATACACTAAAGATTCTTTGTGATCCGGCTTTTTCGCCTTCTGATTCCGCGCAGCGTGGTTGCTCTCCTGCTGTCGGAAATCGTTCTCATTCTTGTTTGCTACACCATTGCCGCTCTACTGACGCTCGGCGTAGATCCTTATGTCTACCTGATCGACGAGCAGAACTACTGGAAAATTTTGGTGGTCACCGCCAGTATTGTGCTTGGCATGTACTTCCAGGATCTTTACGCCGAATTCCGCATCACTTCGCGGATTCTGCTGGTGCAGGAAGTTTGCTTGGCAGTCGGCTCCGCGCTGTTGTTTATGGCGCTGCTCGGTTACATCAGCGCGGATTATCTGCTGCCGCGCTGGTTGATGGTGGTGGGCAGCTTTGCCATTATTGTTCTAGTTCCGCTGTGGCGTATTTTTTATTGGAAATACGGTCTGCTGGCCTTAAGCAAAGAACGTGTTCTGCTGCTTGGCAATTCCGGTATGCTCGCGGAAACCACCCGCCACCTGCTTTGGAAATCTCACCTGGGTTACAACATCCTCGGTTATCTGTGCGAAGAAGCTCCTGTAGACTTTCCGGTGCCGTGCCTAGGCCATGTCTCGGAAGTGAAAAAAATCTGCGATGAAATTAAACCGACTCGCATTGTGGTCGGCATGGCGGAACGGCGCAATCGCCTGCCGATGACGCAACTGCTCGATATTCGCTTTTCCGGCGTGGTGATTGAGGATGCCGCCGACACCTATGAAATGGCCGCCCAGCGCGTGTTCAGCAGCAAAATTCAACCTTCACAGCTTATTTTCACCTCGGAACTTGGGCCGCGCCAGAATGCTCTGGCGGTGCAAAGCGTTTATTCCTTTGTGCTCGGTGTGGTCGGCCTGATTTGTGCAGTTCCGGTGATGTTGGCCGTGGCTGTGGCCGTCCGGCTCACATCGAAAGGCCCAATTTTTTATCGGCAAAAGCGAGTCGGGTTAAACGGGCGGCCGTTTACTTTGTACAAATTCCGGTCCATGTATGTAGATGCGGAAACCCGAACCGGCGCGGTCTGGGCGGTTAAAGACGATCCCCGGATCACTCCGTTAGGCCGCATTCTTCGCCAATTTCGTTTGGATGAACTGCCGCAGTTTTTTAACGTCGTGCGCGGCGACATGTCAATTGTCGGGCCGCGTCCCGAACGGCCGGAGTTTGTGGACATGCTGGCGGCTCGTATTCCGTATTATCGTCAGCGCTTGGCGGTAAAGCCGGGAATCACCGGTTGGGCGCAGATTAATCACAAATACGGCGATACGGAACTGGACGCGATGCTGAAGCTGGAATATGATCTTTACTACATCAAGCACATTGCTTTGGCGCTTGATTTCTACATCATCTTTCATACTTTGAAAGTGATGGTGTTGCAGCGAGGAGCGCAATAACCAAATGAGATGCAAGCTGGCTTTGGTCGGTATCGTGAGCGCGGGCTTTTTTCTGGCGGTTGCGCAGAACCCTTCTCTGAATAAACTTTCGGAGCAGGAGCGCGCCGAAGGCTGGCAGCTTCTGTTTGACGGAAAAACACTGAATCATTGGGTAAATCCCTCGCGCGAACAGCCTCCCGGCGATGCTTGGACAATAGAGGACGAATGTTTGAAGGCCAATCCCAAGCCGCGCATCACGGAGGATCTGGTCTCAAAAGACAAATACGGCGACTTTGAACTGCAATGGGATTGGAAGATTGCACCCGGCGGAAACAGCGGCGTCAAATACCGCATTCAACAGCTTCTTCCTTTAACCCTGGGCAATAAAAATCCTTCGATCAAGAAGTTCGAAGATCAGGTGCAGTATGCGTCCGAGCACAATCCGCCCAACGCCCGTTCCGGTATTCAGCCGGGCGAAAAAGCGCAGATTTATGTGGTGGGTTTCGAATACCAGATGATCGATAACAGCCGCCACCCCGACGCCAAACACGGCCCTGCTTACCAGACCGGCGCTTTGTACAGCATTCTCGGTCCTTCCCAGGAGGTCGGCAAAGAAGCGGGCGAGTTCAACCACTCCTTATTAATTGTGAAAGGCAGTCATGTGGAGCATTGGCTGAACGGCGTCAAAGTGGTTGACACCAGCCTCAGCACGGAACAGTTGAAAGATAATCTGGCGCATCGTTGGGGAAAAGATTCCGCTGTGTACCACCTGCTTGTCGATCAGCCTGTGAAGCAGTGCCCTTTCAGCCTTCAGAATCACGGCGATGCTGCCTGGTTCCGGAATATTGAAATTAAGCGTTTATAAAATAAATCTATGACACTCATTCTCGAATTGCCGGACAATCAGGAATCCGCGCTGAAAGCTAAGGCTCTCGCTAAAGGCGTTTCTGCTGAACAGTATGTACAGCGCATGATCGGCCGCGACCTGGAGCTACAGCCCGGTACGCCTGCTGACGA
>CAXTWH010000101.1:0-7125 GCA_964247975.1 uncultured Bryobacteraceae bacterium | reverse complement strand
CCCAGGTTCCATGCCGACGTCCGCCACCCCCGCCACGGCTTATCATGGACGGCGGTTCATAAGGAGCCTGCAAAAAGCTGAGTACAGTATTGGCGCGGCGCAGCGCGGATTCCACCTTCGGTTCGTTTTCTTCATCCTGCGTTTCATCATCGGTAAGAATCACAATTGCCCGGCGCGCTCCGGGGCGGGCTTCGCGCTCCATGTAGCTGGAAGCGTCCAGCATAGCTTTTGTAATGCGTGTGCCGCCGTTAAAGCCTTCTGATCGAATCAGATGGTTCAGTTCGCGGGTCACTTCCGCGTGGCTGCTGCTGAAAGGCAATCGGACGCGAGTGGAAGTGCTGAAAACCATGATGGCAACCCGATCTTTTTCCGCCAATACGTTCAAGGCCTGTTGGGCTGCCGAGGCGATACGCTCAATATGCGGCTCCATACTGCCGCTCACGTCCAGCAGCAGCAGAATGTCAATTGGCATGTTTTCGCTGGCAAAATTGCGGATCGGCACCACTTTCCCGTTTACCCGCAGCACAAAATCCTGCGCTTGCAAACCGGTAACGGCGCGTCCATCGCGGTCAAACACTTGTGTATCCACCCGCGTCAACGCCACATCGCTTTTGAACACAACCGGATCATCTTTGGCGAACGCTCCCAAGGCAAATAATGAAAGAATGAAAACGTAACGGCGAAGCATAGGCATCATGAACTGCTCGTTATTGATACGCATCCCGGCCTTCCTGCGTTGCTGATTTGAGCGCAGAAGCGCGTGTGGAATTGAAAACAAAGGAAGCTTTTCATCGTTTCTGCCAATCGAACCAGCAGAAGCGATGATTCAATCGATTTTCCGGAAATTAGCTGTTTCCGTTTTGCTAACAGTTCTATTTTTAATTACTTGCATGAAAGCCCAGCAAGTTGAAATTCATGCTCCTTACGTGGAAACACTGCCCCACGTGGTGGACGCGATGTTGAAATTGGCCAAACTTAAAAAGAGTGATGTCATTTACGACCTGGGCTGCGGCGATGGTCGAATTGTGATTGCGGCCGCCAAACGGTACGGCTGCCGTGGCGTGGGAATCGACATCAATCCTGAGCGTGTCCGGCAGGCGGAAGCAAATGCCCGGCGCGAGGGAGTTGCGGCATTAACCGCATTCCGAACTGAGGATGTGAACAACGCTGACTTTGGTGAAGCCACTGCGCTTACCCTTTACCTGCTGCCTGACATCAATTTGGGGCTGCGGCCCAAGCTGCGATGCGAACTCAAGCCCGGCACCCGCATTGTTTCTCATAGCTTCGACATGGGGGACTGGAAACCGAAACGGACGCAAACCATTGAAAATGAAAAAATATTCCTATGGACGATTCCGTCATCCTTCTGGTCGGCACTGCGAGGTAGATCTGCTTGCAGCGGTTATCTTTAAAGACTTTATTTTGTACCGTTGGCAGGCAGCGTGTAAAAGTCGTAGGAAGTTTTCCACTTGAAATCATGGCCCGGTTCAATCGTCATCGCCACGTAAGCTTCCGGGCAGATGGTGGTGCGAATTGACCAGAGATACAGCTTGGCAATAGGATGGTCTCCGGTTTCCCGCACACCCGCCGCTACTTTTCGGTTTTCAACGCGAATGTCATTACTGCCCGCTTCTGCGGTGTAGCCTTCCAGGTAAGACGCGGCGGATTGCCCGGTTTCCAGTTCTTTCAAATAATTCAGATCGTTGCCGCGAATCTCAGCCAAATCCTTGAAGCTTTCCTTGGCTTGGGGAGCAAACGCAAACTTCACCGTGAAATCAGGACCGGTGGGCTGCTTATCGATCGTGAAAAAGTCGTGATTGTAAACACTGGTGACAATGCTTCGGCGGCCCGTATTCTTCAAGCTATGTTCAATCCGCAGCGTCGGCTTGCCTTTCACTAGGCGCAGCGTTTTTTGATACACGTAGGCGTAGCCCGAAGCATCCGTTAACGTTTGCGTGAATTGAACGCTATCCGACTTGGCATGGATCTTCCATTTGCCTGAATCGACAATCTCGTAGGGCTTCACAAAGCTATACGGCTCGTCATCCGTCTTTCGCAGTACGCCTACTCCGATTTTGACGAAGGTGCCGCCGGATTTTGCTTCGTTGTAGCCTAAGCCGCCTTCCTCGCTGCGAAATTCTTCTACCGGACCGGTAATCGCGTCGTGCAGCCTGGGATCATAATGCGGAAACCACTGACCAAAGTAATTATGCCCTTGGTATTCAAGACTTGCCACTACTCCTGACCAGTCGAATCGAGAGCCACGATAATACCCATGCTCCGCATCAGGCAGGTACAGGGTGGCATGAACCATTCCATTTGAGATGGAAGCCTGCGGCGGAGCGTCAGCCCCGTAAAGAAGCAAAGACGCGGAAAAACCAAGTAACAAGATCAGTTTCATATCAGGTTGCGCAAGTGAAGTATGTTTCAGCCTAGCGCAACCGAAGTTAAACCTGTTTTGCAACAATCTAAGCCACCGTGCTTGGCTGGTTTGTGTACGAATTAATCTGCGTTCGCAGCGCCAAACGGATCAGCTCGCTGCGGCTATGAACATCAAGCTTACGCATCAGATTAAACTTGTGCGCTTCCACTGTTTTGATGCTCAATGACAGCGTTTCAGCAATTTCACGGGAACTCTCGCCACGCATCACTAAATCCAGAACTTCCTGTTCGCGCCGGGTTAATGGAGTGTGTGTTTTGCTTGCATTCGCGTCAGAATTTTCGTTGAAAGCAGGCCGGATTACCTGTTTACGAAACGCCGGACGCGATTTCACGCTCGGAGCTGATTTTTGGATGGTTCGCACCAGTTCGTCCGGTGAGGATTGGCGGGAAACGCAGCCGGAAACGCCAGCTTCTTCCGCTAAAGCGGCGTTGGACTCGCCACCGGCTGCCAGCAGAAGAAGCACTCTGGTATGGGGATGAATCCGCTTAATTTCTTTTACCACTTCAAAGTTGTTTCCTGACAACGCCGCATCCAGCAGCGCCAAATCAGGCGCGTGTGTTTCCACTGCGTCCAAGGTGTCATCCGGTGTTGACGCTTCAATAATCTGGAAACCCGCTGCTTTTTGCAAAAGCATTCGCAGTCCCGCCCGGAACAACACATGCTCATCGGCAACAACAACTCGAACGTTCGATTGGTTCACCATAAACTCCGTTGAAACCGCTGTGGTTGGCCGCTGCGGTTTCTAGGATGTTTATCGGCGGAAAGCAGTGGTTTGCTTTAGGGTGCCTCTTAAAACTTTCTCTGTATCTGTGAATCCGCTTTCACGAGCGCGGTCGAGCGCTGTTCGCCCGGCTCGATCTTTCAGTCGTGGATTGGCTCCTTGTTTGAGAAGCTCTTCCACCGCTTCAGTTCTTCCGAGCGAAGCGGCAATCATTAGTGGGGTGGCTCCGCTTTCGCGGTCCGGGTTGTCGATTTTCGCGCCATGCTGTAGCAAAAGCGCGATCACCGCCGCGTTGCCGCCCAACGCAGCATCATGCAGCGCTGTGCCGCCTACGGCATTCTGCCCGTTGATTTCCGCGCCGTACTGCAATAACAGGCTGGTCATTTTCACCGAACCTTTTAAGGCTGCATCTTGTAGATAAGTTCCTCCATTCGGAGCGCGGCGGTTTACATCATAACCGTTGCGCAGCAGCATCTCCACAATTTCTGTTTGGCCGTGCATCGTAGCTGATTCCATTGCTTCATCTGCGGCTCGTTGAGCGGTTTTCAGTTTTGCGCCTCCGCGCAGCAGAACTTCCACCGTTTCGCTGTTTTTGTAAGCAAGCGCCAGATCCAATGCCGTTTGCCCGGAACGGTCATGCAGATTCTGATCGGCTCCGGCGCGCAAAAAAAGACCAACAATCTCCGGAAAACCCTTAATGCAGGCTTCCTGTAAAGCTCCTCTGCCGTCCTCATGCAGGCGCTTGAAATCTGCGCCTTGTTCCAGCAGAAATCGCACTGCTTCTGTTTGTCCATGCAGAACTGCTTCATCAAGCGGAGTATTCTGATGCGCATTCAACGCCATTAAATCAGCGTGATGATTTAGCAGAACTTTAATTACGTCAACATTGCCCCGGCAGGCGGCAAGATGCAGTGCTGTTTCGCTGTCCCGGTACGGAATTTTCTGGTCGGCCCCGGCGTTTAATAAAAGTTCCACCGCCGGAGCATGGCCCGTCAGAATGGCATAATGCAGCGGCGTTGATCCGCCTTCTGAGTGGCGCGCATTCACCTCGGCTCCATGCGCCAATAGCATCTGCACCATCGCTGTGTCGCCGGTCCAAGCCGCATCGTGCAGCGGAGTGCTGCCTAGAGCGTCACGCGCATTCACCGCAGCGCCGTCTTGCAGCAGTTTTTCCGCTTCCGCGATTCGGCCTGTTCTGACAGCGGTATGAAGCGCTTCTGCATTTGTGGTTGAAGATGTTAAGGATTGGGCAAGGCCGCACAAAGGCATTCCGAGCAGGAGCATCAGAAAAGCCCGGAACACCATGCCCAAGGGTATCATCTAGAATTTACCTTTCATGATGAAAAGAATCCTCCTCGCTGCGCTCCTGTTGCTGGTGGGAGTGTATACGGTTGATTGGGGCTGGCTTCAATACCGGACCGCCGCTTCCCGTATTGTTTTCGGCTCGGTGCAGGTGGAACGCTATTATGCAGTTCCCTTAAAGGATGGAAAAACAGAATACATGTTTGCTCCGCCGGAAGCCCAGTCTTGCGTATACTCCCTGTTTCCCCATTCCGGCAATCAACCTTGCTGGTATCTCAGCCGGAAACCCCGTAAGCGCGTGAATATGTAATGTGACCTGTTAAGCGTATGCAGCTTTTTTATCTCATTGCCGCCGCAGTGTGTTTCGCTACCGGCGGCCTATTTATGAAATTCTCAGCAGGCGCTACCCGGTTTCTGCCCTGTCTCGGATTCTTCTGCCTTTTTGGAATGGGGGCATACTTACAGGCCCGCGCCATGCGTTGGGCGGACATGGGCGTCATTTACCTGGGCGTGCTTGGTTTGGAAGCGGTTCTGGCTTACGGTTTAAGCATTCTCGCCTTGCACGAAAACTTTTCCTGGCAGCGTTTGGGCGCGATCTGCATTATCCTGTTTGGCGTGTTTCTGCTGCAAAGGCTATAACCTATGTCTATTGAAGTGCTGTTATTCGGAGCGCATCCCGACGATGTGGAATGGGGCGCAGGCGGTATCTGCCTTCTTCTGAAAAAACAAGGCGTTTCGTTCGCCATGATTGATCTGACCAAAGGTGAAATGGGATCGCGCGGCACCGAAGAAGAACGGAAAATAGAAGCGATCCGGGCCGCTGAATTTGCCGGTGCGGCAGAACGGGAGAATCTGAACCTGCCTGATTGCGGTTTAGTGGATAGCCCGGAAACTCGGCGCACCATCGCCAGTGTGATTCGGCGTTACCGGCCCAAAATTGTGCTCGCGCCGTATTGGAAAGATCGCCATCCGGACCATGCCGCCGCCGGTTTAGCCGTGCGGCAGGCAGCCTTATATTGTGCTTTGAAGAAACTGGGTGATTCCAATCTCCCGCATAAGCCCGGCGCTTATCTGTATTATCTGCTTCACCACTACCAGAAACCTACGTTTGTGGTGAACGTCACGGAGGTTTATCCGGTCAAGCTGGAAATGCTTCGTTTGCATCACTCGCAGTTTTCTCAAACTGCGGAACAGCTCGGCCTGTTGCCAATGGGCATAAGTAATTACCTGTTTGGCCTGGAATCAAGAGACCGATACTTCGGTTCGTTGATCGGAGTTCATTTCGGAGAAGCTTTGGTAACAGACCAGTCGCTCCGTTTGAATGGATTGCAGCCAGTCTTGTCGCTGCTGGAATAATCAGAATTTCACTTGCGGAACTTTCTTTTCTTCTGCGGTAGTTTTGAAATAAGCATCGTTCCGATGAAAGCCGAACATGGAAGCGGCAATGCTTTTGGGAAACAACGAAATATCCGTGTTGTATTTCGTAATCGCTTCGTTGTAATCCCGCCGCGATATCGAGATACGGTTTTCCGTGCCGGCCAGTTCGTCCTGCAGCCGGAGGAAATTTTCATTCGATTTCAGTTCAGGATAGCGTTCCTGAATGACCAGCAGCCTTCCTAATGCGCCGCTAAGCTGATTGTTGGCGGTAATTTCTTCTTGAGGCGAGGGCGCATTCAATAGCTTTGACCGGGCCGCCGCTACTTCACCGAACACGGTTTGTTCCTGTTTGGCGTAGCCTTGCACGGTAGCTACCAGATTCGGAATCAAATCAGCGCGCCGCTTAATATCGTTATCGACTTGGGCCCATTTCCCTTGAATATCGTTTTGTTCTCGAACCAGATCATTCCTTGAGCCGACTAAAGGTCCGCCCACCAGCACTCCGCCCAGAATCAGAACGCCTAGAACAAGCAATAAACCCTTCATTTTTCTTCCCTTTTCCCCGTGTTTGCTTCCGGTTTATCAAGCTGGTCAACAAAAGTCACCAGCGCGTCAACTTCATTCAGGTACTTTTCAAATAATAGGACAGCATTAAAGGTGTCCGGCAGTTTTCCTTCGGCCCGCAGGCTTAGCACAACCTTAAATCCCTCAAACCGAACCCCTAATACTTTCTCCAGGTCGGCCACCAGATCCTGCTTGGTCCACCGCGCTTCGCGCCCTGCCAATAGCAGCGCATGGCGGCCAAGAACGCAAAACGTGGAAACCGAATCAATCAGCAATTTGGCCAGCACTTCCGGGCGGGACAACACTCCGGCTGCTTTCTGGCGTAGCCGCAGCAGTTTTGCCCGAAGTTCATGTTCCACCTGCGCCCGGTAGAAAGTGCGGTCAATTTCCAGGCTGGCGATCACGTCATCGCCAGCCAGCACGCGGCGATGCGCCTGCATGTCATGAAATTCGATCGGAAAACAATCAGTTGAAGTTCGTACTTCAGTCGCACTCATCAACAGCGGAGGAGGATTGCCTGCTTCCCGCCACCACTGGAAAATCGGCTCCGATTCAGCGATTTCGCGCGTGGATACTTGCGAAAGAACGCAAAGAACGTTCAGATCAGAAGCCTGTTCATGCCAATCCCCGGCGGCGGCGGAACCATAAAGAATCGCGGAAACCAGCCGGTCCCCGAAAGCTGTTTTGAGCCGCGTTGTTAACTCCTGTAGTTTTATAT
>CAXTWH010000100.1:0-7169 GCA_964247975.1 uncultured Bryobacteraceae bacterium | reverse complement strand
ATGACAAGCCGGAAGCCATTAAATTGATTTAAAATTCACAAACTTTGCCTTGCGCATTAAATACTCTGGCCGCTAAGTTTTAGAACAAGCTGCGGCAGGCGGCCATCCTGCGCCCGGAACCGATCAGTTCTTCTCCGGCACGGTAGGCGGTCCTGTGGTGAAAAACAAGCTCTTCTTTTTCAGCGCTTACCAGGAAGAACGCCGAGTTTCAACCTCCACCACTCAACTGAATACACTTTCAACAACAGGCCGTGCTACTTTGCTGGCTGTTTTCCCCAATAATCCGCGCGCTGCTTTGCTGAACCAGATCACTGCCGGTGCGGATGCGAACAGTCAGTTTACTGATGCGTTTGGAGGGCCAAATAATACAATACCTATCCAAACCGGCACCTTTACTCGCAGCTATGCAAGCACATATCGCGACCGTCAATTGCTGGAACGGGTTGACTATGCAATCAGCAACAGCGATCAACTTTCCGGCCGTTACTTGTACGACAGCACTAATTCCCCAACAGGCGGCGGAGTGGGTTTCGTCGGATTTGACACGTCCTTCCAGAACGAGGTGAATGAAGCTCTTCTGACGGAAACTCATACGTTCTCGCCTGTCATGACGAACGAGCTTCGTCTGGCTTACAACCGGATCTATTACTTCTTTCCGTTTGATGCGACCGATCCACTGGCCGCGACTACTCCGCAAACCACCATTGCAGGCATTGGCGCTGGCTCCCTCACGTTCGGCGTAGCAAACAATCTTCCGCAGGGACGAATTGCTAATAATTATCAGCTTCAGGACACCCTGAATTACGTTGTCGGAAAGCATAGTTTCCGCATGGGAACTGACTTACTCGATCAACGTTCCAAGCAGGCTGCGCCTTTTAACAGTCGAGGTACTCTTAGCTATCAGGCGAGTACGATTGGGGGCTCCAGTAGCGGTTTGTCAAATTTCTTGGCTGATTTCGGTGGTTCCGGCGGAAGCGCCTCCCGTGACTTTGGCAGCGCCAGCTACTATCCTGTACTGTTCCGCCAAGCGTACTTCATGCAGGATCGCTGGCGTGCTACCGAGAACCTGACCTTATCGCTTGGGGTCCGCTATGAGTTCTTCGGTGTTCCGGTCAACACGCTGCGCACTCCTGCTTATACGGGGCTTTTCAATGTAAATCCTGTAACGTTTACAGGCCCTTTCACCGGACCCAATCATGTTAACAGCGATCTGAATAATTGGTCTCCCTCCGTCGGCATTGCCTATTCGCCGTCAGGGTCCGGGCCGTTCGGGCTTTTCGGAGACAAGAAGACCGTTTTCCGCGCTGGATTCAACATGGGTTACGACTCGTTCTTCAATAACATTGCTTCAAATGCAGTGGCTTCCGCCCCGAACAATATCTCGACTATAACCAACTCTGTGGCTTCATCAGCCCTTCCACGCGGGTTGGCAAACCTATCGGCTGTATTGCCCACTACAGCCGCGCCATTTACTGCTCTTCTGACCCAGACTTTGGTTCTGAATAACTTGGTCAATCCGTACTACATGCACTGGTCCGGTGGTTTCCAACGGGAACTTCCCGGGAAATTTGTTGTGGATGCTTCTTATGTGGGCACTCGCGGAATCCGTCTGTTTGCGACGGAAGATCTGAACCCCCTGATCCCATCTTCACTGCAACAGTTCCCGGCAGGATATACTGCTGCCAGTTTCCCTGCAAGCCGGCTTTCTGGCCGTTACGATCCATTACAGGGTGCGCGTAATATTCGGACCAATGGCGGCGGTTCTAAATACCACGCCGGGCAGTTAAGCGTGAGAAGGACCTTTGCAGATAACTTCAACTTTCAACTGTCCTATACCCGCTCGAAGTTTCTGGACAACGGCAGTGATATCTTTAGCCAGACAGGAAACAACCTCCAGGCAAGTTCAGCTGTGCCATCCATTTTCGGCGGTTTAACAAGTGACTGGGGGATTTCCGGTTTTGATCGTCCGAACAGGGCCACTGTCACGAGCGTTTACGAACTGCCTTTTATGCGCGGCCAGCAGGGAGTTTTGGGCCATGTTGTCGGCGGCTGGCAACTCTCCGGTATTTACGTGATGGAATCGGGCGCTCCTATTAACATCACGAACGGTTTCGATGCTGACGGCATCGGCGGTAATCTAGACCGTCCTCAGTACAATCCGAGCGGCGTATCGAACAGCCGTGCTGTGCCGAGTACAACCAGCGCGACCGGTTATATTAACCCTGATACCAATCAGCCGATCAATCCGGCAACCGCCATGTACATTGCTTTACCAAGCTGTGCTTCCACCGTGACCCCTTGCGCTACCGGCAATTTGAGACGCGATACAGCCCGCACGCCAATTCAGAACAACTTCGACGCCACAATACAAAAATCAATTCGGGTATCGGAGCGGATGCGTTTTGAGTTTCGTGCTGAGTTCTACAACTTGTTCAACCATCGCCAATATGGTATTGCCAGTATCAGCCCTTTTGACGGTGGTACGACCACGATTGGCGCGAACGTCGCAAACACACAAGCGAATCGATTTCTCAATCCGATCTACGCTGATGGCGGAGCACGGGTGATGCGGTATCAGTTAAAGTTTGTGTTTTAGCTGCCGGAGTACTAATGCTCCCGAGGCGTTTTCAAAATTCCAATCAAATTGTTGTAATCATCCGTCCAAGGCCGCCGGTCAGGGCGTGAAGCAATCGGAAGCGAGTGTACCTTGATGCTGGGATTGTCCAAAACCGCCCGGTTGTTCGTGACCAGGACCCAATCGGAGGCGAGAACATCGTTATCCGGGTCATCATGGTTTCTGACTAAAACTGCTCTATAGCCGGTGGAATCCGCCATTTGCTTTACTACGGGTGCAAGGTCTAGAAATAAGTTGGATACATGAAAGGCTAAAACACCGTCAGGGCTGAGATGCCGGCGGTAGATGGACATGGCTTCCCGCGTGAGCAAGTGAACGGGAATGGCGTCTCCCGAAAAGGCGTCCAAAGCCAGAACATCAAACGGCGCAGCTTTTTCTTGGGTCAGCGATAATCGCGCATCGCCTGCAACAATCTGTATGTTTGCCTTCGACTCGCGCAGGTAGTAAAACAACGTGCGCGCAACAACCGTAACCTGCCCGTTAATTTCATAGAACCGGAATGTATCGCTGTTCTTGCCGTAGGCGGCAATTGTTCCGGTGCCGAGGCCGACAACGCCCACGCGCTTCGGGCTGCCAACGCACTCCCGGAGCAGAATGCCGATGCCGGATTCAGGGCCATAGTAAGTTGTGGCCCGCAAACGTCGCGGCGGCAGAAAATACTGGGAGCCATGCTCGATGACGCCATGAAACAGGGTGCGCTTCTGCTCGACACCCGCATGGGGCGATTGCACCACGCGCAATGAGCCGTAAAAGCTGCGGCGCAGATCCAGAGTGTTTTGGTGGTAGGCGTGCCTATTGATACCGATGATGATAAGGGCGCTAGCGGTTACGCCGATCCATAGAGTCCGAACCGGCCATGCGCCCTCGTTCCAGATCAGAGCAGTGGCGAGCGCGGCGGTGAAAGCCAAGGCAAGAGGCAGTTCGTAAATTCCGCTGAATACGCTGGGCGCGATCAGTCCCACAAAAACGGCTCCTGCCGCGCCTCCAGCGGCAATAATCAGGTAAAAGGCCGTGAGGTGTTCTGCGGGAGGACGCAGCCGGTTCAACTCGCTGTGGCAAAACAGACAGCAAATGAAAAGGCTGCCCAGGAAAATCGGTAGACTGACCTGTACGGCCAGAACCGCATTGATGTCGTAAACCGAGTATCCGAGAACGCCGAGAGCAAAGGCCAGCAGACGAAGCCAAAGCGACCGGTTCAGGCTGCGACGGACGCCGAACGCCAGAATAAAAGTCAGGAGATAAACCGCCAGCGGCAGCACCCAAAGGAGCGGCACGGCTGCTACGTTTTCCGTCAAGTGATTTGTCACGGAAAGCAGCAGGACCGAACCGCAGGCCGACAAAGCAAACCAAGTCGCCTGGCGGGTCGGAAGCACGAAAATGCGCTCCGCTACCGGAGTCTTCCCTGCGTCGGGAGAAGCATAGATGCTTCGCCATCCGGCCAGGGCGCAAAGAATGGCGAAGGCAAGATAGCCGCCGGACCAGAACGCCGTTTGCGCCGCAGCGCCCAGCACCGGCTCAATGATGGTGGGATAAGCCAGCAACGCGCATAAGGACGCCAGGTTCGAAAGCGCAAATAACCGATACGGCGCACGGTACCCGGAACGAGCCAGCCAGTGTTGCAGCAACGGACTCGTTGCCGACAACGCCATAAAAGGAATCGCCACCGTAGCCGCCAGCATGCCGAGGATCAGCCAAGCCGGTTCCTCCGTCGTGCCGCTGCCGATCCAACGCCGGGAAGGACCTATGGGGAGAAAAGCCAGCGACGCGCACAAGAAACCTCCGTGAATGACGGCTCCCGCCGCCGGTTTCAGCCAGCGGGCCATTGCCGCCGCATACAAGTATCCCAGCAGCAACGCCGTTTGATAGAAAACCAGGCACACCGACCAGACCGCCGCCGATCCGCCAAACCAGGGAAGAATTCGCTTGGCAAGAAGCGGTTCCAGCGAGAACAACAGGAACGCCGAAAGGAAGATGGTTGCGCCGAACAAGGCCACTAGCGGGAAAGAAAGCGGACGCGGAAGGGACAGGACAGCGTGGTTGGGCAACTCCCCAGACTATCCGATGACGGAAGAATTGATATAGTGTCGTACGTTTATGACCTTCAGGAACCGCTTATGATTATCACCGCGCAGCAGCACATCACTCACCAGCAGCAGACACGCTTTCCCGAAGCGCAGGGCGTGTTCTCGTGGCTGCTGTCCGCGATCACCCTTGCTACCAAAATGATCCAGGCCAAAATTCGTCAGGCCGGTCTGCTGGATGTGCTGGGAAGCGCCGGTGATGTTAACGTGCAGGGCGAAACCCAGCAAAAGTTGGATGTTTACGCGAACCAAGCCCTCCTGCACTGTTTGGGGACGCGTGATTCGGTGGCGATGCTGGTGTCGGAAGAGAACGAAGAGCCGGTTGTTTTTGATCGCGCGCCGGAAACCGGCAAGTATCTGGTGGTATTCGATCCGCTGGACGGCTCCTCCAACATCGACGTGAACGTCAGTGTCGGAACCATCTTTTCCATCTACCGGCAGCCTGACGGCCAGCACGATTTAAAGGGCGTCCATCTTCAGTCGGGATCGAAACAAGTGGCGGCGGGTTATGTCGTCTATGGCTCATCGACCATCATGGTCTACACTACCGGCAGCGGAGTGTTCGGATTTACTTTGGACCCTGCTATCGGAGCTTTTGTGCTCAGCCATGACAACCTGCGGATGCCGAAACAGGGCATGTACTATTCGGTAAACGAAGGGCAGGCGCATACTTTTCCCGACCGCTATCGCAACTATCTGGACCGTCTACGGTGCGGAGCGCTAGGCCGAAGCTACAGCACCCGATACGTCGGTTCGCTGGTGGCCGATTTTCATCGCACGATGTTGAAAGGCGGCATTTTCCTGTACCCGCCTTCCAAACAATACGAAAACGGTAAACTGCGCCTGCTGTATGAAGCCAATCCGCTTGCCTTTATTGCCGAGCAAGCCGGTGGAATGGCCATCGACGGAAGCCGCCGCATCCTGGAGATTCAGCCGGAAAACATCCACCAAAGAACGCCGTTCATCGTGGGCAGCCAAGCCGAAGTGGAAGCGTTCTGAACAGACTACCCAGACTATCTTCCTGCCGCGAGCGCCGTCATCTCCAGCAAGCCAGTTTGCTGTTTTCGCTCATTGGCGGCATCGCGCCAGTTGACTTGCGGCAGCAGCACGGAGGAGTCAATCCGATCGCGGTACTGGATAGCGATATTCATTAGCGAATCGAGCAGGGAATCGGACAGATAGTGCGGCTTTAATCCCAGATCGATCAGCTTGGAATGTTTGGCGTTGTAGTAGTGTTCTTCCTTTTCAACGCGTGGATCAGGCAGGTGCTCCACTTCTGCCGTCAGGCCCAGCTTGTGGGCTGCGGTTTGCACCAATTGCGCCAGCTCCAGCACCGAGAACTGTTCCGTAAATTGATTGAATACACGGCACTCGCCGGGAGCTGCCGGATTCAAACAGGCCAGCTCGACGCAGCGAACTGTATCACGAATATCTAAAAACCCGCGAGTCTGACCGCCTTGGCCGTAAACAGTAAGCGGGTGCCCGATGGCTGCCTGCACGCAGAATCGGTTCAGCACAGTGCCGAATATTTCGTCATAGTCGAACCGGTTAATGAGCGCTTCATCCAGGGCGGCTTCGTCCGTCGTTGTTCCGTAGACCACGCCTTGATTCAAGTCCGTGGCGCGCAGACCCCAGATCCGGCACGCAAACATCATGTTGTGGCTGTCGTGAACTTTGGAAAGGTGATAAAAAGAACCCGGCTGCTTCGGGAAGGGAAGCACATCGCGCCGTCCATTATGCTCGATTTCGATGTAGCCCTCTTCAATGTCAATGTTGGGCGTTCCATACTCGCCCATGGTGCCGAGTTTTACCAAGTGGCAATCAGGCCGCAGTTCGCGCAGCGCAAACAGCAGATTAAGTGTTCCTACTACATTGTTCACTTGAGTGAAAACCGCATGCTTGCGGTCGATCATTGAGTAAGGCGCCGCTCGCTGCTCAGCGAAATGAATCACCGCGTCCGGCTCAAACGATTTAAGATGTGATGCCAGGAAGTCGTAATCAGTAACATCGCCGACGGAAAGCTCGATAAATTTTCCGGTAAGCTGCTGCCAAACTCGCAACCGCTCGGACAAAGGCCGAATCGGCGTCAGAGTTTGCACGCCCAATTCGTAATCCCATTGCCGGCGCGCAAAGTTATCGACGATAGATACCGAGTGACCCTTTCGGGATAAATACAGCGCAGTGGCCCAGCCACAGTAACCGTCGCCACCAAGCACACTAATTTTCATTCGCGTTGAAACGCCTCCTCATAATGTGTAAACACCAGATATCCGGAAAAGATGCACTCCGCAACCAAGCGTACCTAATGTGACGAACAGGTTTGTGAACAGGTAACAGTCATTCGTTGATTAGTCTTGGATTCATGGGTTCTGTTTTTGATTCCCGTTTTTTTCCGTCGTGCTGCGCGGCGTGAACCCGACCAACGCAGCGCCCAAGAAAACCAGCAGCGTGCC
>CAXTWH010000099.1:0-8226 GCA_964247975.1 uncultured Bryobacteraceae bacterium | reverse complement strand
CCTAAAGATTCCGTGTAAATTAATGGAATCAAAATAAGAACACCGATCGCTGCACACTGAAGCAGTAAAGAGAGGATGATCGTAGCCGGGCGTTTCGTTTTTGCCTGGCCATCGACGAGAGATTGTTCAAACATCGGAGTCCCCTTTTCGAGACCATTGCCCCTGCAAAGGCGGTTTATGGTCTTACATCGTGCTAATTTAAATAGCCCGAAGGCGTTTCTACTGTCCTGTCAAAACTTAAGCCAAACACTGCGCTGGCTATTGTATTACTTTGTTACTTTCACTGCACTACGAGTTATGCCGGAAGGCGGGCGCGCTGAGCGTTTCCGCGCATCGGCCCAGTCCTTCCAGAAAATCAAAATCGGGCTGGCGATAAAAATTGAAGAATATGTGCCGACAATAATGCCAACGACCAGCGCAAACGAGAATCCGTTCAATACTTGTCCGCCGAACAGATAAAGCGACAGCGCGGTTAACAGCGTTAACCCGGATGTCAGCACGGTTCGGCTCAGCGTTTGATTGATGCTCAAATTTACCAGATCCCTGAATGTTCCGCGCCGCTGCAGCTTAAGATTTTCCCGAATGCGATCAAACACCACGATGGTGTCGTTCATGGAATATCCAACTAGTGTGAGCAACGCCGCCAAAACCGTCAAGTCAATCGGCTTATTGAAAATCGAAAAAAGTCCTACTGTGATGATGGTGTCGTGAAACACGGCAATCACCGCAGCCACGCCATAAATCCATTCAAAGCGAAACGCAATATACACGAGCATTGCCGCCAGCGCGTATAAAACCACCAGTACAGCTTGATGACGAAGATCGGCCCCGATGCGGGGCCCGACCACTTCCACATCGCGAATGGTAAAAACACCCGGATAAATTTCCTGCCGGATCACCGACAGAATCTGGGGCGTCACGCCCGGCACGGAAGACAGTTCATTCAAATTCTGAACAATGCCGGAGCGCGGACTGGCGTCACGATACGCCAGAATGTTCTTCGCCAGCGTTTGTAACTGGATATCCGACATTGGCACTGAAGCCCGCTGCAAAGGATCGCGCAGCCGCTCGGCTAAAGCGTTTACACCGGTATTGTTGAGATCCAGCTTGCCGCTTTTGTCGCCAAAAGCGTTTGTCAGTGCTTCGGTCATTTGCCGGCGCTCGCGATCCAACGTCCGCTCATCCTTTACTTCGGTTGACACCAGTACTTCCTGTTGATTGCTCAATTCCTGCACATCGATTTCGCCTGAAATCTGTTTGCGCAGCGCTAAACGTATCTGTTCGGTCGGCGGTTGATGTGCAAACCGCACGTGCATCAACGCACCGCCGCTAAAATCAATTCCGTACTTCGGGCCGCCTTTTACCAAAAGGCTCGCCAGGCCGGCTGCTGTCAGAAGAAGCGAGACCGCGATAAACGGCCACTTCTTGCCAAGAAAATCAAAATTTGTTGCCTTAAAGAGTTCCATCGAACCTTGCAGGCCGGCATCCTGTAAAGCATAGACACCGGCAATTCATAAAGTGTTCCCAAGTGAACGGCCACAATTTCCCATTTTTCGGAAAAATTCTGCCGCCCAGAAGATTTTTTCAAATACTCAGCCGGGTTACCGGAACGGGTCGGAACAGTTCCCAATCAAAAATCGTTTTGGAAACGAACACGGCAGTAAAGATGTTGGCGATCAAGCCAATCACCAGCGTCACGGCAAACCCTTTTACCGGGCCGCTGCCCAGCAGAAAAAGAATAGCGCAGGATACCACTGTGGTGACGTGGGTATCAATAATCGTCACTAGCGCCTTATCAAATCCCGTGTCCACCGCCGCGCGAACCGCCTTGCCCGAGCGCAGTTCCTCGCGTATCCGCTCAAAAATCAACACATTGCTGTCCACCGCCATACCAATGGTAAGAATCACGCCGGCAATGCCGGGCAGGGTGAGAACCGCGTCAAAATAACTCAAACACGCAATCAGAATCACGGCATTCAAAATCAGCGCCAGCACCGCGTTCACGCCGGAACGCTTGTAATAGATAAGCATTGCCAGGATCACCGCCGCCAATCCCGCCAGACCAGCGATAAAGCCTTCGCGGATGGAATCGTTGCCTAGCGACGGCCCGACGGTGCTTTCCTGCAGGTACACCACGCCGGCAGGTAGCGACCCGGCCTTCAGATTTAATGCCAGATCGGACGATTCGCCCTGAGAACCCATATTTTCAATCACGCCGTTATCGTTAATCTGCCCTTTGATGTTGGGCGCGGTCAGCACATTGCCGTCCAGCACGATCGCCAGGCGGTCGCCAATATGGCTTCCGGTAAACGCCCCGAACCGCTGGGCTGCTGTCTGGCTCAATACAAAAGAGGTTTCCCAGCTTCCATTCGCGCTCTGCTGGCTGCGAGCGTCGCGAATGTCCTGGCCTCGGATTTCCGGGGCGCGGTTCAGCAAATACCAGCTTTCGTTAGTTCCATTCCGGCTATGCACCAGTTTGGTTCCCACCGGCAGCACGCCGCCGTTCTGGGCTAAAGCTTCTTCCCGGCTCGGAAAGGGACCGCCTTTTACTTCATACAATTCCAGCACCGCCGCCGTTTGCAGAATTTGTTTTACCCGTGCCGGATCATCCACGCCCGGCAGTTGCACCAGCAGTTCGGCATCGGTATCAGCGCGGCGCTGCTGCACGGAGGATTCAGACAAACCCAGGCCGTTAATCTTCTTTTCAATCGTATTTTTGGTTTGCGCCAGAATCTGCTGCCGCGTTTGAATTACTTCAGTGTTTTTCAGCGTCAGCCGGTAATCGGTCGGGTTCAAGGCAGTGGAATCCCAATTAGGAAACTGCTCGGTGAGAACTCGCCGGAACTGGCCGGCTTGGGTCGCCGGAACGCCCTTGGCAACCACCGCCACGCTGCCTGCTTCGGCCAGCGATTTTGCTTCCTGCACGTCCACCTGACCGATTCCGATTCCGGCTTTCTGGGCCGCCTGGCGCAACTGGTCCGCTACGGTGTTTGCTTCGGAATTAAACGCGTCCTGTTCCTGAATCTGGAGAACCAGGTAAGTGCCGCCCCGCAGGTCCAGCCCCAGATGGATATTTTTCTGCCAGTTGGCGATCAGTTCCGCCTTGCTTTTTGGCAGTCCTACCACGCCGTAGATACACGCCAGAATAACGGCAAGAATAATTAAAGATTTAATTTGTAGATTTCTCTTCATGACCCGACTACTTTTCAACCGAAAGAGAATGAACTTACTTTTTTGCGCTTCCCTCGTCGCCCGTTATCAAACTGGTGACGGAACTGCGCGAAACCTGCAATTTTAAATTGTCCGGCTTAACGCGAAGTATCAGAGTATCATCACTATTCACGGCCACGATGGTTCCCACGATACCGCCCGAGGTAAGCACAATCTGCCCGTTCTCCAGACTTCTCAGCATTTGCTGTTGTTGTTTGCGCTGCCGCTGCACAGGGAGGATGATCAGAAAGTAAGCGATTGCGAACATCGGAACAATCGTCACAAGACTGCCCACCAGACCGTTCGGCCCGGCCGCTTGAAATAACAAAAGTGCAGAACACAACATAATTTTTTTTACTGTTTAGATTGTACTCGGAGTCCGGTTTCCTGCAGTTTTCGCGCTTCAGGCTAACGCTGTGATAAGACCTATCTATTGCGCGGGAACACCGGCCACCGTTTCGGCGCTGTTCTGCCATTGTTTCAACAAATCCGGAAAGCTCCCAAGCAGAATAGCCTGCCTGATACGGCGCATGATGTCAAGGTAGAAGCTGATGTTGTGCAGCGTGCCAAGAACGGAATACGTGATTTCTCCTGCTTGAAACAGATGGCGAAGGTAAGCGCGCGAATAATTCCGGCAGGTATAACAGGAGCAGTTCGGGTCCAGCGGCTTTTGGTCTTCCATGTACTGTGCCTGCTTGATGACCACCTTGCCTTCACTGGTAAACAGATAGCCGTTACGGGCATTGCGCGACGGCAGAACGCAATCCATCATGTCGATTCCGTTGGCGACATAGCGACCGAGTTCTTCCGGCATTCCCACCCCCATCACATAGCGCGGGCGATCTTTAGGCAGCAGCGGCGCGGTCACTTCCGCCATTTCCTGGCTGAGTTCGCGCGGCTCACCGACCGAAAGCCCGCCAATAGCGTAGCCGGGCGCGTCCAATTGCAATAATTCTTCCGCGCAGGCGCGGCGCAGTTCCGGGTACATGGAGCCTTGCACAATCGGAAACAAAGCGCATTCGAAACCTTTTTCCCGCCGCAGATAATGTTTCCAGCCGCGCCGCGCCCAGTTCAAAGTGCGATGCATGGATTGGAAAGCAAGTTCGTAAGTCACGGGGTACGGGAGGCATTCATCCAACATCATTTGAATGTCGCTGCCGAAGGCAAGCTGCACGTCCACGGTGGATTCCGGGGTAAAGAAATGAGCATCGCCGTTCAGGTGAGACCGGAACAACACGCCTTCATCCGTGACTTTCCGCAGACTGTCCAAGCTGAACACTTGAAACCCGCCGGAATCGGTCAGAATCGCTCGCGGCCACGACATAAACCGATGCAAACCGCCCAGCCGTTCAATACGCTCATGCCCGGGACGCAGAAATAAATGATAGGTGTTGGCGAGAATAATTTTCGCATCCAGATCGGCTTCCAGATGGCGCTGCGTTAGTCCCTTCACAGTGGCCTGGGTGCCGACCGGCATGAACACCGGAGTTTCAATTACGCCATGCGCGGTATGAAGCAGTCCGGCGCGGGCGCGTGTCACCGGACACTCCGCTTGAATTTCGAAACGAAGAGGAAACATTTACAGCTTTTATTGTGAACGATCCGCGATCCTACCCACTACAATGTGATTCATGCATCGGTTGTTGGCGCTGGTTGTATCGGTTTTTAGTTTGGCGATTTTGTACGCCGCTGACGTTCCCAGTAACGAATCCAGTGGTTTTCAGCGGATTCAAACGACTGATCTGCAAGCAGATTTAGCGTTTCTGGCTTCTGATGCGCTGCGCGGGCGAATGTCGTTGAGCACCGGCTCTGATGTGGCGATTGAATGGATTAAATCCGAATTCCAGAAAACCGGCCTAGCGCCAGCCGCGAACGGTTCTTATCTGCAACCGGTTCCGCTTTGGCAGTACCGCAACGATCGCGTGCAAAGTTTTCTCAAAATTGCCGTGAAAGGAAAAGAACAAACGTTCAAATTTCCCGACGCTTACGGCCAGTTTTTTGAGGACGTGAACTTAACCGCGCCGGTTGCGTTTGCCGGTTTCGGCATCACCGCTCCGGAACTGAACTACGATGATTATCAAGGCATTGACGTTCACGGCAAAATCGTTCTGATTTTCGATCACGAGCCGCAGGAAACAAACGCCAAATCCATCTTCAACGGCTTGGGCAATACCCGTTACGCTACGGCCCGCGTTAAAGTTCTGAACGCCCAAGCGCACGGCGCAGTTGGCGTTCTGATTGTGGCTGAGCCGAATCGCAAGCACATTTCCAACCAGGAGCGGCTTGCCCGCATCGCCGGCCCCAACTCACATCTGACGCGCATTCCTTCACAAGCGATTGAAGGCGACGAAGTTCATATTCCTTACCTGACCGTTTCCGATTCAGTGGCGGCGCAGCTTGTTCAAAGTTCCGGCAAAACTCCTTCCGCGCTGCAAGCGGGAATTGATCAAAATCTTGCTACCGCATCAACGCTGTTGCCCGACACCACAGTTACAGTTCACCTGCAGAATGCCGAACGGACGCATGGCACCAGTTTCAACGTGGCCGGCGTGCTGGAAGGAAGCGATTCGACTCTCCAAGCGGAAACGATTGTTTTAAGCGGCCATTACGATCATGACGGCGCAGACGGCAGCCAGATCTGGCATGGCGCGGATGATAACGGCTCCGGCACGGTGGGCGTAGTGGAACTGGCCCATGCGTTTGCGGCAAACCCGACACGCCCGAAACGCTCCATTTTGTTTATTGTTTTTGCCGCCGAAGAGCGCGGATTGTTGGGGTCTTATTATTATGCTCAGCATCCGCTGCGCCCGCTCGACACCACTAGAGCGGTAATTAATTTCGATATGATCGGACGCAACGAAACGCCGAGCAAGCAAACGGACGGCTTGATTGATATTGCTCCTGATACCTCAAACGAACTGAACTTGGTGGGAGCGGTTTACAGTCCTGATTACCGCAAGACAGTTGAACAAGCAAACGAACAGGTGAAACTGCATCTCAGCTATAAATGGGACCAGGAAGCTTCGCTGAACGTATTCTTCCGCAGCGACCAGTTTCCGTTTGTGCTGCATGGCATTCCCGCCATCTGGTGGTTTACCGGCTTTCATCCCGACTACCACCAGACCAGCGACACGGCAGACAAAATTAATTACCCGAAAATGGAAAAGATTTTGCAACTGGCGTATTTGACGGCTTGGAACTTCGCGGAAACCAGTACGCCGCCGAAGATGAACCTGCGAACCAGCAGTTAACTGTTCCATAAGATATATTCGAAGACTTATGAGCCTTCGAAGCGTTGCCTTTCTCATTGCTTACAGTTTCGTTTCCCTTTTGCTCCGCGCCGAAAGCACGCCTGCAAAAGCGCTGCTGGTGCTTTCTAAAGGCGATCACACGCTGGCGGTTGTTGATCCTGTCAGCTTAAAAGCGGTAGCGCGGATGCCTTCCGGGCCTGATCCGCATGAAGTGATCGCGTCTTCCGATGGACGCTTTGCTTATATCTCCAATTACGGTTCCGGAGCTTACAACACTCTGACTGTGGTTGATCTTAAGGCACAGAAAACTTTATCTCCTGTTGATCTTGGACCTTTACGCGGGCCACATGGCCTGATGTTTGCGGGCGGCAAAGTTTGGTTTACAGCGGAAGCAGCAAAGGCCATCGGCAGCTACGATCCGGCTACCCAAAAAGTGGATTGGATTCTCGGCACCGGCCAGAACCGGACACACATGATTTTTGTTTTTGACGACCTGAAGCGAATCGTCACGTCCAATGTCAGTTCCGCCACCATGACCATCATCGAAAAAGGTGCTGTAAACAGACCCGGCGGTGGACCGGGCGGCAATCCACCACCGCCGCCTCCCCCGCCAGGAATGCTCAATGGACCCGGCCCGAGAGGACCGATGGGACCGCCGCGCGAAGACTGGAATGAAACGGTAGTGCCTGTGGGCAGGGGTGCCGAAGGTTTCGATGTTTCTCCTGATGGAAAAGAACTCTGGGCGGCGAATGCGCAGGACGGTACTGTTTCCGTGTTGGATGTTGCAGGGAAAAAAGTAATTCAAACACTCGACGCGAACGTAAGGGGAGCAAACCGGCTGAAGTTCACGCCCGACGGGAAACTGGTGTTTATCTCTACGTTGGGCGGTTCGGATGTGGTTGTCTACGATGCGGCCACTCGCCGGGAAGCCAAGCGGATCAAGATTGGGCGGGGAGCCGCCGGTATTCAGATGCAGCCGGATGGGAAGCGCGTTTTCGTGGCTTGTACGCCGGATGATTATGTCGCGATGATTGATTTGCAGTCGTTGGAGGTCGTGGGCCGCATTGAAGCCGGCAAACAGCCTGATGGGCTGGCTTGGGCAGCGCGGCGGTAAAACGGGAGCAATGCGTGTGCCGAGTTTAAGATGTTTTCGATAAATCCGTTTTGGAGGCAGCACCGAAGATGTAGCCCAGAATACTGGTAAATAATGGAAACAGACACTTAATCACCACATCGTCGAAGATTTTGAGAATCGTATCAATCGTTTTTGCCTGTGTATTGTTGACTAATTCCAATTGCTCTTTGCTTAGGTTCCAGCTTTTATTGATGAACCACCATCCATAAATTAGAAGCACTAAGGTCACGATCGAAGCAACAACGCCCACCGCCGTAGCAAGCTGTGTTCCGACCAGTTGCAAAAAAGTGTAGGGTTTAACAGGGCTGTCCGCTCCCGCTTGTTTAAGAATCTACTCGGGAGTAACTTGCTGGACCGCACTCACGGCAAGACGATTTCCTTTTTTACATTGTTTGCTTTATCGGAAATAGTCAGTTTATTGTCGTCTGGGTTCTCTTTTTGTAGACCTTTGAGGTAACTGTAGCTGGCAACCGCTCGCCGGATCACATCGGCCTTTGTGGTGGCATCAGTTGAGTTAACGAGGTTGTCGAGTGTTTTCTCAAAATCTTTGTCATAGTCAAGGGTATAACGCGGTATACTGCAATTTTACTGCATTTTGCCGTAACCATTCAACTTTTACCACCCCCAGGT
>CAXTWH010000098.1:0-8600 GCA_964247975.1 uncultured Bryobacteraceae bacterium | reverse complement strand
GGCCGGGAATGATAAAAACATGCAGGGTCCAGAACCGCGATAAAGTTTCACCGGCGATGATCGGTCCGGCTAACAACAGATGCACCAGTTGCGAGCCAATCAACGGCACTCTTCCGGTTACGGAGGCACCGATAGCCAAACCCCAGTAAGCGTCCTGATCGAAACGCATCACCTGGCCCGTGAAAGCCATCGCTAAGGTGAAAACCAGAAGCCCGACTCCGCTGACCCAGGTCAATTCGCGAGGATACTTATAAGCGCCGAACAGGAAGACCTGAATCATATGCAGCGTCATCAGCGCCACCATGAAATTCGATCCCCAATAATGCAGGGCGCGCAGGTACCAGCCCCAGAACTGCGCGTGGTTCAGGTATTGCAGGCTGGTGTAAGCCTCGTTGGCTGATGGAATGTAAACAAACGCCAGCAAAGAGCCGGTAACAATTTGAATGATGAAACACAGCAGCGTGGCGCTTCCGAAGACGTAAAACCAGCTTCCTGAACTGGCAGGAACCTCATGTCCGGCAGTGGACGCATAGAGCGCCGTTATGTGTAATCGGTCATCCAGCCAAACTGCTGTTTTTCGCAATTTATCGAGCATTTCTTCCTCTAAAACCGGCGAACCTGATTCAGACCGGGTTGCTGAGAGTCGGCATTTCGCCGCCCTTCACCCAGAGTTCGCCACTTTCTACTTTGTAGTCGTACTGGTACAACCCGCGAGGCGGAGGACCGGCAGCACGCGCGCCATCTTCGTAATAAGCTCCGCCGTGGCAGGGACACAGAAAAAGCCCTGACTCCTGGAACCATCTGACCGGACAGCCCAGATGCGTGCAGTTAATCGCGAATACCTGAAACTTATCGCCTTGCATACGCCGCACCCAACAAGGAATATTGGCAGTTTGCCCGTCCCAGGGACGAGTAAACGGGTTGAGATAAGTAGCGATACGCGTTTGGTTTTCCGGGAAGCTTTCGAGCGTTCCTAAAGAGATCCACTTGCGCGGGTCTTTCTTGTCGGTAAAGCTGGAAAACACATACCCGATCATGGGTATGGCAAGGGCAATACCGGCCACAGCATTCAGCGCCACTCCCACAATAAGCAGCCAGTTGCGCCGAGTCGGATCAGTGACATTCAGCTTTCCCTTTGTGTCTTCTTCTCGATTGCTGTCAACTTGTTTAGTGCTGCTCACCATGGCCTTGAACGGTTCCTCCCTGAATGCTGCTGTTGTTATGTTTCTGGCCTGTGTTGTTCTCTTTTGAAGGACTACCCGGCCCGTTGCCGCTTCCTTTGCTTCCGGCGGCAATTCCGCCGCTTTCGCCGGTATCGCTGTTTTCCTTCGTGTGCGCACCTTCCAGGATCTGTTGCTCAGGCCGGAAGGAGGCAACATAAGTGACCAGATCCGACACGTCCTGATCGGTTAAGGCATGACCAAGATTCAAGGTCGTGTAGTTCGGCATGCCCAGATCGGCGCGCCCAATCACGATGGATGTCCGCACGTTTTGGTTGCTCGCCAGTTGCAGGTACGTCGCGTTGGTGATGACTCCTACGGGCGCTCCCGGCCCATGACACATAAAGCAACTCCGCGCAAACAGCTTCTTGCCGCGCGTTGCATCACCGGCATTCACATCCGCATTGTAGGAGGGCAAGGGGGCGCGCGGAGTAACCGGCTTTGCCCAGCCGTCTTTGATGCCGCTTACCAAGACATCGATCTGCTTGTCGGAAAGCGGTCCGCCTTGACTCTGCGCCCAAGCCGGCATAGCGGTTCCAGCACGGCCGTAATTTAGAACTTTCTTAATCTCCTCGCGGGGAACAAAAGCCACATACAGCGGATCATTCAGAATCCGCCCCGGCCCATATCTCCCGTTGGCTCCATGGCAGCCTTGGCAGTTGGTCTGAAAAAGCGTAGCAAAGTCAGACGACTTTTCAGGATCTACCTCCTCATAGGATGGCTTGCCATAAGGATGTTGACAGCCGGACAGCGTAAGCACCGCTAAGCAGGCGCCCAGAATAAGCGCCATTCTGTATTGGGCTGACATCATTTCTTGCCTTCCTCATGCCCGGTTCCATGTCCCCGCAGTCCTGGAGCTTCCACAAAGAGTCGGTCAGCAAGCGACCAGGAATGCATGGTGCTGATGCTGGTGCTGCGTGCAATAACGAATCCGCCCACCAAGCCGAATCCCAGTTGAGCTGCCACAAACCACGGCCAACTGATTCGCTCGTTCAGCACCGGGTTTACCAAATTCAACACAGTAGCAACCAAACCGCTCCAAAACAAAGGCATCAAAATACCAGCCCAGAACGCCGCATACTTCGGGAACATCGGAAGCAGCACGGCATAAACAATACCGACCATGATGGAAATTCCTATATGACCGACCAGCGCGGCGAAAAATGCCAACCCGTTGAATTGCCGCAACTGTTCCATGCTCGCGTTCCCCATATTCGGGATCACCGTGCCCGCTAACAGGTTGATGGGATACCAAAGGCTGTGTTCCGCGATGAGGCCATACAAACAAGCCAAAGCCGCCATAGCGGTTCCACCGGCCAATCCTCCCCATACGCCTGCTGAGTAGGGATGGATTGTCTCCGGAACCAGTTCGCGATGCTGCTCTTCTCCCGGACTGAACGGCATAACCGAGCGTATATCGACCAGGATCGGGGCAGGCCGCAAGGCCGGGTTTACCGGTACTTCCTCATGCTTCTCATGTGGAACAACATTTCCCCACCAGCCCGTAGCGCCGCGAAGCGCCACAGCCAAACCCACCAGACTGACAGCCCAGTAAGTCACCAATCCGGCGCCCACTAGTACGATGCCGAACGCCATGACGATGGGCCAGAATGTGGGAGCGGGCAACTGAATAAAGCCTTCGCGGGTGTGCTCTCCCGCTTCTCCGTGATGCGTTTCATGCGCCATGATGACCTCCTACCTGCCGATCAGATACACCACTGAGAACACCACTACCCAAATGGCATCGACGAAATGCCAATACCAGGAAAGAAACATCACCCGCCGCTCCTGAGTTTGGATGGGAAATCTGAAAAAAGTGACCAGCATGACCAGTATCAGAAAAAACAGGCCCACAATCACGTGGCTGGCATGCAGCCCTACCAGCGCGTAATAAGTTGTCCCGAACAAGTTGGTGCTGATGGTGAGATTTTCTTTATAAATCAGGTGATACCATTCCATGCCCGTTCCGATAATGAATTCCAGACCCAGCAGGATGGTGAACAGCCACCACAACTTAAATCCGCCCAGATTGTGTTTCGCTAACGCCCGCTCAGCCATCACAATGGTCGCGCTGCTCGAAAACAGGCAGATAGTGGAAAAGATGGGAAGCTCCAGCACATCTTTCGGCTGTGGTCCGTTGGGGCTTTTGCCCATGTAAACCAGATATGCCACCACGAAAATCGTGAAGAGTGCCGTTTCCGTAATAATCAGAAAAGTAATTCCCACTTTGCCCCGGTCAGGCAAAGTCCAGCCCTTTTCCAAACTGAGGGCATCTTGTTCTAATACACTGGTGCCGGCCATATTTTCCTACTGATTAAAGTGCCAATCCGGATCTTCCGGATGTTTGAGGTCCCACAGCGGCCGGCTGCTGCGCACAACCGGTAATTTTTCGAAATTGTACTCAGGCGGCGGTGAAGTAGTGGCCCACTCCAGCGTCCAGGCATCCCAGGGATCATCACCCGCCGGTTGACCTTTGCGGGCCGAGTACAAAATGTTGACAGCAAAAAACAAAACTGCCGCAATCTGGAACGGCACTCCCGCGCTGGACAGCAAATTCCAAAGCTCCCAGCCGCGTCCCGCCGGGTAGGTATAAATGCGCCGGGGCATTCCCAGAAATCCGAGCATATGCTGCGGCAGAAAGGTCAAATTAAAGCCAATCACAAACAGCCAAAAATGCCACTTGCCCCATATTTCATTGAACATGCGTCCGGTGACCTTCGGATACCAGTAATAGATCCCGGCAAATATGCCGAACACTAAGCCGCCCGCCAGCGTGTAGTGAAAATGGGCAACCACGAAATAAGAGTCGGTTAACTGCCAGTCGAAAGGAGCCATTCCCAGCATGATCCCCGTTAATCCGGCAAGCAGGAACTGGAGCAGAAACGCGCAACAGAACAGCATCGGCACGGTCATACGCAGTTTCCCGCCATACATCGTGGCTGTCCAGTTGAAGATTTTAATTCCTGTGGGCACGCCGACCAGCATGGTTGATGTCGCAAAGAAGATGTTCGACCAAGCGGTCATGCCTACAGCGAACATATGGTGAGCCCAAACGCCCAAGCTGATAAATCCAATAGCCACCAGCGCGCCCACCATGGCCTGCCTACCGAACATCGGCTTGCGCGAAAAGACGGGTATAATCTCGCTCAAACAAGCGAACGCAAGAAAGATCAGAATATAAACTTCCGGGTGGCCGAAGATCCAGAAAAAGTGCTGCCATAACACAGCGGAGCCGCCCTTTTGCGTGTTGAAAAAGTTCGCTCCCAGATAGCGGTCCATCAGCAGCATGATCTGCGCGGCGGAAAGCGGCGGCAGGGCAATCACAATCAGCCATGAATCAACCAGCATCGTCCAGACAAACAAAGGCATCTTGGTCAGCGTCATTCCCGGACAGCGCATGGAAATTGTTGTCACAATCACGTTGATAGCACTGGCAATGCTTCCAATGCCTGAAATCAAAATTCCGAGAATCCAGTAATCCGTCGCATGCCCGCGTGAAAACGCGCGCTCGGTTAACGGCGCATAGGCGAACCAGCCGACATCGGGCGCTGATCCCGAACCGCCTAATCCGCCACCTCCGACATAGCTGAAGTACAACAGGAGCGCGCCGAAGAAGAAGATCCAAAAGCCGAACGCATTGAGCCGTGGAAAAGCCATGTCGCGCGCTCCGATCATAAGCGGCACCAGATAGTTCGCAAAACCGGCAATGAACGGCATGCCGACCAGGAACACCATGGTAGTGCCGTGCATGGTAAAGAGCCGATTGTAAGTGTCCGGATCGACAACGTGCAGGTTTGGAAACAGCAACTGGGTCCGAATAACTGTCGCCTCCAAACCCGCTACCACGAAGAAAAGGATCGAACTCAGGATGTACATCAGGCCCAGCCGCTTGTGATCTACGGTTGCGACCCACGCATAAAGCGTCTCGGAAAAAGAGAACTCCTTGACTGCCGTTCTCGGCCGATCCAATGGATAATCGATTGTCGCCATGCTAGCTCTCCTTTACCTCAGTGTTTCCAGGTATGCGACCACCTGATTCAACTCGTGATCCGTCAACTTCAGGCTCGGCATCAGACAGCCCGGTTTAATATCCTGCGGATCGTTGACCCAGGCTCTTAAATTTTTGTGGTTGTTGTCGATAACGCCTCCGCCGATTTCGCGGCGGCTCATCAGGTGAGTAAGATCCGGTCCAAACTTGCCAATCGAGGTTGTCCCTTGTATCATGTGGCAATTGACGCAGGCTAGAGACAGAAAAACCGCTTTGTTCTGCGCCGCTTCGCTCGCTTCATTGGCTTTTGTCTGCTGGTTCAGCGTCCATTTTTTGAAGTCTTCCGGAGATTCCGCTATCACGCGAAGCTGCATATTGGCGTGCTGCGTGCCGCAATACTCGGCGCAGTTGCCGTAGTAGATTCCAGCCGCTTTGGGATTCATCCAGAGATAGTTGTCCCGATTAGGGATAACGTCGGTTTTGCCGGAAAGCTGGGGAATCCAGAAGCTATGAGCGACATCCATGCTTTGCAACATAAAGTATGTCGCATGTCCGCCATCGGATGAAAACGGAACATGGATCTCATTGGCGGTCGTAATGTGATAGTCGGGATACTGCACTTCCCACCACCATTGGTGCCCAACCACTGTGACATGCGTGGTGGTTTGCGGCGGGCTGGCGTTTTCCACTCCGGCCACCACGCGGGCCATCACTCCAATCAGCACAAAGACGATTAAGATCGGAATGATTGTCCAGGCTATTTCAATCTGATTGCTTCCGTATACTTGCGGCGGCTCCTGGTGCATGTCGTCGCCCGGTCTGCGGCGGAAACGCATGATAGTGTAGACAATCAAGCCGCCAACCACCACAAAAATCGTGCCGGTAATGGCAAAGGTCAGCAGCGCTACCTGCTTTTCCGATTCCGCAGGAGATGCGAGCGGCTTGAACATATTCGCTACCCGGCGTTCCGGCAAATTTGCCGCTTGTACTTGCAAGAAAGCCCATAACCAATGCAGATTCAAGCTCGACCACCTCCAGGTTCTGTTTCTACTTTAACCGGAACCGTTCCAGTATAACCGTAAAATTTAAGATTGTTTTATTACTAGGTATCCTCTAAGGAGTAAACAGTATTATGGCGCTTCAATTAGAGCAACACCAGTGCGGAGGTGTGACAGTTCTTCGTTTAAGCAAAAATTTAACAGGGGAAACGGATGCTGCCTACCTTCTTGTGATTCTCGATCAGCTTATTGCGAGCGAAAAAAAATTGATTTTGATCAACTTGAAAGAGCTTACTGACATTGATGACGCTGGTTTGAGCGCTTTGGCGGAAGCGCATTCGAGAATTGAAGAATCGGGCGGCGCTATCAAAATTGTGAATGCCGCGCGACGCGATACAGATCTGTTAGTGGTGTCCCGACTTACCCCTACTTTGCCGAGTTTCAACGACGAGGAAACCGCTCTCAAAAGTTTTGCTTCCGAATCGGGCGATGAAGTGAAACGCTTCGATATTCTGCAGTTCGTGAGGGAAATGAACAAAGACGAGCAGCAAAAGCAAACCAGCGTGCCGCAACCTGACGGAGCTTAGTTGCAGTAAACACCTTGCGCGATTACGCACACGTGTGCATAATAGCTTTGAGGTCTTATTGCGCTCATGGCTGCCGTACTTGGAAATCAACCGCTGCAGGAACTGGACGAATGGGATGATTTCGTCGCGACCCGTTACCAGGAAGGTAAATCGGAAGAAGAATTTCGCAACTACAAGGCGGATGCTAATCCAACGGTAACTGAGTTTTACCGCCAGAACCACGCTCACCAGACGCTCGACTTCGTGTTTCGAAAGAAAGCCGAATACTGCGGGCTTCGCCGGGGCAAAAAGAGCATCTGGGAGATGGCGGAATACCTCAACCAACTGGTTGATGACAGCGATCCTGACACCGATCTGACCCAGACTGAACATCTGCTGCAAACTTCCGAGGCCATTCGCAAGGACGGCCATCCGCGCTGGTTCGTTTTAACCGGCTTAGTGCATGACTTGGGAAAAGTTCTCTGCTTGTACGGCGAACCGCAATGGGCCGTGGTGGGTGATACCTTTCCGGTCGGCTGCGCCTATTCCGACCAGATTGTATTCCCGGAGTTTTTTGCGGCCAACCCGGACAGCCGAATGCCTGAATACCAAACGGAGTACGGCATTTACTATCCGAATTGCGGTCTCGATAAAGTTCATTTGTCCTGGGGACATGATGAGTATATTTATCAAGTGACCCGCAATTATTTGCCGGAACCGGCCCAGTACATGCTGCGGTATCACTCGTTTTATCCGGCTCATCGGCACGGCGCATACCGGCACTTAATGACGGAACACGACGAGCAAATGTTTAACTGGGTGCGCGCCTTCAACCCTTATGATCTTTATTCCAAAGGCCGCGCGCGCCCCAATGTGAAAGAGATCATGCCCTACTACGAAGATCTTGTGGCTGAATTCTTTCCTGCCCAACTTGACTGGTAAACAAGAGGCAGAAAACACGCTACCGCCTTTCGAGACCTTTGCCGAGGATATCGACAACGACTTTGGCGAGATCACCTGCTCCCATTTGGGCGTGAGCGGGTTTCTTCCCGATGAGACCGTCAAGGATTAAAGTCGCTAACCCGTGAACGGAAGCCCAACAGGTGAGGGCGAGGCTTTCCAGGTCGCCTTCTGCAACTAGTTTTGCTTCCTGGCCTTCATGAATGGTCCTGAGCAATACATGGTAGGCTTCGTTGGCGGCCTCCTCGATAGGCGGCAGCGCCGCAGTTCCTATCAGTTGACTGTTCAATGGTTGGGGACAGACTTCAAAACGCGTGAGAAGTCGGAACTCCGCTGGATGCCCTACCGCAAATTCGACGTAAGTGATACCGATAGCACCTAAACGATCTAAAGCGCTTCCTCCTTTTCGGTCACAGGCTGCCTGCACAGCTTGCGCCAGACGCTTATAAGTTTCAATTGCTAAAGCTTCCACCAGCGCTGTTTTATCCGCAAAGTGGTGGTACGGGGCGGCATGGCTGACTCCAGCCCGGCGTGCTACTTCGCGCAGAGTAAAACCGTCAATGCCGCGCTCTTCCGCCAATTGCCGGGCGGCGTCAAGCAGGGCACGGCGCAGGTCACCGTGGTGGTAGTTTTCCTTGTCACCGGAAATTTTTCGCGCGGCAGTCGAAATTGATCTTGACACTGGTAAGATTCTACTTTATCTTTACATTGTAAAGATCAGGTGGACCAAAACTCCTGATCTTCGCAGGTTTTATCGTGACTACATTTTTTCAATGGCGCAAGTGGATCTCGTTTTTTGTTCCAGTACTGTCCATGCAACTATGCGCTCAAGAGCGGCTCACTATGGAGCAAGCTGTTCAGCTTGCTT
>CAXTWH010000097.1:0-9124 GCA_964247975.1 uncultured Bryobacteraceae bacterium | reverse complement strand
CGCTTCACAATCTCGGATGCCGGTTCCACTTCTTCGAGCGGCAAAGGGTGAGGAATGGTTTTCAATTCCATCAATCCGCGCAAGGTCGCCAAGTGCTTACTTTGTTCATCAATCAGTTTTGAATGCTCCTGGAAGGTTTCAAAACTGTTCTGGCGAACAGCATGCTGCAGCTTGCTCACTGTGAACGGATTCAATAAATGGTACTCGCCATTGATACGGTACTGATACTGGCCGCCCACAGCCAGCTCCGTTTCAAACTCCGAAATGGGCCGGAAAGCAAACTGATGCTTCGCTTCTGCTTCCTTCGCCAGCACATCCAAATCCACGCCTTCGATGCGCGACGCAGTGCCGGTAAAATACTGTTCCACCAGTTCACAGTTAAGGCCGATTGCTTCAAATACCTGGGCGCCGCGATAGCTTTGCAGCGTGGAAATGCCCATTTTCGAGAAAACCTTCAGCAGTCCCTTGCCGATGGCTTTTTCGTAATTTTTCAAAGCAGCCGCAAACGAAAGATTGCTCGGCAGTTCGCCCGCCTTCGCCATTGCTTCAATGGTTTCAATTGCCAGGTAAGGGTTTACCGCGCTTGCGCCGTAGCCGATCAACAGCGAAAAGTGCATCACTTCGCGCGGCTCGCCCGATTCAATAATCAACGCCACCTGCGTTCGCGTGCCTTCACGAATCAGATGATTGTGAACGGCCGTTAAAGCAAGCAGGCTGGGAATCGGCGCGTAATCTTCATCCACGCCGCGATCCGACAAAATCAACAGGGTGTAGCCCGATTTAATCGCGAGCGTAGCGCGGCGGCATAACTGCGTCAGCCCGCGCTTTAATCCTTCTCCGCCGTCGCCCGCGATGAAAAACATGGGCAGCGTGGTAGCCAGGAAATCTCCTTGCGAAACGCGCCGCAGTTTTTCCAGGTCGCGATTAGTCACAATCGGGTGCTGCAGCTTCAGCGTATGGCAGTGCAGCGGAGTTTCATCCAGAATGTTGCGCTCGGTTCCGATGTAGCTGGTGAGCGACATCACCATTTCTTCGCGGATTGGATCAATCGGAGGATTCGTCACCTGCGCGAAAAGCTGCTTGAAGTAATTGAAAAGCGATTGGGGCCGGTCGGAAAGACAAGCCAATGGAGTGTCAATACCCATTGAACCAACCGCTTCCTGCGCGTCAGTAGCCATCGGCGCAATCACGAACCGTAGATCTTCATCGGTGTAGCCGAACGCGCGCTGACGGCAGATCAGGGTATCGTATTCGGTTTCCATTACGCGCGTCGGCTCCGGCAGCGTTTCGAGCGTAATTTGATTATTCTTCAGCCATTCGCCATAAGGCTGCCGCGCGGCAAGCTGATGCTTGATCTCTTCATCGGGAACAATGCGGCCTTCTTGCAGATCCACCAGCAGCATCTTGCCCGGCTGCAAGCGCCCTTTGTACTTGATGTCTTCCGGTTTGATCGAAAGCACCCCGGCTTCGGATGCCATAATCAGCAGCCCGTCTTTTGTCACCAGATAACGGGCGGGCCGCAAACCGTTGCGGTCGAGCGTAGCTCCGATTAAGCGCCCGTCGGTAAACGCCACCGCAGCCGGACCATCCCAAGGCTCCATTAATGAGGCATGATACTCGTAAAACGCGCGCTTTTCCTCGTCCATGGTCGAATCCGCGTCCCAAGCTTCCGGCATGAGCATCGCCATCGCATGAGGCACCGAACGACCCGCCATCACGAGCAGTTCCACCGCATTATCGAGCGCCGCGGAATCACTGACGCCCGGCTGAATCACCGGAAACAATTTCTGCAGATCTTCGAAATACGGCGAAGACATCACCGCTTGGCGCGCGCTCATCCAATTCACGTTGCCGCGCACGGTGTTGATTTCGCCGTTGTGACAGATATACCGGAACGGATGCGCCAGTTGCCAGGTCGGAAATGTGTTGGTGGAAAACCGCTGATGCACCAGGCACAAGGCGCTGGTTGTGTCAGGATCAAGCAATTCTTTATAGAACGCGCCGATCTGGTGAGCCAACAGCAGACCTTTGTAAATGATGGTTCTGGACGAAAATGACGGTAGATAAAAGAAGCTTTTATCGCGCATGTCGGATTGCGCAATATGCGCTTCCACCCGCTTACGAACAACGTACAGTTTTCGTTCAAAGGCTTCAGGCGACAATTCCAGCGGGCGACCGACGAAAAACTGCTCAATATACGGCTGCGAAGACCGGGCGACGCGCCCAATCGCATTCACTTCCACCGGCGTATCGCGCCAACCTAGAACTGTTAAGCCTTCCTCGCGGGTAAACCGCTCCAGCACGCCCTCACACGCTAAACGCTGCTGCCGATCCACCGGCAAAAAACACATGGCAACGCCGTAATCGCCTTGCGTCGGTAGCGTAAAACCAAGCTTTGCTGTTTCGCGGGCGAAGAACTGGTGCGGAATTTGAATTAACAGTCCTGCGCCGTCGCCGGTTTCCGAATCGCAGCCGCAAGCGCCACGGTGGACTAGGTTTTGAAGAATCTGCAAGCCCTGCCGCACAATTTGGTGGGACGGTTCGCCCTTGATGTTCACCACAAACCCTAAGCCGCAGGCGTCATGCTCATTCCGCGGATTGTAGAGGCCCTGGGCGGGGGGCAATTGGTTTATGGCATCAACAGGGTACACTTTTACCTCCTTGGGTATTTAGGGATAGAGAACCAGTATACGAGTTCTATGCAATATTGGTCAAATCGAAGTTGCCATGCTTCACAATTAGTTTTACTTATGTTACGCTTTGTAACGGTGGCTATCGAAAGTCTTCGTTTATTTCGTGATATTGCTCATGCCCGCAGTGTCAGTAAAGGGGCAAAAGCGAACGATATTAGCCAATCCGCCGCCAGCCAGCAGATGCAGGACCTGGAACGGCAGCTTGGCGTGACCCTGCTCGACCGCACCACCCGGCCCCTGGCATTAACGAAAGCGGGAAAGCTTTACCTGGATTATTGCCGCGATGTGCTGCGCCGCCGTGATGAGTTTGAAGCGGAGCTGCATCGTTTGAAGCACGACATGAACGGCAAGGTCCATATTGCGGCTATTTATTCCGTGGCGATTTCCGAAATGTCGGACATCGAAGCCCGCTTTTCGGATCGCTTCCCGCACGGCGAACTGGTGGTTTCTTATCTGCGCCCTGAAAACGTATTCAAAGCCATTCAGGAAGAACGCGCCGATTTAGGTTTGATGAGCTATGCCGAATCCACCCGCGAAGTGGTGGCTCTGCCGTGGCGCGAAGAAGAAATGGTAGTGGCTGTATCGCCCGATCATCCCCTGGCAACCCAATCCGTCATTAAACCGCAGGATCTGCAAGCGCAGCCGTTTGTCGGCTTCGATGAGGATCTACCGATTCAACAGGATATCGACCGTTATTTAAGCGAGAACCGCGTTGAAGTGGAAGTGGTTTTCCGCTTTGATAATTTACAAATGATTAAAGAAGCGGTGACGCATGGGGTAGGTATCAGCATCATGCCGGAACGGGTGATGAAAGCAGAACTGGCCCAGGAACGCTTAATTGCCCGCAAGCTGGAATCAGCCGATCTGTTCCGCCCTTTGTGCATCGTCCATCGCCGCCGCAAAGTGTTCAGCGAACTGGCCCAAGGGCTGCTTGACATCTTGTTGGCGGAAGTTCCCCGGCCTTACGCGCCGGAGTTGGCTGACGCGATGTTGGGGTAAAACCAGCTCAATACAGCCATCACAACAACTTAATTCCTTCTGCCTTTACTGCTTTCATTATTCCAAATTCATCGTCATGGAGAAGTTTTCCTCCATTATCGCTGTAATGATGCTGAAATGCATTCAGCCATATGACATAGGATTTTTAGGGCAAAATCATCTCACCGCGCCGTCCAGCCGCCGTCAATCAGAATCGTGTGGCCGGTAATCAGCGAAGCCGCGGGCGAGGCTAAAAACACCACCGCTCCAGCCACATCCATCGGCTGGCCGATCCGGTGCAGCGCTGCAATCCGATCAATCACGTCGGCTCGAAATTCCGGGTCCGCCAGCGCGGCTTCTGTTCCCGGCGTGTGAATAAACGTAGGGGCCACCGCGTTCACGTTAATGTTGTGCCTGCCCCATTCCACCGCCAGGCACTTGGTCAAGTGGACCAAGGCCGCTTTGGTCATGCAATACACTGATTCCGTGGGCAGCGCCGCAAACCCCGCTTGTGAACTTATGTTGATAATGCAGCCGCTCTTCTGTTTAATCATGATCCGCCCGGCCGTTTGGCTGGCGAAAAACGTTCCTTTCAGATTGATGCTAAGCGTTAAATCGTAATCTGCTTCCGTCACGTCTTCAGCCAGGTTCGCGGGCGCAATTCCGGCGTTATTCACCAGAATGTCAAGCCGACCATAATGCCGGGCCGTTTCTCCCACAGCATTTCTGATCTCATCCAGTCGGGTCATGTCCATTTGCAGGGGCAACGCGCGCCGTCCTAGGGCTTCAATTTCCCCCACCAGATTTCCATGAGCGTTTCTGTCGCGCAATCCCAAGGCGATATCAGCTCCCGCCTGCGCTAGAGCTAACGAAATAGCCCGCCCCAAACCGCGCGCCGCGCCGGTCACCAAGGCTACTTGCCCGGTTAAAGTAAACTGCGGAAACGTTTCCATACTCTATTGTTGAACTACGAAAAATAACAGCCAGTGGTTCTTTGGCGCTTTGCTGCCAAGGATTTGTTTACTCACATCAACCTGATCGCGACGGTCGAAAAATCAAATTCAAGAGATCTGCCAAACCGCGTCCGCACGTTTACAGCATTTCAAGCGGCTTGCGTTCTTTGGGACGTGGAAATGCTTTCTCCAGAGCGGTTAAGTCTTCCGCGCTCAACTGCAAGTCAGCCGCTGCCCGGTTTTCTTCCACATGCTTCGGATCGCCCGATTTCGGAATCACGATTGTCTCCGGTTGATCCAGCAGCCAGCGCAACGCCACCTGTGAGGTTGTCGCGCCCAGCTTCCACGCAATCTCCGAAAGGCTTTTGTTGTTTAACAATCTTCCTTGTTCCACCGGCGAGTACGCCATTACCGGAACGTGGTGGCTGCGGCAGAAGGGCAATAGATCATGTTCAACGCCGCGCCGGGTCAGGTTGTACAAAATCTGGTTGCTGGCAATCTGAGTTCCCTGCGGCAGCGCCCAAGCTTCTTCCATATCCGAAGTATCGAAATTACTCACGCCGAAAGAGGCAATCTTGCCTTCCTGTTGCAATTTCGCAAATGCTTCCAGGGTTTCCGCCAGTGGAACGGAACCACGCCAATGCAGCAGATAAAGATCCAGAACATCGGTTCGCAATCGCCGCAGGCTGCGCTCGCAAGCTTCCACCATCCCTTTTCGCGTAGCATTGTGCGGATACACTTTGCTTACCAGAAACGCTTCCGAGCGGCGGTCTGCAACAGCTTCTCCCACCAGCTCTTCAGAAGCGCCCTCGCCATACATTTCAGCAGTATCGATCAAGGTCATTCCCAAATCCAGAGCGCGTTGGATAGCGACTATCTCCTGCTTGCGCTTGTCGGCGCGGTCGCCAATCGTCCAGGTGCCTAAACCCAGAGCAGGCACTTGCGCTCCATTCGGGAATGTGATCGTCCTCATTCTTTCCAGAATAACGATCTAATGAAATCGTGAAGAAATTTATTGGCAAAACAGCGATCGTTACCGGCGCGAATCGCGGCATCGGCTTGGCCATTGCGAAACGTTTGGCGCAAGAAGGCGCGCAAACGGTATTATGCGCCCGCGACAACGAACTACTACAGCGCGCTGTGCAGGAGATTAAAGCAGAAAAAGGTGAAGCCGCTGCTGCGTTGGCGCTCGATCTGCGATTGCCTGAATCTCCTTTTCAACTGGTGGAATTTGCCTTGAAACAGTTCGGTCAAATTGACATTGTGGTGAACAATGCCGGAGCTGCCCGGCGCGGCGAGTTTATCGAGTTAACCGAAAACGATTGGCAGGATGGGTTTGCCTTGAAGTTTTTCGGCGCGGTGCGCTTAACGCGAGCCGCCTGGCCTCACTTGCGGAACACATCCGGTTCAGTATTAAACATCAGCGGCACCGGTGGACGCACTCCCGGCGCGCAGTTTACAATTGGCGGCTCCGTCAACGCCGCGCTGCTTTCTTTCACTAAAGCGATGGCGGAAAACGGCATTCGCGACCGCGTGCAGGTAAACGCCGTCAACCCTGGAGCCGTTCGCACCGACCGTTTTCAAAAGCGCATGGAGTCGTTAGCGGCAGAACAACAGATCGATCTTGCCGCCGCCGAACAACAATTTATTCAACAGGAGAAAATCACCCGCATTGGCGAACCGCAAGATATCGCGCACTTAGTTTCCTTTATCCTCAGCCCCGAAGGACAATTTCTGCAAGGCGCTTTGATTGACATGGATGGCGGCGCGACAAAAACGATTTAAATAATGCAATAGTCCCTGAATGCCGTCCAACACCTGGGGAGTTGGAATGCACAATTCGAAACGTTGGGGAATCGCGGCTGCAGGCGTATTTATGCAGATTGCGCTTGGCGCGGTGTATGCCTGGAGTGTTTTCCGGGTGCCTTTAGCAAAAGCATTCGGGTGGAGCATTTCTGAAGTAACTCTTACATTTACTATCAGCATTTTCATTGTAGGGTTTGCCGCTTTTTTTGGCGGACTCTGGTTGAATCGCAAGGGTCCGCGTATCGTAGCTCTTACCGGCGGCATATTGTACGGATCAGGCGTTTTTCTCGCCAGCTTTTCCGCTCACAGATTATGGTGGCTTTACCTCAGCTACGGCGTGATCGGCGGCATCGGGCTTGGGCTTGGTTACATTGTGCCGGTAGCAGTACTGGTGAAATGGTTTCCTGACCGGCGCGGATTGATTACCGGCGTTGCGGTTGGCGGGTTCGGGCTAGGCGCGCTGGTCACTGCTCCGGCAGCCACTCAGTTGATCAAAAGCGTGGGACCACTGCAAACCTTTGCTTACCTCGGCATAGCTTACTTGATAATTACCGTAGTTGCTGCACTGTTTATGCAAAACCCGCCGGAAGGATGGCGGCCGGCAAACTGGACTCCTTCCACGGTTCAAAAAGCGCAGCGGGCCGGACGCGAGTATACCTTGGGCGAGGCCTTACGCACCTGGCAGTGGTGGGCGCTTTGGCTGCTGTTGTTTCTGAACACATGCGCGGGTATTTCGCTCATCTCGCAGGAAGCGCCGATGTTTCAGGAACTCGGCAGCCTCACGGCTATTACCGCTGCTGGGGTTGTGGGCGTTGTTTCGATTGGCAACGCCTTAGGAAGAGTTTTCTGGGCCTTTGTTTCCGACCTGCTCACCAGGCGCGTGACTTTTGTAGTGATGTTTCTCTTGCAGGCTTTTCTGTTCTGGTTTTTTCCAAACCTGCATACAGTCGCGGCCATCACAATTGTCGCCTTTGTTGTCCTAATGTGTTACGGAGGCGGCTTTGGCATTATGCCTGCCTTTGCCGCTGATTATTTCGGAGCCAAAAACGTCGGTCCGATCTACGGCTTAATGTTAACTGCTTGGGGATTTGCCAGCGTGTTCGGTCCTTTGCTGATCGCTCACGCGCGGCAGAATACCGGTAATTACCGCAGCGGCCTGCACATGATTGCCATTCTGGTAATAATTTCCATGCTGCTGCCGCTTCTGGTCAGGCCGCCGAAAAGCGTTTAAATCAGATGTCGGTGCGTTTGCGGATGTAATCCAAGCCGCCGACACGGAACCAGCGATACCCGTACGCTTCCAGATAAATGCAATGTTTGCCGTTCTGTTCGGCTTTGCTGTGGTCATCAGATAACAGATTGATCAGCCGATTTCCGGTTTCATCCTCCACTTGCGGGTCGATCCATACTTCACGCGGAACTGCGCTTAGGTTGTGAACCAGCAGCACGGAATTGTTGCGCCAATCGTAGCGCGTTGCCAGGATCTCCGGCGATTGGACGCGCAGAACAACAAAATCGCCCCAACCGATCTCCGGCACTTCTTTTCGCATTCGGATCATCCGCTCCATCCAGTTCATAAGCGAATTCGGATCACGCCGCTGTTCAGCCACGTTGATATGCTCCGCGCTGTAAGGGCCGCTGTTGATCACCGGCACAATCGGCTTCGCGCTGCTGGTAAACCCGCCGTTCGGTTCTTCAGACCATTGCATCGGCGTTCGGGCGCATTGTCGTTCCGGCAACGCCAGGTTCTCGCCCATGCCGATTTCGTCGCCATAGCGAATCACGGGCGTGCCGGGCAGCGATAACATCAGGCTATAAGCAAGCTCCAAACGGCGGCGATCTCCATTCAACATCGGCGCAAGCCGGCGCCGAATGCCGCGCCCGTAAAGCTGCATATCCGGGTCCGGCGCAAAAGCGGCAAACACTTGTTCTCTCTGCTCATCGGTGAGGCGGCCTAAATCAAGCTCATCGTGATTGCGAAGAAACTGGCCCCACTGCGCCGTGGCAGGCCGCTGCTTGGTGGCTTTCAAGGCTTTCTCCAGCGGGCGGCTATCGCTGATGGCAAGCGCATAGAAAAGATTCTGATTCACCTGAAAGTTGAACATCATGTGCAGGCGTTCGCCGTTTGCGCCGAAGTACTCCATATCGGTTTGCGGCTGCACATTGGCTTCAGCCAGAATCACGGCTTCGCCTTGACGCCAGCTTAAAAATTCGCGCAGTTCGCGCAGCATGTTGTATTGTTCAACGGGTTCTGTTACATCAGGGCCTTTGGTGGCAATCACGAAAGGCACCGCATCCATGCGAAAACCGGAAACGCCAAGCTGGATCCAGAAGCCAATAATCTTCAGGATTTCGGCCTGAACTTCAGGATTCGCGGTATTCAAGTCAGGTTGAAACTCATAGAAGCGGTGGAAGTACCAGGCTTTCGCTGTTTCGTCGTAGTTCCAGGTTGATTTCTGCACGCCGGGAAACACCACGCCGTCTTTCGCATGCTGCGGCTTTTTCTTGGACCAGACATACCAGTTGCGGTATTTCGAATCAGGATCGCGCCGCGCTTGTTGAAACCAGGGATGCTCGTTTGATGTGTGGTTTACAACAAGATCGATTAACACTCTTAACCCGCGCTGCTGGCAGCCGTGGGTGAATTCCACAAAATCGCCCAGGGTTCCGTAACGGGGGTTGACGGTGTAATAA
>CAXTWH010000096.1:0-9573 GCA_964247975.1 uncultured Bryobacteraceae bacterium | reverse complement strand
CCTCCACTACGGCCTAGGGCAAAACACCTCCGAATTGCTTCGGAGCTAATTTACAAAAAGAAGTTTACACGAACTTTTCCCGCTCGCCCGCTTAATCCTGTAGTGAACCGAAAACATAAAAGCTGACACAGCTAACTGTTTGTGATACATTTAATCCCGCATAGTATGTTTAGTCTCACAATATAGGAATTTCGAAGCATGGCTAGTATTTCTCCCCCAATGGTCGAATGACGTTTTAAATACGTCATCGCACGAGTTCATGACAACTTCAGAAATGGCAAGATTTTTGAACATTTCTCCAAGAACAGTGCATTTATGGGCAGAATGCGGAGAACTGCCAAGCATCAAAATAGGAAGAGCTTGGAGATTCCCAGCTTCTCAAATTACAACCTGGTTACAAACTCATTCTGATTTGAGCAAAGTGTAATCGTTTTCCATATTGACCAAACAACTAAAAACAAGACGCAAAAAGTTTGATGTACTCAGATAGGAGTTAGGTAAGTATTGCCCGCTGTCCAGCAGCAAACTTACCAACAGAATTGCTTTTACTGAATTACATTTTTTATCCGTCGTAATACTCCTAAAGGATTCATAGTGGAACAGCTATGCCTTTCATCAAAAGTTATAAGCAATCCTTGGTAAGACGAATAGTGAATTTTTCATCCCTGCTTCGGCGAACTATTCCGGTAGTTCTCCTGATTGGAGGCTGGCCTGAAACAATCTTATCTGCTCAAAAATCTCCACCGTCACTAACAATACGAAGTACAACCACGCTCATCAATGTCAGCGTCTTTATTGAAGAATCCAAGGGCCAAAATTCGCGAGCTCTGACCGCACAGGATTTCGTCTTAACTGAACACGGCCACGTTCAACACATCTCGTTTTTTGCTCACAATACAAAACCCGCTTCTGCGCATTCTGGCGATGCTGTTGGTATGCGCCCGGAAGTTGGAGAATACGCAAACTACACCTCATCAGCCGCGCTTGAAACGAGCACAGTGCTTCTTCTGGATGCCTTGAACAACGACAGGATAACCTGGGCGGAAGCTTGGCCGTCCGTGCTTCAGTTTCTGCGGCAAATCTCTTCGCCTCATAATTTCTCGGTGTATTCGATTGATCTTCTGCATGGCTTGCGAGCCTTGCAGGACCCGCAACAAAACATTAATGCCTTAAACCAACTCAGGCCGGATCAGCCCTTCCCGGCTGATCTTTCTTCCCACTCGCCGTTCGCCACACAATCGTCTGACAACCTCGCGTTCTCACCGAGAACTGCCGATGCAGAAGCCGCTCAACTGATTGCTTCAGGAAAAGTTGCAGCCCTAATACCGGCTATTAACGTGATTGCTCAACATATGGCCGGAGTGCCGGGGAGCAAATCCCTCATCTGGTTTGCCGGCACCTTCCCCGAAGCGTATAAGCAGCAGCGCGATCCCATAGCCGAGAAAAATCGACTTCAACTCGTGAAAGCCCTATCTGCTTTGGCATCAACCGGCACCGTTATTTACCCGGTTGATGCCCGGGGACTCATACCGGACCACTCCTTCGACGCAGAACGCCAGGACATTGGCGTTCATCCCCTGCCAGCAGGCGAATTTGGCAACAGCCTGATTCTGCACGATTTTTCCAATTTGCTTGAATTGGCGCATTATTCCGGCGGCAAAGCCTATTTCAACTCCAATGGCCTGATGCAATCCATGCTCGACGTGCTGAACAATCAACAGGATTCCTATACGCTCGGATTTTACAGCGGATATGAACCAGATGATAAATTCCATCCGATCCAAGTGAAAATCATACAGTCAAACGTCAAACTAAGGTATCGGCCCGGCTACTGGTTTGCAACACCCACCACATTTGAGACCCCAATTATAAATGCTTTGAGTAATCCCATGACCGCGAACCAAATTCATTTGGAAGCCAGCCTTGAATTTGCTCCTGAAACCAACTTAGCAAAAGTCACTACGTACGTGGATAAACACACAATCGACACTGGAGCTACTCAACATTCATCCAAGTTGGACTTCATAATCGGGCAAGTGGATTACGCCGGAACAATATTTGCTCAAACGCCGTATCAGATCAGTGTTTTACCGAATAGCGAACTGCTCAACAATAAATGGACGTCTATAGCTATCAAAACAAAGCTTCGAAAACAAACTACTATGCTGAAAATTGTAGTAATGGATGATTTTACAAGAGAAATCGGTGCTATCAATATTTCAATTCGCCGTTAAAACTTCTCCTGGGTGAAAGGGCCTGCGCCTTACCTGCTTCATGGCTTCCTCATAGCAACAAAATCCTGTACTCCATCATCGACAACATGATACGAGATTTATTCGAAATAGGGGCGTAAGTTGCACATTTAAACAGCTCTCGCGCGTTTTATGTCTTCCGATGACATTCCGGCACGATGCCTTTTAGCCTTTTTTAATCGTAAATGTAAGAAGCCGTGGTTTTTCAGAGCCGCTTTGTGAGATGAACTGTAGTATCATCCAATCCAGCCCGACCATCCTCATTAAGGAATCATTTCGCATGAGCGCAGCCGCCCCAGATTCTGATCAGTTTGCCAGCGTCAATCGCATTTTTGAAACCGAAGTTGTCGCAAACGGCGATTTTGCAGCGATTGACCGTGTGTACACCAAAACCGCCCGTATTCTGCCGCCAGGGGCGGAAATGATCACCGGCCTCGAACACATTCAGGCGTTCTGGAAAGATGCGATTTCCGTTATGGGCGTGCAATCCATTAAGCTTTCCACGATTGACCTCGAAGTGCTCGATAATGCTGCGATTGAGATAGGCCGCGCAGAGTTGGGAACTTCCCATCCCGCTTCTCCAACCGTGGTGAAATATATGGTGATTTGGAAGCGAGACGAGAGCGGCTGGAAATGGGATGTAGATATCTGGAATCCGGCTTCCTAAACAGGTGAAACCGGCATGACGTATGCATTGGTTTTGGGCGGCGGCGGCCCGGTCGGTATCAGTTGGGAAACTGGCCTGCTGGCCGGAATGCGCGGCGCGGGCGTTGATCTTTCAAAAGCAGATCTGATTGTCGGCACGTCGGCAGGCTCCATTGTGGGTGCGCAGATTGCCACCGGCTGCGACCTGGACCAGTTATACGCTCAACAACTGCAACCTTCGCCGGAGTTGATGGCAATGCCTGTTGCTGATCTCGCTCCGCTGACGCAGGCTTTTTTCGCAGCAAACGCAGCCGGTGAAACATTGCAGCAGACGCGGGTAAGAATCGGCGCCGGAGCGATTCATGCAGTTACCGCCAGTGAAGCCGACTGGCTCCATGCTATTGCTTCGCGCCTTCCTTCGCACCATTGGCCGGAGCAGTTGCTGCGAATCACGGCTATTGATGCGCTGGACGGAGCTTTTACGGTTTGGGAGAAAGCTTCCGGCGTGCCGCTTCCCTTGGCTGTTGCTTCAAGCTGCGCATTGCCGTTCATTTTTCCTCCGGTCACTATCAATAGCCGCCGCTACATTGACGGCGGAATCGGCTCGCCCACTAATGCGGACATCGCGGTAGGCTTTGATCTGGTGATCATCGTGAACCCGCTGGGCGGTTTGATGGTGAATATGAGCCACGTATTCAATGCGGAAGTGGTGCTGCTGCAAAACGCCGGTAGCCGCGTGGAAACGCTACTGCCGGGTGAAAGCTCTTCTGCCGCGATCGGCTTTAATCCGATGGACCCGGCGCGCTGTGCTCCTGCCGCGCAAGCTGGCTACCAACAGGGCGCGGCGGCTGCCGAAGCCTTACAGTCGGCATTTCAATAAGCTTTCGCAATCACGGCTCTTCGCTCCATTCGTTCGCCGGTCACAATGCATTTGCCGGGTCCGTCGTATTCATCGATCAAAGGCACGTTCCGCACGCTGGCTTTAAATTCCTTAATACGCGCATCGTTGGCCGGATCATCTTTCAAGTGAACCATCACAAATTGACCGCCGCCTTTTTCGGCAGTGACGCTGCTCAGTATGGCTTCGACTTCTTCCAGTGAGTTGGCCAGTACCGTATTTGCTTTTAAACGCGCTTGTGCTTTCTGGTACAGATCAGTTTGCATCGATTCGAGCGCTGTTTTCAGCTTCGATCCTGCTTCGGCTTGGGGAATAATCTCTTTCGTTCCTGTGTCACGCCGTTTCATCACGATGTTTCCGCTGGCGACGTCGCGCGGACCCAACTCAAATAAGATAGGCACACCGCGCCGCTCCCAATGAAAGAACTTTGCGCCGGGGCTTTGCCCGTCCCGTTTGTCGACTTGCGCGCCCAGTTCCGCTGCCAGCTTTGTTGCCGCTTCTATGACCTGTGAGCGTTCTTCCTCCTTGCGATAAATAGGCACGATCACTGCTTTTACCGGCGCTATTTTTGGCGGCAGCACCAGTCCTTTATCATCGGAATGAGTCATAATTAATCCGCCGATCAGCCGTGTGCTGACGCCCCAGCTTGTTTGCCACACATAATCGAGTTTGCCTTCCCGGTTTTGAAACTGAACATCGAATGCTTTGCCGAAGTTCTGGGCCAGGTCATGGCTGGTGCCTGCTTGCAGGGCCAAGCCGTTCTGCATCATGGCTTCAATGGAATAAGATTGCAATGCGCCGGCGAACTTTTCGGCTTGGGTTTTCACGCCCTTGATGACCGGCATCGCCATCACGTCTTCGGCCACTTCGCGGTAAATTTCTAGAATACGCAGCACTTCGGTAACTGCTTCTGCGTGAGTGGCATGAGCGGTATGCCCTTCCTGCCAGAGAAATTCAGTAGTTCGTAAAAACATCCGGGTGCGAAGCTCCCACCGGATTACGTTGGCCCATTGATTGAAAAGCAGCGGCAGATCGCGGTAAGAATGAATCCACTTCTGGAAGAAATGGCCGACAATGGTTTCCGAAGTCGGACGAATAACGTAAGGCTCTTCAAGCTGTTTGCCTCCGGCTACCGTGACCACCGCCAGTTCCGGCGCGAAGCCTTCGACGTGTTCCGCTTCTTTCTGCAGAAAGCTCTGCGGAATCAGCAGCGGCAGATAAATGTTCTGGTGCCCGGCAGCTTTGAAGCGGGTATCCAGTTCGCGCTGAAGATTTTCCCAAATGGCATAGCCATTCGGTTTGATGACCATGCAGCCTTTCACAATTTCCGCCGGTTCCGCCAGGTCGCCTTGCACTACAACATCCTGATACCAAGCAGCAAAATCCTGTTCACGAGGGGTAATGGGTGAGTCCGCCATAAGCTGTTTCTTTATTGTCCTCGGCGGCTGGAGATAAAGTGATTTGCTTAGATTATTGAAGCGTTAGCAGGATTCTTGAGCTGCTGTGTTGTTCCTTGGTATAACGTTTAATCTAAGCACTGGAGTCCGGGTAAAAAATTTCATCGCCGATCATGGATCAGTTGTTCGGAAACTGTTCGCTCGCCTGGTTGAAGCTCCACTTTGATCGGTTCAAACTCGTCGAAGTGAATCGGTTCAGCAGAAATCCGCACTCCTTCGAGCGATAAATCCTTCAGCCGTTTGCGGAGATCTTGTAGATTCTGCAAAGCTTGACAAGCCTCGTCCAGCTTGGAATCGGGTAGAGTTTCCACAAGGATACGCAGACTTTCTCGATTCGTCATTGCACATTCTCCTTCCTTCAGAGTACTAAGGTTATCGAAATTGGGTAGTGGGTTAGTTTGGAAAAAGAAAAGTTAAGTTCTAAAGAGGTTAAGAAATAGACCGGCTAGGCACAAAATAAGGGCAACAATTGATAAAACAAACGATACCATTGCCCTTTTCCGCTTTTGCTTTGCCGATATGGTGGAAAACAGTAGAAGAAAAAAGAGGAGTGTCTGAGTGCTATAGAAGATCGCACTCGATATACGGTTTGTCATACGCTGCGCTCCGCCTTGCTATCACAGCCATAATACGGCTTCATCAATAACGCCGGTAGTATCTACTCTCTAAGATTATTCGAAATTTAGACTTACAAGAGCGGGCAATTCTAAACTGACCACTACCGGAAATTGGGCAGAACGCGCTACTGCAGCGCCAGCAGGATCACAGAAATAACGCCAAGCACGATGCCGACGATTCCGGCTCTGCCGATGCGCTCGCCGAACAAAAGCACTCCGGCAGCGACCACCAGGAATAGTCCTCCGGCCAACGTCACTGGATAAACAACGTTTCCGGGCAGTCCTTGCGCCAGGGCCAATCCCAGGCAGGTTTGCCCTCCGGCGCTGCATAATCCTAAACCGGCTCCGAGCAGCAAATCACTGCGGCTGGCCCGCTGCTTGCCGTGAAGAAAGAGAACCAATAAAACAACGAAGCCAGCTAAATACCAGAAGGAAAGATAACTGGAAGTGTACCGTTCGGCCAGTTGCCGGGCCGCGAGAATCCGCAAACCAAATGTGCAAATGCCGTTAAAGAAAAATGCAACCATCATCCAGCGAAACCACATGATTTATGCCGGTCCTGTTGTGGTAGGCGCTGGAGTGGAACGCTGGTTGCGGCGATCCCACCAAAGCAGCAATAAGGAAGCGATCACTAATAAAAGAACGGCAGCTTTTCGAAACCCGAACGGCTCCTTGTAAACGATGGCGGATAACAGAGTGGGAATAGCAGACGACAGATTGATTAACAACCAGCTTGTGGCAATGTGACCGTAGCGAAGACCTGTTTGAAAAAACCACAATGCGAGAGCGGCTGAAATGCCGAACGGCATGGCAATCAAGATGACCGTCGAGGGGACAGCAAGGCTAAAATGCCCATGCAACAAAACAGCAGCAAGAAAACTAACAACACCGGCGGAGAACACCGCCGCCAAAGTGAGCGGCAAAGGTTGCGCATGAAAGCGGTCGCCTAGCTTATGAATGACGCCCATGCCGGCGAAACAACAAAGGCCGCCAATCATCAAGAGCAGACTCGCGCGCATCATTATAATGAGCTTGCAACATCCTGTTGAACATGGGCAAGGCAGCGCAGAATGATATCTATCTTTTCTTGCTGCGGTACGTCGGGCCGGATTTTTCGAAATCCTGCGGCAACCTGCAATAAATCAGCTCCATATTGTTTACGCGCTTCCGGACTCAGGCGTTTGGTCAGATAGATGGGCGGACCGGCGTAATCCTCATCCAGCGGTTCCATAGAAATATCGCCGCTGCCGAACGGCTTGATGCGCGACATATAAGCGGTTTCGGCGCGAGTGAACAAGTCAAACAATCCGTCCACAATGGTTGGGCGAGTCACGCCATATAATTCTTCCAGAGTTGACCGTAGATAAGTTTGCCACGGCGTTTTTATGTTGTTGAGAAGCTGTCCGGCTACCCAAAAAGAAACTTCATCGCCAGGGTTCGCCCGCAAATGGAAGAAGTACTCGCAGGCCCGTCCCCCATCGGCGGCTAAGGCCGTCAGGTGCTCGCCTTGCGCGCGCGGAGTAGGCAGAAACCAGCGGTCGCGCTGCCAATGCAGCGGCGGTTCCACCAAAGGGCCGCCGATCGTGCCGAAATCGCAGCGCAATTTGCGGATCACCTGGCGGCGATAATCGCGGCTGTGGTCGCCGGTGCTGTCCACCACGTCAATCAGGTAATCGAGATGTTCGCTCATTGCCTGCATAAACGGAATGGAGGCTGCATCCTGAAAGTGCATCCCCCAACCGGCCACCGCTACCACTTTTCCCGGATAACGGGAACGGATGTACTGGGTCAAGCGGATGTTGATCCGCGCGTGATACTCGGCATCCGAGAAGCGGCTGCATTGCTGGCAGGTGCAGCGGCCTTGATCGGCGGATTGCATACTCACGCCGTCAATAGGAAACCGGGTGAACACGAAATCGGTGATCTTTTCCATCCACTTCCAGGCATCCGGATTGCTGGCGCACATGGCTTTCGGATTGGTAGGTCCGAGCGCCGGGTAAGTTTTGATCAACTCCTGAAAGCCCCAGCTAAACACGCCCAAGCCCGCGATAAACTGCAATCCCTGGGCGTGCGCGGCCTCAATCATTTGATTAACGAGCACCGCGCGCTGGGCATCAACTGCTTTCGGAATATCCACCGGCCAGAACCGCCCGACATACACGCCCCAAACTACCGCCTTGTTAAACCCTAAGCGCCGCATGAGGGGAAACGTAGCGCGGTACTGATTGAGTAGATTTTCATCCAGCCGAATCGAAGGCCACGGCGCGGTCGGTTCCGGGCGCGTGTCGATGTCGGTGATCCAGCCCAGATAGCCGCGCTCCCGGAATGTTTGGTTTCCATCTACTGCTGCCGATTCAGCAAACGAGGGTAGCCCAGAAGCAATAGCTGCCGCCGTAGCCGATTGGATCAAACTGCGCCGGGAAATCGTCATTAGCTTAAAAGTACAACTTCATTGCTAATTGCAGATTTCGTTCATTGCGCGCGCTGGTAATTTGGCCGGCGGTGCTGGAACTAATATCTCCATCAGGCTGGTTGAATTGGGGATGGTTAAAGGCGTTAAACCCTTCAGCCCGCACTTGCAGAGATGTTCGCTCAGTAAGGTGGAAGTTCTTCAGAAGCGACAAATCCCAATTGGCAAAACCTGGCCCGCGCAGGGTATGACGTCCGACGTTGCCGTAAGTCAAAGGGGCTGGATCGGCAAAAGCGTTCACATTGAACCAGTTTTGAATCGTCTGGTTAGCCACGCTGGGCGAACCGACCACGTTGGGCCGATTGCCACCCACATCCACATTCGCCAGGTTGCCGTCGTAGAACGCCGTAAACGGTACGCCTGATTGGAAGCTGGCGATGGTTGCCACCTGCCAGCCGCCCAGCACGGCATCAGCCAGCATCGGAATTTGCGAGCCGAAGTGTCGTCCGCGTCCAAATGGTACTTCATAGGAGAGGCTGGTGACAGATCGAAAAGTGATGTCGCTTGCGCCCGGCGCTTTTTCCAAAGCTTGATTGGTTGGATTGTTTCCGGTGTAAGCGTCGAGGCTATCGCTTAAATCATCAATCAACTTCGACCAGGTGAAGGAAGAAAGCAGCGTCAATCCGGCGGAATAGCGTTTTTCGACGCTTACTTGGAGCGCGTGATAACTGGAATTGCCCGCGTCCGTATACAGATCACCGGTTCCGTACTGCGGATAACGCCGCCGCAGGTTCTGCGCTCCGGTGCCGGGCAGGGCATAGTTAAAGGGAAAGTTCTGTTCAAGACGAGTACCTTTATTACCGACGTAAGCCACCTGAAGGGCAAGCGTACGGACAAGTTCACGCTGCACGGAAAAATTCCACTGCTGGTTGTAAGGCGGGCGGATCAGGAAATCAGTGGAAGACAAAAGCGCGCCGCCGCTAAAGGAACGGTCAAAGAGATTTCGGGTCGTAAAAGCGGGAGCCCCGGTGCCGTTGTTTAAACGAAAATTACTCAGAAATTGGTCCTGAATAAAAGGCACGTTCACAATGCCGTTGGTCACATCGTTGTTGCCGCGTGAAAGCAAATAAAAGATGCCGTAAGCGCCGCGAATTACTGTTTTGTCGTTGTCGAAAGGCCGAAACGCAAATCCGATCCGGGGAGCGAAGTTTTTATGGCTGATAGTCTGGATGTTGTTATCAATGTTGGCCTGTTTGGTGGTAATGATGTTGGCCGCGTTGGTGGCGTAAGAGAA
>CAXTWH010000095.1:0-9791 GCA_964247975.1 uncultured Bryobacteraceae bacterium | reverse complement strand
GGGCCCGCCCGGGGCGTCATCTCTGCGGTTAAAAACTCGCCGCCCACCGGGGCGCCCCGGCTTGCGCCGAAAGGCGCGGGCGCCGGGTTAGCCGCCACTATCCCGCCCGGCAAGCGGGCCGTGGCGCTTCGCGTGAATGATGTGGTGGGGCTGGCCGGTTATGTGCTGCCGGGAATGCGGGTGGATGTGATTGTTTCCGGCTCGGCTTCGAATTTTTCCGGCGGGCGCGAATCCAACATTACCCGCACCGTGCTGCAAAACATCGAGGTGCTTTCCGCGGGCCAGCATATTGAGCGCAGCGCGGACGGCAAGCCGCAGGACGTGCAGGTAGTGAATCTGCTGGTAACGCCGGATGCGGCGGAGATTTTGACGCTAGCGAGCAATGAAACCAAGGTGCAGTTGGTGCTGCGGAATCCGCTCGATACGGAAGAAAAAACAACGAAAGGCACGTCGCTGGACGCGCTGCTGCAAGGAGCGGATTACCGGCCCAAGTTGATTCCTGCCGCTGTTTCGGCTATGCCGGTTCACGCCAAAACAGCGGTTGCCGTTCTTCCGCCGAAGCCGCCGGCCACGGCAATGGTGGAAGTGATCAGCGGCACAACTAAGCATGAACAGCAGTTTGAACTGCACTAGATTGCGTACGAACATGAAACGACCCCTTGCGTATCTGCTTTTTTCCCTGCTGCCCTGCATCTTGTCTGGGCAGGAGCTTCCGGCCATTTCCCGGAACCATCTGCCGCTGTTTCAATTGAATCTTCAAAACGCCGCGCCGCAAGCTGAACCGATCCCCGCTTCGGCCCCGGCCAATACCATTGTTTCCGTTCCTGTTGATAAGGCAATCGTGCTCGAAAACAACAAAGGCGTTCGCCGGATTTCCATTGCCAACCCGAGCATCGCGGAAGCGGTAGCCGCCAGCACCACGGAAGTTCTGTTGAACGGCAAAGCGCCGGGCAGCACGACCCTGATTCTGTGGGACCAGCGCGGCGGACGCACAATTTTCGATGTGCATGTCACTCCCGATAGCGCGAAGCTGGAAGCCGTTAAACAGCAGTTGGCCGAGGAACTAGCCGGGCAGGATGTTTCGATTGTGCAGGAAAACGGAACGCTGCTGCTGCGCGGCACGGTGCGCGATCTGGTGGACGCTGACCGCGCGTTCAGCATTGTTTCCGTTCTGGGCAAAGCAGTTAATCTTTTGAGCGTGGCGGTTCCCCCCAGCGATCCGCAGGTGCTTTTGAAAGTCCGGTTCGCGAGCATTGACCGGAGCGCGTTATCGGACCTGGGCGCAAACTTCTTCAGCACCGGCGCTTCGCCCATGCCCGGCTCCGCTTCCACTGGGCAGTTTGCCGGGCCGCCCTCGTTCGATTACACGCAATCGCCGCCGAAGGTGACGATTCCCGATCCGCTGAACCTTTTCATTTTCCGCAACGATCTGAACTTCGGCGCGTACATCAAGCTGCTGCAAAACAAGGGTCTGGTGCAGATTTTGGCGGAGCCGAATTTGATGACCCTGAGCGGCCGCGAAGCAAACTTCCTGGCCGGGGGCGAATTCCCGTTCCCCATGCTGCAAGGCGGCGGCGCGGGCATTGGGCAGATTACCATTCAGTTCCGGGAGTTCGGCGTGCGCTTGCGCTTCCGGCCCACGGTGACGCCGCGCGGCACAATTCACCTGATGGTGAATCCTGAAGTCAGCGCGCTCGATTCCTCGAACGGCTTAACTGTGCAGGGCTATACGGTGCCGGGCCTGGCGACGCGGCGCGTGCAGACCGAAGTAGAACTGCAAAGCGGCCAATCGTTTGTGATCGCGGGACTGCTCGATAACCGTTTAACCGAGACCATCAGCAAGATTCCCGGCCTAGCTAATATTCCGCTGCTCGGCAAGCTTTTTGAATCGCGGTCGCTGCTGCATAACAACAGCGAACTGCTGGTTCTGGTGACTCCTGAAGTGGTGCAGCCGATTCCGCCGGGCAAAGCGCCTGATCTTGCCTTTCCCAAGCCGTTCATGAAAGGCGTTCCCACCACCGCGCCCCAGACTCCGGCTGCTTCGGGAGCAGCGGCCACCATTCGATCAGTTGCCACGGTGCCGGTGGAAGTTTTGAAAGGCTTGGCGGCGCAAGACGCTGTTCCGCAGAACAATGGGAACAACAATGCGGCCCCGCCGGTGTCGTTAAGCATGCAGCCCACTGCGATAGGACACAACTAGAACCATGAAGAGCTTTCATTTGTTTACCGCGGTAAGGCCGCAAGGCGCGTGCGGGAAATTGTTTGAAGAAGTGCAGCGGGATTACCAGTCAGGCCCCATCGACTCGCACGATCCTTTCCATTGGGAAGAACTGTTAAGCCATCTGCTTGGGTCGCAGCCGGACGTATTGCTGCTGGAGCTTGAGCCGGTGGCAGGGCGCCTGGAGCAGGCGTTAAGCGAAGTTCGTAGTGCTTCTTCGCGCACCAAGGTAGTGCTTGTCACGCCAAATGTTGATTCGCAACAGATTCTGCGATCCATTCGGGCCGGGGCTGATGAATTTGTGCATCCGCCCTGGGACGAGAACTTATCGGTTGCTTTGCAGCGCTTGTCAGCAGCAGTAGATAAGAACAGCGGACGCCAGAACAACGGCAAAGTGATTGCGTTTCTTTCCGCTAAAGGCGGCTGCGGAGCAACTACGCTGGCCTGTCACGTGGCGGCGAACCTGCATCGGAGAACGGGCAAATCGGTGCTGCTGGCGGATCTGGATTTAACTTCGGGCATGGTGGATTTTCTGATGAAAACCCATACGACGTATTCCATCCTGGATGCCACTCAGAACTTGTCCCGTTTAGATGCCAGTCTTTGGAAAGCTTTGACGGTGGAAGCCAAACCGGGGTTGAGCGTGATTCCTGCACCGGTGTCGTTTGCTTTTCAGCAGTCTCCGGAACGGGAAGATTTGTGCGCCACTATCCGCTTTATGCGTACCCAGCATGAATGGGTTGTGCTGGACTTAGGCCGCAGTTTGAATTCAGTGGCTTCCACCGTATACGACGAGATTGATCAGGTTTTCCTGGTATCGGTGCTGGAAGTGATTGCGCTGCACGGCTTACGAAACATCGTACGGCGGTTAACCGAGTGGGGCCAGAACCTTGACAAGCTGCAATTGATTCTGAATCGCGCTCCGAAGGTGATGGACATCAGCAAGGGCGAATTGGAAAACATTCTGGGCCGTTCGCTTTATGCGGTTGTGCCGAATGATTACCAAAGCTTGAACCAGGCTTATTCGCAAGGAACGCTGATTTCTGAAGCAAACGGCTTGAAAGAACAATTCTCGCTTCTAGCCGATAAGATCGCCGGATTGCAGCCGGTGAAAAAGAAAAAGAAGTTTTCTGTTTTTGGATGAGCTTGAACCGGAACTGACAGGTGAAACCATATATGCCAACCGAATTTCCTCCCGTTCAGCGGGCCGCCGAATCAGCAAATGGTGTCGCGAAAACCGAAATCGCGCAATCGGAATATCTTGATCTTAAGTTCGCCATTCATAAAAAACTGCTGGACCGGATCAACCTGGATACGATGTCCACGCTGCCGTCGGAGCGGCTGCGGATGGAAGTGCGCCCGGCAGTGGCCCGGCTTGTTTCGGAAGAACGAACGCCGCTCAGCCTGCTCGAAAAAGAAAAGCTGATTGAGGAAGTATTGGATGAAGTTTTCGGGCTTGGTCCGCTGGAACCGCTGCTGCGCGACAAGACGATTTCCGATATTCTGGTCACCACGCCACGCGTTGTATATGTGGAGCGGCGCGGCAAATTGGAACGCACCGCGATTGAGTTCAAGGATGATGCGCATCTGCTGCGGATTATTGACCGCGTTGTATCGAAGGTAGGGAGGCGAGTTGATGAATCATCGCCGATGGTGGATGCCCGCCTGCCCGACGGCTCGCGCGTGAATGTAGTGATTCCGCCGTTGGCGGTGGATGGCCCCATTCTTTCCATTCGGCGCTTCGGCGGCGATCCGCTACAGCCGGTTGACCTGACCCGCAATTTGTCGTTAACCGAAGGCATGCTGGATCTGGTGAAAGCCTGCATGAAAGCGCGGTTGAACATCATTATTTCCGGCGGAACCGGCGCGGGCAAAACCACGTTTCTGAACATGCTGTCCGGTTTCATTTCGCCATCCGAGCGCATTGTCACCATTGAGGACGCGGCGGAACTGCGTTTGCGCCAGCCTCATGTGGCGCGCCTTGAAACGCGCCCGGCGAATATTGAAGGCAAAGGCGCGGTGGTGCAGCGCCATTTACTGATTAACGCTCTTCGCATGCGCCCGGACCGCATCATCGTGGGCGAGGTGCGCGGCGAAGAAGCATTGGACATGCTGCAAGCCATGAACACCGGCCACGACGGTTCTTTAACTACTGTTCACGCCAACACGCCGCGCGATGCCATTAGCAGGCTTGAAACCATGATCGGCATGGCAAGCGCGAACCTCGGCGTGCGCTCCATTCGGCAGCAGATTTCCTCCGCAGTGGATTTGTTTGTGCAGATATCGCGTTTAAGCGACGGCACCCGTAAAGTAACGTACCTGACCGAATGCGTCGGCATGGAAGGCGAACAAGTTACCACTCAGGACATCTTTGTTTTCGAGCGTTTAGGACTGACCACGGAAGGCAAGGTGCGGGGGCGATTCAAAGCGACCGGCGTACGACCCAAATTCAGCGAAAGATTGAAAGCGGTAGGCATTGAGTTTCCAATGGCCTTGTTCCAGCAATCGGTTGACGTGAATTGAGTTATGCTGATTCTCTTCGCCATCATCTTCGTCATCCTGTTTGCGATTATTCTGGCAGCCATCGGAATTGTTTTCGCTTTTCAACGGTCGCAGCAGAACAAGCAGTTCCGCGCCATGCTGCGGATCGCCAATCCATCCGCGCCTATTCGCGCTTTGAACGTCCTTGCGCCGGAAGAGAAAAGCGGCGCTTTCCGAAAATTTCTGAACACGCTCGGGCCGACTCAATCGCTTGATCAAGTAGCGGACCAGGCCGGCATGAAGTCGGGCGGAGCCGAAATTATTATGGCTTCTTTTGGAGCCGCTGCCGTTCTTACATTTCTGGGAAGCCGGATTGCGGTGGTGGCCGCGCACCCTGTGGCTATTATTGTTTTCGCGTTGGCTGGTTTCGCGGCGCCGCTTTTTGTTGTTTTCGCCAAACGCTCCAAGCGAATTGCGAAGTTTGAGGAACAACTTCCCGAAGCGCTGGATTTTATGTCACGCTCGATGCGCGCCGGCCACGGCTTTGCCGTGGGCATGGACATGCTGGTGGCCGATTCGCCGGAACCGCTCGCTTCCGCATTCCGGCGCGTGCTGCACGACACCAATCTGGGTTCGCCGCTCAATGAAGCCTTGGCAAAACTGGTGGCAAACGTGCCGTCGCTCGATGTACGCTTCTTCACGGCTTCGGTTCTGCTGCAACAGGAAACCGGCGGCAACCTGAGCGAGATTTTATCCAAGCTCGCCCATGTGGTTCGTGAGAGGTTTCGTCTGAGGGGCCAGGTGAAAGCGGCTAGCGCGCACGGCAGAATTACCGGGCTGGTGCTGATTCTGATGCCGGTAACGGTTGCGATTATCATGAGCATCACTTCGCCCGGTTATCTGGGACTTTTGTTTGCCGAGCAGTTGGGCAGACACATGGTGATGTTTGCGATCGGGGCGCAGATTGTCGGGTATCTGTGCATTAAAAAGATAGTAAAAATCAAGGTTTGATGATGGCGATCTTTCTTTGTGTTTGCTTGTTTCTGATCATTCTAACAGCGGTGTTCGCCTTCAGCTATGTTCAGTTTGTAAAGCCGGCCCGCACGTATTACCGGCTGAGCATGACAACGGACAGTTTTGCTGAGAATTTCAGCAACAACAAGAATGATAGTCTCGTCAGCCAGATCTTAAGCGCTATCGGCGGATTGATGCCCAATTCACCGGCTGAACTGGCTTTCGCAAAAAAAGAATTAGCCGCTGCCGGTTTCCGTTCCGATCGCGCTCCTTCCATTGTGATCGGTTTAAGGCTGCTTTTATGCGGCGTGCTGCTGCTGGCCGGATTGTTTGCCAGAAACAGCATCACGGAATCGCCGCTGCTCAGAATATTTATTCCGATTGGCGGCGCAGTGCTCGGCTATATGCTGCCGGGGCTGGCGCTGGACCGATTGAGCAACAAACGAAGAGAACAGATTCGCCTTGCCTTGCCGGACGCGCTCGACATGCTGGTGGTATGCAGCGAAGTCGGCTGCGCGCTGGATCAGGCGATTCAATATGTCAGCCGGGAATTTAAAACGGTGCATCCTGCTTTAAGCGATGAGCTTTCGTTGTTGAACGCTGAAATACTGGCTGGCGCAACCCGCTCCACCGCGCTGCGCAATTTTGCCGAACGCACCGGCGAAGATGATGTAAAAAAACTGGTGGCGATCATGATCCAAACCGACCGGTTCGGCACCAGCATTGTGGACGCGCTGCGCACGCAATCAGATTTTATGCGCGTTCGCAGGCGGCAAGTGGCGGAAGAAAAAGCCGGAAAAGTGGGCGTGAAACTGGTGTTCCCCATCTTCTTTTTCTGCCTGCCGTCGCTGGTAGTGGTTGTGGCCGGACCGGCAGTGTTGCAGTTGATGAATCATTTTGCAGTGCCGAAATAGCGTGCGGAGAAAATGCATACTGGCGCGGCACTGACTTACTAGAACGCCCTGCGGGGCAGAAGGAGATACTATGGACAATCTAACGATACAGGCGATTATGTGGATCGCGGCCGGCGGCACCCTGCTGGCGTATCTGAAGCGCCGTCGCAACCGCCGCATGAATTCCTAGTTCATACGAACGACGTTGATGAGTACGACGAGCGATCTTCTGCGTTTGCTGCTTGAGAAGCGCAGAGAAGATGGCGGCTGGCCTTACCGGCAGGGCGCATCCTGGACCGAACCGACCGCCTTCGCTCTGCTCGCGCTGCAATCTGCCGGTTATTCCGGCCAAGCCGTGAGCGATGGGCAAGGTTGGCTTTGTCGCAATCAAAATTCTGATGGGGGATGGGCCGCTGCTCCTTCGATTGGAAAGAGTTCGTCCGTAACCAGCGCTGTGCTGCTGGCTATTCCTCATTCTGACCTGAGGAGCGAATCCGGGCGAAGCGGTCTTCGCTGGCTGATAGCGCAGGAAAGCGCGCAGCCGAATTTGTTTTCGCGCTGGGGCCGCTGGTTTACCGGCAATGCCGCAGCGCTGGACCGGGAAGGCGGCGTGCCCTGGGTTCCAGAAACATCGGCTTGGGTGATTCCTACCTGCATGACTGTTTTAGCTTTACGCCGGGCACTTCGTTTTGCGCCGAACGCCGAATACAATCAACGGTTACAAGCCGCCCGGCAGTTTCTTCTGAAGCGGCGTTTGCCGGACAGCGGTTGGAACCACGGCGGGTATTTTGCGGCTCATGAGCATGTTGCTTCTTATCCCGAAACCACGGGCTTGGCACTGCTTGCCTTGGCGGAACTGCCGACTGGTGTAATGAAACCGTCTTTGCATAAAGCAGAATCTTTTCTGGCGGAAACTCGCTCGGCGGAAGCGTATTCGTCCCTGCGGCTTGGGCTGGCGGCGCAGCAGCAGCGGAAGGAACCTGTGGGTGAGTTCCCGTTTCGCTGTTGGACAACAGTTGATATTGCCCTTGCCTTATTAACACAAACAATGGATTTGAAAACGAATCCGTTGGTTGGGAGTCCTGATGCCTGATTCTTCTCTGACTCGCCGGTATTTCTTTTTTGGAACAATGGCGCTCGGCGCAGCTTGCGGACGCAAACCATCCTCTTCCGCTGACAGGCAAACTTCATTGGTTTCCATCCGGCGAGCCGCTTCATACGGAGCGGACCTGGAAGCGACGGTGCGCTCCATTTTGGAAGAACATCGCGTTCCGGTGAAATATAAACGAATTGTTTTGAAACCGAATCTGGTGGAATTTAATCCCAAAGCCCCAATCAACACGCATCCGGTTTTTGTGGCAGCAGTAGCCAGTGCATTCCGCGCGGCGGGGGCAGCCTCGGTTCGCATTGCGGAAGGTCCGGGCCACCGCCGTGCCACGCTCGACCTTGCTGATTCCGCTGGATATTTCCATGCTTATCCGGATTTTGAAAACAGCTTTACCGATCTGAATTTGGATGATGTGCAACTTGTTCATCCGCGTTGTCCTTGGTCGCCGCGCCTCGCCAGTTTGTATCTTCCGAAAACTATTTTAGGTGCTGATCTGGTGGTGTCGCTTCCCAAGATGAAAACTCACCATTGGGTGGGCGTCACGCTTTCCATGAAGAATCTGTTTGGCATTGTTCCCGGCGCGGTGTACGGCTGGCCGAAAAACATTCTGCACTGGGCAGGCATTCCAGAATCAATCGCCACGCTGCAACAAGTGATGCCCCAACAGTTCTGCATTGTGGATGGAATTGAAGGCATGGAAGGCAATGGCCCGATTCTCGGCACAGCAAAAGCGGCTGGCGTTCTTGTAGCGGGAACAAATCCGGTTGCCGTGGATGGCACTTGCTGCCGCATCATGCAGGTTGATCCGGCCCGCGTCCGCTATCTCGATCTGGCAGGCTATACAACCCAAGCGAAGCAGATTGGCGAGCGGATTGCAGACGTGCAAACGCCTTTTGCACTCGCGCCCGGATTTGAATCGCTGCGGTTGGGAGCGTAAGTACTTGAAAAACACAGTGAATCAATTTGGCAAAGAAGAACAGGGAACCCAGATTGTTGAGTTCGGGCTGGTGATTCTTCCGCTGCTGGCCTTGTTGTTTCTGGTGGTGGATGTGGGATGGATCATCTTTGCGCAAGGCGCGATTCAGCATGGGGCTCGCGAAGGAGTTCGCTTTGCCGTTACTGGTCAACTGCCAACCGGTTTCGCTCATCAGGATGACGCGATCCGGTCCGTGGTGCAGGCAAATTCTTTCGGATTTCTGAACGGAGCTACCGGACTTGGACACATCAACATTCAATACTACAATCCGACCACGCTGCAATCGGCCAGCGGCGTCGGCAGCAACGGCGGAGGCAATCTGCTGCAGATCACTGTTTCCGGCGTGCAGGTCAATCCGTTAGGCCCCATTCTGCGCAGCAGCGCAGCCGTGACCTTATCGGCAGTTTCGTCCGATGTGATGGAAAGCTCCCCTCAAGGCGTGCCGGTACCGAGATAAAGACATGAAACGGAAATTCTTAAACACCGGCAACGAGCGGGGTAGCGCCCTGGTGGAGTTCATGTTCTGTTCCGTGATTCTGGTGCCGTTTCTGATGGGCGTAATTGCCATCGGAATCGAGCTGACCCGTGAAATTGAAGTGACTCAGATTTGCCGCGACGCAGCGCACATGCACGCCTATGGCGTGGATTTTTCGGTAACAGCCAACAAATCGCTGATTGTAAAAGCTGCCACTTCGCTTGGCATTACAACCACTGGCGGCAAAGGCGCGATTATTCTGTCTACCATCAAAATGATTGCCGATACTGATTGCCAGGCGGGAAACTTAACCGCTGATTCGCAGAACTGCCCGAATTTGAATCATCCTGTTTTTACCAGACGCATTCTGATCGGCAACAATTCTTTCGGCAGCGCGTTTGATAGTAACGGTCCGCCCATCACTGATTCCACCGGAACGGTCAGCCAGAACAGGACGCTGACGGTAGCCGCCGACCGGGTGGACAGTTTCAACAAAGTACTGGTTTTGCAAGCCGGACAGACTGCCTACCTGGGCGAAGTTTTCTTGAAGAACGACGACCTGACCTGGACCCAAATCGGCGGAAGCTCCATTTCGGCTCGGTCGATTTTTTAGCTTTTATGCGATT
>CAXTWH010000094.1:0-9873 GCA_964247975.1 uncultured Bryobacteraceae bacterium | reverse complement strand
CGGGTACCAACCGCCGCGGCGCCCCGCCCGGCCGGGGGCCGGCCGCGCGGCCGTCCTCCTCGCGGACCAAGCAGCGGCGGCACGCGGTCCAGCAGCGCGAGCGCTTCCTGGCTGTTGTTCCGGTTGGCTCGCGTCAGAATGACCGGTTAACGGCGTGCCCGCCGCATCGGTCAGCACATGACGTTTGCTGCCGGGCTTGCGGCGGTCTACTGGGCTTGGACCGCTGTGTTCGCCCGCGCCGACGGCCCATACAGAACTGCTGTCGAGCACCGCCCAACGCCAATCCAGGCATTTTGTTTGGGCGCACCAGTCCAGCAGGGTAAAATGCATCTGCTCCCAGATTCCGGCCTGTTGCCGATCGCGCAGCCGTCGCCAGCTGGTTACCCCGGAGCAACAGCCCATCTCGCGTGGCAGCAGACGCCAAGGCATGCCGGACCAAAGCACATGAAGAATACCGGTCAGGACGGCGCGAGACGACACGGGCGGGCGGGGCCCCCTTGCGGTCCACGCGCCACGGGCGGCAGCAAGGGTTCAATCAGAAGCCAGAGGGAATCAGGAAGAAGTGAATGAGCCAAGCGAAAATGCCTACGCCTATTTGATGTTTGCCTCCCGGCTTACCGACATAGTTTTGAAATAGGCTTTAAGCGATATCGTCAGAGGACAACCAGCCCAGACTTCAGCACCCCAAGAAAGACGGGTACTCGGACAGGGCCAATTCGAGTAATCGGACACAATTTACGCTGCATCCAACTTCGCCGTTTTTTTGCAGTTTGTCGAGTGTCGCCAATGGCGTTTGTGGTGGATCAAAAATGCTAAATCAAGCCACATGACAGGCCGGATATTTCCAATTAATTTGTTGCGGGAGCACTACACCTAATCGTGCATGTAGCGCTCCCGCAGTTACCCAAGCTTTGCTAATTTCCGAACGTGACTACCAACTGCCGGACAAATTAGTGCGATACCGGAACGTCGTCCCTCTCCGTTGTGTCGTACGTGGTGGAGTTGCTCGTGTCTGTCAGCACAACCCGGATGATGGCCGTAGCAGTGTTGATCCCGTAATAATTAGGTATGGTTAAGGTGACGCTTCCGCTACCCGACACGGTAGCCGTCGCAGTGCCTTCCCAAGAACCATAATTAGCGGACCACATATAAGCGCTGAGGGTCCGGGTGGTAGTCGCTGAGTATTGCACGGGCAGGGACACCGAACCGGTGGAACCGATGCTGGCAGGCCAGGCGACCGATACAATCTTGTCCTGCGATACGGGAGTATTGATGGTGTAAGTGCCGCTGACTAGGCTGCTGGCGGCATAACCGCCGGCCACGGCTATAGCTTTGATGGTGGTAGTGGAAGCGACCGTAATTGCTCCGTTATACACCGTTGAGGAAGTGGTAGGCGTGCTGCCGTCAGTGGTGTAGTAAATGGTGGCGCTGTTTAAACTGTCGGAAAGGGTCACGCTCTGCGATGAAGAATAAGTGCCGGGCGCAAGGCCGAATGTTGGCGTTGGCGTGGTCTGCGGCTGGGTTCCACCGCCTGACGTGTCATCCGCATAAGCAAAACCGTTTCCGTTAAACCCGACGTAGACGCGGCCCCAGATAGCCATGTCGCCGCTTATCGTTGTGATCTGGTTATAAATGCCAAGCGGATTATCGGTTAGGTATTGCCAGCTAGCGCCCATATCAGTGGAGCGATAAATGCCGCGCTGGTTATTGATTGTTCCTGCTATGTACACGGTGGGGTAACTCGCTCCGCTCGCCGCTTTGCCGAATCCAACGCCGTAACAGGATTGAACACCGGCCACTTTCGTCCAGGCGGTCTGCCCTGCATCCGTGGTGTAGTACAAGCCGGCTTTGGGGTCTGTTGACCAGACGTTGTTGGCAAAACCGGGCACTGCTTTTAATTGACCCGTGTAATGGCAATCATCGTTCTGGGCGCAGACCGGAGAGTTCGGGGCTTGCTGGTAGGTTGCGCCGCCATCGTTGGAAACATAGAAGGTGCCATTGTTGTCGAAGGTAATCAGATAAAATTTTCCGCTGGTCACTTTATCGGCATCAAGCGCCTTTTTGGAACCCCAATAATAGAACCAGTGCGTGCTGGTGGATGAAATGCCGCTCGATGCCTGCCAGCTTGCGCCCTGATCTTTGCTGTAATAAGGTATGTTGCCGTGTCCGAAATTACTCGTGCTGGGCAGCCAGGCGATGTTGGTTGTATCCGTGGCGGAAACCGCGATGTTCCCGCCGGTGCCGACTGCAGGAAAGCTGCTGAATATCTGCCAGGTGTTGCCGCCGTCTTTTGAATAGCCGCCGCGAATCGGCACCGAACCGGAGTTATTCTGCACTTCGGCAAGCACTTGAAAGTTGGGATTGCCGCCGCTGAAATCCAGACTGGTTCCGGCAAAAAGCTGAGCCACGGAACCAACGGTATTGATGTGGGTCCTGGTAGGATAAGCGTCCGGATTGGCATGGTAGAAACCTTCCCGGTCAAAAATTCCGGTGACAGCCACGCCGTTCGGCGCAATCACGTCGCTGGCAATCGTATTCTCAATTCCCTGGCTTACGTTGGTCCAGGTCAGCGAAGTTCCGCTTTCATCGTCGGTGCGCCATACTCCTGTGCCTTCCGGAAACCACAGCCGGTTTTGCGCGGAGGGATCGAACTGCAAGCTGGCGGTGGACAAAAAATCAAGTTCGTCCGAGTTTGCCACCCAAGGGATACCGGCTGTCGAAAGCGTGTAAGCAAGCGAGGTCCAGGCGTTCGATCCAACTCCCCCGTCGGTGGTGATTTGAAAACTGTTGTAGTTATTCAATCCGCCCGGCCCGGCTACGGTTCGCTGCGCCTTAAATGGGTCGGGCGCAAAGGTCCAGGCGGTGCTGGAATTAGGAGCAACATTGAACACGGTGCCGGAAGAGGGATCGTACTTCTGCAAACTGCCGTTCGTTTCATTGCCGGTAAAGCTCACCCAGAAAATACCGTCCGCCGCTATCTTTCCATCAAAGGGTATTGAACTGGCGGTGATGATCTGCGTCCAGGTTGATCCGGCGTCATTGGTGACATAAACGCCGTTGCCGGCCACGCCGGCATAAATGCGTTTCGTTGCTCCATTCAACGTTCCGCTGTTGGGGTCAAAAACAACGAACTTCACCCCGGCGGGTGTGCTGCTATTGGAGCCGACAGGTATCGTTGAGGTAGAAATCTGCGACCAACTGGCCGCGCTATTGTTGCTGCGCCAGAGTCCGGCTTGGCGCGATCCGAAATAAATAATGGCATCGTTGTTCGGGTCCACCGCCAAACGCTCGCCGCCTTGCCGGTAGTCGCCGTTGCCGTTCATGTACCAGCTTTGTCCGCTGTCGCTCCATGTTTTGCCCTGGTCTGTGCTCCGCAACACGCGGCCGGTTTGATACCCGGTTCCGACCGCCACCAGCACGACTTGATCATTGCTCTTGCTGACGGCGATACTTTCTACGGCATACGAATCCGGATTTCCTAGGTTAGGGCTGGGCACGTTACTGGCCAGAAGTATCTGCGCCCAGGTTGAGGTGGACGGATTCCATTTGTAAGCGCCGCCCGTATCAGTGCGGGCGTAGATAAGATTGGCGGTGCTGGGGTGCAATGCTAATCCGGTGACAAATCCGCCTCCGCCGATCTTCAACTGCTTCCACTGATACGAGGAGGAAATATCTGTTTGCGCTTGCGCCGCCGGAACGAGCGCCATGATCGCGCTCAGCGACAATACTCCCCATAGCTTCCAAAAAGCTGTCCTCATTCGTTTCCCCTTTGGTTTTCTTTCTACTTGGAACTAGAACGAATGGCTGAGTTCTAATACCTCGCCAGAATCGCTTGCCGCAAACACAATCCATTCCGCTGTCCCTAGCCATACTAAAAGCAAGATTCGTGGCAGGATAGGCTAAAGGGGTTAAGTCTATGTAAGCTAGCGCACCGGTTACGCGGGTGTTAACCGGTTCATTAACGTTGTGAAGAAAGCGTAAACCCATCAGGTGACCTTATGGAACTGATTGACTCCACGTCGTATTCTCAGTTGGCAGTTGAACAAAAACGAGAAGCCTTAAAACGGGTGCTGTGTTCGGCTACATTTGTCCGCGCGCCCGGCTTATCCCGATTCCTGGAGTACGTTTGCAGTGAGATTCTGGAAGGCCGGGGCGACAGCCTGAAGGAATATACAATCGCGGTGGAAGCTTTGGGCAGACCAGCCGACTTCGACCCGAAGCGCGATTCCATTGTTCGCGTACAAGCCATCCGGTTGCGGAAGCGATTGCATGAATATTACGACACTTATGGAACTGACCAAGCCGTTCAAATCTTTCTTCCCGAGGGATCGTACGTTCCGGAATTTATTCCCTTTGATAAAAGCAAACTGCCGGAACCGGTGTTGCAGAACCGTGCCGGGGAAGCCGCGGAGCCGGCCAACGCAGTTTCTACTAGAAGAATTGGGGGAAAATTTTGGTTAGCCGCAATTTGGGGTGCGGCGTTGTGCGTTTTGACGGTTGCCATTGCATTTGTTGCTTTAAGGAGTAGCCGGGAGCCAAGAGAAACAACTTCCAAGCGGGCCGCGCCAGTTTCAGCCCTGACAAGCCCCGCCGCTACACCCCTGGAAATCCCAATTCGCATTCTGGCCGGACGCGGACCTGGCCGGCACGAAGACCTGAACAGAAATACTTGGGAAGGGGACCGTTTCTTTCGCGGTGGAATCGCTGTTCCCACTCCCCCCGGCATCAATGTACGGGGCTACGATCCGGACCTCTTCGGCGCTAGCCGGCGTGGAAAATTCACCTACGATTTTCCGCTTCCCAAAGGATTGTATGAGGTGCATCTGTTTTTTGCGGAAACCGAATTTGCCCAGAATAATCTGCTCAGTGGCGCTGACGATGACCGGAACTTCGACATTCTCTGCAACAACAAAGTTCTGGTGTCTGGTTTCGACATTTACAAACACGCCGGTGATTCAAATACCGCCGATGCTTTGGTTCTTCCCGGCTTGTCTCCGGATAAGGATGGATTTCTGCACCTTCGTTTTGCGCCGCGCGTCGGCCAACCCCTAGTGAATGCGATTGAGGTGATACGAACCGATTCGCAAAAGATGCTGCCGATACGTATGGTTTGCCTTCGCTTTAAGCATAAGGACACTGCGGGAAATGTTTGGGAGCCTGACCGCTACGTGCGTGGCGGCGAACTAGTATTCCGGGCGCTTCCTTCCATCTGGCCCGCTGATCCGGAGCTTTGTCGGGGCGAACGCTACGGACGCTTCTCTTATGACATTCCAGTGGCTCCCGGATCTTACAAAGTAAACCTGTACTTCACCGAAAGCTGGTTCAGCAGCACTGACCGGAGCGCGGGGGTTGGAAACCGGCTATTCAGTGTGGCGATCAATCAACAGCTTGTGTTAAAGAACTTCGATATTTTGAAAGAAGCTGGTGGATCTTATCGGGTGATCAGGAAATCCTTTCGCGGCGTTCGCGCTAATGGACGAAGCAAAATCACTCTAGATTTTGAACCGATGGCAAACTACGCTGCCCTGAATGCAATTGAAATTATCCCAGATTAGGGAAGCTTTAAAGATGCGTTCTCAGCAGCAGATCCGTTACTATTTTCCGTATGAAATGCGCTTACGTAATTCCGTTTGTTCTGGCCGGATTGTTGTTTGCACAAAGTAAAAACGACAATCTCGGCAATACCTTCAAACCGATCTACACTGATTATGACCGTGCTGTTGAATCGCGTAATCCGACTGCTTATTTTGCGAACTTTGCCGCGCCTAATTATGTTTTCATCGATCAGGATGGAAGCCGGAAAAATTTGCGGCAGATGATTTCGGACTTGAACAGCGCTTTCCAGCAGTTGCCGCCCGGCACGGAATTACACCTGACCACCACGGTGCAGCGAGTGAGCCGCCGCAGCCTGGGTTTAGAAGTGGAAGTGCTGGGGCAGACCCACCTTGAAACCACAGCGGAAAATCCAAAAACCGGGGCTATTACGGGAAGCGTAGCCGACATCATTTTTTCTAACCTTTGGACGCACACCGTGAATGGCTGGAAGCTGAGGGTGGAAAAAATTCTTTCCCGGCAGCAAAAAACCGCAACTGCCGGCAGCCAGTAAAGCAAATTTTTCAATTGTTCCGACCGTCTTTTTGGGTTATGGTGTTAGAAGCCTGAACCAAAACAGGAGTTTTTGCATGAAAACGTTGCCGCGCTGGTGCTTTTGCTTTGTTACTGTTGCCGCCGGCACAATTTCAGGTTTGGCGCAGGACAGCCAATCGGACCGCTTGAATCAGATTATCCGCGAGCGGCAGGCCCGCAAAGCGGCGCAACAACAGCAGAACCGCCAGACAACCGCTTCGGGATCTTCTGCCGGTGGCCATCCGTCTTCCCCGCCTCCGGCGGCGCACGCGCAATCAAGTGAGCAAAGCGGCGCTGCCGCTGCGGACCAGGAGCGAAAGAACAGCGATGCTTTGATAAAGAGCGCTCAGGAAACAGAACAAAAGGATCAGCAGGCCTGGGCGAAGGTCAACGAGAACAGGAAGAAAAGCGCTGAAGATTTAGAAAAAAGGCGTGATGCGGCCAGGCAGGAAGCAAACCACGATGACGAGTTGGCCAGACAGCGCCAGCGTGACGAGTACCTGCGGCAACAGCGGCTGCACCAGACATACGCGCACGAGCAACAAGTACACAACCAACAACAGGCAGACGCGAACCGCCGCGAACAGCAGCAGGCAGAAGCGCGTTCAGCCGAAAATCGCCGCGAACAACAAATGGCGGACCAGCGTGCTGCCGATGCTAGGCGGCAGGCTTCTTTGTATTCGCATCATTGATTTTATTAAGACAGGATTCAGATCCCGTTGTTGATTAAAGGCTGCGAATACGCCGTTTTATCTCCCGTTCCATTCGGCCCGAATATGCCAAAATGAACAACAATCGCTGATGCCAAGTAGCTGTGGTGGTTTTGAAAGGAACCGTATGCGAATCAGAATAACGGTAGCCGCCTTGGCAATGGCTCTAACCGCCGTCTTACTTGGGCAGCAGTTTTTGTCCGTACCTGGGCAGGGACGATCAATGGTTGTAACAAAATACGGGATTGTAGCGGCACCGCAGTTTCTGGCCTCACAAGCGGGCGCCCACATTTTGGAAGAAGGCGGAAACGCGGTGGATGCGGCAATTGCCGCCAACGCGGTAATGGGCGTAACGCAGCCTTATGTAAACGGAATGGGCGGCGATCTGTTTGCCTTGTATTACGAAGCCAAAACCGGCAGGTTGTATGGGCTGAATTCCAGCGGATGGACTCCCAAGGCGCTCACAATCGAGTACCTGAAAGCCCGCCATATTGACCATCTTGACCCGATTGGAGTTCATACCATTGATGTGCCGGGCTGCGTGGCAGGCTGGGATGCGCTCCGGCGTCGGTTTGGCGCGCTTGGTTTCGAAAAGCTGCTAGCGCCTGCCATTTTCTATGCGGAGAACGGATTTCCTCTGGCGGAACGGAACGCGCGTTATTGGGAAAGCCGGAAGTTATTACAGCAGCCGGGTTATCAGCAAACCTATTTGCCGGGCGGCGCGGCCCCGGGTGTTGGCGACTTATTTAAGAACCCGTCGCTCGCAGAATCGCTGCAACAAGTGGCTTCTCGAGGAAGGGATGCCTTCTACCACGGCAAAATGACAAAGGCGATGGTGAAGTTTCTGCAAGCGCAGGGCGGTACGCATACGGAAGAAGATTTTGCCGATTTTCAACCGGAATGGGTGGACCCGATCTCGACTACTTACCGAGGCTGGAAGGTTTATGAATTGCCGCCGAACGGCCAAGGCATTGCGGCGCTCGCGATGTTGAACATCATGGAGCAATTTCCGATGGCGCAGTACGGGCATAACTCAGCCGACGCGCTGCACGTCATGATTGAAGCGAAAAAGTTGGCTTACGCGGATATGTACCGCTATGTGGGCGATCCGCGATTCACTTCCGTACCGGTGAAGCAGATGGAATCTAAAGGACTGGCAATTCAGCGAGCGAAGCTGATTCAAATGAACCAAGCCTCCTGTGAAACGGTGCCGGCCGAGATCACGAGGGTATTGAAAGCCCACGGAAATTCCACCATTTACCTTTCCGCCATCGATAAGGATGGCAACATCGTTTCGCTGATTCAAAGCAACTACGCGGGCTATGGTACCGGGATGGTTGCGTCAGGGCTAGGCTTTTCATTTCATAATCGTGGCGCTGGGTTCGATCTAACGCCGGGGAAGCCGAATTCGCTGGCCGGGCACAAGCGTCCACTTCATACGATCATTCCCGCTTTTATGGAAAAAGGCGATGTTCATATCGGGTTCGGCATCATGGGCGGCTGGAACCAGGCACAGGCGCACGCACAGTTTGTGGCAAACGTAGTGGATTACGGAATGAATGTGCAGGCAGCGCTGGAACAGCCTCGTTTTACCAAAAGCACGTTCGATGGCTGCGATGTAGAAATGGAGCAGACCATTGCTGTGCCGGTAAGAGAACAGTTAGCTCAACGCGGACACAAAATCGAACTGCTGGAGCCATTTTCTTTCACCGTGGGCCAAGGCGAAGCAGTGATGCGGGATGCAAAGCGCGCCGTGAACTTTGCGGGAGCTGATCCGCGCTGCGATGGGGAAGCGATTCCACAGGGACCGAACACAAAATAGTTCCACCATTGAGCGAATCATATTTCTAAATATGAGCTCCGTCATCGCCCCTGCACTGCGGGACGGGTATCTAATCCAAAAACTCCCTGCACCGAAGGAGCTACATCGTTCGGCAAACTAATGAAGCCGGTTCTGGCCCGGAATTGAATTCCATTCGAGGAAAAGTTGTTGAGCTTCACGCCGAAAGCCGTTTCTAAATCTCCCAGTTTACCGCGCAAGAACACCGTGCGGGCCGGCAGATCCGTCCGCACCACTATCAAGTGATACCTGCTGGCGAAATCGGCAACCCGGTCAGCATCCTCCTGCGTTGCGCCTCGCAGTTCCGCCAATTCTTCGCGGCTCAGATATTTCCGCTGCGCTATCGGTTGCGCCGCTGTCTCATTCAGCAGCTTGTCAAAATCGGCGTCCGATGTTCGGCTGCGCAGATGGACGCTGACTTCTGCTTCCTGTTCAGGATTCACAGCGCCATTATCCTGAGCGTTCTGAACAGCTTGTCGTTCGCTGCCGGGCAGAACAACCCGATCCACGGCGTTTGGGGTGGAATACATTCGCGTATCCTCCTTCAACTCTTTAGACTGGGAAGAGCACAATGTCAGAACAAAAACCATTTGATGAACCGCAGCGGGTGGTACTGAACCGCATCTATACCCGCGTTGGCGACAGCGGACAGACTTCTCTGGTCGGCGGTCAGCGGATAGCCAAATACCATCTGCGAATTAACGGCTACGGCACGGTGGACGAGTTAAACGCGTTCATCGGAGCAGCCCGCTCCCTGGCCGAAGAAAAGGCAAAGCAGTACCCGGAATTGGCTTCGTTCGGTCAAACCCTCAAGCGAATTCAACATGAACTTTTTAATTTAGGCTCCATTTTGGCTACCCTGCCGGAAGACGTACACCCGAAACAAGCCCGCATCACTGAAATCGAGATTACGCGCCTGGAACAGGAAATGGACCAGTCCAATCAAGTTCTTGCCACACTGCGATCCTTTGTTCTTCCGGGTGGAAGTCGTTTGGATGCGGAACTCCACATCTGCCGCACGGTTTGCCGCCGGGCCGAGCGTTTGATTGTGGAACTAGCCCAACAAGAACCGGTGCCGCCGGAAGCCATTCAATATTTGAATCGCTTGAGCGATGCTTTGTTCGTTTGGAGCCGTTGGGTGAACCACATTCTAGGCTGCCCCGAAACTTTATGGGAGCCTAATGCGGCTGCCAGCGG
>CAXTWH010000093.1:0-10446 GCA_964247975.1 uncultured Bryobacteraceae bacterium | reverse complement strand
CAATAACTCGCCGAAACCAGATTGAACGAATTTACAGAAAAGGTGTTGCTTTATCAGCAAGCCGTCGCTGCTGGATAAAGTTTGCTGCGCTTGAACCGGAGTTCCACCGAACAAGGCGCAGACAGCCAGTAAGTGAAAAACACACGAGTAGATACGTTTCATCGGTGACGCTAAAAATTTATAAGGTAAAAACTGTCAGTTTTGAGTTCGATGTCGCTGGTCAAAGCCACTTGCCGATGACCGGTTTATCCGAAGACGATCCCCAATTGATGAAGGGATCGCCAGCTTTATAGTTGGTGTTGTCCAGATCCAGAACAAACTGGGCTGTGCCGGGACGCCACACGCCCGCTTTGGTTATGCCGTCGCCGGTCCAATCGCCCACCACCGGCGTGTCGCTCGAAACCCCAAACTGGAATGACGCGGCCTGCGCAAAGGTGCGAGAGCCGTTTCGATCGATGAACCACAAGCCGCCAGTAGGCCGAAAGACTCCGATTTTTGTTTTGGCGTCGCCGTTCCAATCGCCCACGACCGGCTTGTCGGAGGATGCGCCCCAAGCAATGAAAGGATCGGTTCCATCGAAGCCATTGCCATTCACATCGAGAACAAATTGAGCTGTACTAGGACGCCATACCCCAACTTTGGTTCTTTTATTGCCGCTCCAATCACCCACTATGGGCGTATCGGTTGCAATCCCGAACTGAAGTGACAGAGCGTTTTGCAGCGCGTAAGAGCCGTTGAGGTCCAGGAGCCATTGGCCGCCGTTAGGACGAAAAACGCCTACCTTCGTTCTGCCGTCGCCGTTCCAATCGCCAACCACCGGAATGTCGCCCGATTGGCCCCACTGGAAACTAGGATCGCTGGTGTCGTAGCCGTTTCCATTCACGTCCAGGTAGAAGTAGCCGAGGCCGTTTTGAACGCGCCAGATGCCTGCTTTGGCGCGCCCATCGCCGGACCAATCGCCAACCACTGGAACGTCTCCCGATAATCCAAACTGGATTTGTTCGCCGGGCGCTTCCAAGCACCAGTCCCCGTTGTAATCCAAGTTCCAGGTAAAAGTGCTGGGCGTTAAAGAGCCGAGAATGGGACGCAGACCCTGGCAGGTTGCGCTTGTTGGGCTGGCGCTGCCCGTTCCGGCAGGAACGGCATTCTCCACAACAATTATTTGCCCGTTAACGTGAATAAACTCTTTGGCAGGCGTGGAAGGAGAAAGACCTTGCCCTGACAAGAAGGCCACCGATGAGCAGAAATTAAGAAGTAGCAGAAATGCTCTGATAATCAATACACTCCAGGGAGAAGCAGAAAGGCATTGCCAACGAGAAAACAATCAAAAATTCCTTTCGAAAAAAAACACGGCACAGCGGAGCCAATGTTGTAAGCCGACCAACAAATGCTTAATTGCAGAAGAGGCTAGAGGGTAGGAGAATTCTGAGGGCGGAAACAGAAAAGTTTGACAGGGCTTCTTTGAAGCTTGATGTGCTGCAAAGACGGTAGTTGCTTTATCTACTGTGCACAGAAATGGGTGTGTTGACGATCAGCGGTTTACCGGCTGTTGTGTACGAAGGAGAACGCGGAGGACCAGTATTGGCCGTCACAATTCTGTGGCCGCCTATTTCACGGGTGGTTGAAGCTCATTAGCGCCGAAATAAAATCCTACCGCCTCAGCACTTCTGAAACGCCAAATCTTCAATCTGCACGAGCGGCGTCGGGTAGTTGCCGGTGTAGCAGGCATAGCAGAAGCGTTCGTTGGTGTCGTCAATTGCGTCATGCAGGTTTTCGAGCGATAGATAGCTGAGGGAATCGGCTTCCACATATTGCCGGATTTCTTCGAGCGTGTGGGTAGCGGCGATCAGTTCTTCGGTGGAAGGCGTGTCCACGCCGTAGTAACAAGAGGCTTTGGTGGGCGGGCAGGAGATGCGAAGGTGAACTTCCTTGGCTCCGGCGTTGCGGACCATGCGGACGATTTTACGGCTGGTGGTGCCGCGCACGATGGAATCATCCACCAGAATCACGCGCTTGCCTTCCAACAGGTGCCGCACGGGATTCAGTTTCAGCTTCACGCCGAAGTCGCGGATTTCCTGGGAAGGCTCGATGAACGTGCGACCTACATAGTGATTGCGAATCAATGCCTGGCGATAGGGAATGCCGGATTCAGCAGCGTAGCCGATAGCCGCGACCACGCCGGAATCAGGCACCGGCACGACCACATCGGCATCCACGGGGTGCTGTTTAGCAAGCAGGCGGCCCATCTTTTCGCGGGACTGCGCGACAGGACGGCCAAACACCAGGGAATCAGGCCGGGAAAAATAAACATGCTCGAAAGCGCATTGAGCTGACTTGCGCGCCGGAGTGTAGAGTTCGCGCGTGACGCCTTCCGGCCCCACTGTCACCATCTCGCCGGGTTTTACTTCGCCCAGATAAGCCGCGCCGACCAGATCGAAAGCGCAGGTTTCTGAAGCAAACACGTAAGCAATCTGTCCGTTGGGCTGAGTGATCGAACCCATCGCCAAGGGGCGGAACCCGTTGGGGTCGCGCGCTACGATGATGCGGTTTTCCGACATGAACACGAGCGAGAATGCGCCTTCCAGTTGCAGCAGAGCATCGCGCAATGCGGCGGACAAAGTACGCTCACGCGAACGGGCTACCAGATGGAGAACCACTTCGGTGTCGCTGGTGGCTTGAAAGATGGAGCCGTCGCTTTCGAGTTCACGGCGAAGCTCGGCGGCGTTGGTGATATTGCCGTTGTGCGCAATAGCAATCTGCCCTTTGTTGCAAGCAACGGAAAGCGGCTGCGCATTCAACAGCACCGTATCGCCGGCAGTGGAATAGCGAGTATGGCCAATCGCTATTTCGCCGGGAAGCTCGTTCAGCACGCCGGGCGTAAAAATATCGGCAACGTGCCCCATGCGGCGGACGTTGTAGATTTTTCGGCCATCACTTGAAGCAATGCCCGCGCTTTCCTGGCCGCGATGCTGGAGCGCGTACAACCCGAGATAGGTGAGATTGGAAGCTTCCGGATAGCCATAAATGGCGAACACTCCACACTCTTCATGGAGCTTGTCAAAAATCAAATCAGACATGAGCCACCGAAACGGAGGTTTGGAGGAGGTGCTCTAAACTATCAGCCCAAACGGGCTTCAGCGCATCTACAGGGATGTCGAAATACGTATCAGTCCGGTTACGGACAACTAGCCTTGTTTTTAGTGTAACGCCGATCTCCAAAGCTTCCACTGAGTTTTTTCGGGCTTGCTCCAAAACCGCTTCGGGCTGGCTGGTAGACACCAGAATGCGGGAAGGAGCTTCGTGAAAGAGCAGGTAAGTGGGCGAAAGCTCAGAATCGAGTGTAATATCCGCGCCGATTCCGGCTGCGCCGAAACAGCATTCGGCTAACGCTACCGCTAGGCCGCCATCGCCCAAGTCGTGAGCCGATTCCACGGCGCGGCTGCGAACCAGTTCACGAATCGTGGCTTGAACGCGCTTTTCATAGTGGAGGTCAAGCTTTGGCGGATTGCCCCAAAGCGCATCCGTAATTACTTTGGCGTATTGGCTGGAGCCGAACTGATAATGATCGGTAGAGCGATAACCGCCGAGGAGAATGATCGAGCGATTTTCGTTTTGAAAGGGGATGCCGATGGGCGGCGCGGTTTCGAGCAGGCCGACGATGCCGACAACGGGAGTGGGAAAGATCGGCGTTCCCAAAGTTTCGTTGTATAAGCTGACATTGCCGCCGGTTATAGGCGTTTCGAAGAAGCGGCAGGCTTCGGCCATGCCTTCAATTGATTCCACCAGTTGGGCCATTATTTCCGGGCGCTCCGGATTGCCGAAGTTCAGGTTGTTGGTGGCGGCAACAGGCAGCGCGCCGACGGTGGATAGATTGCGGCAGCACTCCGCTACGATCAGCTTTGTGCCTTCACGCGGATCGAGAAAGCAGTAGCGGCCGTTGCCATCAAGCGACATGGCGACCGAAGTAGCAGTACCTTTAATGCGAACTATGGCGGATTCCGCACCCGGACCGGCGAGCGTGTTGGTACGGACCTGGTGATCGTACTGTTCCCAGATCCAATGCTTGGAACATAAGTCGCTGGAAGCGAGCAGCTTTTTCAGATCGCCGAGCAGATCGGCGCTCACGACTTCAGGGCCATCGAGAGGAGCCGTGCGCAGCGGCCTGGTGTACGGGCGGTTGTACAGCGGAGCTTCGTCAGCTAAGGCGCGATTGGGAATTTCAGCGACCACTTCGCCGTGATTCTTGATGCGGAGCAGGCCGTCATCTTTGACAATGCCGACGACCACGGCATCCAGGCCCCATTTTTCGAAGACGCGGAGCACTTCCGATTCCCGGCCCCGTTCCGCGACTAGCAGCATACGCTCCTGGCTTTCGGAAAGCATGATCTCGTAGGGCGTCATGCCCGATTCGCGCTGCGGAACGTATTGCAGGTCAATCTCAATGCCGGTTCCCGCGCGGCTTCCCATTTCGCAGGACGAACTGGTGAGGCCGGCAGCGCCCATGTCCTGAATGCCGACGATGGCGCCGGTTTTCATCGCTTCGAGGCAGGCTTCCAGCAGCAGCTTTTCCATGAACGGATCGCCGACTTGAACATTGGGGCGCTTCTGCTGCGATTCTTCAGTAAACTCAGCGGAAGCCATTGAAGCGCCGTGAATGCCGTCGCGCCCGGTTTTCGCGCCGACGTAGATTACCGGATTGCCTACGCCGGTGGCTTTGCCGTAAAAAATTTCGTTGTGCTTGAACACGCCGAGCGCAAAAACGTTCACCAGCGGATTGCCGTCGTAGCAGGATTCGAAAACGCATTCACCGCCGACGGTCGGCACGCCGAAGCAATTGCCGTAATGCGAAATGCCGCCAACGACTCCTTCCAGAATGCGGCGGTTGCGCGCGCCGGTTTGCGGATCGTCGAGGCGGCCGAAGCGAATGGAATCGAGCACCGCAATGGGCCGCGCGCCCATTGTAAAGATGTCGCGCAGAATGCCGCCGACGCCGGTAGCCGCGCCTTGAAACGGCTCGATAAAGCTGGGGTGGTTGTGCGATTCGATTTTGAAAGCGATGGCTACGCCGTCACCAATGTCGATGATGCCGGCGTTTTCACCGGGTCCTTGCAAAACGCGTTGGCTCTGAGTAGGCAGCTTTTTCAGATGCAGGCGGGAGCTTTTATAAGAGCAGTGCTCGCTCCACATCACGCTGAAAATGCCGAGTTCAGTTAAAGTAGGCTCGCGGCCCAACAGGCTCAAAATCTTGTTGTACTCGGATTCGGCGAGCTGGTGGGCGGCGATCACATCAGGGGTGATCGTAGTCATACGGCAGCGGAAGACAGTTGGGTAGAAGAAACCAGAGATTTTAAGATAACCAGGCCATCGGTGAGACCCAGCAGAGGATCAGCAGCGCGTTCGGGATGGGGCATTAAGCCCATCACATTGCGTTTTTCATTCAGGATGCCGGCAATGTCATTTTGCGAGCCGTTCAAATGCTCCAGGTAGCGCAAAGCAATGCGGTTTTCATCGCGCAGTTGGGCGAGCACCCGGTCCTCAGCCACATAGCAGCCTTCGCCATGCGCCACGGGCAGGCTGATGATCTGGCCTTTTTGAGCGGCCTGGGTAAAAGGCGATTGATTCGTAGCGATCTCCAATTTCACAGTGCGGCAAACGAATTTGCGTTCCGCGTTGCGAACGAGCGCGCCCGGCAGCAGGCCAGATTCGACCAAGATTTGAAATCCGTTGCAGATGCCGAGCACCAGGCCGCCTGCCTGAGCAAAATTCTTCACGGCTGTCATTACGGGAGAAAATTTCGCAATGGCGCCGCAGCGCAGGTAATCGCCGAAAGAAAAACCGCCCGGTAGAATCACGGCATCCACATCACCTAAACGAGCGGACGAATGCCAGATGAGTTCCACCGGTTGTTGAAGATTGTGGCTGAGCGCGTACCAGGCATCGTGATCACAGTTGCTTCCTGGAAACACGACAACACCGATTTTCATGAGGAGTTTTTAGTGTAACAAGTCCGTAAGCGAGGCGGAAACATTCCGGACTAAGCGCCGGTTGCAGCAGCAGGAGCAGCGGCGGCTTTTTTGCGGGTAGCGCGGCGTTTTTCAGCAGGCGGCTGGCGATCGCTCTTTTTCAGGGACGGAAGCACGATGGAAGTAACAAACTTCTTTTCCCCATGTTCATCAAATTTGATGACGATGTACTCGTCGCTGCAAGACAGCACTGAGCCGAACCCGAATTTGCCGTGTTCCACTTGAGCTCCCTGCGCGAACGGCGGTTTGTTTGCCATACCACACCCCTTCTAGATCATTGTAGCAGTTCGACTTAGCTTCTGTCGAGAAACCGTATAGCTTTGATTCAGGGCGCATTCGCCCTTGCCTCTAGTACTAAGTAGATGGAAAGTAATACTGAAGCAGGGTTCGATTTCTTTCCAGGAGCGGTTCACACATCCTTCATAATAGGGGGAAGCGATGGAAGATTTAAAAAAGAAGCTGCAGGAAGAAATTATGGCGCTGGAACATGAGTTGCGCTTGGAGCTTCCAAGAGAAATTGCGCGGGCGCGGGCTTTAGGGGATTTGAGCGAGAATGCGGAGTACCACGCCGCCAAGGAACGGCAGAGTTTTGTGGATGCCCGCTTATCGCAATTGAAAGCGCGCCACCGCGAACTTTCGATGGTGGACATGACGAAGATTCCACGCGACCGGGTCGGCTTAGGCTCCCAAGTAGTAGTATTGGACCTGATCAAGGATGAGGAATTCACTTATAACCTGGTGACCAGCGAGGAAGCGGACGTAGCAGCAGGGAAAATCTCGACCAGTTCGCCGATCGGCAAGGGTTTGTTAGGCAAACAGGTAGGTGATACAGTGAAAATCCAGATTCCGGGCGGGATGCGGGAAATGGAAGTTGTGAGCCTGACCACGATTCACAACCTGACGCCTTCGTCTTAGCTCAAGAGATTAGTTTTCTAACCCAAAGGGCCAAGCAAGAATGACTTACACGCGCGCGATCGGACTGGGAGCAGGCAAGATTATTCGGCTGATCGTGCATGGCTTGGCGCTTTCACGCATTAACCCGAATGTTCTGACCTTTTTCGGCTTACTGGTGAATATCGCGGCGGCATGGGCTTTGGCGGTGGGCCGGTTTCGCACAGCGGGATTGGTGATTATCTTCGCGGGCTTGTTTGACATGGTAGATGGCCGGGTAGCGCGCGCGACCAACCAGGTAACCCGATTTGGCGGTTATTTTGATTCGGTTTTGGACCGTTATTCGGATCTGGCGCTTTTGATGGGTTTGCTGGTGTATTACGGCACCATTAATCGCCCGTTGTATGTAGTTCTGACCGCGATTGTGATGGCGGCTTCGGTGATGATCAGTTACGCGCGGACGCGGGCCGAAAATATTATTCCTACTTGTAAAGTGGGATTTCTGGAGCGACCGGAACGGGTGGTGCTGCTCATTATTGGAGCTTTGTTTGATCGGATGGCGCCGGTGTTGTGGGTGATTGCGGTGTTGGGCAACATTACGGTGATTCACCGCATGTTTTTTACCTGGCAGGAAGCGCGCCGGTTAGAAGAAGCGCAGTTACGAACCAAAACAGAAGCAGCCTCTGCCGCGCGGCCTTTAAACGTTCGCGTCACAAACCCGTAAGCGTTCAGGTTTACTTCTGCTTAAAGCCGTCCAGATGGCGTCCCCAAGCAACAGCGTCGTTGGCGAGAGCTTGGGCGCTTTTGTTTGTTTTGGTATTGCTGCGATTGCCGGATTTCAGTTCCGCTCGGATAGTTCCGATCAGCAGCAGGCAAGCAGCGCCTTGCAGCCAATGAACACCGAGAGAGCCGAGCAGAAAAGTACCTGCAACAGCACCCCACCAACCGTGCTTTAGCAGGCTCGTGGATTTCTGCGCAACCGGGGCGGTGGCCTGCTGTTGCACATTCAGTTCGCGATGCTGCGCAGTGGGCTGCTCAACAGGGGGAAGCGAACTGCTGCTTTCCGCCAGAAGGCGCAGCGAATCCTGAACCGGAACAATGCCGGTGGTTGTGGGGTTAAGTACTGATGGTTCTTTGGTAGGCACAGCAAAACTAGTTTAAATGGATTTTGGCGGCAAAACCTTTCGGGAAAGTCCGTATACTTATTCTGCCCAGGTCTGGTTGCAGGATGTTGTGCTTTTTCAGATGCTACGATGAGTGCAGAATTCGTTGTTTACGGTTCGGTTCGGCTTGGGCGGCGGCGATGGGTTCTGAATGGTTTTCGCGCGTGAGACGGGCCCTTAGCTCAGTGGTTAGAGCAGGGGACTCATAATCCCTTGGTCGTAGGTTCAAGTCCTACAGGGCCCATCAACTGGAAACAACAGCTCCGCATCAGACACCCTTTTCGAATAATGGACTATTTCACTACGTATCCCACCCTGCCCAGAAGTTTGAGTTTCCGGGCGACAGGCCGATCTTTAGAAGCTTAATGATATTAAGCGAATTGCGATCCTAGAGATGCGTGGTATTCACGCCATCGCGCGTGTTCTCCTGTTCCTCACGCTTGTTGGGGCAGGAGTTGCTTTTACCGTCAGGCTTTGGGGATCTTCCGCCGCGGATCTTGTCAACTCGCGGGCTTTGCTTACGTCCGAAGGCATAATCGGCCTTGCCTTCATTTTCACCGTGTGTCTCAGATTTGAGAATGTTCCGCAACAATCAAAGGTGCCTGAAATTCATACTGTCATCCTTTCGTTGTTCATTGTTGTTCTTGTTTTTGCCTGCTACCTGCCGGTGCTTACCATGCCTTTGCTCCATGATTCCTACACACACGTGTATCTAGCGGCGAATGGGTCTTGGCGGGCTATATTGAACAGCTTTATTACCCATCCAACAGCAGGTGATTTCTTCTTTCGGCCTCTGGGATACGCAACTTTTCTCATCGACTCGCACTGGGCCGCCATGTCGTCGCTCCGGTGGCATCTCTGGAATTTGTGCATTCACGCTTTAAATGCTATTTTCGTCCTTCTCCTGGCGAAACGCCTGCGCTTTACCGCTTACACTTCAACAATCGCAGCGACCGTGTTCGCAATACACGGCTCCCGCCCGGAAACGGTGGCTTGGGTAGCAGCACGCTTCGATCTGCTGGCTTGCTTCTTTAGCCTGCTCTCTTTACTGACACTTCAAACGTACGTTAAATTCAGACGTTTTGGTTGGGCCGGTCTCACGCTTCTGTGGACGCTTTGCGCGGTTCTCAGCAAGGAATCAGCTTATTGTCTGCCAGTAGTCATGTTCGTTTTAGCTTTCTTCTATAGTTGGCAGGACCGTAAACACGTGTACCGGTTGGCTCTGCTCTGCAGCGCATTGGTTTTTTTACTCTTGTTGCATCGTTTTTGGCTGCTGGGCGGCCCAGGCGGTTACCAAACACAGAACGGTGGGTCCGCCGTTCTACATTTTAATTTTCTGCGCGCGCTCAATGCGCTCTTTTTTCGAGAATGGTCTTTATTTTTCTTTCCGGTGAACTGGTCGACGAATGTCGGCCCGCTGTTGAAGTTCACTGTACTGGGAAGCATTCTGCTGATTGCGTATCTCGCCGTCTTCATAAAGCTCCTAGCATTCGGCTTATGGCATCTCTGCTGCTGGTTCTCGCTGCTTCGTTACCGATACAGCATATGCTACTGATCGGTCCCGACTTGAACGGTGCCCGCGTCCTTTACCTTCCATTATTGGGATTCTGCTTATTTTGGGCCTTACTTTTTGAGCGGCGCTCGACGAGTCTGCTTGCTGGAAGTTTACCAGTGATAAGGATTATAGCCGCTCAAGTGATTTATCTAGAGCACAACCTGCGCATCTGGAAGGACGTAGCGTCCTTATCCAAGCATACCTGTGAGTCGTTTGGGCGCGAGCTAGGTACAGACAATCGCCCGGTGATTGTCACCAGTCTTCCACATAAGCGAAATGGCGTTTTCTTTCTTTCCAACGGATTTCCTCAATGTGTCGCACTGAACTCCAGCATCACGGCAGAAAACGTTCAGGTGCTGGAGGTCACGCCTGTTTCCTGGCAGAAAAGCATCCGCCTGTTTAAGTGGAACGACAGCACCGCTAAGTTAACGGCAATATTAAGGAAATAGTTGACCTCGCTCGGCGAGCGATAGAGTTTGCTTCCAAGACCCACCCCGTAAAGCCAAGTCCAGATCTGTTTAGGAGAAATTCTCCCTGAGTACGCACCTGAGTTTGCTGAATACCCGGGTAGATACGCTTGTGGCTATGGAGGAACCGAGCCGAGCAATTTAGCTTGGGTTATTGCTTGGCGCTATTATCGAGAGTGATCTGCCCCCTACGAGTTAGCTTCAACTTTAGCAATTTAAGACTGGCATTGCTGATAACGCTTTGTTCTTGTGAAGATTCACTTCCTCACTTTGAGGCCAACCCTGTTACCTTGATTTCCCGCCCTTGGTCCTCAAAGTAATTTAAATGAATTTCCACTCGCCGCTTA
>CAXTWH010000092.1:0-10456 GCA_964247975.1 uncultured Bryobacteraceae bacterium | reverse complement strand
CACCTTGAACGGTCATGAGGCCGCGATCTTAACCAGCTATGCGCCCAGCGGCGGCGCGGTTCCGAACGGAACCTACACCATCAAAAACCAAGCGAGTCATCTGGTGTTGGCTGACCCGGCTTCTTCCTTAAATGCGGGAACTCAGATGGTGCAATGGAGCGCGGGTGGCTATAGTGATCAATCGTGGAAGTTTGTTTCAAACGGAAGCGGCTACTATACCATTCAAAACGTGAAAAGTCAGATGTTCCTGACCGGCTATGGCCCGAACGGCGCTGCCTTACAACAACAGCCCGCCTCCAACAACGATCGCCAGCTCTGGTCGCTGAAAGCCAACGGCACCGCTTACACGATTATAAACAAAATGACGGGACTGGCGGTGGACGATCCGGCTTCGAGCACCGCCCCGGGAACCGGCATCATCAATTGGACGCCGAACAACGGCGTGAATCAACTCTGGTCGCTTCAATAAACAACACTGCGCGGCGTGTAGGTTACGCACAAGAAGCTGGTCTTTGTTAAAGACCAGCTTCTGTCGTTAAAAACTGTTTATAAAGAAATTGGTGGAGGCGGCGGGAGTTGAACCCGCGTCCGAAAAAGTCCGGCGTATAAAGCCTACGTGTGTATCCGGATTCAGTTGTTTTCAGCGCCGCCCTAATGAATCGGCAAGAGCGAACAACGCTTAGTCCGATTGATTTCGGCCTATGGCTACGAACAGAAGCCTAGTACCTATCCTGCAAAATGACGCTCACTAGTTCACGCGCAGGCTCATGAACCGGAGCGGCTTCCTAATTAATTAGGCAGCGTATGCAAACTGCGAATTGGCAGTTATTGTTTTCCGATCGTTTTACGGGAGCTCGGAACCCGACACGCCTTCATACATCGATCCAATCCCGTCGAAACCGTTGCGCCCCCTCAGGGATTCCAGACAATTATAACAGATCTGCAATCTCTCACTTACACGGATTGTCTATCTATTTCGATTGCTTCGTGGATCGAGTGCAAATCCTTCACCCGATTCCGTTCTAAGCGCTGTAAAGCCTTCCAAACACCGGCATGTGATAAACAAACCTGATCGGCAATAGCTCGCAGACTCAATCCTTGCTCACGCAGGCCAAGTATCACTTCATGGCGGCTTTCCGTGTTGCGGTAGGGCGAACAACGAATGCTGGCTCCGTAATCAGCAATCTGGCTATTCCATTGAAGTTCTTCTGTTTGGGAATCGCGGTTCTGGAGAAAGCGCAGCAGATAAAGAAGAGAATCAATCTCCTGCTGGCGTCGCTCCAACTCGGAAATCAACAGTTTTCGAAAATTTAAACCCATGTGCCTACTCTGCCCAGTTCACAAGAAATGCTGGTTCAAGCCTCTTCGTCCGGCTGTTCGCTATTGCCGTTCATTGATCCTTCGAAAGTGGATCCTATCTTTTTAGCAAAAGCGCTCTTAGAGGCTGATCCAGCTTCACTGCCGCTAGGCTTTCGGATCTGATGCAGACGCCGCAAGACCTCCAAAGCTTCCTCAATCCGTTTGCGTTCAACTTCCAAATGATGGATCATTTGATCTAAATCCAATTTGATGTGACTCCCGTATCGGGCTGAAAACAGACAGCCTGTACCTGAAAAGCCCGACCGAAGTATACCTTCTGGAGCTTTGTATTAGGAGATACCCTCCATTGTGAGATACGTAGAACGGGGTACAACTGGATTGCAGATTCATTTGCGGGAATGATTCAATAGAATGCAAATAGGCAAATGCAAAGTGTGACTGCTGTTCCGACGCTACGGCCTGCGCCCGGGGAAATCAAACAGGAGCGGCAATCGCCGCTTTATCATGTAGTTCTGCTCGACGACGACGAGCATACTTACGATTATGTTGTTGAAATGCTGCAAAAATTGTTTCTTTTTCCGCAGCACCTTGCTTTCGAACATGCGGTTGAGGTAGACACCACCGGCGAAACGATTGTGATTACTTGCGAGCTGCCCCAGGCGGAATTTGCGCGCGATCAGATTCACGCTTATGGAGCCGACCCGCGCATGCCTAAATCCAAAGGCTCCATGTCAGCCGTTCTAAGGCCGGCCGGCAATACAATCACTGAATAGAAGAATCGGCGCTGGTAGGCTGCGCGTCCAGAAAAGTCGGAAAAGTGCCTGAAATCTGGTCGTGCCAAGCCAAAGCATCCGCGTCAGCGAAGGTCCAAATCAAGCCTAAGCCAGCCGCTCCCAAACTTAAGAAACTGCTGAAAGCGCGCCAGAAGCGGCGTTTCGCATTGGGTTGATTGCCGTCAAAATCAACTGTCCGTAACCCGGCCTTTGTTAAACCAATGCTGTCTCTGTTCATCACGCACCACAACAGCTTATAAGTGAGCGCAACCCCGCAAAACAAAGTGCTATAAGCCAGCAAATCATATTTCTCGGTCGGTAAAGAACCGGCTGCTAACCGGAACACGCCCAAAGCCAGCAAGGTGCCTAGCAGTACCAGAAATCCGTCTACCAAAGCGGCGTTCAAGCGCACCAACGGCGGCGCTACCGGCGCTCCGCAGTGAATGGCGGACGACGGCGGGACCATAATCTGGGATTTTCCAAACAGGTCAAGCTGCAGTTCCCCTTTGGGTTTTGCCGAAGAAGGGCGGTTTCGCCATGCGGAAACTTCCACCTTGGCCGACTGCACCGGGGCAGGCTGGGAAAGTTGGGCGGCGCGGGCGCGAATAGATTGCCGCTCTGCAGGCGAGGTCAATTGATCAAACGGGATCACTCGTCCTTCATTTGGACTTTCAAAAAATGCCGATGCGCTGCTTCCGGCAATCGCATTAAAATCATTTAATTCTTCCTGCTCTTCCAGCATCTCCGGTTGATAGGCAAGTGCTGTGGCCGCAATTGGATAAGAAGATCGAGGATGCCGCGTGGGCGTGACGCGGAATCGTCGGCCGCAGCGGCGGCAGCGATGTTCGTCCTCTGAGTTCCAGGTCTGGCAAGACTGACAAGTCATAATTTAATCACGCTATGTTTGTTCTTGTATCGTTTCTGCGGCCTTGTTACGTCTCGAAACCTTGCGGCTTACGATCAGGTCATGCTACGGTTTACGGTTGAAACTGTTTGTTGAAGCCGATAGCCCCTCAGTATCTCTGTCTACCAGATTTGTCCAAATTTGTCACGAACATTCTTATTGTTCTTTGTTTTTTCCTATTTTTCTAGTTCTATTACTCTCCGCGCCGCTCGCCAAAGCACAAAAGGCCAGTGCCCCTGCCGATCTTCCCAACCCTGGGCAAAACCGCTTTTTTTCCGAACAATACCAGGAAACGCGGGGAGATTGGACATACCTGCGCGGCGGCTGCCGCATTCTCACCCAGGACGAAGAAGTGAATGCCGATGAGATTGATTTCAACACCATCACGAACATCGCTTATCTTCGTGGACACGTACGCTACCAGAATTTCTCACAAGGCGACAAAGTGGAAGCCATGCGCGGAGAATACAACCTCAAAACAAAGAACGGGGTTTTCTACACGGTGAAAGGCACCTCGCCCGCTCACGGTACTTATGAACCCTGGCTGTTAAGAACCGTCAATCCTTTTTATTTTGAAGGCGAGTGGGCCGAGCGCTACCATGACCGCTACATTATTCACAACGGTTTTCTGACTGATTGCATCCTGCCGAAGCCCTGGTGGACGCTGCGCGCCCCTATGTTCGACATCATCCCGAACGACCGCGCAATTGCTCATAATGCCTTATTCAAGCTCAAGAAGTATCCGATATTCTATCTGCCGGCCTTCTACCGGCCCCTGGGGCGTAAGGATCGTCAAAGCGGCTTTCTGACGCCGAACATCGGCAACAGCAGCGTTTTGGGCACCATGATCGGCGAAGGCTTTTATTGGGCCATTAACCGCAGCTATGACGCCACTTACCGAATTCAGGACTTCACTTCTCGCGGGTACGCCCATACGCTCGATTTTCGCGGGAAGCCTACGCAGAAATCCGATTTTGATTTTGAACTCTATGGCGTAAATGACCGGGGATTGCCGTTACCAAACGGTGAGCGTTTTAAAGAAGGCGGACTGCAGTTCGAGTTGGTAGCCAGAACAGAACTGCCCGACGGCTGGGTGGGCAAAATTGACTTTCGTTACCTCAGTTCGTACCTATTCCGGCAATCCTTTACGCAATCCTTCAACGAAGCCATATTTTCGGAAGTGAACTCAGTCGGCTTTCTTCAGCGCCACTGGCAGGATTACACGGTCAATATCGGTTTTGAGCGTCAGCAGTTATTTGAAAGCATCGCTCCTGGCGACCTGATCACCATTCAAAAATTGCCTTCGGTCGATTTTATCGGGAAAGATAAAGAGTTTAATATTGCTTCTCTGCCGGCTTGGTTTTCCTTTAACACCAACTTCTCGCTTCTCCGCCGGCAGGAGCCTACTTATCAAACCAGCAATGTTGTGAACCGAGAAAATGCGGAACCGCGTGTGATGACTGCCTTCAATTTCAAAGGCTTTGAACTGATGCCGAGCATCGAGCTGCATGGCACTAACTGGGGCGATTCGCTCACTACTACCGGTGTTCTGAATCAGGCTTCTATCTTCCGCCGGGCGGCTGATGTGAATGTGGAACTACTTCCGCCCTCGCTGGAGCGCATTTTCCCTGCTCCCAAATGGCTGGGCCAGAAAATAAAGCATGTCATTGAGCCTCGCATCAACTACCGCTATGTGACCGGTATCGACAACTTTAATAACATCATCAAGTTCGATCAAACCGACTTTCTAAGCGACACAAACCAAGTTAAGCTGTCCTTGATTAATCGTTTTTATGTGAAAGACAAGCAGGGAGGTGTCAGGGAACTGGTGGATTGGGAGATAGCGCAGGAACGCTACTTTGATCCGACATTTGGCGGAGCACTGATTCCCGGACAGCCGAACGTGTTTTCGGTAACCGAAGATATTACGCCTTTCACCTTTATTACCCGGCCGCGCCGGTATTCTCCAGTTGATTCTACTCTGCGCGTTTACTTCGCTAAAGGGCTTGATGTGGATTGGCGGGTTGACTACGATCCGATTTATCAGCGATTTACAAACAACACATTTTATGTAGCTTATCGCGTCAAGCAGAACTATTTCACTTCGCTTGGTTATCGAAATCTTGATCCGGACCCGATTATTCAGGCCGCCAACGGACCTAATGCGACCCATCCTCCTTATGCCAGTCAGATTACCGCCACTCTCGGCTACGGTGGGTCGCTGCGTAAAGGCTGGAACGCTGCAGCTACTACTTATTACGATTTGTATAAACAGCAGCTTGATTTCTTCTTCCTGCAAGCCACTTACAACACGGATTGCTGCGGATTCAGCCTGGAAACGCGCCGGTTTTCTTTTGGAACCCGCAACGAGAACCAAATTATTTTCTCGTTCACGCTCGCCAATATCGGATCGTTCGGATCGCTCCGCCGACAGGACCGCATATTTTAGCCGAAAGGATGTTATTCGGCGGGAACGACCTGATCGAGCAGTTTGCTCATCAGCTTCGTTTTCTCGCCTAAGGACGATCGCAAAGCTGTTAACTGACGTTCGCTGGCCCGTAGCTTGTCAGCTAGATGTAAACACGCCAGCACCGCAATCCGGGTGGAATCCAGATTGCCGGCGCGACGGGCAATCTGGGCCATCAATTCATCCACTTCATGCGCGAGTTGAAGTGTTTCTTCCGGGTCGCCGGCAGCGGAAACGGTATAACTCTGGTGAAAGATGTTTACTTTCAGAGCCGCTTGCTTTGTGCTGTCGGATGCTCCCATAAGCTTTGGCCGGCTGCTCGAACTTTAGCTTGCGTTCAGCAGATCCATCTGCCCAAGCAGCCTTTCGATTCGATCTTTTACCTGCTTCCGCTCTTCGCGCAATGCGCTTATGTCGTCAGTTAAGCGGCTTGTCTGCGCTTCCAATTCCGCCAGTTGACGGCGAGCGTTTTCTGATTGATTCAAACTATCGTCGCGTTCTTTCTTAGCAGAAGAAAGCTGTTCGCTAAGCTCCTGGTTTTCGCGGCGAAGCGATCTCAGCAGCTCAACAGCTTTCTGAATGCGTTGTTCAAGGCTCGTAAGGGTATCAATGCCTTCTTCGTTAATGGTTTCCATGAACGAGTACTGCCCTCTCTATTGTAATTGCGTTTGATGGGCAGTTTTGGCTTTTTCCACCAGGGACAAGAAGCCCGGCGTGTCGTTAATGGCAATGTCGGAAAGCACCTTGCGATTAAGATCGATTCCGGCTCTCTTTAATCCGCTAACAAACTTGCTGTAAGAAATGTCGGCTGTGCGGCAAGCTGCATTGATGCGAACAATCCAGAGCGAGCGAAAGCTGCGCTTTTTATGCCTGCGCCCCACATAGCCATAACGAAGCGCTTTTTCTACCGCTTCCTGGGCAGACCGGTTTAATTTCGATTTAGTGAGGAAGTAGCCTTTGGCTAACCGGAGCGTCTTCTTCCGATAATCACGCCGTCCGGTTCCTCGTTTTACTCTAGGCACGTTTTTCTCCTTTCATCTGTGTACAAAAAGCTGGTAAAAACCAGCCATTCAGAGAGGAAGCAGGCACGTGCGGTGGCTCTGCTCCTGCTCAAATGCTTCAATGTTTAGTTAATAAGGAAGCATGCTGCGCAAACTCGGCTGGTCTGCCGGATCGGCAATCACGCTTTGGCCAAGCTTACGTTTGCGGGAACGCGACTTCGAAGTCAAGATGTGTCGTGCAAACGCATGACGGCGGGCTACTTTGCCAGTTCCCGTTTTCTTGAACCGCTTGGACGCACCCTTATGTGTTTTTAATTTGGGCATGGTAATGTCCTAGTATTTCCCCAGTGAAGGGGAGAGAGGATGCATTCAAAGAATAGCATAAACAAGGGCGTGCATTCCAATTGGCTCAAGGATCGATTTGACATCAGTGCATCAAAACTTTGCTATCATGATGCTCAAATGCGAACAACGTTAACGATAGATTCCGATGTGGCCGTTCTGCTGCAACGCCTTCAACAGAAAAAAGCGCAGTCATTCAAACAAGTCGTTAATGATGCCCTTCGCCTTGGCGCAGAAAAAATGCTGATAGACAAACCTGCGGAGCGGAAGCAGTATACCCATCCCTGCGATCTTGGCGCCTTGTTGGTGCCTTTAGACGATATATCTTCTGTTTTAGCGATGCTAGACGAGGAAAAAGATCGTTCGATATTGGAGTAAGTCTTTGATTTTAATTGATGCAAACCTCTTAATATATGCTTACGCCAAATCGGATGTTCGTCACAAAAAAGCGAGAACTTGGCTAGAGGATTGTTTGAATGATTCTTCTCGTGTCGGATTACCGTGGTTGAGTCTGCTTGCGTTTCTAAGACTTACAACTAATCGTCGGATTGCAACCAAAGCTGTTTCCATGCCTGAAGCTTTGGCGCAAGTTCATTCCTGGCTTTCCAGCCCGCGAGTTTGGATTCCAGAGCCAACTGACACGCATGCTACTACGTTCGCCAAGTTAGTGAGTTTACCTGGGTTGACTTTTAACGATGTCAACGACTGTTACCTGGCTGCTTTAGCAATCGATCATGGACTAACTTTATGTTCCGCAGACGTTGGTTTTGGCCGATTTCCTGGCTTACGGTGGCAGAATCCCCTCGCTGTTTAAGCCGCCCTCAGTGCCAAAAACCGCTATTGATTGTCTTTCCACTCCTCGTACCAGGCCATCTGAATGGCTTCCAGCTTGCCTTCCGTCGAAGCATCTGGATTATCTTTGAAATCGCTTAACTCCGTGATCCACCTGTGCATATCGGTAAAACGCACTGTCAGCGGATCAACATCCGGATGTTCTTCATACAAGCTTAAACCTAAATCTTCAATGTGGTCCCAGGTGAGTCCAGCCATACTGTTTATCCTTTAACAATTTCTACTCGATTTTGGTTCCCCGCAGAGCGCCGCGTACCGCAGTATTCATCATGTCTTCGGCCAACTGTTGGGTGGCTTCGTTTAAGGCCTCAATCCGGGCCTGAATTTCGTGATGGTCGCTCCCGTGGTAAACATCCTGCAAATTACGAATGGCGTTGTTGATTTCTTCAACACGCTCCGGCGGAAGCGCAGCCCAGGCATCGTTCATTTTCGCTTTTTCCGTGGCCGCTATGATGTTATCTGCTTTCACTCGCGCTTCCCGCACCTGCCGTTCGCGCAGGTCTTCTTCTGCTTTCTCGAACGATTCGCGGATCATGGCTTCCACCTGCTCCTCGGAAAGCCCGTAAGACGGCTTAATCTCAACACTTTGTTCTTTGCCGGTCCGCGCGTCGCGAGCCGTCACCTGCAAAATGCCGTTTGCGTCAATCAGGAATCGCACCTCAATCCGAGCCATTCCGGCGGGCATCGGTGCAACGTCTTTCAAATCGAACCGCGCCAAACTGCGGCAGTCTTTGACCAGCTCCCGTTCGCCTTGCAGCACATGGATCAGCACATTTCGCTGACCGTCTACTGCTGTAGTGAAGCTTTCCGTCGCGCTGGCCGGAATAGTGGAATTACGGTGAATCAGCTTTGAAACCACGCCGCCCATTGTTTCAATGCCTAACGAAAGCGGAGTCACGTCCAGCAGCAGTGTGTCTTCCACGTCGCCCGACAGAATGCCGGCTTGCACTGCCGCGCCTAACGCCACCACTTCATCCGGATTCAGTTCGGTATGGGGCTTCGCTTTAAATAACCGTTCCACGGCGGCACGGACCAGCGGAATGCGCGTGGACCCTCCCACCATCACCACTTCATCAATCTGTTCCGCCGTTAGTTTTGCGTCCGTAAGGCAAGCCCGGCATGGCCCGAGAGTCCGCTCCACAATCGGGCCAATCAGCCGGTCAAACAATTCGCGCTCCAGCGTTCGCTGATAGGTTTTGCCTTTGTACTGCAATTCGATGTTGGCCGAAGTGGTAAACGAAAGCTGTTCTTTGGCCCGGATCACCGCCCGCCGCAGCCGCTGCACTCCTTCCGGATCAGCCGATAAATCAACCTGCCATTCAGCGGAAATGTCTTCCAGCGCAATCCGCAGCAGCAGGTTGTCGATATCGTCGCCGCCCAGGTGCGTGTCGCCATTGGTCGCCAGCACTTCGAAAATGCCGTCATGCAGGCGAAGAATGGAAACGTCGAACGTGCCGCCTCCGAAATCGTATACGGCAATTACGCCCTCATTGCGCTTATCCAACCCGTAGGCCAGCGAAGCAGCCGTAGGTTCATTCACTAAACGCAGTACTTCAAGCCCTGCCAGGCGGCCCGCATCTTTGGTGGCTTGGCGCTGCGCATCATTGAAGTAAGCGGGTACGGTGATCACTGCCTGCGTTACCGGCTCGCCCAGCGATAATTCGGCGTTTTCTTTCAACTGCTTCAAAATGACCGCTGAAATTTCCGGCGGTGTAAAAGTGCGGTCGCCTAATTGCAAGCGCAGCACCGATTCGCTGCCTTGTTCAATGCGAAACGGAAATAATTTCAGTTCTTCCTGAACATCAGCCGCGCCCCGGCCCATCAAACGCTTCACGGAATAAACACTGCGCTCAGAATGCGTTAACAACAATTCACGGGCTTCTTCGCCGGCAATCAGCTTTCCTTGGTCATCCAACGAAACTACGCTTGGAACAATTTTTCGCCCCTGGTCATCTTCCACAATCTTCGGGCTGGTCAGATCCAAATAAGCCACCAAGCTGTTGGTGGTGCCAAGATCAATACCGACAATCCTGGTTTTTCTGTGTTCGCCGAAGTCGATTTGAAATGTAGACATACAAACTTTCTTTATAATTCCGGTTCCACGGGCTGCAGCGTGGGGTTTAACGCCCGGTCCACGTCTCGAATCAGGTTGTCAATATAGCGTCGCCGATTCAGAACGCCCCGTACCTCATGCAAAGCTTGCTGGGCGGTTTCGCTTTCCGCAATTGTCGCATCATACTTGGTAAACAGCTTTTCCAGTTGCTGGTCCACTTCGCCCCGCATGCGGCGGAAATTTTCGCCTGCTTTTTCCAATTGCGCTCGCTGTGAATTGTCGCCGGTGCGTAATTCTTCCAGCATCATGTTCAGCTCAAATACTTCTTCCAGCAGTTCCGGCGGAACATCTTTTGAACGCTGCTCACCGATCGGTGCGCCTTCCTGCGTCAGCAGATACTCCGCTCGCTTCACCGGATCTTTCAGCGTCCGGTAGCCATCGTTCAGAAGGGAAGTGGCTTCGAGCGCCTGGTTCCGTTCTTCCAGGGACGCTCGGCTGAACCGATCAGGATGCCACTGCTTACTTAATGCATAAAAACGCTTCTGCAGCACCGCTTCATCCACCACCAGCTTGCGTTCCAAACCGAAAAATTGAAAATAATCTTGGGCCACTTGTGCGCGATTGCTCCTGCTGACAAACAGAACGGCGCTGTATAAGAAACAGCGCCGCTTTATAGATGCGAAATTTGGAGGTTAGTTAAGCCGAAAATGAAGTGCCGCAGCCGCAGCTTTTCTTGGCATGGGG
>CAXTWH010000091.1:0-10559 GCA_964247975.1 uncultured Bryobacteraceae bacterium | reverse complement strand
CTCCGTTTCCGGTCTTTGCTTTCTTGCCACCACGATGCCCTTCGCGGCACCACATGAATTAGATTAACAACTCTCTCCGTCCCCTGCAAGCCTTTTTCAGATTTTTAGAGAAAAAATAACAGCAGGTTGCAAAGGCAACACAATCCGGTATCGTTCACCCCGGCCCTTATAGTGTTAGTTCACTAGGAACAATCGGCTCTTCTGCTGGTTTCTCTGGTAATTGGGTGTTTTCGGCAGCTTCGCCGCTTGACTTTTGCTTCAGCGACGGCCTTCCCCGCCCGGCTAGCGCTCCCAGAAACGCGCCGCAAAATCCAGCAAGCTGGGAAGCTTCCGGGCTGAGCGCCACTTTATCAGCCGCCAATGAGACCGCGCAGAACCCGACCAGGCTGAGCCCTGCCACTTTCATGATGCGAGAAGTTTTAACCATTGTGAGGTTAGTGCGAACAAATGCGGAATTCTTATCAGCTATTTCGCGGCCTCAATCGCAGCCGACGAGTTGGCAGCAGCTTCCACCGCTTTGTCGGATGCCGGCCCGTAATAATCGTGGTAATAACTGTATTTACTGTAAAGCTCGCCCCGGCGCGCGCCGTTCACCACAATGCCGAGCACATTGTTTTCGCAAAGTGATTGAATTGCTCGCGACACCGTTTCATATGTTGTGGTGCCGATCCGCACTACCAGAATGGTGCCGTCGCATAAGGTAGATAACAGATTGCCGTCTGCCGCAAACAACAAAGGCGGGCTGTCAATAATCACCCAATCGAAATTCTGTCGCAGGGTTTCGAGCAGCATCCGGCATTCCCGTAGATTCAACAGTTCCAGAGGATTCGGAACAGCCTGTCCCGCCGTCATCACATACAGGTTTGCTTCTTCCAACTTCCGAATGGCTTTATTAAGCGGAATTTCGCCGCGCAGATAATCGGTAATGCCGGGACTCGGCGCAAGCTGCAAAGTCTTATCCACGCTCGGACGGCGGAAATCAAAATCTGCTAGAACCACCCGCTTATCGCTTAACTGGGCTTGGCTGATCGCCAGATTCACCGCCGTAAAAGATTTCCCTTCTGCCGGAGAAGCGCTGGTCACAACTAAGCTGTGGAGTCCTTGGCTACCCTGTAAATGGTTCAGGCGGGTCCGCAGCGTCCGAAATTCTTCGCCCGGCGCTTCCCGTGGTTTTTTTAGGTTCACCAGCAAAGCTTCCGGATGAGGAGTAAACGGAAGCACGTCCACGCCGCTCAACAGTTCATCAAAGGACTCCGAAATCACTTCGGGAAGGTCAACCAGCGCTTGGCGGACGGACGGCGCCGTTCCTTTCGAGGCTTTTGGAGTTTCAGGAGTTTCCTGAGCTGCTTTACGCAGCGCATCGTGTACTCTGCTCATCGGGTTTATACCTTGCTGAAATAATAATGAGCGACCGAGCCAGCCATCACCGCTAAACCGGCAATGGTGGCCACCGCCCATCCGATCCACGTCAACTGCCTGCGCCTCTGCACCACCAAGTCATTTTCGAGCAGCGGCACGCTGCCCAGAATCGGAAGCTGTGAATACACGCGGGCGTCTTTCAGGTTTTTCAGCGAATTGTCTTTCACCTCGCGCACTGCGGCTACAATCAGGCCAAAAAACAAACCGGCAAACAACCCGATCGGAATCATCAATTGCCGCTTGGGAGCTGTCGGCGTATCGGGCAGCGAAGCCTGATCAAGTACTTCCAGAGTTTCACCTTGTTTCCGGTTTTCCATCTCCATCGAAATGGCGGAACTGCTTCGCTTCATTTGCAGTTCCTGATAACGGGTTTTCGCCAGATCACGATCGCGGATCAGATCGTTGTATTCTTTTTCGCCCACCGGCACGCTTTCCACCCGGCCCTGATACTGCTTAATGGATTGATTCACGGCGCTTACTTCTTTGGCCAGGTCCGCCGCTTCCACATCTTTGGCGCGCAGGTGAACTTGAAGCTGTTGAATAATGGCTTCCGCGTCCATTCTTTCGCGCGAAGCGGCTACTGATGCAGGGCGCGTTTCGGTTTTCCTGATTTTCGCATCGCGAATCAAAAGGTCGCGTTCCGCTTTCAATTCTTCCAACCGCGCTTTCGCCTGCACCAGATCAGGATAAGTTTCGGTGTAGCGTTCCTGAAGGGCAGAAACGTTATTAGTGGCGGCGGTGATGTCGCGGTCCAGTTGTTCCAGACGAGCATCGCGGGTGACGGTTTCCGGCGTCACTTCATGAATCGCAGCCAAACGATCTTTGGCAATCTGCAACTGCGATTCGATCATCATCTTTTCCTGCGACACTCGGCTCAGGGCTTCGTTTAAACCGGTTAAGCGGCTATCGAGCGTATTCATCTGCGCCATGTTCATCTGCATTTCTTCGGGCAGATGACCGGCGTTGCGGACCCGGAAATCAGTCAGGCGATTTTCAATCGATTCCAGTTCATTCTTTGCTTTTTCGTATTCATCGTTCAGAAACTGATTGGTGGCCGTGGCCGATTCAATACGGGTTTTTGCATTTTCGTTCAAAAAACGGCTGACCAGTTCACTGCAAACCTTCTGGGCCAGATAGCGATCATTATTGTAAGTGAAAGACACCTGAAACGCAGGCAGATTGCGGCCATTCACACTGGTCACGCCTTCAGTGGGCGAAATCTTGATGCTGTGCTGCATCAGCGCGATAACATCGTCCATCGGCGCGTTTTTCAGTTGTTTCTTGTATAACCCGTACGTCGTAATGATGCTTTGAAGCGAGTTCCGGCTTTCAATCGTCTCCGCCATCGCGTTGATGCGATCGACAAGCTGCTGATTCACGGCAGTCTGCACCAGATTTTCCGGCACCTGCTGCGGCACAATGCGAATCAAAGCCCGGGAAACGTAAGTATCGTCAATCAGGTAAGCGACTACTGTTGCGAGTACTAGCCCTATAAAAGCAGGCGCGAGCAGCCAGCCCAGATTTCTTCGAAGAAGATCAACGTAATCTTCAAAGTCAAAGGGTCTACGTTGAATAGAAGCTTTTTCGACCATTTGAAAAACTCTTCCCTACTCCGGAATGATCACATGATCGCCGGGCTGAAGTTGAATGTTCTGATCGAGGTTTTTACCCTTGATCACATCTTTGTAATTGAAGCGGATACGCTCGCTGCCGCGCAGCACATAAATCTTTTTTCCGTTGGCAAACTCATGCAGTCCGCCGGCGATGCTGATAGCTTCAAGAATCGTGGTGGGCGCGCTCAACTGGTACTCGCCCGGCCTGCCGACTCCGCCATCCATGTAATAACGCTGGCTCAACACTTGTTGCACCGTCACGGTGACATTCGGCTTTTGGATCAGCTTCGATAAAGCGGCTACCACATTTTTCTGAATTTCCTCGGCAGTGAGTCCGCCTGCTTGAATATCGCCCACCAGCGGCAGCGTGATTTTGCCGTCGGAGTGGACTGTATACAAACCGGAGAAGTCCTGTTCGCGCCAAACAATCACTTTCAGAATGTCTTGCGGCCCCACTTTGAATGTTTTCGTATCGACCGACGCGCCCGGAGCAGAAATGGCAGGAGTGGGCGCAGGCTGTTTGGCTGGCACCGCCGATTGAGGGTTCTCTGTTTGCTGCGCCAGCAGATGCCCCGTATGCGAGGAAGCACAGCCGATGACCAGGATCAGGCAAACAGCCCATGCCAGCCCGCTCTGCTTCACATGATGCAAATTCATCCAGAAAAACGGATTTTCTCTTCGATTGTACACGTAATAATCAAACATGGCACTAACGGGCTGCTCCCAGATGCGGCGCAGGAGCGGAAGGCGGCGGCACTTCCGGCAGGCGCAGGGTGGGAATCCAGGTTTGCGCGTTTTCCGTTTCGCGCGTGCCTAGGGTCCAGTACGGTGCAAGCGCCAACGTAACGGGCCGCCGATTTTGGAAATAACCATCTTTCGCCGAACTATATAAAGGTTGAGTGGAAAACGGCTTATCGGCAGCGAAACCGCCAATCTTGACAACCGTTGTTCCACCCAAGAAATCTTTGCGGAATTCGGCAGTGCCGACGGCGTTAGCGCGCAAAATCAGATCCGAAATGCTGGTTGATCCCTGATCTAGTTGCTGTAGGCAATAAACCAAAGGACCGCGCTCCACTGCCGATTTGCCCCAAAGATCGGCGGCATGAGGATTGGCCCTCACGGCAATCGGCTGCATGGCGAAGTTTATCGTGACCATGTCGCCGGACTGCCAAGTGCGAGACAAGCTGATAAATGTTCCAGGCTGAAACTCGTTGTTCACCCTTTCTCCATTGACGGCAACATCAACGCCGGAAGCCCACTGCGGATAACGGATATGCAAAGCAAATGAAACAGGAGAAGCGGGATAAACGGTCAGCTTCACTTCGCTTTCCGCCGGATAATTGACCGACTGAATGAGCCGTACGCCGGTGCCGTCTTCCAAATGCCAGTCCATCTCGGAATCATTGAACAGCGAAACATAAATGCCGTCAAGTCCAGTAGCGTAAAAGTAGCTGCCTAGTGATTCAAACAGGACAGGAATGTCAGGCGGACAAGTTTCGTTTTCGTAATAAGTGTATTTTGCTTTGTCGCCCGTGCCGGTGCCTGCTACGCGACCGCAGGCAAGAGCGCCCGACTGCTGAGAGAAGCCGGCGCTCACCGCATTGTAAAGAGCCCGTTCAATCACGTCGGCGTATTTGGCTTCGCCGCTTAAAGCCAGCAGCCGTAGGTTCCAGGAAGCATTGGCGATGCCGACAGGCAGTTCCGATGAAGGCGTTCCGGCAGCTACCTCGTAGGCGTCCCCTAGAACGTCATTATTACGGAGTCCGACGCCGCCGGTGATGGACATCTTCCGGGAAGTCAGATCATTCCAAAGAAGGTCCACAGTGCGCTTATAGGCCGGATCGCCTGATTCCGCAAAATAATCGGTAGCTCCTGCTACAGCCTGGAGCGCGCTGACAGCCTGGCCTTCCATTTCAGTGTGCGAAATAAACGGCTTGCCGCTGAACATGTAGTGAATGTCGGACTCTTTTAAATGCAGGCGATCGCGTTCAGTTCCCCCCAAGAGGTATCGTGCGAAGTCGAGGTACTTCGTCTCGCCTACCGTGCGATATAGTTCCACAAACGCGCTGATCAACTCGGGATGACCAGCCACAAAGGGCTTATTCGAAACACCGAAATTGGCTAACAGGTAATCGGCAAACTTCAGTCCGATATCGAGCAGAGCACGGTTTTGCGTGGCGCGAACATAAGCTATACCGGCAAACACCAGACGCGCCAGGCAGTAATCTTCCTGCGAATGGAGCAGGTCGGCGAAGCGCAGATGAACGCGATCGCCGCTGAAGTTAGTATCCAGATATCCAGCGGAATCCTGAGCTCCGGCAATCATCGGAATCAGAGCTTCGATGTCAGATTGAAACTTCAGTTTGGTAGCCGTGGCAGTGTCAGGCGAGGCGATGGCCCAGGAAGCGGCTTCCATCCATTTATAAAGATCGGCATCGGATGATGCCCGGCCCCGGCGCGGCACATTCTTTTTTCCGCTGACTCGCAAAAAGTTATCGATTGCTCCATGTTCTTCAAGCTGCTGGCGCAAAATGGGCAGCGTGCGATCCACAACCAGGCGAGTGCGGGTTCCCCAAAAACCGTCCGGTAATTTTACGGCTGAAATCGGCACGGGATGAAGGCGCGCATTCAGAGAACGGTTAAAAGAGATTACGCTTTGCGGTTCATTGGTCGGCTTTCCGTTGGGAGAAGGATTAGCCGGCGCCGTTTGGCCGTAAATAACGGTGCCAGCGAATGCGCCCAGTAACCACCCCATGATCGTACGCTTCATAAGGAACGGAGCTGCCGGTATACCAACGACACAGGAAGCCCGACAACGTTGTGATAACAGCCCTCAATCCTTCTCGCAAATCGTGACGCATAGCCTTGAATGGCGTAAGCGCCCGCTTTGTCGAGCGGCTCGCCCGTGGCCACATACTCAGCTATTTCGTTCTCGCTGATTTCTTCAAACCAGACAAGGGTTTCCGACACCGCCGATAGCAGGCGAGTTCCACGGCGCAGCGCAATTCCTGTTAACACAGTGTGCCGGCGTCCCGAAAGGGCGCGCAGCATTCTGGCAGCATCCTTAACATTAACCGGTTTCCCCAACACTTCACCCTGTAAACAGACTACCGTGTCGGCCCCCAACACGATATCAGCTTCCGCGCCGGAAACGGCTTGCGCTTTTTCCGCAGCCAATCTTTGCACGTAATCGACAGCTTCTTCGCCGGGGCGGCGGGTCTCGTCAATGTGAGCAGGCTGTACAACATGCTCAATTCGAGCGGCTAACAACAATTCATGACGGCGCGGGGAAGCAGAAGCAAGAATCAACATGGATAAGGCAAGAACCTATAGCATCCATTTTAAAATTCCGTCCAAAACTTCCGGTTGTTCCGCCGCGTGTTACACTCGAAAATCCTCACCCTCTTGTTTCAGAGAGGGTTTGCCCGTATGGAACGCGCTGCCCGAGTTCTCCGAAAAACGAAACAATCGAAGTCAATTCTTGACGATAACCAAGCGCTGCAAGCGGTGTGGCCGGTCGCGGTCGGCAAGGCGATTGCGCGGCATGTGACGCGGCTGCATCTGGTTCGCTCCCATTTGGTGGTGGAAGTGGAAGATATGATCTGGCAGCGCCAGCTTCGCACATTGGAATACCAGATTTTAGACCGGCTCCGGCGACTACTGCCGGATGTGGAAATTTCCGGCATGGAGTTTCGGCTCGGCGTACCGCGCCGGGAAGCGCAGAAAGCCGAAAGCTTAACAGGAACGGAAACAGGAACAGTTGACGAAGCGGAAGCAATTAAAGATCCGATATTGAAAAAGGTATATCAGATTTCCCGCAGAAAGGCATCGGCTTGAGGCTCACCACCGAGGAAGTCCGCTATGTGGCTGATCTGGCGAACCTACGGCTGACCGAAGAAGAAACTGTTCGCATGTCCCATGATTTAGGCCAGATTCTGACTTACATTGACCAGTTAAGCGAATTGAACACACAGGACGTTGCGCCGATGGCGCAGGTTTTGTTTGAAGCAGACGAAACAGCGACGCTGCGCGAGGACAGGCCCCACAATCCGTTATCGAATGAGCGGGCATTAGCTTCAGCACCGGCGGCAGGCTCAGGCTATTTCAAAGTTCCGAAGGTTATCGAGCGATGAGCGGGGTTCCGCCTGTTCCGGCGCTTTCCATTTCCGAAATCCGCGAAGGCTTGCAGAAGAAAGAGTTCAGCGCGGCGGAGTTGGCCACGGCAGCCATTGAGTACGCGGAGCGAGAGAATCCGAAAACCAACGCTTTTCTGACCTTCAGTTCCACCCGCGCTTTGGCGGCGGCTAATCGGGTGGACGCAAGAATTGCTAAGGGCGAGTATCCGGGCGCACTGGCCGGGGTGCCGCTGGGCGTGAAAGACGTGATCGTGACCGAAGGGCTACGCACGACCTGCGGCTCGAAAATGCTGGAACGCTATGTGCCGCCTTATGATGCTACTGCCGTGATGCGGCTGGAAGAAGCCGGCGCAGTGGTTTTGGGCAAACTGAATTGCGATGAGTTTGCGATGGGCTCTTCCAACGAAAATTCAGCTTATGGCCCGGTGCGCAATCCGGTGGACCTTGATCGCGTACCCGGCGGCTCCAGCGGCGGTTCAGCGGCGGCGGTAGCGCAAGGCACCTGCGTCGTTTCGTTAGGTTCGGATACGGGCGGCTCGATCCGTCAACCGGCTAGTTTCTGCGGAGTGGTGGGCGTGACTCCCACTTACGGACGAGTTTCCCGCTTTGGATTAGTGGCCTTCGCCAGTTCGCTGGACCATATCGGCCCGTTTGCCCGCAATGTGGAAGACGCGGCCCAGGTTCTGCAAATTATGGCCGGACATGACGAAGCGGACGCCACTTCCGCGTTCGCGCCAGTGGACGATTATTGTTCGCTGATGAAGCGCGACGTGAAAGGGTTGAAGGTCGGGCTGCCGAGAGAATATTTCGAGGGCTTAGCGGAAAATACGGGAGCAACGATTCGCAGCGCCATTACGCGATTAGAACAGCTTGGCTGCGAAGTGCGCGAAGTGAGCCTACCGAATACCAAGTACGCGGTGGCTTGTTATTACATTATTGCCACGGCGGAAGCAAGTTCAAACCTGGCCCGCTACGATGGCGTGCGTTATACACTGCGCGGCGAATCGGACACTTTATCGGACATGTACCGCAACACACGCGGCGAAGGCTTCGGCGCGGAAGTGAAGCGGCGCATCATGCTGGGAACTTATGTGCTCAGCACCGGTTATTACGATGCTTATTATTTGAAAGCGCAAAAGGTTCGTTCGCTGATCGCTCAGGATTTCGCCAAGGCGTTTGAGCAAGTGGACGCATTGGTGACACCCGTATCGCCTTTTCCGGCTTTCCAGTTGGGCGAGAAGGTGGATGATCCAATGTCGATGTATCTTTCCGACATCTACACCATTACCGGCGATTTGAGCGGCGTACCCTGCATGAGCGTGCCTTGCGGCTTATCGCAGGATGGGCTGCCGGTGGGTTTACAGATACTCACCAAGCACTTCGATGAAAGAACCATGTTCCAGTTAGCCTGGAATTTCGAGCAGGCGTTTAAGAGCTAAGTTGAAAGCTACCTGGCGTGGGTTGCTTTAAAGGCTCCGTTGTAATCGCTGAAGCTCCAATCGCCTTTCAGTTCGTCATTGTCCAGTTTGCCGGTGAGTTTGAAAATTCCCTTTTCGCCGGTTTCTTCGGCGGTCACAGGAAAACTTAAATTGATTTTGTTATCGGTAAATGTGCCTGCCACATCGTCCTTGCCGAACTTGCCGGTTACCTTTGCGTCGGTCACTTGAAAGGTAGCGTTCATTTCCCGGTCACCGCCCGGCGTGTCCAGCACAAAATGCCAGTTGCCGTTCAGAGCGGAGTCAGGGGAAGCAGCCATAACTGGGATTGATCGAAAAACAAATAAACCCAAAAACAGGGAAAGAGAAAAAACGAGCTTCAGCATGAAAAATATCCTGTTAGGCCACGGTATCATGAGAGCCACCGAGTGACTCCGGCTTGACCGCGATCGGAGACTTGTTGCCTTGCCAAATTCATTTTTATGGGCAGCAAGTCTTCGATTATTTTGCGGCGTTGATGATGTGAAACCGCGTCAGGAGATTACTTTGCTGAACGATCTACCAGTTGGCGAAGTTCTTCGACCGTTACCGGTTGGCTGGGTTTGCCAAGCAGCACGTTAATACGGTCCTGCCCGATGTATCTTGCCATTTCAGGCAGATCCCGCATGGTGACAATTCGCTGTGCTTCGACGCGGAAAGCCTGGCGGCTCGATTCCGGGTACAGGGGGTTGGTGGCATGAAGCCTAGCTATGTCTTCCGCACGCGCGGTTTGTTCGAAAGATGGATATAGGTCTTCAAACGTCAGGCTGCCGAAATCAGGCACGGTAGAACCAGCCCAGGCGCTCGCCTCGGAGCGGAAACGCGGAGTATCAACTTCACTCAACTTCTTCAGTTCACCTGCAATCACGCTGGTATTCTGCGCGGCAGTTTCCGGCGCGGGAGCGTCCCATTGAATTTCGGTAGCTGTCACCGGCGCTACCGACGGAATTGAAGTTATCACGAATACACCTCCGAGTAGGGCGTAGGGCCGCCCTTCAAAAAAGTAGATATCATTACTGCTCGTCTATCGTATCGGCAAATAATCTCCGCTGCAGAGTTCAAGGCGGGAGGGAAATGCCAAACTACTGCGGTTTTGAGGGTCAGAAAATTCTGAAGAGCAGAGGAATTAATTTTTCAGCAAGCCGGTATTCAATTTTCAAGGAACAGGAAAGCGAGAACGGGACGGCAAAGCCGAGCCGGTCGCTTTAACAATTTTTTTAGGCAGCTACACGTTTGAGGAAACGGCTGGAGGACAGGGCTGATCGGTTTACACGCTTTTCAGGACTGGGTAAGAGCTGTTGACGCCGGCGGTACGACTGCCACGATTCGTTTGAACAAACAAAGCCAAACTGCGTGGGTTCCATCTTTTCAGCCAGTTGCGGGTGAGCGGCAGCGATTTGAGCGAGTTCTCCGAGTTCCTGGTGTTCGTGCTGTTTGCGGTCGGCTTGGATGTCGCGGAGTTGCTTGAGAGTTTGCAGGAAGCGGCGGTTGAGGCGCGATTCATAGAGAGTTAATAATGCTAACGGGTTGGCAGACTGGCGCAGAGTTTCGGCCATGGTTAAAGCCGTATGGGATTCGGCATGGCCGGGATTCCAGAGTTCGCCTTGTTCATCGTGGCCGATGGCGAAAAGGTTGTGTTCGGCAGCGGCTAACCGGTGGAGGCGGAATTGAAGATCAGCGCAGCTATTGGCGAGTTGCGTTTCCACGGCTCCGACCGGGTTCAAGGAAGCGACGTAGGTTTCGGTGAACTCGTGATAGCTATTCAGTTCTTCTTCGGGTAGATGAATGACTTGCGAAAGAATGCCGTGGCGGGTGGCGTTCAGAGCGGAACGCTGTTTTCCTTCGGCGGTTTTCGGGCCGGTGCTCTTTTTCGCGTTGGCGCGATTGGCGCGGAGCCGGGCTTCGCTCGGCTGCTT
>CAXTWH010000090.1:0-10793 GCA_964247975.1 uncultured Bryobacteraceae bacterium | reverse complement strand
CTGCGCATCAATGGCGTCACCAAGAAAAGCGTTGTGGAAGAGATTGTGCAGAAAAGCCTGGAACGGTCCGCTTTATGGACCGAAGTAAAAGACAAACTGAACAAACCTGCCAGCGCATTATCGGGCGGCCAGCAGCAGCGCTTGTGCATTGCCCGAGCTTTAGCGGTGGAACCGGAAGTTCTGCTGCTTGATGAACCGTGTTCCGCGCTTGATCCGATTGCCACGCTGAAAATTGAAGAACTGCTGTTTCAGATTAAAGACCTGACCACGATCGTCATCGTGACGCATAATATGCAGCAGGCGGCGCGCGTGGCCGATAACACCGGATTCTTTCTGATGGGTAAACTGGTGGAATTTGATAACACCAGGGCGATTTTCCAGAACCCGCACAAGAAAGAAACAGAAGACTACGTCACAGGCCGTTTTGGTTGATGGGCCGGGAGATTTATGGTTCGCCACTTTGAGCAGGAACTGGAGAAGCTGAAAGGAAAGCTTCTGGAGATGGGCGCGCTGGTGGAGAATGCTGTGTACCGCAGCATCCAAGGAGTTGTTGAAAAGAATGAAGAACTGGCTCGGCAAGTCATAAAAAATGAAATCCGCATTAACGATCTTGAAATTGAGATTGATAATGCCGCCATCGGTCTGCTTGCGCTGCAACAACCGGTCGCTACGGATCTTCGATTGATTACGGTTGCCCTGAAAATCAACACCGACCTGGAGCGTATGGGCGACTTAGCCGTCAACATCGCGCATCGCGCCCTGGACATGATCCGCGAGCCGGTAATTCACCCCATGGTGGATGTTCCACACATCGCCGGGCTGGTGCAATCCATGGTGCGGAAGTCGCTTGATTCTTTTGTGAACCGAGACCCGGAACTGGCCCGAAGCGTGCTGGCAAGCGACGACGGCGTGGATAACCTGCGCACTGCCAGCTACCATGAACTTGTCAGCTACATGGAAAAAGACTCCGGCAACATTCACCAGGCATTAAACCTGTGGACTGTGATCCGCAATCTGGAGCGCATTGCCGACCATTCCACGAACATTGCGGAAAATGTTCTGTTTCTGGTGAAAGGCGTGGATGTCAGGCACCGCAACGAACTGCGGCAAGCGGCGCATGAACAACAGCATGTCGGAGATCAACATTAGCCATCTGCAATAAGGAGGAAGAACCCGCTTCATGCGGGCCCTTATCCTACATTTTTGTCTGAGCTCAGGGTAAAACCGCTTTAGGTTAATTTAACTAATGCCATCGCTGGTTTTGCGCTTTTGTGGTGGTCAACATTAAAGTTATAAACAGTCGATTGAGCCATTCTGCAAGCCGACATTGCTAGTGGACAGGCAAATCGTTTATGCCGGATTTTATTAAATTTGTGTTTGTTGTTCATGGGTGCACAATTCAGTACGCACAGTTGTGAGGTGCGGTTCAGTACTGGTTTCTGACGGCCGTGGCTTTTTGCTGGTAATTGAGTGGGTCTTGGGTGCCCTGTGGCAGGTGCGGAAACAAAGCGCAATGAATGACGCGATTGCCGCGCTGCAGCAGCAGATCACCGAGATAAACGAAACGCTTAAACACCCGCGCCACAACCAGTGCTGGTACCGAAAAGAGGCAGGGTAGCAAGCAGCGCGAAATAAGAACGGGGCGGGTCACTTCGTCACAAATTGGGTGTTCGGGATCGACGGAACGGGAAAACCGGGTTAAGAAGGTAAGCTCCCCAACCGTTTAGCACTTCAGGTACGTTCCTCAAGGTTGATGATGCACAGATAGACTGCTCAAAAGTTTTCCTTGCAAGTTGCTTAAATTAATTTAAAGTACCGAAGAACTAGAGCTTATTTCGAGTTGGGACTGAGGAGCTAAGTGAATGCTTCCGAGCAAGGGAGGCTTTTTGTTTTCCGAATTCAATTCTCTTGATCACACATCGTTCCATTACGTGAAGTTCGGAAGAGCAGTGATAGGATGTGGTTGCTCTTTTCAAGCCTCAACAGCGACGCTAAACATTAAGTCAGGTCACTTGGTACACCCTCCGCAATCTCCCGCTCGTTTGCGGGTGAGACTGATTCAACATCGTCGAAGGTCGTCCAAAATAACCCTTCGGGGTCATCTTTGAGCTTGTGTACATATCCTTTAACGTCGACATTGACGATGAAAACCACCTGAGCACCGCCGTCGTCATAATTGACACGGACCCATTTCTCAATGTTTTCGGTAAAGATGCGCTTTAGGGTATCCCGATCCATACGTTCTGTTATGCGTAGAAAAATGGTCAATAACCAGGAGGAATATCTCCCGGCTGTGGCGCTCTAGGATTGCCTCTTTTGGGGTTACCATTGGAGTCCCAGGTCCAATCCATCACCTCAGGGTCATATGCTGAATGTGCCTGATTGCCGTAATCGATATCGCGTACGGCCCTGCCATCAGATCCATACACTCGCACTGTTTTGCCAGGAGAATTAGGCTTCGACTTGTCCCATACTTTTACCGAATTGGGAGTACCCTTCGCAGGGGTATTGTGAGCCTCGTTGCTTTGTTTGTTCATGAGGCTCAGCAGTTGATCAGCAACCTGCTTACTCGCTAGCGTGATGCGAACCACGGTTGTAAAAACGGCGTTTTGGATATCATTCAGGACGCCGTTGTAATCGGGGCAGCCGCACTCTGACTGAAAATACTCCTGTAAGTCCGCATAGTACAACGCATAATCATCCCGACTCAACGTCGCTGTGTAGGTGCCGTTAGCATTCGCGACCAGGGTGACATAGCCGTTAAGGTTTGGATAGGCTCCCTGCGCCTGAACCGTTGTGCCCGCATTACTGAAAAAGGTTCCTGCGTAACTGCAAACTGCCGAATCACTCAATACTTGCTGAAATGTTCCAATCCCGATCAGCGATATGCTGGTGTAACAGGCCGGATCATAGTTATTGCTTGGGTCTCCGGATTGGGATACGGTGCATGGGACGTCTGCAATTCCAGAATTTGCCGGGCCTTTAAGTAGAAAAGACGCGGTATAAGTATGCCTAATCACTCCCGGCGGAAAACTGCCGCTCATTGTTCCTTCGATTGAGGACGAACCATAAAGTATCGTTCCATCGCTCGAAGCACTTAGGTTGTGATATTCATAGGCTGTCGGACGCTGGCCATAAGCTGTAACACCAGTTATAAGGAGGAAGAACGCGGCGAATGAGTGTTTCATTTCGTTGCTCCTGAAGCAGGCATTACCGGCCCGACAATAGCTGTCATATTTGCCTTTTCAGCCATGATCAAGGTGTGAAGCCGAGCCATCCCATCAGGCGATAAATGGGTTTCAAGATCCTTCTTTGCATCATCAGTAATCTGCTCTCTTTGTTGCGCCAAGAAAGTAGCAGTCCCTTCGTCGATGCCACCTGGCTTAAGCGCCGCATCCGCCTCGGCTTGATAATGGCGGGCCAGTGCTTTGCCAAAGGATTGAACGGCGTATTTGACCTCCTCGAAATCCTGGTCTGATAGCTTAGCTGATCGCAGGATGGCCCGCTGCCGGGCCGCCGCTTCCTCGACGGAACCGGGAGTATTTAGAAGAACCTTGAGAAATAACCGATACGCTACGGTATCGGGTATTGAAGCCGGAGTAACGGCCCCATTGACACTTCCGGGAAGTTGCTTTTGGGTGCCTGATGTTACTAAAGAGTGTTCATGCTGAGGTTGTGAAAAACCGCGAGGAGATAGTAATCCCCAAAGAGCCATAAGTGCAAATGCTTTTGCTGGTGTGGGCATAAGGTTGAGTGAAATTCACGATTCGCCGTTCCCAATGATATATAAATCTTGTAAGGCGGGCAAGTAGCGACTTGGTTTTGGCGAAATGAAAGTATTAGGAAAACCGGGGTCAAAGACCTTTAGGAAAACCGGGGTCAAAGACCTTGGAAAACCGGGGTCAAAGACCTTAAATCCCGGATCAGCGGCAGCAGCGGCACCGCCCCAAACCTGAACGAGGTGATATGCAACATTTATGTGCTCGGCACCGGACCGCGCAGCTATGAATCCATAAGCGTTGCTCATTGATTCGAATAGAACGGTGATCTTTGCCAAGACCCGGAAACGTGCTTTGAGTTGGTATCCTAGGGTGCGAATGTTCTATATGAACTGCGCTCATACCAACAAGCCATTCCACCCCTGAGGACGATTCTTGTCAAAACTATACTCGTTCTTAATCTGTCCGGTTCAGCAAACTATATGGATAGTCTGCCGATACTTTCCGGGAACGCTGTTTCATAATCTCACTCTCCGGTTTGACGGCCATCTGGTCGAAGTGCTGGCTTTCGTAGCCGGTCAATACATGTTTCATAGGGCGTTTTCAACGCAGATCAGATGGCAATCACCGTGATCTCGTGGCCGGAAGCTTCGACAAGCCGCCTGATGTCATCCGGGTCGCTTGTGAGAATCATCGCTTTGTAGTGAATCGCTGTGGTCACCACAACGGCGTCAACAATATCAGCCGTTCTGGTTTTGCTCAGTAGTCGTCCTGCTTCGTGCGCCTCACTTTCACCCAGAGGAGCAATGAAACACCCAGTCAAGAAGCGCCGGAGTTTAGCTTGTTGTGATGACCGGCTGACTTGGGCGACAACCGGTGCAGGAACCGACGGAACAATGCCCAGTTCCAAACGTGCCTTGTGTTCTGCCCAGGCCCGCCGATTATTTCTGTCCGCCGACACAAGCACGGCAGCATCGTACACAACATTGCTCACTCAGGACGCCGCGCCTTTCGCAGTTGCGTTCGCACGCTGGCGCGTGCTTCGTTCATCTCTTCTGCGCTGAAAAGACCATGTTCTTTTTCCCACTCCGCAATAGCGGCCAAACCAGCCCGGCGTCGCAGTGCTTCACGGGCCGCGTCGGTCATCCAGGCTGAGACACTTACCCTATCGCGGGTCGCCGCTGCCAGGATCTTTTCATGAATTTCAGGGTCTACCGTAATCGCGAGTTTTGGTGATGGATTGCCGCGTGGCATGTAAACTATCCTACTACTATATGATAGAACTTGAGAATACCGGTGTCAGAAGTTTCTAATCCCTGATAACGACCTGAACCGGCTGCAATTGGTGACAAATTCCAGCGGCGGCGACCATTCCTATAGCTACGACCCCTACGACAATTCTTAAATCAGCCGAGTCTCGTCTTAGTCGTACCGACATCTTATTTCGATAGAATTATTCCCGCATCTCCGCAATCGTCGCTCCGGCTCCGCCTTCCGCAGGCGGAGCGGGATAAAACCGCGCCACATGCGGGTGCGACCCGAGAAACTCCGCTACTGCCCTTTTCAATACGCCCATTCCATGCCCGTGAATAATGCGCACTCGATTCACGGATGCGAGCGCGGCGGAATCCAGAAACTTATCCAGTTCCGCCAGTGCTTCTTCCGCATGGCGGCCAATCAGATTAATCTCTTTATAGGAAGTGCCCCAACTCGGTCCGCTGTGAAGCGTCACGTTCTTCGGCAGTTTTCGTATTTCCGCTGCGCTCAGCACTTCGGTGATGTCTTCCGGCGACACTTGCATCTTCAGAAAACCTGCTTCCACTTCAATCGCGCCGTTCTTTAAAATCCGGCGAACGGTAGCCGGCTCCCGAATGTCGCGCAGCCGCACTTTTGCGCCTTCTTCAATCGGGCGTTGCTCCGGCAGCGGCTTGGTGGCAACGGCCGGCTGCATCACGGTCTGCGCCTGTTCGCGGAACTCGCGTTTCGCTTTTGAAACTTGCAGCGTGGCCTGCTGCGCCGCTTTGCGCTCTTCAGTGATGGAAACAACCTGGGTGATTGTTTCCATTGCTCGCGCTTCAAAATCGGCAATCAACTCTTCGCGCTTTCGCTCCCATTCGCGGGTGCGCTTTTCTTCTTTGCGAATCGTGTCCTGTTGAAGTTGCGCGCGAGTGCGCTCTAAACTGTCGCGTTCCTGTTGAAGCTGGGTGCGCAGCCGCTCGGTTTCGTCCAATTGCGTTTGCAGCCGTCCGAGCATGTCCTGAAAATTAGCCTGCATCGCGGGCATCACTTGGCGGGCGTGGGCAATTAAATCCGGCGGCATGTCGAGGCGCGAAGCAATATCCAGGCCCGCTGATTTGCCCGGTATGCCGATGCGCAATTGATACGTCGGCTGCAAGGTGTTTTCATCAAAACCCATGGAAGCGTTCACCACGCCTGGGGTTTGCGCTCCATACAGCTTCAACGGCAAAAGATGGGTGGAAGCCAAACAAAATGCGCCGCACTGCCGGAAGCGATCAAGAATGGCTACGCCCAATGCGCCGCCTTCGTCAGGGTCGGTGGAGCCGCCCAACTCATCGAGCAGCACCAGCGAGTCCGGCGTAGCCGCTTCGAGCATAGCCCGCACATGCAGCAGGTGGCCGGAAAACGTGCTCAGGTTTTCCGCGATGGATTGCGTATCGCCGATATCGGCCAGCACATCATCCAGCCACGGAATTTCCGCTTCTGCGCAGGGGACGGGCAAGCCCGCATGAGCCATCATCACCAGCAAACCGCATGTTTTCAGCGTGACGGTTTTACCACCGGTATTCGGTCCGCTGATGAGCAGCACCCGGTTGTTTTCATCAAGCTGAAGCGACACCGGCGTGACAAAGCGTTTCTGCTGCCGCAGCACAGCTTCCAATAAAGGATGACGCGCTTCTTGTAATACCAGTTTTCGGGACTGCTCGGCGCTGAAGCGCGGCGTAACGGCCCGGTACGAACTAGCAAAGCCTGCTTTCGCGAAGATAAAATCAAGCTCCGCTAAAGCTTCAAGCGAGGAAAAAATCTCATCGGCGTGAACGCGCAACTCATCCGTGATTTGCAGCAGAATGCGATCAATCTCACGCAGTTCTTCTTCGCGCAAACGAACCAGTTGATTGTTCAGCCCGATCGTTTCCAGCGGCTCCAGATACAAAGTTCTGCCGCTGCCGCTTGCGCCGTGAATAATGCCGTCCACGCGGCCTTTCTGGCCCGACACCACCGGCACCACGTAGCGGTCTTCGCGGATGGTGATGAAGTCTTCCTGCAGCGTTCCGTCTTCCCGATGCGCTTGCAGAAAACGATTCAACGATTCCTGAATCTGCCGCTGCTGCCGCTCAATATCGCGCCGGATGCGCCGCAGTTCAGAACTGGCGTCATCAGCCAAACTGCCGTCCGGTAAAAATGCCCGCCCGTATTTTCGCGCCAGATGCCGCAGGTCAGCCAGATTCCGGGCGCGCGCTCCCAGCCGGGGGAACCGCTCCGCCACGGCGGATAATAGCAATTTGTACTCGCCCGCCAGTTCCAGCGTATGGAATAAATCCAGAATCTCGTTGCCTTGCAGCCGGGTTCCTTCCACGCGCAGCAGCACGGTGGCGGGACTTAAATCCCGCATCTGGTCGAAGCGCAGCCGAACCACCGCCCCATGCCCGGCTTTTTGCACCGAAGCCGATTCGCCCAAGTAATCAATGGCTTCGTTTGTTTCCGCCAGTTCCGCTTCCGCAATCGCCCGTTCGGGGCGCACATCGCAGCTCAGAATCCGTTCTTTGCCGGCAGCGCTTCCTGCAAACGACGCTACCAACTGTTTCAAGTCATTAAACTGCAGGAGTTCAGAACTACTGAAAGACATTACACTACTTTCAAACACGGGCTACGGTGAAGGAAGGCCCGGACTCACGGAACTTTTTGATTACCGCCAACGTGCCTGCCGTCAATGAAAGCTCATCAAGTTCGCTTAAAGGAAACCACCGGGCGCAGTTGGAATCGTCTCCGGCGCAAAGCGTGCCGCCCAGCACTTCGCAAACATAATCAATCAACACGTAATGGTATTCGGCGGCGTCGCTCCCATCGCGAAGAATCCGTTCAAAAATAACGGCTATCTCCGTTGGCTTCACTTGCAGGCCGGTTTCTTCCCAAACCTCGCGCGCAATTGCTTCTTCTAATTGTTCCCCGGTTTCCACCGCGCCGCCGGGCAGCGACCATTGGCCTTTCAACGGTTCGCGGCCGCGTTCCACCAAAAGAATCCGGTCGCCATCGAAGATCAGCGCGCCGACACCAAGAATGGGGCGCAACGGATAACGACGACTGTTACTCCCTGCCAAATTTCATTGTAGGCGACGTGGACTGAGTGGAACGCCTGGGGACTATGCCAAGCTGACGAGATTGAGCATGCTTACTTCAGGCCGGCACAGGAAGCGCACACCGGCCAAGTTTCCCACCCCGCGCGTTACATAAACGGAGCGTCCGTTCCATTCCTTTAATCCGGCGGTAAAACGCTTGTCTTCGATTGGAACGTAATAAGGCCCTTTGAAGGGGATCAGCACTTGTCCGCCATGCGTGTGGCCGCTTAACATTACCTGCCACGGGAACTCGCCCAACAGCTTTTTGCTGTCAGGGTTATGGGCCAGCAGCACCACCGGGTCCGATTCATTCACCTTCCTGAATGCGCGGGTGGCATCAATTTCACCGGCCCACAAATCGCCCACTCCGGCGACGGTTAATTTTTTGCCTCGGACTTTGATTGGTTCCGACTGGTTGTGCAGCAGGCGGATGCCGCTGCGCAAAAGAATCCGGTCCACAAAATCGTGGTTCGCATGGCCGCCGTAAGCAGGCGCCCATCGGCTGCCGTCATGGTTGCCTACCACCGCGAACGTCGGCGCTGCGTGGCTCAAACGGCTTAGGCTATGAATGTACTGCTCGGTATCGAAATCATGTTTAAAGGTGATGAAATCACCGGTTAAGCAGATCAGGTCCGGCTTTTGGGAAAGCCCTAGCGTAATCGCCTCGTCCAGGTAGCTGACCGGCACAAAAGCGGAGGCGTGCAGATCAGAAAGGTGCAGAATACGTATCGGCTGCTTCGGCGCGGAACAACAGGGAACGGTGGTCGTGGTCAGTTCCAGCCAGCGCGGCTCAACCAGGAAAGGATAAGTTCCTGCTGCTGCTATGGAAACGGCCGCAGTGATCCATTGCCTCCGAGTGATCATGCTTACTTGGACGCGTGAAGCTTCTCAGGTTCTCCAGCGCGCGCCCAGATTCAACGATGTTTTGGCGTATTCCACGCTGCGCTCCATGTGTTCTTTTTGTTGATATTGAACCGCCGCCTGGTATGCCTCCGGCAGATGCGCGCCGGGCAGATCTTCAAGAACAATCGGCTTTTCATACGGGCCGCCGCGTTTTGCCAAAGCCACGAAACGGGCAAACTCCGGGGCGCGCGCTTGCGGATAAGCTTTCCAGAAATCGGGCTCCAGGTAAGCCATTAACTGCGGAGGTCGTCCGGTGATCGGCTTGATGTAGATGTAAATATCCGGTTTAATCCGATGGATTATTTCCACAATTTTATGGAAATCAACATTGCCTTCGCCGAGCGGAACCCATTCCACCATGGCGCCGCCGGGCCGCTCATACACTACCGAATCGCGCAGATGAGCGCAGAGCGCATACGGCGCAAGCGTTTCGACCGTCACCACCGGGTCTTCCACCACAAAAACCGGATTGCCCGTATCCAGATAGGAACCCACCCAGTCTTTTCCGGCAGTTTCAATCAACTCACGCATTTCCCAGGCTTGAAAGTCTTTGTGGTTTTCGATAGCGATTTTGATACCGGCATCCGTGAACTGCGGACGGACAGATTGCAACAATTTGGCCATCGCCTCAATGTTCTGTTTCACCGGCGCGGGCGGCAGGTGAGCCCGGTCCGGCGCAGTCAGGCAGCGCACCAAAGGCGAGTTGCAAGCTTTAGCTCGTTCCAATCCGATTAAAAGTTGCTTGCGCGCTCCTTCCGGATCGGTGCTGCCGACCGGAAGCACGGCACCCATCCCCGTTTCCAGGTGCAAACCGGTCTGCTTGGCGTAGCGGCCCAGCTCGCGCCAGTGTTCAATTTTGTCGCGTTCCGGGTCCAGCGAATCCTGCGCGAAAACGCCATCCAGTTTTAGGGAAAGCGCATAATCCAGAATCTGCCGGTCTGTCCATTTCAGGGCGCGAAGGCAGTAACTGTTCAATCCCACCTTCTGGAAGGAAGCGCCGCTTGCCTGCGCTCCGGCTAGGGGAAGAACCGCAACAGCGCCAACAGCGGTGGTAGCCAAAAAATCGCGGCGGGTCATAACAATAAAGGTTCAACTCATGGTACACGCGAAGCCGCCGCGCGTGGCGTTTCTTGCGCGCCATCCGTATAAACCGGATGCGTTCCGGGGCGCAGCCGTTTGGTTACTTCTTCGCGAAACACTCGTTCCAGGCGGCGAGTCATCACCGCTGCATCCCGTTCCGTTTCAATGCTGCGTCGCGCTCGCCAAGCTAACTGCTGTGCGTATTCCGGGGTACTGAGAAGGCGAATAATGGCTTGGGCAAACTGTTCCGGAGTATCGGCCAGTTCGCACACTTCGCCGCTTTGCGCGGCTAGTCCTTCCGCGCCTAAACGGGTGGAAACTGCGGGAATGCCGCTGCCGAAAGCTTCCAGCAGCTTAACCCGAATGCCGGAACCGGTCAAAACCGGGCAGATAAACACGGCGTACCGCGTCAGCGGTTCACCCACATCCTGAACATAACCGGTGAAGGTTATGTTCGGATGCCGAGACAAAAAGCTCAACGAAGGCGGCGGATCGGACCCGACAATAATTAACCGCGCTGCCGCATTCTGTTTCAGCACTAAGGGAAGTACGTGATTCGTAAACCATTCCAGCGCTTCCACATTTGGCCCGTGGCGGAAACTGCCCACAAATAGTATGGTGTTCGGTTCGCGGCCTTTCAAAGCAAAACGAAGGCGCTTGGTTTGAATGCCGGCCCGCAGATTGTCATCGATCCGGTGTTTCAGTTCGGGCAGAAACGCGGTTAGAGTTTGGGCGT
>CAXTWH010000089.1:0-11174 GCA_964247975.1 uncultured Bryobacteraceae bacterium | reverse complement strand
AACCGTTCAAGCGCCAAGCTCTAAATGCATGTTCTATGCCTGCACCTGGATTAGGCACCTTTTCAGGAACAATTTCATTGGTGCGAAGGTCGAAGGAATAACCAACGATCAGTTCGGCGGCTTCTCGGCGTATTAAGTCACCCACCAGGAAGAAGTCCTTTCCCGGCTCGGCCTCCCTGGGTAATACAAGCGTTTGATGATGAGCAGCTCCGTTTATCAAATGAAAGGGCGTGGGCACTACATACATTTTTCTGTCGCGGATCATGATGTCGCCATAGCTGCCAAATCCCTTAACACTTCGGTTTTTGTGAACGTAGCTGTGATCGGCGTTCACAAAATCGCCGTGGCATATCACCAGGTCGATTACTGGGTAGCTGTTGCCGTCCGGCTCCTTTGGATACCTGCCGAAAACGTAATAAATGTTGCGGCCATTGTGAAATCCCGTAGGAGCTTGGCTGTTGCTATCAAAGCTCGCGTCCCTTCCGGGATAGGCGAGTCCCTTTAACTCGTAGCCATCCGTGCTTTTCACTATGCGGAAGTCGGGATAGCTGTTCCTGCCTCCGGCTTCAAAAGGACTTCCTAAATCCTCTAAACGGCCTTTAAACCAATTTTGAAAATGGAATTCCTTGTCCTTTTTGCTCTCCCGGACGATGAGAACGTTATCCCGTATTGCTTCGACACTGCGCTTGAAAATATCGACAACAGTCATAAAGGTGCAAGCATCCTAACCGCATTTCCCAAGTGCTTGGTATGACGCAGGAAATTATTAGGTGCAAGACCAACATAACGTCCTTTATGTATGGCTATTGCTACTACGCCGGGAACACTACAAAATGCTTGTCACAACTGTGACATTAACATATATTAATTTTTCTAATAGCAGATTAGGGACGCGCTGAAAGCAACAGACAATCAGCAAAATTTGATCGAAAGCATTGACCTCGCATAGGGCTGGATTTATTTTGAAGTTAAGAGTTGTATGCATCCGAAAGTTTTTTCTACCTTTTTACTCGCTGCTTCGCTGCTGAACGCCGATTCAATCGTTTTCAAAAACGGTAACATTTTAACTGGTGAATTCGTAGGAGCTGATACACACGAGGTGCGTTTTATTGTTCAAAATGCAAACAAGGCAACCATTTATCCACTCGATACAGTGAAGAGCCTGACCTTCGGTTCTGGTTCTACTTCCAACACGTCCGCAGCTAATCCTGCTTCCTTCCAGCCACCTGCATCATTAGCAACTCCGAAAACTTCGCAAGTGAAGAAGATTTCGGCAATGGATGTAGCGGTTGAATTGGAAGAAGCGATCAATCAGCAAAATGTAGCGCTGGGAAAATCGTACTCCTGTACTGTCTTTCAGCCTTTGCAACAAGGAGCAGAAACGGTCATTCCTGCCGGATCGCCCTGTACCATCAAAGTCGTTCCGAAACCGGCAACGTTGCCTAATGCCGATAAGTACGTGGCTTTAGTCCAATTGGACACCATCACAATTGGATCTAAAACTTATCCGGTCCGTTCGTCTCAGAAAGCGATTCTGCCGAAACAGAAGGGTTACAGAACCGCGTTTGGCTTAATGGACGACATTGTTCTTTAACGGCTGCTCCAGAGCGTAGTGGTCATGAACTGGTCGGTTTTATAGTTGTATCTATCAACACGCACTATTTCACTTACGTATCGCCTGCCGGTGAGCTTATTCTGAGTTGTTTGTACCACCAGATTCACGACATCTGCGATTTCTGAACGGATTGCGGCATGGTCGATATTCTGCTCAGCCCGGAGCGCCAAAGATGCCAAACGCGTTAGCGCTAGTCGCGCAGTATTGGCGTGAAGAGTGGTCATTGTGCCGCTATGCCCCGTGTTCATCGCCTGCAGCAAGTCGTAAGCAGCCGTATTTCTGACTTCACCCACGATGATACGATCTGGTCTCAATCGCAAGGCGGTTTCCAGCAAGTGGGAAATCGTAATGGCTTCCCGGCCTGGCTGAGCTTTTTGGGCTTCTAATCTGACCGTATTCGGATGCTCTAATTTGATTTCGGCAGTGTCCTCAATAACTACAATTCGCTCCTGAGCGGGAATGTGCCTAGCTAAAGCATTCAACAGAGTTGTTTTGCCGGAAGTTGTTCCTCCACTGATCAGAACATTTTCTTGGTTCTCAATCGCCATTAACAGAAAGTCTAGTACCGGCGACGGCAAGCTGCCCCGTTCGACCAGCTCTGCCGTCGTGAGATGAACGGGCAAAAATTTGCGAATACTTAAAGCTGGTCCCCGTAAAGAAGCAGGCGGCCACAAAGCACAAACACGAGAACCGTCCGGCAACCGAGAATGCAGAATAGGCGATTCCGGGCTGATGTCCTGATCGAGCACACGAGCAATGTTGATCAGGGCATCTTTTAAACTTTGCTCTGGAATCACCACGTCTTTCACTTGCTTCAGGTGTCCAGCCTCATCAATCCAAACGGTTCGGTCGTCATTAATCATGACCTCACTAATGGATGGATCCAGAATTAAGTGCCGAATCGGTTTCACATGCGGAAGGATGAGTTCAAACATTGTCCTGATCTTCTAAAAACCAATTCCCATAGAATAGTCGATGGTCTTTTCCGGTTTGTGCTCCCGCACTTTTTGCGCCTGGCTTTCTGACAACGACTGTATTTCTTCCGGCGCTAACGCCATCCCTTTTTCGTGTGTTCGATTGAGAGCAAACCCAAGTTTCTCGGTGTTGTCTGTGAAAATCTGTAACTCGTCCCGTGCGCGGGAACTGGCTACATAAGTCAGTTCGCGGCCAAGCAAGCCGCGGGCGTTCGGATCACCAGTTTCAATATTAAGCAAAGTGTTGTTCACGGTTAAAGATTGGCTCGAATAGCTAGTCACTGTATAACCGTGATCCAGGTGTTTCATCCGATCTAGGTTGAGGTTCACTCGTTGATCGGAGCCGTCCAAGTGGACGGAAGCATTGCCTTGGGAGTCCAGGAAGTCAATCGTGCCTAACTGTCGATTCGCAATGCCTTGCTCCTTCCAAGGAGCGGTAAACTGCACACGATCTCCGACGCTAAACTGGCGATGCTCGACGGTGTACAACTGAACTCCATAAAAGCGGTTCGGGTTGTAGGTCAATTGCTTTCCACTAGGCAATTGCAAGGTGATTTCGTTCTTTTCCCGGTCGTGAGATAACACTTTGGCATAGGTTTTCTTGTCTACTCCTAGCTTTTTGCTGCCATGTTCAAAACGAACGATGTTGCCAATTTGATAGCTGACTGCCTTGCGCCGATCAGCTCCCGTCACAGATTGCCGAGTGACCAAAACCGACTGCTCAAAGCCGTTTTTCTGCACTACGCCTTGGTTTTGCAGGTGCGTCCGAATCACTCGATTTAAGTCTTGCCGTGACTGATTATCCGGGGAAATCACCAGTGTGTTCTTCGGATCTTCAGCGTACTTTCGAGCGATGGTTTCGTATCTTCGACTTCTGTGTTGCAGCTCGTGAACGCGATCCTGTTGAACCAATTTTTGTAATCCCGCCGCGATTTTTCCTTCTGAAAAATCTTGAATGGCCGCTTTGAGTTCCGGATTTTTCTGCCGTACAATTTCGTTCATTTTCGAGGTATTCATACCGGCATCCTGCAACTCGTGGAAGATGCGACCGGCTTCAACCGATTGATGCTGCCGGGTGTCCCCGATCAGCACCACTCGGTCTTCAGGAGTCAACCGGTGAAGAAAATCATTCACCGCCTTGATGCCTGCTAAGCTGCTTTCATCCAGCAAATACAAAGTGGGCTTTTGTCCGGGTTCTCGAACTCCCTGCGCCAAATGCGCTTGCAAAGTGTCAGCGTTAAGGCCGTCTTTTTTTAAATTGTTGGTGGCGGAACTAGTCGGAGCTAATCCTTTCACTTCATACCCTTGCTCTTCGGCAACGTCCCGAATCATTCCTAATGCAAAGCTTTTTCCGGTACCAGCGCCACCCTGAATGGCGTAAACTCTATCCGTTGATGCCAATACCTTTTCAATTGTTTTCTTCTGATCTGCGGTGATTGTAGGCTGCTTTTCTAGCAGAGAATTCCAGTCCAGTTTCGTTTGGATCGGAGCTAAACTTTGCTTTGAGTCAATGACAAACTGAATCGTGTTTTGCTCCAATCTGATTGCTTCCGGTGTTGTGTACCGTGCGCCTGGCGCTGAGCCGCGCCAGTGAGAAACCTCGATTAGTTCACCGGAATTAACACGGTCGTCCAAAACTTTTTCCACGTCGGGCAGAGTGAAAATGCCGCTACCCTGGCGTAGTGTCTCCCGCGCGATTTCATAACGATCAAAAACGGATTGGCGCTCGGATAAGCTGTCTTTGGCATGGGTGATTTCCTGGGAAACTCTGGCCAGTCGCTCCTGTTCCGCTAAAGATTGGTGTTGATGCTGCTGAGCTGCTTGCACTACTTGGTCCGGCTGATTGCCGAACTGTTTCGCCTGGTCGCGATGTTCTTCCCGGAGTTCTTCGCTATCCCAAAGTTGTTTGTTCGCTCTGGTTTGTTTGGCAATGCGCTCTCCGGCTTCGGCTCCTGAGACACCCAATTCTTCCTTTTTGGCGTTGATTTCATCTCGGCGCTGGCTAATTGAATCTAGATATTCTTTGTTGTAACCCCTAATTTCCGGCGCGTATCCTTCATCCGTTGTGAGCTGGTAGCCAAGCTTGACCAAGTGCGAAGAAAGTTCCGATTGGTAAACCGCCGTGGCGTATTGTTGAATGCGAAATAGCTCTGCCGTTTGCAATGAACGAACTTGCCCTTCGTCATCCCTGGTCATGTTGAACGTGACAGCGTGAGTATGCAGATGCGGGTCGGGCGCTCCGCCGCCTACTGGCCGGGCTGTGTCATGTTCGAATAAAGCGACCACAAAATTTCCAGTTGTTTGCGCCGGATGATCTCCGCCGATGCGAGCCTGAACGTACTCTTCCATCGCATCTAAAGCGACTTTAACGGCCTGTCGGTGAGCTTCTCGGACGTGTTCATCACCGCCAACTAAAGCAGTTGCCGAAACCGATTTCGGTGCGCCAAACGTTACATCCCAGGCGGCCCGGTGCGCCACTTCCTCACCGTTTTGCGTTCTTACCGTGTCTCGATGCTCAATTAACTGCTCAGCGGTATGAGGATGTTGGCCTTCCACTAAGCGGTCGTATTGCGCCTCAGTCACTGGGCCTTTCAACTCAAATTCCTCGGCCAGTTTTCCGTGCCACTCACCTTGCAAGTGGCCTGTCTGGGTGTAATAAGCGGCATTTTCCGCTTTCGTAAACTCTTCTTTGTAGTAGCTTTTCGTCGTTCCCACTGACAAGGGTTTTGAAATCTTCAGCATGCCTAGAGCAATCCTTCATCTGGAGTGGGAGCAATCTCTGTTTGAAGGTGCGGCAAGATTTCCTTCGGAATTTCCACTGGCTTTTCCACCTTCTTTTTCACTGCTTGGGCTTTTTCTTTCGGCCTAGCCTTCTTCACAAGCTGCGGGCCAGCCGCAGCAGCTTGAGGCTTTTCATTCGGGTCAATCGACTCCTCTTGCGCCATTGCATCGGCGGCTTCAGCAGCTTCCTTTTCTGCTTGTTCCTTGGCCGCGCGCGCCGCCTCATCCTTTGCAATAATTTCTTCCAAAGAAATCGGCGGCTCAATACCGGAGATGTCCCGTGCGATGAGTTCAGGATATTTCGCCTTGATATCCATTTTGGGGAATTTAATCTTCAACACCTGATTGCCGTATTTCAGATAGCCTTCCAGGTCCTCCAGGGCTCCAATCTGAGACGGCAAGATCAATTCCCGTTTCACGATCTCCTGTGACCAGGACCGCTTTCCATCCGCTCCGCGAGTTTCTCGCGGCCGTTCCACCTCAATTTCACCGAGCAGTTTAGACATCCAACTAGCAGCGTTCGGTTCACTGGTTCTGAGCAGGAATTTTGTTGACGGCTGGCTTAAAATCGTTTCCGCATCTTCTTTATAAAGTTTGTCGAGTTGCGCTCTGCCGTGGAATCCCAACACAAACGGATTGCCTGTTTTCCGGCTCCGGGTCATGCCTTCGTGCAGCTTCGGCAAGTATTGAAGATCAGCCATTTCATCGATCACAAACCAGATTTTCGGGCTACTCGGACGGTCACCATGACTCAGAACATTGAGAATTGCGAGATCGATCCACAGGCTCTGCAAAGGCCGCAAAGCATCTTCCGTGTCAGGCGTGGCAGTAATGAAAATCCAGCCTTTGGGATTTTTCGCCCATTCTCGAATCGTCCAGGAATCCTGCTCCGATTTAAAGGGGGGCAGTAGCCGGAATGCATTGGCAGCATGATTTAATGTGCCGATGATGCCCTGCCGTTGGCCTGGAGAGTTTCCCTTCATCGTGTGTTCGTGTTCGGTGCCGGCGACTACCAAATCAATCAGATTGGGATCTTCAAACATCCTTCGCAGGTCCTGCGCGGTGGGGCAGGTTTTCGCTAAAAGAAAGCTAAAAATGTCCTGTGCATGTTTGATGAAGAACGATTCGCCGCCCCGGTACGGGTAAAGACTATTTGCTACCGGACGAGCTTTCGCTAACCTTTCCAGCAATCCAGAGCCCTCGACTTCCTCGCCCGGATGCCAGTTTGGACAACGGGTATCCACCGGATTCAGAACAATGTCACCCCGTTCCTGATTGTAAAAACGGGACACATACTGGCGCTCTGGATCATAAATAAGGGCAAGATGACCGCGATTTTGGACCTGACGCAGAGTTTGGAGAATCAACGTTGTTTTACCAGAACCAGTGTCACCAATGATTTCAATAGATTGCGCCTCATGGCGTTTCCGCAGTCGAATGGCTGGCTTATTTCGAGAGAATAAATTCAAGCCCATCCCCTTTCACCTTTCGATTGAATTGCTTCCGGTTCACTAAATCTGGGCCTCGCAGTTTGACACCGAAGCGGGCCTTCTGGTGCAGTTTCCAATCAGCTCGAATACCGAGCGGGATCAAAACCAACCAGAGGAAAAGTAACAAACCGAAAGGCCAGCGATACAGGCTCAGTAAAGAGCGGTGATCGAAACAAAAGCTGGAAAGGAACTCGTGATATTCCTTTGCCGTGGTTAATTGTTTTGGCGTCACAACTTTGACCGGGTACTCACTCGCACGAATTGCCCCCTGCTCGAAGGCCCTTCGGGTTAGCACAAAAGGAACTGCATCCTTGCTGTATTGATTCGGTAAAACATCCTCTTCGAAAGCCGGATAAGCCTGGTGTTTGGCATTTACCAAATACACCAAAGAGACCTCGTTTTTCATTCCTAACTCACTAGCCAAGTCAGATCGAACGTAGCGTCCTAGGTAGTAATCCTGCAACGGGGTTAGGTTTGGTTTCAGATCCTGCCACAATCCACCGACCATCACAAAAGGCAGAATGGCCGTGCAGATTGTGATCCGGGGGTATCGGCTCGGCCAAACTTGGCGCGGTGTCTCACTCACTTTTTCCTCCGAGAGCTGCCAGTACTTGGCTGCTGGTGGGCACTTTGAGAGCAGCGCTAATTCGTTCATCGGCAGCTTGGAATTTATTCCTTTCTGCCACAGAACGGATTTTTTGAAACTCGCTGTCGGTAAGTTCTTCCCCTCTCAATTCACCTGCTAAAAGGCTGACCACAATATGTTGAAGGCGGGCTAATTCAGCCATTAAGATCCGCAATTCTCGCGGCGAGTATAGGCTTTCGAGCAGTACAAATCTCGTATATTCACTCACGCTGAGTCCGCGTTCAACGGCCTGTTCCTGTAATAAGGTGAGTTGATTTTGTGTCAACTTTGTTCCCACAGTTTGGGTTTTACTCATCGTCCTTGGTTCCATTGGCTTTCGCTCCATAAATGACTGTTTGCAACAAGTTAACTATTGGGAACCAATCGGTTTACGATTGGAAACCAAATCATGCTAAATAACTGATCGAAGAAAGAGTTAACAATTGGCAACCTGCCAAGGGGTGGCGTATCGATTCCTAGAGCCGCCGTGAAACGGCGTCCGGCTAGCTCCACCTGGAAATGTCCCGAAAACGAGGCATTTGCGCTCTGGATCATTGCAATTGTCGGTGTCATGGAATTGTTTTTGATTTCATTTCCGGTCTATGTCGAAATGTTCAGGCTTATGTCATGATCCGTGGTTTTCGAGTGCGACTGATCTACCTTGTTTGCGGTAGCGAACGCCTGCCCTGTAGAAATATCAAGACCGAGTTTGCTTACTTCGGTGATATACGGTGCAAGGTATTGAGTTGCTTCCCAATGACGATGCATCGCCACGTGTTCAGAAATTGTGGTGTAATTCTGCGACAGGTCGATGTGAAATAAACCATCACGCAACTTGCTCGACAAATTTTGAGCGATATGGTATTCAGCCGACCGTGGATTTAATTCTTGTGCAAAGGTTTCGATACGACCCGCAAGTTCAAGGCGCTGACGATACTCACGTTCCTGTTCGTGTTCGTGCCTCATCAGGCAACCTCCTTAGCTGCATTAATAGATTTCGAAGGGCGTCCACGCTTTTTCGCGTTTAACTCCACCGCGCCATCAACACCGGCAACATCGGATGTAGCGGGGCGGGACTCCAGATATTTTTGGAAATCTTTATCTTTGGTGAAAAATGACTCCAGACAGCAAGAAACCACATGGTCTTCCGGCGAGTGGATCATCTTGGCGTACAAGCAAAGCTTGTCAATAATTTCCTTTTTCAACCGGAACTGCTTTCGTTCCGTAGGAACAATCGTCACGGGCGCAATTAAGGGCATGGTGTTCTGTTTCCTTTTCTGTGTTTTGTTTATAAACAAAAATCGTCTATCTAATTTGTGAAAGCTTCGTCTTCGCGGTGGTAATTAATCACAAGTCCAAGCGGGTTGCTTAATACCAATTGGTTGTTGTGCAGCGGTGAAACAGTAAACGTACAATGCGAAATCCAGCGTTCTCTTCGAATTTCGGATAGGGAGTCATTACGGTAAATTTTCAGGTACACGATTTCGGCACTGAAGGGCTGCATCCGGGTGTCCGCTAAGGAAATGGATTCAATCTGCACATCGTTTTCTTCTTCGCCCTTAATGGCAAACTTCTCAATCCAATGCGTTTTATTCTCTTCCTCAAGTAGGGGCTGCGTCAGTTGCCTGGAAAAGAAATTCAAGGAGTCGAGATAATCAGTGGCGATGGTGGCTTTCATCCGCGAGAAGTATTCGCGATAGGCCCGAGACAGGTAATATCGAATTTCATCCACCTGGGGTGAATATTCTAAATTACTGGAGCGGATCGGTTCTACGCGGCCAATTTCGCTGATCCGAAAGGCAAGCGGGTGTTGAGCCATCTCAAGTGTTTTCTGGTGTTCCTTGTGGTTTAACAAAATCAGAAAACCAATTAACAACAAGCAAACCAGCAGGCATATTTTCAAATAAAAATTATGGTGAGCGGGCGCACCATTGTGTTCCAGCCAGTGAGCCTGTACTTGTTCATAATCCTGGTCGAGAGTGGGGCGGGACATAATAATTCCTTTGTTTAAACGACGGTTCGAACAATGCTCATCGCAATGCCAAAAAGAGATGTTCCATTGCCAGCTACGCCGCTGAAAATAGCGGCGTTCAGTTTCACAATGCCGAACGCGCCGGCAATGAATCCGAGGATTAAACAAAACATGGCTCCTCCGACTCGAAGAAAATGAGTAGTCGTAAATTGCCCGGCAAATATGCTGTTCAGAAAAGAAAGCATGATCGAGCAAAATACAATTAAAAAAGCTCCCGCAGTCACTTTCAGAAAAGCACTTGCTAAGAAAGCGCCCATCCACTTAAAAAACAAATGTGCGGAGGTGGAAAACATCAGCCAGGGAACGAATAAGGGTCCTAACACCACGCATATGCCTGTGAAGATGAAACTTGAAGCAGTAAGGGCAAACATCAATCCTTCTAGCAGCCACTCCGCCGCAGTAAACAACATGTAAAGGAGAAAATCCAACCCGAGAAAAACTGATGGCCTTTTTGCTTTAGCGGCGTAGCTGTGCATCTGATCGAGACAGATGTTCATTATTTTTAGATCCAGGAAGCTGGCCAGGTAATCGCATTCCTTGGTCACTAGTTGATGTACGTTCACGCCACCCCAAGGGAGCGGTGAATTGTAATAGCGCAGCAGTGACGTACAAAGCAGATATGTGATTACAAATTGCGCTAAGCTCGGTTTTAATTGAGCCATCCCAAACAAAACACGAACGCCAATGAACACCAAGGCGATTACGGCAAACTTGTTCAACCAGGTGTTGGCAATCGATACGAAGGTATCGGCATGACTGGAAGCAAAATCATTGATGGCATTGCGGACAAACGATAACTCATCAATGGTTTGTGAAGTGACCGGAATTTGCAGGGATGAGTCGGCCAGCAATGCTGTGCTGGACGCTAGAAATAATATCGGAAGTAATATTCGCGTGTTCATGGCAACTCCTGTTGAAATGTATCGGCTGCGTTGCCCCAAATGGGTGTTTGCACAAGTTCTTGCGCGTAATGAGTCCAAAAGTTTGCAGCACTCACTTGCCGGTCGCGTTCTGTTTTTAGTTGAGCTACGCCCAACTGCACTTGTGTTTTTTGAAGAGAAACTAAAGTTTGCAGATACCGGAGCTGTTGCACGGCTCCCCCGGCGATGAGATTTAATTGTTGAACTTCGCTGTTGGTATCGTCAGTGGGATCGAGCGCAGTGTTTTCCAGATTTTGTAAAGCCTGGTCAGCTATCTGCTGCGCTTGCGAAGTATTTCCAACTGCGGTGAGCGCTTCCGTCGCTGCTGAATCATCAATTTCAATATTGGCGAGATTGGATAGCTGCTCGCTCCCAACCGGATCAGCGCCGATGTATGGATTGTCTTCGAGCGTAATAGTAGCCTGTTGCCAAGCAACCGGCGCATTGCCTGGATTTGCTCCGTTAATGGTTTGGTCCCAAGCTTGCGTTTCACCGTGGGCATTCTTTGTGTACGCCTGGAAAAAAGCAGTTCCGAAGCTGCGGAGAAATTCCTTTGCGTTGAAGTGCTGCGCGTTATAGACGATCTGATTGACTTCCATTTTGACGCTGTTGTAGGTCTGCATGGCTGTTTGGTAGACAAGCCCGATTTCAGCCCAAGTTTCCGGGACAAACACAAAATCCGCGAGACCGAAGAGTGCTTTTACCGGTCGCGCAAAGAATAGGCAAATCGCTAATGC
>CAXTWH010000088.1:0-11842 GCA_964247975.1 uncultured Bryobacteraceae bacterium | reverse complement strand
CAAATCGGCGGAAGCTCCATTTCGGCTCGGTCGATTTTTTAGCTTTTATGCGATTTTTACGCAACAGAAAACACGGTGAGCGCGGCTCAGTCAGCATTGTTTTCCTGCTGGTGCTGATCTTTATGATCTGGCCGATTGTGGGTTTAGCGATCGACGCCACGCGCTTGTTTGTGATCAAGGCAAAGCTGACTGCAGCGGTGGATGCCGCTGCGCTGGCTGCCGGAAGATCGTTAAGCGCAGGGCAAGACATTAGCAGCCAGGCCGCTTCCGCTGTTTCCACCGGACAGGCATACTTCAACGCAAATTTTCCTGATAAATATTGGAATGCAACGCCGTCGGCCCAAATTGCAGTGGATCAAACCCAATTCAAAATCCGTACTGTTACCGTGCAGGGGCAGGCAACGGTGCCGCTTATTTTCATGCCAGCTTTGGGATACCAAACCACTACCGTGGCCGCAACCGGGCAGTCATCGCGGCGCGATCTGAACGTAATCATGACCCTGGACCGTTCCGGCTCCATGTATAATTCCCATTCCTGCGAGCCCATGAAAGCCGCCGCCGAGAGTTTCGCCAATGCGTTCAGCAACGGCCGCGATACGCTCGGCTTAATTACTTTCATGCAATCGGCGCACGTCGATTATCCACCCACTACGAACTTTAAAACACAGAACCCAAGCTTAAGTTCAGTGATTGGAACCATCAACTGCGCCGATACTACTGCCACTGCAGAAGCACTCACCCTTGCTTACAATCAGATTAAAACCATTAATCAGCCTGGCGCGTTGAATGTGATTCTTTTGTTTACGGATGGTTGGCCGAATGGAGTAACCGCGAATTATCCGGTGAAGGCAACAAGCACCTGCCGGGCAGGAACAGTGCTGATCGGGTCGGTTGCAGATCCCGTCAAAATCTGGGATGGCCTCACATCCGGCATCTGGGACAACACCCACACTGTAGGGCCGTCCCAAATACCGCCTCTATTTATTTCCGCGCCAGGTTGTTCTTTTACAAAATACCCAGATGATGTATATTTGGATGCTGATTATATTCCCGAAAGCGACTTGTACGGCAACTCTACTCGCGGCTACAAAAGCGTGCAAACCGACGCCAATAATCACATTCGGATCGATATGATCAGCAACATTGATGCTGCCTCCTTCAATGCCGCTGATGATATAGCAACCAAAATCCGGAACGATTCCACTTATCAGACAATCATTTACACTTTGGGATACAGCTCCGATGTGGATAAGACGTTTCTGCGTCGCGTGGCGAACGATCCGTCCTCCCCGATTTATGATTCAACCCGCCCTGCCGGGAAATTTGTATTCGCCCCCGACCAGAGCGTGCTGATGACAGCGTTTAATGCCATCGCTTCGGAGATTCTGCGATTGTCACGGTAAAGGCCGGGGCTGACAGGCTATGAAAACACGGCCACCACATTCATTGCGATAATAACTGGTAGCAACGTTTACGATAACAATGAAGCTGGGTCTGAGTCCACGTAACGATTAACGACGGTGCGTGCTAATTCGGAAGGAACATTGGTATCGAGCAGATACCCGTTCACAGCGTAATATCCCGCCCGAAGTGCTTCTCGTTTTCGGATTCGTCAAACTCAATATTGAGTCCTTTGAAAGGTGATTCCGCGAACAACTGCGCCAAATTCTTGCGGGTAGGGCCTGCCGTAATAGGCTGCGATGCAGTGCCGGCGGAAGCGGCCAAGTCACGTTCCAGCATGGAGCGGACATACACCGCCTCAGAAAGTCCATGTGCGTAGGCCTGCGCTTTGCTATTGAATAATCAGTGGTGCTGGAGGTGGGGGTCGAACCCACATGCTCAGTGAAGAGCGCGGGATTTTGAGTCCCGTGCGTCTGCCAGTTCCGCCACTCCAGCAGGTTTTAGAAGAGATCGGGCAGTCAGCTTGAGTATACCAATGACGGCAAATCGGAAACGGAGCGGATCATGTGGTCGGAACAATCCAGGCGGCAAGCAGCTAAAAGCCGCTCAATGAGATCAGGGCCGTGCTGAGCGAGAAAAGGCAGAACGGTGTAAAACCGCTCCTGCAAATGTCGATGCGGATAAATGGCATGGATCAAGTAATCAGCATCATGCGCGGCTTGTTGGTTGCGCCGCAGACATTCACGCTTCACTTTGCGGGACAGCTTTTCCAACTGATATTTCATTTTGGCGCTGCTTCGCTGGGAAGCGGCTTCGAGCGTAGGGTCAAACTGAACAAGAGTGCCGCTTAACTGCGCGATCTGGTTTTCAATCACATGCTGCGTTTGGGAAAAACGCTCTTCCAAAGCAGGCGGAATCAGGCGCTGGGCGATTCGTTCGCGAGTCAGTTCCTCATAATGCAACAAGTCCTGCGCTTGCACGTTGTAGCGATTCAGCAGTTTTGTGGTGTGTCCGTCCAGCAGCGTGAAGCCATTGCGCGGCATCATCACCGGCATACGGTTCAGCAGGTTGCGGTAGATCACTTCCGATTGCGCCATGTAAGCAATTTCTGCGGGACCACCCACGTAAGCAACCGTGGGCAGCAGAAAATCCTGCATCACGGGCCGCAACAGCGCGTTCGGAGAAACGTGTTCGGCAACAGCTTGCAAATCCTTAGCAGAGAAACTTAATTTCTTATGAACAAACCGGCCTTCCTGCACTTTGAAAGCCAAGCGGCGACCCTTCTGCAAGAGAAACACCAGCGAACTACCGGCTTCCACGTGAACCTGGGCGTGGTAGCCCGCTTCTTCCAATTGCCGGCTGCGGGTTTGCAGTTCCTGCACTAAACCGCCGTTGCGCTCTATCGCTTCCGCCAGAAAAGGCGCGGCAATTCTGCGAACGGCCGGAGCCAGCGGATCAAGAAACAACAAGCCCAAGCCCGCCAGCATGTCCTGCAATAAAGCGCGAAAAGCAGCACCCAGTTGCACGCCGGGCTGGTAAGCGCGTTCCACGGCGGCCAGCACATCGCCAGCATATGGGAAATCTCTTAAAGCTTCGGCTAATGAAGCCATTGGCAGATCGCCGAGAACAGTTTCGCCAACAGGTCCGCCGGTTGCGCTGATCTCTGCTTGCAGCTTTACCGGTACCCCTTCGGCATTGAACACCCAAACGTGGTTTACTTCGGCCAGATCGTGATCTTCGGTGGCCAGCCAGAAAATGGGAACAGCATTCAGACCCTGTTCCGTGAGACGCTGCGCTAACCGAACCGCAGTTACGGCTTTATAAACCGTATAGGCTGGACCGCTGAACAGGCCGACCTGCTGGCCGGTAACAACCGCCACGGAGTTTTCCGCGCTTAAAGTTTTCAGCGCTGCTTTCGCGTTAGGATTCTGCTCGGTTAACGCCTGCACCATCGCCGCACGGCGTTCTTGCGGATAACTGATTTGTTGCGCAGCGCGACGGTAAGCCTGTTCGTCCGCAGGGTTCCAAGCAAAATAAGATTGAAGACGATCAAAGTGATAGAGATAATCACTGAATAAACGGCTCGTGCCAGGAATGTTGGTATGTTTAAGACACGAGGGGTTCATACAATAAACACTGCGTACACTGATGATACTAAGCAAACCGAAGATACGGAACTTTTTGCTGTGATTTGCCGTGGTTTTGCCGGGTCGTCCACAATAAAAGAAGGTAATTATCAAATATGGATGAGCAGGAATTCAAAACCGAAGCAGATAAGGCGATGCACAAGCTGTACCAGAAGCTGGCGTCCGCTTCGGACCAGTACGGGTTTGAACCGGATTTTAACAGCGGCGCGTTGTCAGTTGAATTTGAAGAACCAAAAGGAAAATTTGTTGTAAGCCCGAACACGCCGGTGCGCCAGATTTGGGTTTCTGCCCATTCACGCAGCTTTAAACTGGATTGGGATAAAACGCGCCAGGCATTTGTACTAGGATCAACCGGGCAGAGCCTCCATGATTTTATGGAAGAAGCTGTTTCCACGCACTTGGGTGAACCCGTAAAGCTGGGCTGAGTTTATGCCGGGAGTTTATCTTTCGTATCCGTTCTGCGCGCAGAAATGCACTTTTTGTAATTTTGCTTCAGGAGTGGCCAGTGCTGCCGAGCGGGTTGAATATGAGCGGGCTTTAATTGCGGAAGTAAAACAACAGAACTGGCCTTGGCTGCCGGAAACCGTGTATTGGGGCGGAGGCACGCCGAGCTTGATGAACCCCGAAAGCTTCGCCACGGTGATGAATGCCATTCCAAACGTGAACTGGCAGGAAGTCACGATGGAATGCGCGCCGGGAACCATCGACCGCGATAAAGCGTTATTCTGGCGCAACTGCGGCGTGAACCGGGTGAGCTTGGGCGTACAGTCTTTCGTAGCCGAAGAAGCGAAACGAACCGGACGCAGACATGATGCTGCGCTGGTAACGCAGAACATCGCGCTTTTGCGCGAAGCAGGCATCCCGAATGTGAGCGTTGATTTGATTGCAGGCTTGCCGGGCCAAACAAAACAATCTTGGCTTCAATCCATGCAATGGGTGGAGCGTTTGCAAGTTCCGCATGTTTCGGTGTACCTGTTTGAGGTAGACGAAGGCAGCAATCTGGGGCGTGAAGCTTTGCTGGGCGGGGTCCGCTATGGGGCGGGCATTCTGCCGAGCGAGGAAGCAGCAGCGGATTTTTATCAGATTGCGGTGAGCGAGCTTTCGCGCATCGGCCTGCGCCGTTATGAGATTTCCAATTTTGCGCGCGAGGGCTGCGAATCGAGCCACAATTTAAAGTACTGGCAGCTTGCGCCGTACCTGGGCTTCGGCGTGGACGCGCATTCGTTTGATGGATTCCGGCGCTGGGCGAACCCTGACAACGTCCGCGACTACCTCCGTTTAAGAAATGCTCCTGAAACAGTCCAACCGGAGTATACAATCAGCGATTTGCAGGAAGAACACTTGTTTGTGGGGCTGCGACAGTTAAGCGGCATTGAGCCTACCGCAGCGGAGTGGCTGCGCTTTCAAGCGCCGATTCAACACGGAATTGATTGCGGGTTGCTCCAACGCGACGGAACGCGGTTGCGACTGACGGACCGAGGCGTTCTGCTTTCAAACGAAATTTTCCAAGAGTTTCTTTCTTAACGCGCCCGATATTCTTTCCGCCCGGGAATGCCCAGGTTCAAACGAAACAGTTTGCCGCCGGAATAAACCTGATTAGCAGAATAGCCGCTTGGAGCGAGCGGCAAGGCATCAGGCATGGAAGCCGAAGTGACAAAGATGTCCGTCAGATCCGGGCCGCCAAAAGTGAGTGAAGTGGTTTGAGTGGCGGGAATGGGAACACGTCGTTCCACCTTGCCGTCCGGATCATAACGGACCAGGCATCCTCCAAACCATTGCGCGGACCAAACGAAGCCATCAGCGTCCACGGTTAAGCCGTCCGGGATGCCCTCATTGGCGGGTACGGTGACATACGTTCGGCGGTTGCCAATGCTGCCGTCCTCGCGGCGGTAATCGTAAGCGTAAATCGTGCGGACGGCGGAATCGGCCAGATACAAAATGGTTTGATCGGGTGAAAACCCAAGGCCATTGGAAAGGCGAAGATCTTCATCCACCACTTGCACCTTGCCGTTCGGATCAGCGCGGAACAGGCAGCCGGTTGGATAATTATCCCGACTCGGATCATAAAACGCAGATCCAGCGAAAACGCGGCCTTCCGGATCGGTGATGCAGTCGTTCAACGCGCAGCGCCGACCGTCGGCTTCCGCCGCAATCAATCGGCGATTCTGCCGGCCGTCCCAAAGAAAAAATCCTTCGGAGTTCACCATGACGAAGTCGCCTTCCTCACGAAGCGCGAACCCGGCTATCTCGAAGCTTTGCTGCAACAGTTCGCTTTGCCGGGTACGCTGCGACCAACTGTAAGATCGCCGTCCGGTGATGTCGGTCCAGTAAAGCTTTTCGGTCCGATCATCGTAGATCGGCGATTCGCCGCACAGATCGTTGTGATCCGCTAAGACTTCCACGTCATTCATTTTTCGCGCTGCTTATCTGTAGACAACTTGCCAAGCCGAAGCGCACTAGGGAGGGTATTCGCTGCGCGCGTAGCCGCTCCAGTGGCCAAACCCTCCTCAACAGTGTTCACAATGCTTCATGTTCCCATTAACATGAGCCTTCGAGGGCGGAACATCGTTCGCCGGATTGCGATCAAAAAAGCCGTTCGGTTTCAGCAGAAAACCAATGTAAGCCGTGGGCATCACCGGATAATCTTCCGGCCTGGGGATGTGAGTGTGGCCGAAGGTGTACCAGAAAACCACGTCCTCATTTTCAATCGGGCGATCCGCAGCGGTCCATTTCATCAAACCATCGCCGCCGCAACATTGATTCGGGTAGTCCCCGGCGGCGTAGTTTTCATTTTCACGAAACGGCGTCACCCAAACGTGGTGATTTACAAACCCGGCCCGCAGCCGCCACCAGGCGTTTCGGGAAGCAAACGGCATGGCATTGTCGCCTGGTATAAATTTATAGCCGACCGGCACGCCATTACGATTTTTCTTATTCTCGTTAATGATTTTCCAGGTTCGGGCAGTTTCCAGATTCAAATTTGCCAATGCCCCTTGTTCGGTTTTGAGGCTGGTCGCTTCCACGTGAAAGGCATTTTCAAACGGGTTTGATTCATCAAGCGGATCAGCCACAACATCCACTTGTTGAACGGTATTCTTCACGCCATCCAAGTCAAAATCGAGCCGGACATTGAAGAAGTGCTGATGGTTCGGCGCATAAAGCCGGGGCGCGATCAGGGCTCCGTATTTCGGTGTTTCCCCGTCCTGCGCCGCGCCGAGCGAGAGAATGCCGGTCAGCTTAATTTCAAATTGAATATTGCCGTCCTGATAGAAGTACCAAAAGAAGCCGTATTCATAATTTTCAACGGTGGAAACGGAAGAAACCACCAGCCGCCGGGAACGGCGCACTTCGGGCGCGTCCGGCAAACGGCGGTCGGTGTGCTTCCAAAGAATGCCGTAATCTTCTTCGTGAATGCAGATGGCGTTCTGGATGGTAAACGCGCGGCCCCGGCTGTCGCAGAGATGCGCGTCAAGATATTCAATATGACCTAAACAATCGCAGCCGAGGCGAAGACTGTTGGCGCACATGCCCATTCCGTATTCGCCCACATCGAAAGCGTTTTTACGGGCCTGAGTGGGTTTGGGATCGCCATAGGGAACCACCATTTCCGTTAGCGAGCCGCGATAAAGAACCGAGCGGTCTTCTTCCTGGTCGCGATAGCGCAGGTGATGAATGGTTAAACCCTCGCGAGCATTGAAGCCAATCACAAACTTCCAGTTCTGCCAGGCTATCTGGTTGCCTTCAAGCGAAAAGCTGGCGCCTTCCGGCTGCGTAATGGTAAGAGGCTTGATATCAGTGCGTTGGTGTTCCACCCGATCGGCGGCATAATTGCAGGATTCCGGGGGAAGCGGCCAATGCCCGTATTCTTCAACGCGAATCACTTGCATGGTGTTGAGGTCCACCACCGGGCGAATGCCTTCAATCGGCTTGGCATAGCCATTATCGGCAGGGTCAGTCCGCAGAAAACACAACGGGCGCGTTAAACGGCGGGTACGTTCTTCTTCCGCTCCGTAATAGCCTGCGCTCCAGATATCAACCATCACCAGTGATGTATCGGTAATGCCGTATTGCTTTTCGAGCGCGGCTTTAAATTCAGGGCTCGCCAACACGGCTTGTTCGCATTCAATTTGTTCATCCACGGACAGCGTAGGTTGAACGCCGGGCGGCGCGGGACAAACGCAAGACACCTTCGCGGCAGTTAAATTCAGAACCACTGAAGAAGCAGCATTGGTGGCGTTATCGAGCAGAACCGCCACTGCTTGGCGTTCAAGCGCATGTTCATTCGGCCAGGAATAAACAAATTTCTTGGGCGGTTCTTTCAGCATAATGCTGATGATGCGCGTGGTAGCGGTGCAACTGGGGACCGTTTTGAGGAGTTGAACAGCATGTTCGATTTCTGCTGCGGTAAGCGGCTCAAGGGGATGGGTTGGCAAGATAATTTCCTTTTCTGAGTTAGTAAGTTGTGCTCACCGGTTCAACCGGTTCCGTTTGCGGTTTATCAAAAGTGGTTAACACAATGGTAGATACCACCACCACTCCACCACCTATTAATTGAAGCAGGTTCAAATGCTCGTGAAGCGTTGCGACGGAAAACAGAAGCCCGAAAAACGGCAGAAGATAAATGGATACCGAGATCTGGCCGACATCGAGTTTATTCAGCACCCACATCCACATCATCATCGCAATTCCCCAGGAAAGCAGGCCAAGCACGGCAATCGCGCCCCAAACCTTAGTAGGATAACCACCAATCAGGTAAAACGGCTTTGATTCGGTCAGAACCGAAATCAGCCCGCACGCTAATCCGCCTGTGATGTAGCTGCCCACCAACACTTCAATTTCGGTAAAACGGCGCAGCAGGTTTTTTCCATAAGCGTTGTAGAAAGCGCTTCCGGCTCCTGCCAGAAAAATAACAAAATTCCCAAACAGTAACGTGCGGTCAAATGAGGCTTCCTTCAAGTCGTTCACGGAAACCAGCAGCGTTCCCCCTAAGCCCAAGCCCAATGTTAGAATGCGCACGCGAGTCAATTTTTCGCCGAGCATGATTGCACCCATCAGCGTCATCAGCAAAGGAATGGTGAGTGAAAGGATGGCTCCGTTTGATGCGGAAGAATGGGTAATGCCCCAGGCGAGCATCACTGAGGGCGGAACAATACCGAACACTCCCATCAGGGTAAACTCCCAGACAGTCCTTCCGGGAAATCGCGGCTGGCCTGTCCTGACTTGTGGTTTCGATCGCAATAGGAACGGGAGCAGAAAAGCAATGGCAAACACGAACGTCCAGAAATTGAGCGCCCCGGCTCCCATTCCATCACCCGCGATTTTATAAGCCGGATACTGCGCCGCCCAAAGTAGATTGACGATGACCAGGAAAACAGAGTTCACCCAGCGGGGCGTGTTGGTTGCGTTCATAAAGCCAGCCCGGCCAGCACGCCGCCGTCCACCACTAAATGCGTTCCGGTAATATAGGCGGCCTGCGAGGAAGCGAGAAAATATACAGCATTGGCAACATCTTCCGGCGCGCCGACTCGCCCAAGCGGAATGGCTGATGCTAAACGGCGCAGCATTGCTCCCGGGTCAGCTTCGCTTTGCAGCGCGACTTCCATCATGCCGGTGAAAGTAGCGCCCGGGCAGACCGCATTAACGCGAACGCCCTGGGACCCGAAATCAACCGCCATGCCGCGCATCAAGCCAAGCAGTCCTGCTTTTGAACTGGCGTACACCGAAATATTTTTCTCGTTAGCGATGGCCTGAACGGAAGCAGTAAATACTATGGAACCTTTGCGCTCCCGCAGATAAGGGAAAGCATATTTGGCAAGCAGAAACGCGGCGCGAAGATTTGTGTCGATGATAGAGGACCAGTCATCCGCGCTGTACTGGTCCGCTGTTTGGTAGCGCTCGATACCGGCATTGCTGCATAAAACGTCAATGGCCCCAAACTGCTTAACCGTGAACTTAATCAGTTCACGGATTTGTTCTTCATCTTGAACATCTGTTTGTTTGAATATGCTGTTCGTGACGCTTTGTTCCAGTTGTCTTCCGCGCTCCGCGTTGATGTCAGCAATCACGACCCGATCGCCTTCCGTGGCAAAACGCGAAACAATAGCGCGTCCGATTCCGTAAGCGCCGCCGGTGACAATCACAACGCGAGGCTCAGATGGCACGAACCGCATCCTCTTCGTGCACGAGGTGTCGCGCGGCGATTTTATCCTTCCAAGCGCGTTCCGCCGCCGCTTTGAATTTTTCCAAAGCATCGCGATTCAAAGTGATTCCCAGGCCGGGCTTACTGGGCAGCGCGAGCAAACCGTTTTTCATTTCCAGTTCATCAGTGACAAGTTCCCGGCGCAAAGCAGATTCGCATAAGTGGCTCGGCAGAAATTCAATGTAAGCACAGTGCGGCGTGGCAGCGGCCAGATGAGCAGCAGCGGCAATGGAAATGCCGGATTTCCAAAGATGCGGAACAACCGTGAGCTTGCGCTGGGCGGCCAGATCGCAGACCCGCTTGGCTTCCGTCATGCCGCCGACGCGCCCCACATCGGGCTGTACGACGCCTACTTTGCCGCGATCCATTAAATCCAGAAACTCGAATCGTGTCGCCAGCCATTCGCCAGCGGCGATCGGAATCGGCTGTTCGGCGGCTATCCGCGCATAGCCTTCTAGATCATCGGACGGAAGCGGCGTTTCGAGAAAAAACAGGTTGAAATCAGCCCAAGGCTTGATAGCTTTCAGGCAAGTGTCGGCATCGGGAAAAGCATACTGCACATCCACCATCAGCACGAAATCCGGTCCCACGGCGCGGCGCACATCGCGGATGAGTTCGGTCATGTCTTCATGGGAAGCTTGGAGCGAACGATGCCGGTAAGGACCGCAAGGCGTGACCTCAATTTTGGCCGCCTTGAAGCCGCTTTGCTGAGCGCGAACCGCCCATTGCAGCAGCGAATCGCGGTAAACCTCAAAATTATCCACCTCCGGCTGCAAAGAAGCATAAGGCGTGATGAACGGTTTTTGTGCGCCGCCGATAAACTCGTAGCAGGGTTTACCGGCGAACTTAGCGCGAAGATCGTGAAGAGCCATATCGAGCGCGCCGAGCGCATGCACAACGGCGCCGCGCCGGCCATTCATGGCGGATCCGACATAGAGCTTTTCCCATAATGCTTCGACATTCAGCGGATCTTCGCCCAGCAGCATGTCTTCCAAGCCCAGGCCCATTGTGTGCGTGCTCGGAGCTTCAATGCAGGCTCGCGCCATCCAGGGGTTTACGTCACTTTCGCCGATTCCGCTTACTCCTTCATCGGTGTGAATTTCCACCACGATGTCATCCTGGGCCGAGCTGGTTGCTCCGGCATCGTAGCCGGGATCCAGCAGAACATGGCAATCAATGCGAGTAATTTTCATGAATTCCTTATGACAACAACAGACAGCAGATATCCAGGGCTCCCACGCTGACACGCGCCGATCCGTTGGACACGCTCAACTCTGATCCAAGCAGATCCTCCGCTTTGGCCCATTTTTCGAGCGGAATGTTTTCCTGCACTTGTTCGCGGGTTGGATTAAAAAGGAACCAAGCTGCTTGGCCGTTCAGCTCGCGCCTGCGCCGGGTCAATCGACCTGCCCGATCAGGCGCAATGTTCGCTTGTTTCAAAACAGCCGCTAGAAAATTCTGATTCGCCGGTTGATTACTGCCAATCGGAGAACCAAACAATGTGCCAATCAGATAAGCGTTCCCTTGGCCGGACCGGTTGTGAGTGCCTACAATTTCGTTTTCCCATTTTAGAATCGGCGCGGATGTGGTCGGCGTCAGGTAATGCAGATAAAAAGAGGGATCAACATCCATTTCACTAAACGGACCGGTTCCTGCTAATTTCAGCGACTTCAAATCTTCTGATTTATAGGAGCTTTGCGAAGGATGCGCGGACCGATCGGAAAGCGTGAGTATTTGTTTATGTTCGACGCCGAATAAAATACCGATTTCCGCGGGAAGCTCGCCCGGAACGCCAAAGCCGTACTCGGAAAAGCGGCCTGGAAACGGCCCGGAAATCAGGGTGCCGCCTTTCTGCACATACTGCTTTACTCCTGTCATCAGCGTTTGACTCATGGAAATGGGAAACGGCAGAATCAACGCTCCATATTGTTGGCCGCGCGTGTTGAGTTCGGTTGAATCCAGAAAATCAACCGGAATTCCTTCCTGCCAAAGCCCGCGATGAATGCCGCGCAGATGGGTTACGAAACCGGACGTGAGCGATTCGCCGGAAGCATGAACAAAACTCCAGGTGCCTTCATCGAGTAGAATGCCCGTC
>CAXTWH010000087.1:0-11861 GCA_964247975.1 uncultured Bryobacteraceae bacterium | reverse complement strand
AAAAATCTGAACTGGATTTTGGGCAATTATGTGAGTGCGCCAATAATCGTCTCACAAACGGGCAACTTGGAAGATCCGTTATGCCAGCGTAGTCTCTCGAATTCTATGCATCTCCGTTCCTAAATTCACTGGAGCGGTTAACTGATCAACACGCGGCTTTGCCAGATGGCGCGATAAACTAATTACTTCTTGTGCTGGAGAGCTTCTCGCACCTTTTTGACATGGGTGCCATGCACGCGAATCACTTCATGGAGTTGCTGGCCGGTCACATGAAACTCTTCAGCCCAATAGTGAATATCCGAGGCAAGCTTTGGATTAATCTCATTCGGGTCGTGCGGCCCCTTTGCTTTGGGGCTGTTTTGTTCTTCCGGAACTGCGGTCTGATCTGACATGGTTTATTGGGCTTCGAGCCTGCCTTTAGTTTACGTGATTCAAAGGCGATCCATCTCAACTATTGAGAAAGCCCAGTCTATTGTAGATTAATCACGGAATCAAAGAAGTCAGTGCAGTGGAAATCCCTTTATGGTTTTGCGGACGGCGGCTGCCAGAGCTCAATCTTATTTCCATCCAGGTCATAGATCCAGGCAAAGCGACCGTAGGATTCATTCATTCGTTTGGCATCGATCTGTACTCCCTCTTGTTTTAAGCGGTCGAGCAAAGCATCCAGATCGTCCACGATGTAGTTGACCATGAACGAGGCGTGACTGGGATCGAAGTACTTGGTGGAGGCCGGAAAAACACTCCAAACGGTAACGTGTTCCTTTTGCGGGTCGTCGCGTTCGCGCCACGGAAGCATCGCGCCTTCGCCTTTGTCAGCGAGTCCCAGATGCTTCGCATACCATTCGCGCATCTGATCACGATTGGCGGATTTGAAGAAGACGCCGCCGATGCCGAGGATGCGCCCGCGCTGCTCAATTCCGACAGGCGGCTTCGACTTTTCAGGTTGCGGAGATTGCACTTTCTGTGCTCCTTCTGAGTAGATTGAGATCAGCAATAGCGAGCCGAGCGCAATGGTATTCCAGAGTATTCCTCGCATGTGTGGATTATACAAATTTCGATCCGCATAGAGAAAACGAGCTGTTCCAGGTTTGCCGCAATCACCTTTGCTGGATCGGGCATGAGATCTCGGGGAAATTCGGGACAGCGACCTGGACTGCACCCGCAAAATGAGGCTGTTCCGAATCTTCCCGCCCCTGCCATTTATTAAACACATGTTGCGGCACTGCCGTTCACATTCTTCCTCCGGCAACTCTTTCTTAAACAATGTTTCATCAACCCTTGTGTCCTGGCAGTCCTCAACATAAGTAGTTTCCCCCTTGCCGGAATGCACCCCGGCTTACAATAGACCTTTCCATGAACTTCGCTCGAATCTCCGCGACCGGTTTACTCACTGCTACCCTTTTACTCGCGCAAGACCAGACATTTCGCGGCTTCCTGCCTGCTGCCAATCGCAGTGAAGCGAATGCCGAAACCAAAGCGCGTGCTGTGCCGGACGGCTCGCGCATGGCTCAATACATGAACTTTATTGCGGGCAAGCCGCATCAGGCCGGTTCGCCCCGCTCCAAAGACGTTGCCGATTACATTAAAGGATTGCTCGATCAATGGGGACTCAACGCCGAAATCGAAACTTTCGATGTGTTGCTGCCCTACCCGAAAGCCAGAAAGATCGAAATCCTGTCGCCGCAAAAATACGAAGCAAAGCTCAAAGAGCCGATTGTTTCGGAAGACCCCAACAGCGCCGACCACAATCAACTGCCGACCTACAACGCTTATTCAGCGGACGGCGATGTCACCGGTGAAGTTGTTTACGCAAACTATGGCATTCCGGAAGATTACGACTGGCTGGCGAAGCACGGCATTGATGTGAAAGGCAAAATTGTTCTCACGCGCTACGGCAAAAGCTGGCGCGGCATCAAACCGAAAGTGGCCGCCGAACACGGCGCGATTGCCTGCCTGATTTATTCCGATCCGCACGAGGACGGCTATTTTGAAGGAGACACTTTTCCGGCTGGCCCCATGCGCCCGTGGCAGGGCGTACAGCGCGGCAGCGTGCTGGACATGCCGCTTTATCCGGGCGACCCGCTCACTCCCGGCGCTCCGTCCATTGACAATGTGAAGCGGCTCCCGATTGCCGACGCGAAATCAATCTTGAAAATCCCGGTTCTTCCCATCTCCTACGGCGATGCCGAGCCGATTCTGAATCAGTTAACCGGTCCCGTTCCCCCCGCTTCCTGGCGCGGTTCCCTGCCCTTCACTTACCATGCCGGTCCAGGCGCCACTAAGATTCATTTGAAAGCCGAGTTCGATTGGTCTACCCGGCCCATCTTCGATGTTGTCGCTACGATACCCGGCGCTGATTTTCCTGATCAATGGGTGATGGTCGGCAATCATCACGATGCCTGGGTCAATGGAGCGGACGACCCGACCAGCGGCACAGTGGCTCTGCTCGAAACAGCGCGCGCGCTCGGCGCTACGCTCAAAACCGGCTGGCGTCCGCGCCGCACTCTAAAAATCTGTTTCTGGGACGGTGAAGAATTCGGGCTGATCGGCTCAACCGAATGGGTGGAAAAACACCAGGAAGAATTAAAACAAAAAGGCGTAGCCTACCTCAACTCCGACACGAATGGCCGCGGCTGGCTGAACGTTTCCGGTTCGCATACGCTTGAAACCTTTGCCGCGGAACTGGCGCGCAGCATCAATCAACCGGGCGGCAGTGATTCTTTACTCGCAGCGAAGCTGAATCACAAGATCCCTGAGAACGCTCCTGCCGACGACGAAGATAACAAGAAAACCAAAACGTTCACCATCGGCGCTTTAGGCGCAGGATCGGATTACGTGGCTTTCTTAGACTACGCAGGTATCGCGAGCATGAACGAAGGCTTCAGCGGCATGGATCGCAGCGGAATCTACCACTCGGTTTATGATTCCATTTACTGGTACAACCATTTTTCCGACGGCTCTCATGCTTACGGCCAGGCGCTTTCGCAGTTCACCGCCGCCGGGCTGATGCGTTTAGCCGATGCCGATGTGCTGCCGTTTGAGTGGAGCCGTTTTGTTCAAACCGTCACTACCTATGTGGATGAGATTGAACATGAAGCCGCCGGCAAAGGCCGCGCTTTGCGATTCGAGGATGTCCGGCAGCAGTTGCTCAACCTCAGCGCGAACGGCATGAAATATGAAGTTGCTTTAAAGACAGCTTTGCAGAAAAACGCGCTTGATCAGACCCGGCTTGCCGAACTGAATCGCACGCTCTTGCAAACCGAGCGCGCCCTGCTTCGCCCGGAAGGCTTGCCGAACCGGTCCTGGTACAAGCATCAGATTTATGCGCCCGGCTTCTACACCGGCTACGGAGTGAAAACGCTGCCCGGCGTTCGTGAAGCGGTGGACGCCAAACAATGGGATCTCGCCATGAACGAGTCGGTCAAACTGGCTGAGTGTCTGGAAGCCATGAACGCGCTTGTTGCTAAAGCCACTGAACAATGCCAGGGCTTATAACCGTCTAAGTAAGGCTGATTCGCGTCACGTTTATTTTTTCGTCGCTGAATTCGCCCAGTTGCAGCATACCCGCAATTTCAATATGCTCCACTTGGCAGTTCAGAAACGTGCTGTCCTTGTCCGGTTTGGAAAGCGCAATCGATGCCATGCCTTCCTGCGCGCGCTTGGCGTCAATCGCTTTCCATCCCGTTTTATCAATCGCCACCGGGTCAGTACCAAAGTACATGGTTTTATGCTCCCAGATGTACTTCGGTTTGCCGCTCGGCCCGCCGTGATAAGACGCTTTCACGCCGTCCACAATATGCAGCACCACTTTCTGCCGGATCACCGGTAAGCTGACCACCGAAGGAATAAATGAGTTGCAAGCGTTGAGTGTCGGAGTCAGATGGCTCCGGTTTACATTATTCACAAACCCGTGCGACATGTTTTTCAACGTGATCGTCACGCCCGCCGACTGGTGATGCTTCAGCACCGGCAGGTTAATAATCTTGTTCACCTGCTGCGTCACCACTTTGGCAACGTAAGAGCGGCGATAATGCGCGTCGTTAAAGTTTTCGCCGGGCTTAATCAGCGCCATCTCCATAAAATGGTCGCCATCATACCCGCCCATATCCAGTTGCACATTGTCGTATCGTTCGGAAGCAGCCGTGAAATGCACGTCCGAGGGCAGCCACTTATCAATTCCGGCCACTAGTGTTTCTTCCCGGTACCGATTGAACACTACTACGTCCCGATGGGGAACTCCGGCGGTTTGCAGCCCTTCCAGAATGGAAGCTAACACCGAAGCGTCGGAACAAAGCTGCGGGCCTCCAACCGGACTCACCTTGATACCCACCACATCACCCTTTTGAAAGAAACTCCGCCAGGCATCCTGCCAACTCGGTGCGCCGGTTAAATCCTGCATCCCGCGCCGCATTATCGTTTGCACCGATTCTGCCTGATACTGGCCATTAACTATGCAGTTCGGGTGTTCCACCGCCACCACTCGCCCTGGATACGGCCCTGGTATGCCGAGGCGCAAAGTATCCGCCCGGCTGACCGATTGAGCGGCTGCGGTTATCGCCGCGGCGGCAGTGCTTTGCAGAAACGTTCTTCGTGCCATCATGCGGTTTATTGTAACGGTTTTCCAATTAAACGCTTGACAGCGTAACTTACCCAGGTACTTCGCCGCACAAGAATAGGTAATTTTCTTCCTAAGGAATAGCTCTAATTGGCGTGAAGAAGCTGGAACGCGAGTTTTCATTGAATGCTCCGGCAGCCAGGCAAGTTCTTCCGAAAGGTAGGTATCTTCGATGAAGAAGATGTTCCATTCGCTGTTATTCACAGCAATTACGTTTCCTTTGATTGCTTCCGGTACTCTGTTAGCTCAGGCAGGCGGCGGTGCTGGCGGTGGCTCGGGTTCAGGCTCAGGTTCAGGTTCGTCGGGTAGTTCCGGTCAGTCCGGTTCCAGCGGTTCAGGGTCAGGCAGTTCCGGTTCCAGCACTTCCGGACAATCCGGCTCCGGCTCATCCGGTTCTCAGGGCGGCAGCCAAGGTTCCAGCGGCAGCGGCTCAAGTGGCAGTGGTTCCAGTGGCAGTTCAAGCGGCAGCGGTTCCAGTGGTAGTGGTTCAAGCGGCAGCGGTTCCAGTGGTAGTGGTTCCAGTGGTAGCGGCTCCAGCGGCAGCGGTTCCGGTGGAACTGGCTCTACCAGCCCTCAATAAATCGCTCTTCCAAATTGAATCGTCGTTTCACAAACCGCCGTTCTTCTACGAACGGCGGTTTGCGTTCAGAGCATTAAATCTTATCCTGACAAGAACGATAAATCTTCGTCATCAGCTTCATATCCCGTAAACCTTCTTCCCCATTCGGTTTTGGTTCCTGGTTGTTCAATATGGACTGTGACATGTGATCGGCTTCCCGCTGAAACTGCGCCGGATCTTTCTCGTCGCTCTTCTGTTCAATGGGTGCTTCACCCTTAATCTGCGCTTTGAACGATATGCCTTCATAGGAGAACGCCGGCTCTGCTCGCAGAATTCCGTTTGATCCATGCACCGTGTATGACCCGTTCATCTCCGCGCCGTAAGTTGTGTTGCAGCTCGCCACCACGCCGGAAGGAAATTTCATCGTCCAGGACAGATTCTCTTCCACCTCATTAAATCTGCCGTCTTTATCAATCACTGACGAGTAGCCTTTCAATTCCGTCGGCTCCTCGCCGGTCAGATAACGGCAGGCATTCAACGAATAAATGCCCACATCCATCAAGGGTCCGCCGCCCGCCAAGCTTTTGTTCAATCGCCACTCGCCGGGTTTAATGTTGAATCCGTTTGCGCTTTCAATCGCCTCGATCTTGCCGAGCTTTCCGTCGCGGATCAGTTTAATCGCCGCCAGGTTACTTGGTTCCAGTTGGCACCGGTAAGCAATCATCAGCTTCTTATTAGCCTTGCGGCAGGCATCTATCATCGCCTGACTGTCTTTCACCGTAGTCGCCATCGGCTTTTCGCAAAGCACGTGCTTGCCTGCTTTTGCCGCGCGAATGGTGTACTCCGCATGCATGTTGTTCGGCAGTCCGATGTAAACCGCATCGATTTCCTGGTTTCCCGCAATCTCGTCGTAGTTCTCGTAGCTATAGATGTTCTTTGTCGGTATCCCATATTCAGCGGCGAGTTTTTCCGCCTTATCTCGGTGGCCGCTCACCAATGCCGTGATTTTGGAATAACGGGAATCCTTGGCTCCCGGCATAAAATGCTGCACCGAAATCCGCCCCAGCCCCACCGCGCAGTAGCCGATCTTCCGCCCCGTATCCTGCGCTGCCGAACGAAGCGTAAAGCGCGACAAAAACGCGCTCGCGCCCACTGCTTGACCGAACTGCCGCCGGGTAAAATTCATTTGTTTCTCCTTTCGCCACAGTAGCGCATGACGATTGAACTTATAACGTAGGAAGATCGCCGGTAATTCCATGAAAAAGCTGATCAACAACCCCAATCAAGTAGTTTCCGAAATGATGGACGGCCTGATTGCCTCTTTCCCCGGCTTGATGCGGCTTCCCGAACACAATGTTCTGCTTCGGTCCGATATCGATGCGGTGCGCGATTCGCAAGTGGCGCTGGTATCGGGTGGCGGCAGCGGCCATGAACCGGCCCATGCCGGCTACATCGGCGCGGGCATGTTGAGCGCAGCCGTTCTCGGCGAAGTCTTCACATCACCAAGCGCCGGGTCCGTTTATGCAGCCATCAAAGCGGTGGCCGGGAAACCAGGAGTGCTGTTGATCGTTAAGAATTACACCGGCGATCGCTTGAACTTCGGCTTGGCGGCGGAGATGGCTCGCGCTGATGGAATTGCGGTAGAGATGCTCGTTGTCGCTGATGATATTGCGCTTATTGATTCCGAAGCAACTGGCCGCCGTGGTCTCGCCGGCACGGTTCTGGTTCATAAAATCGCCGGAGCAAGCGCCCGTGAAGGCAAAACATTGCCGGACGTTATGCGGATCGGAAAAGAAGCGGCGGAATCTGTCGCCACAATGGGCTTATCGCTTTCTTCCGGCATTGTGCCTTCCGCTGGCGCGCCGAATTTTCTGCTCGGTGATAACGAAATTGAACTGGGCTTAGGCATTCACGGCGAACCCGGAAAGCAGCGCATCGCCTTGCAACCGGCGGACGTTTTGGTCGATCAACTCATCACTAACATCCTGGCCGCTCAGCCTGTTCCCTTGAACAGTTCCGTTGTTTTATTAGTGAACAATCTGGGTGCCACTACGCCGATGGAAATTGCAATTTGCGCCCGCCGCGCCGTTTCCATACTGCAATCCCAAGGTTTCGTGGTGGAACGCGTTTACCAGGGCGCCCTCATGACTTCGCTCGAAACAGCCGGCATTTCGCTTTCCGTGCTTCCTGTCACGCCCGATAAGCTCCGCTATCTGGATGCCGACACTACTGCTCCCGCTTGGCCTCGCACCATGCCGATGCGTCCTCAAAGTTTGGTTTATCAAAACACTTCCCCAGCAATCGAGCGCAGCACTGCCACACCGCTTTCCGTATCGCAGTTCCTCTTGGGGCGTGCCATTCAAGCTGCCTGCGCTGCCTTGCTTAAAGCGGAACCTGCGCTCACTGAAATGGATCAGGCCGTAGGCGATGGCGATCTAGGCCGCAGCTTGGCCCGTGGAGCCCAAGCTCTCGAAGATGCTTTATCCTACTACCCTCTGGAGAACCCATCCGAAACGCTGCGCCAATTAAGCGCCACTGTGCGGGAAGCACTCGGCGGTTCGTCCGGGCCGTTGTATGGCGTCTTTTTTCTCCGCGCCGGTTCCTTTCTCAAAGAACGGAACTGGGCGGAAGCGTTTCAACAAGGCTGCCAGGCTATTTCTGAACTCGGTGGAGCAAAACCGGGAGACCGGACCATGCTGGATGCGCTGGTTCCCTTCAGCGAAGCTTTCTCAGCACTCCTCGCACAAAACATTCCGCTTCTCCAGGCGTTGAAAAAAGCTTTGGAAGCAGCTAAAAAAGGAGCCGCGCAAACAAGGCACATGATGCCCCGCCGTGGCCGGTCCAGTTATCTGGGTGAGCGCAGTCTGGGGTTTCCTGATCCCGGCGCAGTGGCCGTTACCATCTGGCTCGAAGCAGCGGTCAGTGCCATCCTCGACACAGCGTAATTATTCTTCGCTCAACACTCGCACGAACTCCGCCACAATCTCGTACTTGGTTTCGTCTTCATCCAAATCCCAGGACGGATACTCAGGATTTAAACTTTCCAGATGAATGCGGGTGTGTTGAAAGCCGTCTTCCGAGTACACCTTCTCGCTCAGGTAGCGCTTTACGGTGTACCGGTTTTCATCCGCCAATTCGGAATTGCGGACCAGCACCAATCGCCCGGTTCTCGAACCGACCACGCCCCGGCGAAACACGCACAAACTGCCGTTCGGAATTCTCGGCTCCATGGAACGGCCGCGAATACGCGCCACAAACATGTTCGGGTCAAGCTTTGCTGTTCCTTCAATCTCAATCCAGCCTTCTTCGGTCACTTCTTCCGGATTGGTCAGAAAAGGACCCGCTGCCACTTCCAGCGAATACAAAGGCAGATGAGTTCGAAACGGGCGAACCGTAGTATGAACATGCTCACGGTATAGGCGGCTTAAAGCCGATGAAAAATCACGGACCGTAATACGGGAACGTTCGCCTATCCGGATCGTATTGTCCGCATTTTCTTCGAGCCACTCAAAAACGCCGTCGCCGCCCAGTTCCCGGCTTAATAGTTGAAGCTGCTGCTCGGTTTCGGCCAGCACCTCCGCATCTTCCTCGGAAGCGATTTCTTCCCAATCGCTGCGTAATTTGAGATGAACTTCGCCGCGCTCCACATCGAGCAGCAGCACGCCCCCGGCTTCCGCCTGCTGTCCCGGCAGAGCAACCATCAGCAGGCTCCAATCGGCTGGCCGCTCGCGATAATCCCCGAAGTTGATAACTTTACCGCTTGTGCGGGAGCCTGCGGCCCTGGACAGACCCGATGCCATAGTTATAGGGTAGCTTTATCGGCCGCCTGAATAATAGCCTTTTCGGGCCCGCACCTTTACATTTGCTAAATCCACCACCACCTTCACGTTCCGGTACTGCTTATCACTGTCGTTCTGTGGGATGTAGCGGATAATGTACTGCGTCGTCACTTCACCGGCAATATCGGAAATGGAATGATACATGCCCCGTGCCACCGCCGAAGCATACTCGCCGGTTCCTACCTTCAAAGCATAATTGCCGTCATCGGAAGGCTGCGACAAATAGCCCGAAGTATCCTTGTAAACGTTTTCCAGGGGGTAAACCACGCGTCCGCCCGTTTCTTCCGCCAACTTCACTAAGTTGCGATCATTCGGATTCGCAAACCCGAACGCGGAAGTGCTGATGCAGTAAATCGTGACCAGGTTCTTCTGCGCCAGTTCTACCACTTGGTCGAGAGTCCGCTTGCTGGCATCATCATGACCATCTCCGATAATGATCACCACGCGGCGCGGCTCAATCGGTTCGCCTTTCACTAGCTTGCGGTTGGTGCAGGAAATATAAATCGCGTCAAACAGCGACGATCCCGTTCCCGGCTTCACCTTGCGCAGTTTCTCCACAATCGGCTCCGGGCTGCTGGTGGTATTTACCTGAAGCTCGGCATCCTGCCCGTAGGTAATCAAATAACCGGAAAATTTTTTCTCATCGGTTAATAATGTCTGCACCAGCTCGATAGCCGCTTCCTGATAATTCTTCCAATGCACTTTGCTGCTGCTGCTTAAATCCACCAGAAAACCGATCACCACCGGCTGATTTCGTTCGCGGGTGAAAAAGCCGATCTGCTGCTGCTTGTTGTCCTCGAAAACCTGAAAGTCTTTTTTATCAAGGTCCGAAACAAACTTGCCCTGATTGTCAGTAACAGTAACTGGCACGATAACTTCATTCACGTTGACCCGAATAGGCGCCGAAGCAGAATTGGCAGAAGTATTTTGGGGTCCATTATCGGAAGAAGCGGACTCCGAACTCGACGACGAACTGGAAGTGGTAGGTGTTGAAGGTTTAGGCGTTTGGGCCAATGAGACGCAAACACAGAAAAAAGCCGTAAAACTGAACAACTTTAAAGACTGCATTATTTGGATTTGCCTGTAATGAATTATAGCGAGGCAATCCGTAATTCTTTAGCTAGATCAATCGTGAGCGCTTTGTGAAGTACATCTGGCGCTGCTAAATCAGGGGCAGCAAACGCCAGAAGACTAGATGCGGTGGCGTGCCTCTCACCTAGTTTGCTTGGCTCCCGGATCTGTGAAAAGAACGAGCGCGCGCTTCTCGCGAATGTTGAAGATTTAAAGACCATGTGGCGTTCACAAAGTTTCTGTTATAAAGAAGAAAGTTTATCTATGAGTTCTCTCAGCCGCTTCCTGTTGGCCGGAATGTTTTGTTTACTTCCGATTGCTGCTTTCGCCCAGCAGGTCACCTACCTTGATGAAAACCTTAAGCCTACTAGTGCCTCCTCTTATACATACAAGAGGGTGCTGCAGTATCAAGGATCCGTGCTGAACCCTAATCTAGGAATTGGCTACTATGGCAATGCCACGGCTCACATAACGCAAACCGGTCTCCATAACTGTTCTTTGATTGACTATTACAAGAGTGGGCAGCCTGCTACGGTTTTGAGCGTTAGATCACTTTCGCCGGATTGCAATCATTGGTCGCCCAATGGTCCAGGCATCTTTTATTATCCCAGTGGGCACATTAAGCAAAGAGCATATTATAACGCTGGAAAACTCCAGGGTGACGTGACTACTTATAATGAGGACGGCTCGATTCAAGGCCATGAACATTATGAGAACGGCATACTCATTGACACAAAAACCTTTGCGGTTTCGCCTAAGCATCCTTTGCTGGGTACATGGAAGTACCTGCATTATGGACCGGCTGTTCCTGGACTCTCGCCCAAGCCCGATTTTGCCGCAACAGACGAGTTTTTGCAAAACGGCACTCTGGTGTCGAGCAGTATGCGGTACGCAGGATTTGTTGAACCTATCGCACTTACTTCCACCGCAACAAAGCAGGTTGTGAACTGGAAATATATAATAAAGACCTCTAAAACAGGAACTTTGGAGGAATATCGGGGCACGGAATTACTGGGGAGAGGAGACGTCACTTGGATCAACGGGAAACAAATTGAGCTCGTTACCACCTTTAGTACGGACCCAAACAAGGTTGGCACACACTCTACCTGGACTCACCAGTAGATAACGAGACTGTGCGAATAAATGATTTGCCGCCCTAGAAAAGCAAAAAGCACCGTTATCCTAGGATAGCGGTGCTTTTTCGTAATAAATCGGGCGACGTCCGACTCTCCCACCCACTTGCGCGGGCAGTACCATAGGGGCAGGCAGGCTTAACGGCCGTGTTCGGGATGGGAACGGGTGGAGCCCTGCCGCTAGAATCACCCGAAACTGGAAAACAGTTCTGAGGCTGGCTGGTTTGGCTGGCGACGATAGAATACTGACAAGCGCCCACTGTTCTTAGCTTTGCGCGCTAACAACCCGAAGAACTCCGTCTACTTTCGTAGCAGTAAGAGTTCATTTTAGGGTCAAGCCGAACGAGCAATTAGTAACGGTCAGCTTCACGCATTACTGCGCTTCCACATCCGTCCTATCAACGTGATCGTCTTTCACGGCTCTTCAGGGAGATCTCATCTTGGGGAAGGTTTCGTACTTATATGCTTTCAGCACTTATCCTGACCGAACTTCGCTACCCAGCGCTGCCACGGGCGTGACAACTGGATCACAAGAGGTTCGTTCATCCCGGTCCTCTCGTACTAAGGACAAGCCCCCGCAAATCTCCTCCGCCCACCACAGATAGGGACCGAACTGTCTCGCGACGTTCTGAACCCAGTTCACG
>CAXTWH010000086.1:0-12038 GCA_964247975.1 uncultured Bryobacteraceae bacterium | reverse complement strand
GCTCGGAAGAAGAGTCTGGGAAACGGACTCCTCTTCCGAAGCGGAAGATTTTAGCTTTGCTCTTGTAGGAAATCCCGCGTGATATCTTCTGGAAGTACTCTATTTTGTTCAACTTTTACGGGATTAGCTGTTTCTAATTCACTATGCCACACCGGACAAAACCGGTTACTTACCCTTCCTTGTTTAGTCTCCTGCTCATTCTGTTAACTGTTCAGAATTCCGCTGCTGCCGATCCTAAAACATCTAATACTCAACTGCTGACTACTGCGCTTCTCACCCAGAACATCAACACAAAACTCAATCAACCGGGCGATGAAGTTGTTCTGATTACTTCATAACCAGGGCCGCGAACTGGCGAATCGACATTGCCGACGGACACCAGACTAATTGGGCATGTTGTTGCCGTCAAACCTTTTTCCAGCGACGAGCCTACTTCTGAAATCATTATTAGCTTTGACCAAGCAGTTCCAAAAACAGGAAAGGCCACGGCCACTTCTGCGGAAATCATAGCGATTCTGCCATCCACACCAAACGGCTCCGATCAGGATGGCGAAAAAAGAACAGATTTTGTGCTACAGCACCATGCTCACGGAACAATAATCAGTTCCAACGTGCGCGATGTGCATCTTAATGCTGGCACTCGAATGTTTCTAAGAGTGAATTAGTACGCACTCAAATCTGGAAGGGGTTACCTCATGATCGCTCGCTTGCTTGGCTCCCGTGGCCCTCGTGTATCTTCACTCGGACTGGGATGTATGGGCATGTCCGATCTCTACGGACCAGCCGATCAGGGCGAAGGTCTGGCCACGATCCATGCTGCCCTTGAAGCTGGAATCAGTCTGCTGGACACCGGCGATTTCTACGGAATGGGCAGCAACGAACTGCTGCTACGCGAAGCGTTGCAAGGGCGTACCCGCGACCAGATTGTTTTAAGCACTAAGTTCGGAGCCTTGCGCGATGCTAGAGGTAGTTTCATTGGTTATGACGCTCGGCCAATAGCCGTAAAGAACTTTCTTGCTTACTCGTTGCGCCGTTTGGGAACGGATTATGTGGACATCTATCGCCCGGCGCGACTAGACCCCGCTGTGCCGATTGAAGAAACGGTAGGCGCAATCGCAGACATGGTAAAAGCCGGATACGTCCGGCACATCGGATTATCCGAAGTCGGGCCGGATACGCTGCGCCGCGCTCATTCCGTGCATCCGATTGCCGACCTGCAAATTGAGTATTCGCTATTTTCGCGCGGCATCGAACCGGAAATTCTGCCGACCTGTCGTGAACTGGGCATCGGCATCACTGCTTACGGCGTTTTGTCGCGTGGGCTTCTGAGCGGCCATTGGTCCAAAGATCGCGCCCGGACACGCGGAGATATTCGCAACTACAATCCTCGTTTCAGCGACAAAAACCTTGACCAGAATCTGACGCTAGTGGAGGCATTGCGATCAACGGCTGATCGTAAGGGCGTCACTGTGGCCCAGATCGCCATTGCCTGGGTGTTATCACGCGGTTCGGACATTGTGCCTTTAATCGGCGCTCGGAAACCCGACCGGCTGGCCGAAGCTTTAGAAGCGTTGGAAATTAAGTTAACTGCCGAAGATCTAGCGGCGATAGAACAAGCCGTGCCGCCCGGCGCCGCTGCCGGTGAACGCTACGATGCCCATTCCATGTCCATGCTCGACAGCGAACGCAATCGAACTCCGGCAGCTTAGATTTTACTGCTTATCCAGCCTGCTTTTTACTTTCACTAACCAGGTCTTGAGAGCCAAAGCGCCCACAATCAGCAGCGCCAGATAACGCGCTTCCCCGTGCAGAGTAGCAAAACAAAGCACGGCCAGGACCACAAAAGCCCCCATCGCCACGCGATAAGAGATCAGCGGCGAACTTTCTGTCGATGAATGGTCTTGTTCCCCCTGAGCAGAACCGTTTTCGTAATCCGGATCGCGTGGCAGCATTACAGCGAAGGAACGTGGTAGTTAAAGGAAAACTGCAGCCGAATGAACCCGCCCTTGAACTCCGCCGGAAGCGGCGGCAACGGGTTCGACATGCTCAATCCGGCGATGGCGGCGCGGTCGAGCGGTTGCACGCCGGATGAGTCGGCAATCACCAGCTTTGGAATGGACCCGTCACGGCTCACCTCAAATTGAATTGTGGTTCTTCCCCGCACCGCGCCCATTCGAGCGCTATCGGGCAGCACGTTAAACCAGTTGCGGCGAACAATCGCTAAAATACGAGTCAGATAAGGCTTAAAATCTGCTCCTTGCGGATCGGTTTGCAGTTCAATGGTAGAACCCAATTGGCCCGGCGATCCTTGCTGGCCGGGAACGGAAGGCAGATTGGGCTGTGCATCGCTACTGCTCACCACTACGGAAGCAGATTGTGCATCGCGCTTTGCCATCTGGTGAAGCACATCCTGAACCGAATTTTTCGGCGGCATTATTTTCGCCATTGATTTCGGCTGCGGGTCTTCGATTCCTGCGTTGGGCGTTGGATTAGCTGGCGGAACAGGGGCGGGCAGGGGAGCAGCGCTGATCACGGAATCCGAAACACCGTTTGGCGGTAGATTATCAGGCTGGATCTGCTTTGGAACTTCAGCGGCAATCTGCGGAGCCTGCGCTGGTTTTTTTGTCGGAACAGTCTCTTTGGGGATTTCTAATCGGCGGATTTTACCCGGCGTCGGGGCAAGAAGCCGCTGCTCTGCTTGCTGCGGAGCAAGCAGGGTGGCCAAATCGAAGGTCTTAGAAACTTTGTTCCGGTTGGGGGCGCGCTGCGTCAGAAGATCCGGTGGAAGGTAAAGCTTTGTGTAAGCTTTGCGAGAAGCCGGTAGTTTGGCCGGTTCACGCGCTATGAAACTGTTTAACCTGATGCCACCGAAAAACAGAAAAACGTGAACAATCAGGGACAGAACTACTGAAACACGCCAGCGGACAATCCGTTGCTCGTCCGGCCACGCCAATAATAGGTGCAACTCCGCCGTAGAATGAATACCATTCTGCCGCGAAGATACATAATCCTGCTCCGTTACCTGCCTGGTAACGGGTATAGGGGTGTTCGGCATGTTACTTGCTTAACGACGCCGGAAGTGAGTGTAAGGTTGCTCAATGCGGCGGAAAACCACTGCTTCGGCCCACTGTTTCTGTCACTAACCTGCTGTGTTCATTAATCTTATCAAGAATTGCTTCAGCCACCTGCAGCGCCGCTGTTGCTTGTTGTCCACTTACCAGCGGCATGGTTCGTTCCCGCACGCAATGAAAAAACGAAGCCAATTCCAACTGAAGCGGTTCTGCTTTCTCAACCGGCAGGTTTTTAAAGACGACGGTTGGGTTCGTTTGGTCCTTCTTTCCCGGTTCAACCGAAAACAAAATCGCGTCCTGGCGGGCGTAATCCAAAGAGATGTACTGGTGCGGCTGAAACAGCCTGAGTTTGCGGATCTGTTCGGTGGATATACGACTGGCGGTTAGATTTGCTACGCAGCCGTCCGGAAATGACAAACGCACATTCGCAATATCCACTTTTTGCGAAAGAACGGAAAGTCCCGCAGCCCGGATTTCGCTGGGGAACTGCTTGGCAAGCGTCAGCACGATATCGATGTCGTGGATCATCAGATCCAACACGACGTCCACGTCAAGGGAGCGCGGCGTGAACACGCTTAATCGGTGGACCTCAAAAAACAACGGAACCGTAATCAACTTTCCCAAGACTGCTACCGCAGGGTTAAAACGTTCTAAATGGCCAACTTGCAGGATTCTGCCGTGATCGACAGCCAAGCGGGTAAGCTTTTCACCGGCTGCCGCCGAATCAGCAATCGGCTTTTCCACCAGCACATCGATGTCGGAACTTAATAGTTCCGCAGCGATAGCCTCATGCGTCTGGGTAGGCGTGACAACAATCGCGGCATCTACCTGTCCGGCTAATTCCTTCACGTTGGTTGTCAGCAAAGTATCCGGTGAAAAGGCAAATTCCTGAAACCGGCTGGCATCAGAATCCACCACTGCCGCCAGTTCAACATCCGGCAGTTGCCGAACGATACGAATATGATTGCGTCCAAAGGAGCCTGCGCCTATCACGGCAGTTCTTATACGGCGATTCACTTTGATTCTTCCTGAGCAAGGTAGCCGATAATGCTCAGGCCGGCATTGTCGGCTTTGGAAATCAGTTCGTCCTTATCGATCAACAAAGTGCGGCCAGCGTCCAGGGCGAAAGCAGTGGTTCCCGTTTCAATCATCGTGTCAATTGTCTTCGGCCCGGCGACCGGAACATCGAAAAGCATATGGCTGCGCCCGCGAGATACTTTCACCAGGCGCAGCGGCTTTCCATCGGTCAGGGTAGCGGCCCGGCGCAGCATCGCATCAGTTCCTTCCATTGCTTCTGCCGCTACACAAGCTTTTTCGCTGATGGCAACACTCTGACCGATATCAACCGATGCCAGAACCTGGGCAACACGACGGCCATAATGAATATCCCCTTCTTCCTCCTTGGTTGGTTTTCTGCGGGTCAGCACGCCTTCGACTGCCAATAGGGGCTTTAGTAACCGGGTAGAATCAGCCAATTCAATTCCTTCTTCTCGGAGCACTTGCTGCACACCCCCAATCAGGGCACTCGTGTTTCGTTCTTTGAGCGATGCCAGCAGCTTCACCAATCGCCAATCAGGACGCAGCGATGAAAAAAGGCTGGCGTGTTTTACCTGCCCGGTCATCATCACTTCGCGTACCCCTTCTCGTTTCAGAATGTCGATTAGTTTGCCAAGCTGCGCAATGGTGATCCAATGAACGGGAGCGCCGTAGTTTTCAATCTCCGGCGCGGCTTCGCCCCGAATGGCGATCACAACAATCTGATGGCCCAGTTCGCGAGCCGTGTTGAGCGCCAGTAAGGGAAATCGGCCATTGCCTGCAATCAGGCCGTAGGGCTCAGAAGCCAAGGTAAACTCCCGAATGCTCGTGCATGGTACAAGTTTGCATCCACTTATTTGATGAATCCATTTTTGGAGGTTTGGATGAAATCAATCAACTCCGTCACTTCAGCGGTTCTTTCCACTTCCTCATCAATCCGCGTCAAGGCTTGTGAAGTATTTAACCCGGACCGCGTCAGAATGCGCAGCGCATTTTGTAGCGCCTCAATGCGTTGATCATCAAAACCCCGCCGCTCCAAACCCACTCGATTCGCGCCGTACACGCTTACTTCACGAGCCACAGCAGTTTTTGAAAACGGTAGAACATCCTGATTGATGACGCTGTAGCTTCCCACAATGGCATGACGCCCGATACGGCAGAACTGGTGAATGCCGGAGTGTCCGCCGATGTTGGCGTATTCGCCTACCTGAACATGGCCGGCAAACGTAACGCTATTGGCCAGAATTACATGATCAGCCACAATCACGTCATGGGCGACGTGGACGTAAGCCATCAGCAGATTTCCGTTCCCGATTGCTGTCACCATGCCGCCTCCGGTTGTGCCGCGATGAATGGTGACGCATTCACGGATGGTATTCCGATGGCCGATGCGAGTTTCTGACTCCTCCCCTTTGTACTTGAGATCCTGGGGAGCGGCCCCAATGCTCGAAAAAGGATAAATCAGATTATCTTCTCCGATTTGCAGTTTTCCTTGGAGAAACACATGCGCTACGAGGCGGGTTCGCGGGCCGATCGCTACATCCGGTCCGATGATGCAGTAAGGTCCGATTTCCGCTTCAGATGAAATTTCCGCGCGTGGGTCGATAATCGCAGTGGGGTGAATGGCCATCCTGAACTGACGGCCCTACGCAAGCTGCGGTTCAGGAACTTCAGCGGTTTTCGTTGAAGGAGAAACGGGTCTTTCGGCAAACTTGCACATCACAACAGCTTCCGCTACTACGGCGCCATCCACCATTGCTACGCCTTGCATTTTGGCAATGGTCAACTTCTGCTTGATGATTGTCATCTCGATCCGAAGCTGATCGCCTGGAACAACCGGCTTCCGAAACTTTGCTTCTTCAATGGAAGCAAGCAGGACAACCCTTTTACCTAATCCGCCCAGCACTTTTGACACCAGCACGCCACCCACCTGCGCCATTGCTTCCACAATCAACACGCCCGGCATCACGGAAAATTCGGGAAAATGCCCGGCGAAGAATGGTTCGTTGGCGCTAACATTCTTAAGACCAATCACTTTTTCGTCAGTCATTTCCAGGATCCGATCCACCAGAAGCATCGGGTAGCGATGCGGCAAGATTTCACGGATTTCTTGAATGTCCATTTGTGCCATGAAGAACTCGCTATTATAACAGCCGATGCATCCCTTTCTACGCTATTCCACTGAGAAACAGGAAGATATCGTCCGGCTCATTGGTGATCTGGTGCAATGCGAATCGCCGAGCGGCAATGCTGCCGCGGTGAGCCGGTTTGTTGAACTCCTGATGGAACGAACTCGGGACATCGCTGCCGGAAGTTTGATTGATTCCTCGCAGTTTGGACCGCATCTGAAACTCGAATTTCACTTGCCCGGTACGCAACAGGAAGATCAGATTCTAGGATTGGGCCACGCCGATACGGTTTGGCCCATAGGTACCTTGGCGCAGATGCCATTTCGGGAAAGCGAAGGACGTTTGTGGGGGCCTGGCGTATTTGACATGAAAGCGGGATTGGCGTTCTTCGTGTTTGCGGCGCGTGCCATACGCGAGCTTGGCATCCCGATGAAAAAGAAGATTGTGCTGCTGGTGGTTTCGGACGAAGAAATCGGAAGCGAAACTTCTCGTGAAATTACCGAATCGGAAGCTCGGCGGAGTGAATCCGTTTTCGTGCTTGAACCCGGTACCGGATTGCAAGGGAAATTGAAAACCGCCCGCAAAGGCGTGGGCGATTACCTGCTCCAAGTGACTGGCAGGGCCGCGCACGCCGGAGTGGATTTCAGCGAGGGCGCAAGCGCCATTCTGGAACTCTCCCGGCAGATACGAGCCGTATCGGAGTTTACCGATTTAACGCAAGGTATCACTGTAAACCCCGGAGTGATTCGAGGCGGCACGCGAGCGAACGTGATTGCCGCCAACGCGGAAGCCGAAATAGATATTCGTATTACCAAAATGGCTGATGCCTCCGTTCTGGATGAGAAATTTCGCAGTCTGAAAGCTTTTGATTCACGGTGTCAGTTGAATGTTGCGGGAGGCTTAAATCGGCCACCAATGGAGCGCACCGCCGCCATCGAGCAGTTGTTTCTTCAAGCCAAGATGCTGGCCGCAGACTTTGGCGTTGCGCTTGAAGAATCGTTTACCGGCGGCGGCTCCGATGGCAATTTCACCGCTGCGCTCGGCATTCCCACTCTTGACGGATTGGGGGCAGTGGGAGAAGGTGCTCATGCTCCTAACGAGAGCATACTGATTAATCGTATTGCCGATAGAACCGCTTTACTGGCAGCTTTGCTTGCATCGCGCGGCGGCGAACAGAAATCGACTTGAATCCTGAATTGAAAAGTTATGCTGAATACGTAATCTCGTTGCGACTCAAATACAGCTAAAACAAAAATTTATGTCCTCAAGCACTACAGAGCCGGCTCTTGATCTCAGCGCGTGTGATCGCGAGCCGATTCACATTCCCGGCAGTATTCAGCCGCATGGAGTATTGTTTGCTTTAGAAGAGCCATCCCTAAACGTTTGTTGGGTTAGTTCAAATGTGGAGCAGATTTTCAAGACACCGCTTCAAAAAGTCTTTGGTCATCCATTACAAAATAGTATTGGAAAAGCGGCGGCTACGGCCATTGAGAGCGGTATTGCCAACTCATTCCTAGAACCCTATCCGCTTCATTTGCTACAACTCGCAATCGGAACGGCAGAAAACCAGAAGTTCGATGCCATTGTCCATCGCCACCAAGGATTTCTTATTTTAGAGTTGGAAGAAACAGCACCTTTGGAAGAGGCTCAACCATTACCGAATTTAAATAGGCTTCTTTACTCGTTTTTAAATAAAGTGCGGCAGAGTTCCGGCTCTCAAAACATCATGCAGCTTGCAGCGGAAGAGATTCAGCGGCTTACCGGTTTTGGTCGAGTTCTGGTTTACCGGTTTGACCAGAACTGGCATGGACACGTGCTTGCTGAAGCCAAACAAGAAAATTATTCTTCTTACCTGGATCTTTGGTTTCCTGCCAGCGACATTCCTCAACAAGCCCGCCGTCTTTACGAACTGAACAGAGTGCGCTTGATTGCAGACGTAGCCTACCGGCCTGTTCCGATTTTGACAAAAGCGGGCGTACGGGAGCAGCACGCTCTTGATCTCAGCTTTGCTACCTTGCGCAGCGTTTCGCCTGTGCATATTGAATATCTGAAAAACATGGGGGTGTCAGCTTCCATGTCGGTTTCCATTCTCAATAAAGATGGCCGGCTTTGGGGTCTAATTGCCTGCCACAACTTGACCGCCCGACGAGTGTCGATTGAGATTCGTACTGTCTGCGACTTCCTGGCGCAAACTCTTTCCATGCACTTGGAAGCCGATGAACAAAGGATGGAATACGAACGCCGTCTCCGTTTGAAGTCAATAAATACGCAACTGTTGTCCTATATGGCTCAGGAAGAAAATTTTATTCAGGGGCTAACTCTTCACCCCGAGAAACTGCTCCAATTTGCTTCTGCGCAGGGCGCAGCAGTGCTGCATAGGGGACGTTGTGATCTGCTGGGTGAAACGCCCTCTAAAGAAGCAGTGAACCGGCTGGTGGATTGGCTGATTGAAAACGGAAGAGAAGAAATCTACGCCACTGATTGCTTGCCGAACAGCATCGCGGCGGGAGAAATTTATCGCGAGAAGGCCAGTGGACTTCTCGCCATTTCCATTTCAAAGCTGTTTCGTGGTTACGTGCTTTGGTTCAGGCCGGAAGTGCTCCAATCGGTGACTTGGAGCGGCGATCCGCACAAGCCAGTAGAACAACAGGTAAATGGCTCAGCAAAAATCAGTCCGCGAAAATCATTTGAAAGCTGGAAAGAAATTGTGCATGGGCATTCGCTTCCCTGGCAGAATGCTGAGTTGGAAGCTGCTTCCGAGCTGCGCAACGCTGTGATTGGCATTGTACTTCGCAAAGCCGAAGAACTGGCAGCGTTGACGAGTGAGCTACAACGCTCCAACAAGGAACTGGAAGCTTTTAGCTACTCAGTTTCACATGACTTAAGAGCACCGTTCCGGCATATTGTCGGTTTTTCGGAGCTTTTGCGCAATTCTCCTACTGCTCAACTAAGTTCCAGTGATCGCCGCTATGTTGACACCATTGCGAAATCTGCTCAGTTTGCAGGAACACTGGTGGACAATCTACTCAATTATTCGCAAGTGGGCAGAGCCAAACTGAATCTGGTGCGCGTAGATGTGAACAAATTGGTGCGCCAAGTAGTGCAAGAATTAACTTTCAGTCTTGATGGTCGGGTAATTCGCTGGAATATCAGCGATTTGCCGGAAGCTTGGGCAGACGTTCTGATGTTGAGAACCGTTTGGCAGAATTTACTGCAGAATGCAATCAAATACACCAGAACCAGAACTGAAGCTGTTATTGACATCCGAGGCGAAGCGCAGAAGTCTGAGCTTTTTTATTCCGTAAAAGACAATGGGGTGGGGTTTGATCCAGCCTACAAGAATAAACTATTTGGCGTTTTCCAAAGACTTCATCTAATGGAGGAGTTCGAGGGAACCGGCATCGGGCTTGCAAACGTTCGGCGTATTGTTGGGCGTCACAACGGACGCACTTGGGCTGATGCAGAACTAGATCAAGGCGCAGTTTTCACATTTACTTTACCGAATTTGCAAGGAAAGGAAATAGCTTAAGTGCTAAAGCCCATTGTGTTGGTGGAAGACAATACGAATGATCTGGAACTGACTTTGATTGCGCTTGAACAAGCGCGCCTAGCCAATGAAGTGATTATTTTGCGAGACGGTGCTGAGGCCATTGACTACCTATGCTGCCGCGGCAAGTGGGAACTGCGTGATAAAGGCAATCCCGCTGTGATTCTGCTGGACTTAAAGCTGCCGAAACGGACAGGACTGGAAGTGTTGGAATACATCAAAAGCGATCCGGAATATCGTCAAGTTCCGGTTGTGATGCTGACCAGTTCCCGGGAAGAACCCGATCTCCAGCGAAGCTATGAGTTAGGCGTCAATGCTTACGTTGTGAAACCAGTGAGTTTCGCCGAATTTGTGAAAGCCGTTCAAGACCTTGGTGGATTTTGGGCCGTGCTGAACGAACCGCCCCCGGGCAGTGTTCGCTTCTACCGTGAATCCTGAAGCTAGTTGCCCTTATTAAACAACACAGCAGCTAGTGATGAGGAATGATCCGCATCCATAAGCGGCTGTTTTGCTTGTTCTGCTACCTGCCCTGATACGCGCTGAGAACGGCCAGCTTGCGTTGATTAATTAAGATTTTATCCAAGCAATGAGCGCGTGAAAGATTTGCAAGCAGTAAGCAGCGTTCCAGGGTTGCTTGGATTTCCTGCTTGGTTGAAGCATCCAGCAGGTCTTTGTTCGATAAAACTGTATTGTTCTGCCGCGCCAGAAGAGAATTCAAGTCGCCCAGTCTGTTCTCAGAAACAGCCTGAATCATTCCTTCGTGAATCGTTTTAATCTCTTCAAGAACTTGGGGGTTTGCCATAGTCTTTAATTTGATTTGCTATTGGTGTTGAACAAACCGGCATACAAGGTTTGCTGGCTTTGCAGCTGGTAGATTGCCGCATCAGAAGTCGAAAGCTGCTGCAGAAGATTCTGCTGAAAGCTGTTGATTTTGTCCACTTCACTGCTGATGCTGGAGCTTAAGGTGGTGAGACCAGTCGAAATCTGCTGTTCTTCCGTTTTGATGAATCCGCTCACCGGGTCTTCCAAACCTTGCACTGCATTTCCCGCGACGCTCAAAAAGCCGGTGGTTGAATCGCCCAGAAATCGAAGAATAGTTGAGGAGCCTTGCGAAACACTGCTATTAAATTCGGTTGAATTAAAGTTTAGGTGGCCGCTGTTATCCAGGTCGAGCCCGATTGTGCTGATGCCGGAGCCGCTGGTTCCGCTGAAACTTGTGATGGATCTTAAGGCGTTTTGCGCGGTGAACAGGATACTGTCTCCTTGAAGCGCGTTCCCATTCTGGCCGTGTGAAGCAGTTAACTGATCAACCACTGCATTGTAGGCTTTCGCAAAAGCTTGAACAGAATTCGACAGGGCTGTGTTGTCCTGGCTCACGGTAATCGTTGCCGGTGACCCAACGTTTGTTCCGGTTAAATTGACGCTCACGCCGGGGGCGAGAGTCACGGTATCGGAGTTGCTGGTAATTGTGTTTGGCAAACCATCGACTTTATAAGAAGCGGTAGAACCTGTCGCCACCGTGGTAAGAAGATTCTGCGTTCCATCGTTCAATTGAACGGAAACATTACCGAGCGCCGACGATTGCAGCGCGAGTCGATAGTCGTTGCTGCCGCTGCTGCCTACATTCACAATCGATGCAGAAACTCCCAGCGTGGAATCGGCGTTAATGGCATTGGCCAACGATTGCAGAGAGTTTGTAGTCAGATTCAGGGTGTGAGCGGTTCCCCCTACCGTAAGTGTATAAGCACTGGAACTGGAAATGTTTTGCGAGTTGGGATTAGTGACGGTGGGCAGTCCCGTAGAACTAACGGTTTGCGTGTGAGATCCAACGCTTTGCACTTCAATAGAATACGCTCCCGGAGTAGCGCCGGAAGATAATGACACACTGCCTACCGCAGAGTTTGAGATGGTTGAGGCAAGCGAGGACCCGCTTGCGGCTGTTGTCAGATTATCAATGGCTGTTTGTAAGTTGGTGAACTGCGTATCCAAAGACTGCAAATCAGTTTGTCTGCTCGTTTCAGTTTGCTGTTCCTGTTGCAGGTTCTGCAGATTAAGAGATTGTAGCTGGACAGCTCGGCTCAGAACATTCTGAAAATCGGCGGCAAACTTGCTTTGTCCGCTGAAAGTGGCAACTGTGATAAGGCTAGGAAGACTGGATGTGGAGCTACTCATAATGCAGACTCTATGAATCTATCGGCAGAAATGTGAAAGTCTTTACCCGAATCAGGAGATAGCGTGTTTTCACGCTATCTCCCA
>CAXTWH010000085.1:0-13030 GCA_964247975.1 uncultured Bryobacteraceae bacterium | reverse complement strand
GATTTCCCGCCCTTGGTCCTCAAAGTAATTTAAATGAATTTCCACTCGCCGCTTAGGGAGCAGTTCGGGAAAGCGTTCGCCCCACTCGATCAGAATCAGAGCGGGGGATTCGAGCAGATCTTCGAAGCCGAGTCCGCGAACTTCTTCGGCGGTGTCGAGGCGGTACAAATCAACGTGATAAACAGACACGGGCTGGCCGTATTCGTGAATGAGGGTGTAAGTGGGGCTTACGACGTCATCGCCCGGCGCGGCACCGCGTTCTTCAATGATGCCCTTCGCGAGAGTGGTCTTCCCTGCCCCTAAGTCGCCAATAAGCAGAACGACTCCAACAGCGGGCAATAAGCGCGCTAACTGCCGCCCGATTTCGCGGGTTTCTTCAGCGGAGTTACTGAGGAAGCGCAATCCGGCACTCCTGCATGGCGGCAGGCAGAAACTGGAGCAGATCGGTAGCGATAAAGCACTGCTCGCCCAATGCCTCGCTTCCCAGTTCACCGGCGCGGCCATGAAGCCACACGGCGGCAACCACGGCGCGCTTCCAGTCTTTCGGATGCTGCGCGACCAAGCCAGCGGTTAAGCCAGTGAGAATATCGCCGGTGCCTCCAGTCGCCATTGCGGGGCTGCCGGTAGGGTTAATCCAGGTTTCACCGTCAGGAAAAGCAATCACAGTGCGATCGCCTTTCAGCACTACGGTCACACCGGTTTCTTTCGCCAAGGATTCGGCGTTTTCCAAGCGAGCGGCCTGCACTTCTTTTACTGACTTTCCGATTAAACGGCTCATCTCGCCGGGGTGCGGAGTGAGGATACGAATCTTATCGGTTTTCAGATTTGTTCCCGCGACTGCGTTTAAGCCGTCAGCATCCAGCACCATTGGTTTGTCAACGGTCTGGTAAAGATGGCGAACGAGCGATACAGTTTCTTCGGTGCCTAAGCCAGGGCCAAGCGCCAACACTGTCATGCTTTTGATCAACTTTTCAATGGGGTCTTTGGCGGCGAGGGCCACGCGCCCGGTACTGGTTTGCGGCAGCATTTCGGTCATCAGCGCGGGAGAAATCGCGGCGATGGTGGAAATAGCGTCAGATGCGGAAGCGACCGTCGCTAGACCGGCTCCGCTGCGGATAGCAGATAAACCAGCCATCGCGGGCGCGCCGGATTTGCCGACCGAGCCGCCCACCACCAGCACGTGGCCATACATGCCTTTGTTTGAATCTTTTGCACGTGGAACAAAAAGAGGGGCCAGGTCTTCGGGAGTGGTCAGTTTCAGTTGATACTTAGGATTTGTTTCGCAAAGATCATCCGGAGTGCCGATGGGGTACACGCGCAGATGTCCCATTGCCTGGTAGGAAGGGGAGAATGCCTGGCTTCGCTTCAAGGCGGTGAAGGTAACGGTGTGGCTGACGTGAACGTACTCGCCTGCCGGTTCGGTTTCGTCGCTCGGAAAGCCGGACGGAAAATCAACGGCCACTTTTATAGCATGGGGATAATTATTGTTCAACGCGTTGATGAACTCCAAAGCGCGGCCTGAAGCGGCCCCTTGCACGCCGGTTCCCAAGATGGCATCAATGATTAGAGTCGGCTCGAATGCCTGGTCGGGAAACTCACTTTGTGTTGGGCAGCCAGAAGCGGACAGCATGGCGCGGGCCAGCGCCGCATCACCGGTGAGTTGTTCTTTGGGAAATGCTTCCACAACAATCAATTGCTTGGGCAAACGCTGTTGAAAGAGCAGTCGCGCAATCACAAATCCGTCGCCGCCGTTGTTGCCTTTCCCGCAGCAAATCAGGACTTGGTGTTGAGATAAAGAAAAGCTTTCTTTCAGATACGCGACCACGCTATAGCCGGCGTTTTCCATCAAGATGCTGCCGGGTATGCCGCGTTCCATCGTTTCGCGGTCTACCTGGCGCATTTTGGCAGCAGTGAGGATTTTCATGCCGATGCATCCAGGCGTCTTGCAATCAGTAAGGTCATGTCGTCAGATAGTTCCTCAGCTACATGCCAGCTTCGCACGGCTTCGATGATTTTTCTGATGATGGTTTGATCATCTTCATGGGCAGAGCGGGACACCAGATCAATCAATCGCTGTTCACCAAACATTTCGCCGTAAGCATTTTCCGGCTCGGTGATTCCGTCGGTGTAGCAGATCAGCAGATCGTTCGGCTGAAGACAGACTTTGCTTTCATCGTATTTTGAAAACGGGAATGCCCCGACTACAGTGCCGTTCACATCAAGCATGGTAGCTTCCCCGTTTCTGATCAGAATAGGCGGCAAATGTCCGGCATTTGTGTAGGTGAGGGTACAGGTAGATTCATCGTAAAGAGCAAAGAAAAACGTGGCGTATTTTTCCGGGGCAGTGTGAGCATAGATCTGCTTATTCAGGTCAGAAACAAGGCGGGCGGCCGCAACAGGATGCTGATCCTGCGACGCCAGCCCGGAAGTGATTTGGGCGCGCATAGCGGCCTGCATCGTAGCCATCAGCAGCGCGGCGGAAATTCCTTTGCCCGCTACATCGCCGATGGAAAACGCCAGCTTGCCGGATTGAATGTTTTCGTAGTCGTAATAATCGCCCGAAACAACGCGGGCCGGCTCGCATTGCACGGTGAGGCGCAGGCCGCAGACGGGCGGAGCCGATTTCGGATAAAGCGCGTTCTGCACTTCGCGGGCGATTTCCAGTTCGGATTGCAATCGCTCTTTTTCTTTTTCAATCGAAAGCAGCCGCTCCAGGTTGCCGGTCATTTGATTAAAGGAAGTGGCCAGCTCGCACAACTGATCGTTGCCGCGCACCGGAATGCGATTGCTGAAATCGCCTTGAATGACGCGCCGCGTGCCTTGATACAGCTCGTTAACGACGCGCGTGATGCGCCGGGAAAGCGAAACGCCAATGACCAAAGCAACAATTTCAACCAGCAAAAATAAAACAGCCACAGTGATCATGGCGATCAATAAAGCGGAGCGCAGGATGTCTGATCCGGAAAAGATCGCTGAATAAACCGCGGAAGGGCGGCTAAGAACGCTCAAGTAAGCGGAATGCTTATTGTTCGGATCATCCCAATCAAAGTGCGAGTAAGAAGAAACCCAATTCACATCCACATCCAAACGGTTCATGGGCGGCGGCAAGCGGGTCGCATTGTGAACCGTGAAATGGGGCGCAGGTTTACCAGTTTTTTTATTAATTAGCTTTCCATTCTTAAATTCGTAGTCAGGATTGGAAGCGGGTTTTCTTTGTAAAGCCAGATCGTCCTCGCTGCCCTGTGGATGCGGTATTTCGCTGAGCGTGATCTGGCCCAGGTTCGGCACCAGATCGTCGATAAATTTTTCTGTGATCGGCGCAATGGCAATGAAAGTTTCACCGTTTTCTTTCATGTGCGCCCAAGCGTAAAATTGACCGTCGTGTTCCAGCAGCCCGGTGGCGTTATGCCAACCATCCGGCACAGGCAAAGCTGGCGCGTTTTCCGGATAATGATGCGAACCGGTGGCATCCTGATAATAAAGACGCAGGCTCGGAAATCTTATCCGGAAATAATCAAAGATGCCCGCCGCAGCGTCTTTGCGGTTCTGCGGCGGAGTTTTTCTCAGTCCTTCGGCAGCAGTTTGGATGGAGCTTAAGCGGCGGCTCAGTTCGGAACTGGCAAGGTAAATCGCCAATTCGCTGGTTAATGCCCAGGCGCTTAAACCGACCAGGGTTAGCATCAACAAAACCGGCAGAATGCCGAACAATCCGTAAACTGTCAGCAGACGGTTGCGCAAACTCCACATGGAGCAGCGGGAAATGTAGCGAATAATCTGAAACGCTGTCCAGATTCCGCTTACTGCCAGCACCAGAGTATCGGCAATCAGCAGCAGGCTGTTATGACCGATTGAGACCAACAGAATAAAAACGAGCAGCGACGCCAGAAAAACGAGGCCGACTTTGCCAAGCTGATGAACAACCCTGCGGCACCAGTTGAGTGATTTAGATTCGGCCATCTTCTAAAAAGCGTAACGCGGGCAGAACACGACAATTTTACTACCCGGAACGGGTTCTGGCGCAGCGGCTCTAACGCGAACGGCTTTTACTTGCGGACATAACCGGCTTGCGCGCTTCGCTTTGCGCCTTGACGATGCGCTTCGTCAGATAAAGCATGCACGCCGCTGGCGTCAATCCAGCGATTATAGAAATTGAAAAGCGCGCAAACGGTGATGGCAAGGTAAATTTCCTCATCAGTCCAGCCAGCATCGCGCACCTGCTGCGTATCGGCAGGGGCGATGTGAGGCGAATGATGGTTTACTTTGTCAATAAACCGGAACAGCACTTTTTCTTTTTCCGAAAGCAGGGACGTTTCCAGATCGCGCAGCACGCTTTGCACTAGCTCCTGGCTGCCTAACAGTTCCGCTGCAACTGCAGCGTGGGATTTGGTTCAAAACGGGCAGTGGTTCCGGGATGACGTGTAAGCGGCAATCAACTCGCGCAAACCGGGGCTCAGCGGCGCTTCTTCGCGCAGAATCTCCTGCGTGAACCGCGCCAGGTGATCGGTAGCGCGAGGCAGAAATCCAAACAGATGCCAAATCTGCGGATATTCCGCCGCCCCGGTTCGCTGCATGGCGTGAATCGCATCACGATAGGGACTCGGCTTCGAGTCGTTTTCCACATCGGGCAGAAACATGGGTTCCATATATCGCAGGATACACAATATCCGGGTTCCACGCCGGAGCGTAACCTTAGACTTCCAGTACCTGGGCCAGACCGGCCAGTTTTTGAACCGTTTCATAGGTGTCGATTTCGGAAACCGGCTTGTCGGTCCGATAGCTTTTCACGCGGGCGAAGCGCAGCGCTAATCCGCTTTCGTAAGTGGGGCTGATTTGTATTTCGTTGAATGCAATCTCAACCACCAGTTTGGGTTCCACGTACACGGTATAACGATCCCGGGCGACTTCCAGCTTTAGCAGTTCCTCGGTTTGCCAGCGCAGCATTTCGTCAGTGAGCCCTTTAAACGTTTTTCCGAGCATGGCAAAGCCGCCTTTGACGGTATCCCTGGCGCCCAGATGCAGATTGCTGAGCCAGCCTTTGCGCCGTCCATTGCCCCACTCAGCGGCAAGAATCACCAGATCGAGCGTTCGCGCTTTCTTGATTTTCAGCCAGGCTTGTTTTCTTCCTCCGGCTGCGTAGCCGGCCATTCTCATTTTGGCCATGATGCCTTCGTGGCCTCCATTCAAGGCACCGTGCAGAAAGTCTTCCGCGTGTTTCGGATCAGCGGTGACTAAGTGCGGAACCATCGTTTCCGGAGGGACAATTTCAGCAAGGGCGGCAAAGCGTCTTTGTTGGGCCTCATCCACCAGCGAACCGCCGTTCAGATACATCAGATCGAACCAGAAATGCGAAAGCGGCAGCGCGGCGCGCATCCCGTCCACATCCAGCTTCCGGCCAAACCGCTTCATGGTGACTTGAAACGGCTGCGGACGGCCATCGCCGGTTAAGCTGATCACTTCGCCATCGAGAATCAGTTCTTTCGCCGGCAGCGCGCGCACTGCTTCCACCACTTCCGGCACGGCGGCGGTGACATCGTTTAAGTTCCGGGAATAAACTTTCACCAGGTCGCCTGCTTTATGAACCTGCACGCGAGCGCCATCAAACTTCCATTCCAAAGCCGCTTCGCCTAAATCGTGAATGGCTTCGGCTACGTCCTCGGCAGTTTGGGCCAGCATCGGCTGCACCGGTTGAAATAGTTGCAGCGAAAACCGGGCCAGACCGGTAGTTCCATCTTCAATAACAGTACGGGCAATGTTCGCTACGCCGCCGGCCATCATGGCTGCCCGGCGAATCTGTTCGGATGGCAGGTTTGCCGCTTTGGCCAAGCCGTCCAGCATGATTCCTTCCAGCGCGCCTTGGCGCAGTTCTCCGACCAGAAGACGAAACAGAAACCGCTGTTCTTCTTCCACCGTTCGCGCGAATAACTCCTGCAGAAGTTCTTTACGATGTTTGCCTGAGCCGCTGCCCCGCACGACGGCAATCTGGGTAAGCCTTGCATCCACTTCGATCACTTGCAGCGTGCTCTCCGCAGCGGGTGTGGTCAGTGATTCCCGCAGCACAGCCTGTCCGATGCCGATGCTTCCCTGCCGGATAAAGCCGGAAAGAAAAGCAACAGCAATCTCAATTTCGTCGCCTGTTGCTGCTCGAATCAGTTCCGCAATCAAATCGATTTTCTGAAGACGTTTCGAAGTTTCCGTAATGCGGCGCGAGGCTTCTACCAGCTTCAACAAAAACATAAATTCCCGTTTACTGCTTTCTTTCCGAAATCCAATTTTGGATTTGTTCTTCCAGCACGTCCAAAGGCAATGCCCCATTTTCCAGCACGGCATCGTGGAAAGAGCGAATATCAAAACGATTGCCGAGTTCGCGTCGGGCGCGCTCGCGCAGTTCCAGAATTTCCAATTGACCGGCCTTGTAGCCGAGCGCCTGCGCAGGCCAGGCGATATAGCGGTCCACTTCCGCTTGAATGTTCGGCTCGTCCATTGCCGTGTGAGCATGAAAAAAGTCGATCATCTGCTGGCGCGTCCAGTGTTTATGATGAACGCCGGTGTCAACAACCAGCCGAACCGCCCGCCACATTTCATTCTGGAGCCTGCCGTACTCGCTATAAGGATTCTGGTAAAAGCCCATTTCCCTTCCGAGGCGCTCCGCATACAAAGCCCAGCCTTCCACAAAAGCATTGTAGTTGCTGTTTTTGCGAAATTCAGGAACATCGGCAAGCTCCTGCGCCAAAGCAATCTGTTGATGGTGGCCGGGAATGCCTTCATGGTAAGCGGTGGCTTCTATGTTGATCGTCAGGCGATGAGAGAAATTGGATTCGTTCACATTCACCCGGCCCGGGCGTTGGCCGTCGAGCGATCCTGGACTGTAATCAGCCTGGGCAGCATTGTTAGCTCGAAAGGCTTCCATCGGCTCCACATCCAGCTTGGCTTCTGGCAAGTGGTTGAATAGGGTCGGCATCTTAGGCTGCATCTGCGCGATGTAGTTACGGTAAGAGGCCAGAATCGCATCGCCGGAAGCAGCATACAAATTCGGATCGGTTTTGATGTGCTGATTGAAGCTGACAAGATCGTTGAAACCTTGCGATTGCGCCAGCTTCCGCATGTCGGCTTCGATCGATTCGACCTGCTTCAAGCCGATGTTGTGAAATTGTTCCGGGGTGAGGCCGGTAGTGGTCATCACGCGAACAGCTTCGCGGTAGCGCACATCGCCTTTCGGCACGGCCCAGATGCCCGGCTGGGAACGGCCCTTAGGCGCGTATTCCTCACGCACAAACCGGGCAAAGCGGCGATAAGCCGGATTCACCTCGCTTTGAACAGCTTCGTAGACGGCTTGGCGTAGGCGTTCACGCTCGTTTTCCGGCACGCCGGACGGAAAGTTCTTCACTGGAATGGCGAATGGGCTTTGGCCGCTTTCGCTTCCGATCTGTTCTGCTTGCTGTCCTACCTTATCCAGTAGATAGCGCGGCGGCAGCAAGGAATCTTTTATGCCCAGCCGGAGGTCTTGTTCGATTTGATCAAAAGCGACAGGGAACTTTCGCAGGCGCTTTAGATAATCCTCATAATCGCGCGTTCCGGCAAAGCGCGTGTAGCCGGGCAGTTGCGCCCACGTCAGATGAATACCGTTCATCTGGTCCACCGGCATCTCCCAATCTTTGGAAGAATAGGATTCAAAATTATCGCGCAACTTTCTGATCATCAAGGCGCGGTTCAGCTTATCTTGGTCGTTTAAGCGGAGAACATCTACTTGCTCCACCCGGCGCAGAAAGCTTCTTTGCGCCTCGGCGCGCTGGCGAAAACCCGCCGGTGAGTAATTGGTCAGTTCTCCGTTGTAGCGGTTATCGCCGAGCAGCGTGGCGTTTTCGGGATTGTTTTTCAATTCCCATTGCCACTCTTCCTCTAAGACTTGTTTTAACTGGCGGCTGGAAGCAGTGTTCGCGTCCTTCCAGGTACAAGCCGCGCCGCACAGAATTGAAATAATCAGAAGATTCCAGAAAGAAAGTTTCCACATACCGGCAAGCGATGAGTGTAACTGAATAATTATTGAATGTTAAAGCTTGACGAAAGTTGCATATTTCTATAATTATAGAAATATGCAACTAGGAAAGGCGAGGAATGAGCCGGATGTGGCGCGGTACGCCGATATGTTTTCCGCGATGGGAACGGAGCCACGGCTACGCATCATGCGGCTGCTGCTTTCGGCGCATCCTCAAGGCATGATTGCCGGAGATGTCAGCGCGGAACTCGATATTCCGGCTTCCACGCTTTCACACCATCTTGACAAGTTGAAAAATGAAGATCTCGTGAGCGTGCGCCGGGAAAGCACTTTTCTTTGGTACTCGGCCAATACCGAAACGCTGCAAGAGCTGCTCGGCTTCTTATATGCCGAATGCTGCACTCGAAACAAAGCGGTAGAACCGCGAGCCATTATGCAGGTTTGCAGGTAGTTAAAGGAGAACTCAATGGAAGTAAAAGAAGCTGTTCAAGAGAAGTATGGCGAAGCGGCGCGCCGCGTTATTGCCGGCGAGGGCTTACCGGCGGATTGTTGTTCCACCACCTCGTGCTGTGATGGTTCCGCTGCTGCATCGTGTGATCCCATTACCTCGAACTTATACGACGAAACGCAGGCGGGGCAGATACCAGAAACAGCCTTAAAAGCCTCGCTCGGCTGCGGCAACCCGACTGCGCTTGCCAAGCTCAGTCCGGGCGAAACGGTTCTCGATTTAGGCTCAGGCGGCGGCATTGATGTGCTGCTTTCTGCTCGCCGCGTTGGACCTACCGGCAAAGCTTACGGTCTTGACATGACCGATGACATGCTTGCTTTGGCGCACGAAAACCAACGCAAAGCGGGCGTAGAAAATGTCGAGTTTCTGAAAGGTGAAATTGAACATATTCCGCTGCCCGACAATAGCGTGGACGTGATTATTTCCAATTGCGTGATTAACCTTTCAGGCGATAAAGATCAAGTGCTGCGCGAAGCGTTCCGCGTTCTTAAGCCGGGTGGACGATTTGCTGTATCCGATGTGGTGACAAGGGGAGAAGTGCCGGAAGAGGTCAGGAAAAGCATGTTGCTTTGGGTCGGATGCATCGCCGGAGCGTTGCAAGATGAAGAATACAGCGCAAAACTGACTGCCGCCGGTTTTGAATCCGTCGAAATTGAGCCGACGCGAATTTATAACATTGAGGACGCCAGAGCGTTTCTGTCCGGTGAAGGCATCAACGTGGATGCTATTGCGCCGCAGGTCGAAGATAAATTCATGAGCGCTTTTATTCGCGCGACGAAACCTGTTAGCTGCTGTGTTTCGGGGTGTTGCGCGTGAATCAGGCAATAGCTCAACCCGTCAAAGCTAGCGGCGGGCTTGGAACTTTTGAGCGCTACCTATCTATATGGGTGGCGCTCTGCATGGTGGCCGGGGTTGTTCTCGGCAAGCTGATTCCGTCAACTGTTGCGAGCCTGCGCGGAATCGAGTTTGCCAGGGGAAGCCAGATAAACGCGCCGATGGCGGTGCTGATCTGGCTGATGATTACGCCAATGATGATGAAGGTTGATTTCTCATCAGTGCAAAATGTCGGCAAGCGCCCAGCGGGACTGCTAGTGACTCTGTTTATTAACTGGGTAGTCAAGCCATTCTCAATGGCGCTCCTTGCCTGGGTCTTCTTTCGTGTGGTGTTCGCACATTTCATCGCGCCAGGGGAAGCCGATCAATACATTGCGGGCTGCATTATTCTTGCCGCTGCGCCCTGTACGGCAATGGTGTTTGTTTGGAACCATCTTACGAACGGCGATGCCGCTTACACGCTCGTGCAAGTATCGGTGAACGACTTAATTATGCTGCTGCTGTTCGTTCCTATCGTGCAGTTTCTGGTGCATGGGGCTTCTTCGCTGACAGTGCCTTTCCATGTGCTGCTGACGTCTGTGATTGTTTTCATTGTCGTGCCGCTGGTAGCCGGAGTGCTGCTGCGCTCCTTCCTGCTGCGCCGTCATGGTCAAACATGGTTTGAAGGGGTGCTGTTACCGAAATTTGCGCCAGTTACAATTGCTGCGCTCTTAGCAACGCTGGTGCTGATCTTCGCCTTTCAAGCCGACAACATCACTAAGCGGTTTTTTAATGTTGTGTTGATCGCCGTGCCGATCACGCTACAAGTTTATTTCAATGCTGGACTTGCTTATGGCCTGATGAAGTGGCTTAAAGTAGAATACTCGGTTGCAGCTCCGGGAGCGTTGATCGGGGCTTCTAATTTCTTTGAATTGGCGGTTGCTACGGCAATTTCACTCTTTGGTCCTGAATCAGGCGCGGCGCTTGCAACTATAGTGGGAGTTCTGGTCGAAGTACCGGTGATGCTCTCCGTTTGTGCGGCCTGCAATCGCACCCGCCACTGGTTTCCTGTTCCCTTGCGAGGCAACGCATGAAACAGCGCGTCCTGATTCTTTGTACCGGCAATTCCGCGCGAAGCCAGATGGCCGAAGGACTGCTGCGGCATGACGCCGGGGATGCTTTCGAAGTCGAAAGCGCGGGAACCAAGCCGAGCACGGTGCGCCCGGAAGCAATAGCCACGATGCGTGAAGTAGGCATCGACATCAGCGGACACCGCTCGAAGCATGTGGATGAGTTTGCGGACGAACGTTTCGATTACGTGCTTACTGTTTGCGACAACGCCAAGGAAAGCTGCCCGGTTTTCCTGGGCAGCGCAATACGCATTCATCAGAGCTTTGAAGACCCGCCGCCATCGTCGGTCGGCTCGGACCAGGAGCGGCTAGCCGTGTTTCGGCAAGTGCGCGATCAGTTACGAACGTATCTAAGGGAGTTCGCTTCGAAGCAGCAAACTTCCGCGTGAACCGCCGATAAGGCTGTTCATTTCCGTAAAGCCCGTACTGGTAAATACTGTTCCGGCCTGAGAAACATTGATGAGCTTAACGATTATGGCGATGCGCCATGCGCTTGAGTTCAGGCGTAAACTCGCGCGCGATGTTGGTCATAACCGCAGTGCTGACGCCCAAACTGCCAATCCGCGCGCCGGTGGCTAGCAGGTTGTTCTGAGAAGGTTGCCAGGTTGTGGCAATAAATGCGCTGCCGTACGCGCCAGCCAATCGGGAAACATCAAGCATCGGCTGTCCATTCCGATTGCGGGTAAACACTGTCATCTTTAGGGAATATTTCAAACGCTGCCCTACGCCCAGGCAATTACAAGGAAGATACCGGGTATCATGGCCCAGCATGGCGGCTATGCCATCGGTGATGCCGCCTTGAACTGCATTACGAGCGAAACTTGATCCAAATCGCTCGCTAAATCCCCAGCCGTTTGTTTTCCATCCAATGGGGCGGCCTGTGATTTCTTCGAAGGCAGCAGTCTTCATGGAACGGAGCGTTGCTCCGGGTCCGGTCAGATTGTCGTGTGTGAATTGACGCCAGCGCTCTGTCCCAGTCATGGCCTGGTACACAGGTTTAGCGGCAATCACAGGCACAGTTGTCTTTTGACTCTCAACCGGAGCCAGTAACGCTTGCGCCATTGAGGTAGCCGCAAGCAAGAAGACGCCAGCGATACATTTCATCGCGCCTTCCCCCTTTTTATGTTTATGTTGTAGTGTACCTGTTTCGGGGAATAATTCTTAGGCTGAACACAAAGAAAAGTTTAAAAGGTTTGTGCGCTGTGTATTCGCACTGCGTATTCAAGACAGGTTTCGCGGTTTCAGTCTCGTAAATTTCCCATTAAGCCGGCATAGCGCTGGCTAGTTGTTCCATCTGGTTGAGTGTGGCATCCAGAACGGCATTGGAGCCTGCTTCTTGTTTCAAGAAAGCTTCAATTCCCGAACGCAGTTTAATAGCAGCATCCAAACGCGGGTTCGCGCCTGACACATACGCGCCGAGGTTAATCAGATCTTCCGAGCGATCCAGCATAGCTAAAGCTTCACGAATTTTCTGGGCGGCAAAACGTTGATCTCCTGAAGCGATGCGCGAAGCAAGGCGGCTTATCGAGTGCAGAACATCAATAGCGGGATAATGTCCGCGCGCGCCGAGCGTTCGCGATAATTGTATATGTCCGTCCAGAATGGCGCGCACCGCATCGCAGATCGGCTCATTGAAATCATCGCCTTCCACTAACACCGTAAAAAACCCGGTAATAGCGCCGTTGCGGAAATTGCCAGCGCGTTCGAAAATTTTGGGCAAAAGCGCAAACACCGACGGCGTATAGCCTTTTTGACTGGGCGGTTCACCAGCGGCTAAGCCAATTTCCCGTTGCGCCATTGCCAATCGCGTGACGGAATCCATGACCAGCAGAACGCTTTTTCCCTGATCGCGGAAATATTCCGAGATGGCCAGCGCCACAAAAGCAGCTCGAATACGAAGCGGCGCCGAACGGTCGGAAGTTGCCACAATCACAACCGAGCGCGCCAAGCCTTCAGGACTCAGTTCTTTTTCCAGAAACTCCCGCACTTCGCGATTTCGCTCCCCGATCAGCGCAATTACATTGACGTCCGCCGAACTGAAGCGGGCCATCGTTCCAAGCAGGGTACTTTTGCCAACACCGCTGCCGCCGAAAATACCAATGCGCTGTCCTTTGCCGCAGGGCAGCATACTATCAACGGCTCGGATACCTGTAACCAGGCGTTCTTCAATGTTTTCCCGTTCCAAGGGGCCAGGAGGAGCGGCGTTCAGCTCATAAGCAGCTTCCGCCGTAATTGGTCCTTTGCCGTCCAAAGGCTGTCCGAAACCATCGAGAACGCGGCCTAGCAGTTCCGGTCCTACTTTCACTTTGGCTTCATGACTGCGGCCTATGATCTGATCGCCGAGTTGAATGCCATCGGTTTCCTCCAGCGGCATGGATAGAACGCATCCGTTGCGAAAACCAATCACCTGAACGCGGACAAATTTTCCCGCTGCGGTGCGGATGTCGCAGAAGTCACCTACGGCTACCGCCGGTCCTCGGGATTCAATCAGGAGTCCGACCATTTCCGTGACGACGCCGCTGGGACGCGGCATGGCAACAGATTCCACCAACCGGAAGAATGGTTCAAAATCAATCGGGCTTGGGG
>CAXTWH010000084.1:9155-13171 GCA_964247975.1 uncultured Bryobacteraceae bacterium | reverse complement strand
TTGCTCCTTTTTAGTCTCTCAGCAAGGGATACGTTTTTCACGGGCAAGCTCAGACAGCTTCTTTGTGCATTCTCGAATACATGGTGCGTATGGATCGTTTACCCGAGCAGTTGGTGTTCCTGGAAATTGCGATACCTGATGCGCTCGTAATGGAAAGAGTCACATGGGCATCTCCGGATATTAATGTTACTCGCAAAATAGGCGACGAGTGGTTAAAGTGCAAAGAATCTGCTGTACTCCGCGTTCCTACTGTTCTGGTTCCAGGCGAGTTCAATTACCTATTAAATCCAAACCATCCGCAATTTGCCGAGATCAAGACTATCGGCAAGCAGCCATTTGCTTTTGATTCGCGGCTTTTGGGAGCTCCATCGCTACCAAATTCCTAGAGCGCATTATTCGTCAGCAGGAGGTTACTGAAAGCCGTAGTGGTTTAAAACGGTTTTCCTGCTGTTTGTGGGCCATTACTTTCTCAGTCCGATTTTCCACCGCCTGTCTTCCAAAAATGTCAAAATGAGAAGTAAATGTATGGCAACCGAAGCTAAATATCCGGCTTCCGGAAGAACTGCTCACACAGGTCCAAGCTGCCGCCGAGACGGATGGAACGAGCGTTGATGAACGGACGCGCGAAGCGCTTCAACAACACCTGGCGCGTCGCGCTTTTGAACGCTTGAGCCGACGGGCCGATCAAACACGCGGGACCATGACCGATGAACAGGTTGAAGATCAGGTAAACCGCGCGATTCAGGAACACCGCAACGAAACCCGCGAGCGGTAAGTGAATCGCGTCACACTCGATACAAACGTCTATGTTTCAGCATTTAAGTTTGGCGGAAAGCCGCGCGATCTGGTAAGGCTCTGCATGGAAGGCAAACTGCGGGTTGCCGTTTCTCAGCCGATTATTGATGAAACTTTGCGTATCCTGCGCGACAAATTCAGATTTCAAGCAGCGGAACTTGATGATGTTGTGCTTGTGTTGAAGACGTACATGCAGCCGGTCAGTTACAGGCAAACGCTGAATGTTGCGCCAGGCGATCCCGACGATAATCAGATTATTGAATGCGCTCTGGCCGCGGGAAGCGATGCTCTTGTTACCGGCGATCAGGACCTGTTGCGGATGGGGAGCTATCAGGGCATTCAGACGCGAACGGTTCGGAGTTTTTGGCAGCAAGTCAGGAATTCAGCTTAAGAGTAAAGCTGGTTGATTTTATCAGTTTGCGCTTAGTTTAAATTTCCCGGCGCTGATTTTGTGTGTGCTTTCATGGTGTTTAGCGATTCACAAGGGGTATCAGGATCAGCAGATCGTAGCAGAGATATGGAGTACGCAACGCAATCAAAACTCGCCATCATTGTGCAGCAAGGCAAAGTCCTTGACTTCATTGACGGCCAGACGCAGCGGCCTGAAACGCCGGAAGAATACGTTCGCCAGGAGATTGCCAAATCGCTTGTACGCGAGTATGGCTATGCAAAAGCATCAATCGAAGTAGAATTTGTCCTGCGTATTGGAACGCGCAAACCCAGAGCCGACCTGGTTATTTTTCCTCCCAATGCCGATCACGCACAGGAACAAGCTCTAATCATTGTTGAATGCAAGGCTTCAACCGTTAAATCAGCGGATAAAAAGGATGGTGTCGGCCAACTCCAAAGCTATATGGCAGCTTGTCCAAATACAACCTACGGCATGTGGACAAACGGAATTGAGCGTTTCTGTTATCGGCGCGTAATTAAAGACGGGAAGGTCAGCGTTGAGGATGTCCCGGATCTTCCTGAGTTTGGACGCGAAGAAGAGAACGAAGATAGACCCCGCTTCGACCAGTTGAAACCAGCTACGTCGGATGCGCTTTTGTTTGCATTCCGCCGCTGCCACAATTACATCGCCGGCAATCAGGGCTTGCAAAAGCCGCAAGCGTTCTGGGAACTGCTGAAGCTGATTTTCTGTAAAATCCATGATGAACGCCATAACGACGAAGTTCAGTTTTTTGCGGCCGCCAATGAACGTCATGGGGTGAACGGGCCTTTGAAAGTTCAGAAGCGGATTGAAGGTCTTTTCACGCTGGTAAAGAGTGACTATCCGATGATCTTTAAGAAACCGGAGAGCGTTGACTTAAAACCCATTGTGCTGGCTTACCTGGTCACCCAGCTTCAGATGTATTCTTTGTTGGAAAGCGATATTGATGTAAAAGGCCGTGCTTACGAAGAAATTGTAGGTTCTAATCTTCGGGGCGATCGCGGCGAGTTTTTCACGCCCCGGAATGTTTGCAGCATGGCTGTTTCCATGCTCGATCCGAACGAAAAACAGCTTTTGCTTGATCCGGCTTGCGGCACCGGAGGATTTCTCATTACGGCCATGAACTATGTTATAGAGAAGATCCGCGCAGCGGAAATTGCTAAATGGGGAAACAATCTGAGCCGCGCAGAAGACGCGGTGCAGGGCCGCATTAGAAAATTCGCGGAGGGCTTTATTGTCGGGATGGACTTCAATCCCGAATTAGTGAAAGCCTCGAAAATGAACATGGTCATGAACAATGACGGGGCTGGAGGCTTGTTTCAGGCCAACTCATTAGAAGCGCCTCCAACGTGGGACCCCAAACTATTTGAGCGTGACATCATGGGAAACGTGGATGTCCTGTTCACGAATCCGCCGTTCGGCTCCAAAATACCTGTTACCGACACAGCCATTCTGGAAAAATATGAATTGGGACATTCCTGGACTTACGACAAAGCTTTGGACAAGTGGAGAATGACTGAAGCTGTCCAGAAATCTCAGCCGCCGGAAATTTTGTTCATTGAGCGGTGCGTCAAATTTTTAAAGCCCGGCACTGGACGCGCGGCTATTGTTTTGCCTGACGGCATTCTCGGCTCGCCCGGCCTGGGCTACGTCCGGGAGTGGATTCTACGGAACACGCGCGTTCTGGCGAGCATCGATCTTCATCCAGACACCTTTCAGCCTGACGTAAGCATTCAAACAAGCATCTTGGTTTTGCAGCGCAAAACTCCAGAAACTATCGCTATTGAAACAGCGGCAGGCCGGATGAGCGATTATTCAGTCTTCATGGCTGTCGCCAACCATGTTGGACATGACAAGCGCGGAAACAAAATCTATGTGCGCGACCGCAAGGGAAACGAGGTGATCGAAGAAGTTGAAGAGCTAGTTAAAGAATGGGAGCACGGCATTCCTGCTTACCGGCGTCAGACTACTCGCCGGAAAGTGGCGGACGATAATACTCAGCAGATCGCTCAAGAGTTTCGCAGATGGCTTCCCGAGCAAGATTAGTCGCTCCGCCGCCAGTTCCCTCCAATACTTGGGTTTACCATCATCTCAAGTCGGCCAGCATTAAAGCTTCTGTTTTGTTTGCAGGCGATAGACGGATGGAAGCGGAAACGTATCTTCAACCGGCTATGGCCTCAGGATAGCGATTGAATCGAAGAGCAAAGGATGGACGCGGTTTGGCCAATTGGCGCGAGTTGAACAACCTAATCGCCTTAAAGGTATTTTAGTAGCTCCGGAGTATGGCAACCCTTTCTTGACAGCCACACAGGTTTTCGACGTTCGCCCCATTCCACGTAAGTTTCTTGCGATTGGAAAAATGAGCGGAGCTACAGCATGTTTCGTCGATGATGGAACGATTCTTGTTACGCGCTCTGGTTCAGTGGGAAGAGCTACTATTGCACACGACACTCATCGCGGAATAATTATTTCAGATGATTTACTTCGTGTCCAACCAATCAAACCTGAAAATTTAGGTTGGATTTACGCTTACCTCCATGCTCCTCAGACCAGAGCTATGACAAAGGGCGCGCACTATGGCCACATTATTAAGCATCTGGAGACTTCTCACCTTAATGCATTACCAATTCCGAATATTGATGACGATAAAGCCGCTGAGTTTACGAAACAAGTTGGTCAGATTTTAGCTTTTCGGAACGAAGGATACAGATTAACTCTGGAAGCAGAAAGTAAATTTGAGCAGGCGTTGGGTGTGGTCAATGTTAAAGATTGGGGAGAATCTGGATTTTCT
>CAXTWH010000084.1:0-9055 GCA_964247975.1 uncultured Bryobacteraceae bacterium | reverse complement strand
CTTGCTGAAGCATCAGCGAAAGCCCGTGCTTCCGCTGATTTATTAGAACAAGAAATAGCTGACAAGGCGGCAACGATCATTGAAGATTTTATTGCTGGCGATTGAGGCTATCTCTAAAGTTTAGCTTTTCCGGTTCCAGTATGCTATCGAGGCGGCAACAGGCGGTAAACGACAGAATGATTTTGCCGTATTCAGATTATTTGTTTATCGCCGCGCCCGCTCAGGATATGCTAAGAAACTGTGCGAACTCCTTTACTTTGTTTTCTCATCTTTAATTCCCTGCTGCTGCTGTCAGCAGCGGACCGGACCACCCCTGCGACGCATGGCATGAACGATGCCGTTCTTTCGCAGATCCCACAGCGAATGAAGCATTTTGTGGATGAACAGACGGTGGCGGGCGCGGTGACGCTGGTGGCGCACGGCAACGATGTAGCGGAGTTTCAGGCGACCGGCATGGCGGATATTGAGCAGAACCGTCCGATGCAAAAGGACACCATCTTCCAGATTATGTCGATGACGAAGCCGGTGACAGCAATCGGGATTATGATGCTGGCCGAAGAAGGCAAACTCGCTTTGCGCGATCCGGTGGAACAGTATCTGCCGGAGTTTCACGACCAGCATGTAGCAGCGAATACGGGGCCGGACGCGGCACGATTGAGCAGGCCGGACCATCCAGTAACGATTCGCGATCTGCTGACGCATACGGCGGGAATTCCCGATCCGGCTCCGGCAGCGATCCATGATTATCCGCAGTTGATGAATGTGCCGTTAGCAGAAGTGGTAAAGCAACTGGCGAAGGAACCGATCCTGTTTCAACCGGGCACGCAGTGGAGTTATAGCAGCCCGGGCATCGAAATTCTGGGACGAATTATTGAAGTGTGTTCGGGCCGGAAGTATGAGGACTTCATTGCGGAAAGGATTTTGCATCCGCTCGGCATGAAAGATTCGTTTTTCTATCCGCCAGCAGATAAAGTTGACCGGATCGCGATGGTGTATGTGCAGAAAGAGGGAAAGCTGGCGCGGGCGCCGGGAACGATTCTGGCGGGCGACCCGGCGAAGCATCGGCAAGGAGCAGTGTTTCCGGCTCCGGGCTGGGGCTTGTATTCGACGGCGGAAGACTTGCTGCATTTATACCGCATGATGTTGAACGACGGCGTTTACCAAGGGCATCGGTATTTGTCGCCGTTTTCGGTGCATCTGATGACCGAACCACATACGCGCGGCATTCATCCGGTGGGCTGGATGCGCGGCGCCGATTACGGGCTGGCCTGGGAAGTGGTAACTGATCCGCTAGGGGAACTGGCCGGGCATTCTGAAGGAACGTATGGGCATGGCGGCGCGTTCGGAACGCAAGGGTGGATTGATCCCCGGAATGAGTTGATTTCGATTCTGTTGATTCAGCGCGCAGACGGCGGGACGGATGGCCTGCGCGATGTGTTTCTGACCATGGCGGAGGCGAGCGTGGGAGAGTGAAAGCGGAATTCCGTAGAAGAATGGGGACTATCAACGGTGGATTTCAAGAACAGGCTGCGCAATTGCTGATTATTGTGAGCAGTATCCCCTGAGTTTGGCGTTATAGTTTCGCCTTGGAGATTGCGTGCGATAGACGGCGGCGAGTTGAAACCCGAGCTGCTCAAATAAACCGGCGCTGTTTTTTGTTTGAGGAGCAACACATCCTGTTACGGCGGCTACTCACCGGATTGGGGAACGGAGTGCTGCGTGCGGGCATCACGAGCAGCATGAGTGTTAACTCTGCTTAGCGCCGGAGAACACCGACCAGATTAAAACCAAGGCGCAGCCTGTAAACTAACGGCATTTGCAGGCGCCTTTCAGCGCACAATGTAGAATGAGCGGCACAGCCTGGCATTCCGCAAAAAGCTGCATACCATTTGGAACAACTGCCTGAACTATTATGTAATCCGATCTGCGCTTCCTGCTCGTACAGGAGTCCAATCTCGACGACTAAGAGAATTTCGCCAACATTCAACTATTGTTTCCCGTTACTTTGTTTGCGCCGCTGAGAAGTGAATCCGGCCAGAAAGCGCGCTTCCAACTCGTGTTCAAAAGCGCGTTGCGGCTGGAAAGACAATGTGGAAACCGCTGCGCCCACCGTGTGTTCGGCCAGGCGCCGGATCACGTGTCCCGGTATGCCGGAAACTTTCCAACCCGAAGCTTCAAACTCCGGGTCGCGCAGCGTTGCATGAGCTTCGCCGTGGTTAAAATGCCAGCGCCGGTGGTACTGCTTTTGCAGACGCTCCGGTTGAATGGCCGCATGAACCACAATGGCCGGATCAAACCAGCAACGACCACCTATCCGCCAATAGCGTTCTTGTAGTTCGCGGTCTTCCAATCCCGAAACCGAACCGGCTGCTTTTTGAAACGCAGGCTGAAAAGGCCCGATCCGTTTAAACACTTCAGCCCGGACCGCCATATTGGCAGTAATCAAACACTTACGGTTTGTCGCGTCGATGGACTGGGCATTTCCGTAATCTAAAAGCGCGAGCGGCCCCCAATGACGCATCGTCAGCCAGGCAGGCGGCGGAAACGGCCAGCGCGGCAGCACTTTCCCGCCCACGCAGCCAAATTCCGGATGTTGATTGAACGCATTCTGAACAGCAGCAAGCCAGTGAGGAGAAACCACCACATCGTCATCGGTGAAGGCAATCACGGGCGCACGGGCAGCCGCGATTCCGGCATTTCGCCCGTAAGACATGCCTTGCTGCGGCTCAAATACATAGCGTACGTGTTCGGCGCGTTCCGCATAATGGTGAATCACCGTGGCGGTACCGTCGGTGGAGCGGTTATCCACCACAACCAGTTCATAAGCGGGAGCATTCTTCTGATCCAGAATGCTTTCAATGGTTTCGGCCAGGCTTTCTTTGCGGTTAAATGTGGAAACAACCACCGAAATTTCAGGCTGCGTCACCTTTTCCCTGCGGCTACCGGCGTATCTGCCCGCAGCGAGCTTCGCTTCTGGCTGTAAGAAAAATAAATCACTAGCCCCAGCACCAGCCATACCAGAAACCTGACCCAAGTTTCAAGCGGCAGGCTTAACATCAACAGAAAACAGAACAGAACCGACAAAATCGGCGTGAACGGAACCCACGGCACTCGAAAGGAGCGCGGGCGGAATGGCTGGCTTCGCCGCAGCAGAACAACACCCACGGACACCAGCACAAAAGCAAACAGCGTTCCGATGTTGGCCAGGTCAGCCAAAGTGCCGATATCGAAGATGCCTGCCGGAATGCCGACAAACAAACCGGCAATCCAGGTGGAAATATGCGGCGTGCCGAACCTTTTATGCACGCGCGAAAACATATCGGGCAGAAGCCGGTCGCGCGACATCGCAAACCAAACGCGCGCCTGCCCGTACTGATACACAAGCAGGGAAGACAGCATCCCCAGCAAAGCGCCGGTTGTCACCACAAAGCGCAGGTTGTTTAACCCGATCGCTTTCAAAGCGTTCGCTACCGGCGCATCATTGTTTAAACTGTGCCAATCCACAATGCCCGTCAGAACCAGCGCCACGGAACTATATAAAATCGCGCACAAAATCAGCGTGCCGATAATGCCGACCGGCATATCGCGCTGAGGATTTTTGGTTTCTTCCGCCGCGCAGGAAACCGAATCGAACCCGATGTAAGTGAAAAACACAATGGCGCCGCCGGTCAGCACGCCGGAAAATCCGTTCGGCATAAACGGATGCCAGTGTTCCGGTTTAATGGCGTGCGCGGCCCCGAATACAAAGATCAGAACCGCTGCAATCTTGATGCCCACCATTACATTGTTAGCTCCCGCGCTTTCCCGTACGCCGCGCACCAGCACCCAACTGAGCAGCATCACAATTAGAAGCGCCGGAACATTAAAAACGGCTCCGGTCATTTTGCCTGCGACGAGCGGCGGCTGCGAAAGCCAATCCGGCAAATGAGTGTGGAACAGAGAATCGCAGATGTCGTTGAAGTAAGCGGAAAACCCTACTGCCACCGACATATTGGAAACCGCATATTCCAGAATCAGGTCCCAGCCGATGATCCAGGCGAAGATTTCTCCCAATGTCGCATAAGTATAGGTATACGCGCTGCCGGCAATCGGAATCATGGACGCCAGCTCGGCATAACAAAGCGCGGCAAAGCTGCAAACAAAGGCGACCAGAATAAAGGACAGCGTGATGCCGGGACCCGCTCCGGGCCGCCCGATGGTAGATACCGCATGGGAGCCGTGCAGCAACAAATCCAGCACGGGCGCATTGAAAACAGAATGGTAATTGAATGTGAGGCCAGCCGCCGCCGTACCCGTCAACGTGAAAATGCCGGACCCGATCACCGCTCCCACTCCAAAAGCCATCAGACTCCAGGGGCCGAGAGAGCGTTTTAAACGTTTATCGCCGGCTTCTGATTCATGAATCAAACCTTCAATACTTTTGGTTTTTAATAATTGAGACATCAGTGAGAAGCATTACCTCGCTTACTTGCTTGCCGTTAGAATTCTGATGTTCTAGCAAACGAGGCATAGAAACAAATACAATGCGTCAGTATACGAGATGAACCGGCCCGGGAATGGCTAACGGTCAGCGAAAGCGCGGCTTGGTACCGGTCGCTTTCACTGACCGTTTTATGTGATTCGTTATAAGTTAAAGGCGTAAAACCGGCCTAACGCTTACGCTGGCCTTTTACAATCTTCTTCACTTTTTTCTTATTGGCTCCCCGCGCAACACCACTGGCGCGTTTCGCTTTGGGCGCGGCTTTCTTTCGCGCCGCTCTTTTTAACTGTTTACGCTCTTCGCTATCTGTAACGTGTTTCGTGTTCATTCGTCGATTTTGATACCTGCAAACTTTTCCACAATTTTCTTCAACCCGAATCCGGGGAAACTTATTGTTAGTTTCGCATCTTCTCCCTCGCCTTCGCGACGCAGCACCGTGCCGCGCCCGTATTTGGGGTGGTTTACCGTGCTGCCGGATTGAAAACCGCCGCCGCGCGATTTAGGAGCAGAGCGGCTTAGGGTGGGCCGCGCTGCTGCTGAAGCGCCCGAAAACGCAGTTGGAGGAATTCGCGCCGGCGGCGGAACAGCAGGCTTCAGCGGTCCCGATGGCGACATCGGTTTTAAGGTCGGTGGAGTGTGTGCGGATGGCCTGATAGGTGTTGGCGGTGTGGCCGCTGATGACGGTTCTGCCGGAACATTCGGTCGTGGAGGGGACTGCTGCGCCCGCTCAATTCCGGAAGGCACCGCCATGCCGCGCTCGGCAAAAAACTGCGCAATGTTATCCAGCGAATTGTAGGTGCGCCCATTGTACAAATTCTTCTTGACCGATTCGCGAACATCGTACTGTTCGGAAAACAAATCCACCTCATTCACGCTCAAGTCTTTGAACGGCGACAATCGTTCGCAAAGCTCCGGCGGGACTTCGGCCAGGAAACGCGAACGCAGCGTGGCTTCCGGCTGGCCGCCTCCGAAACGCCGCCGATAACGCGCCCAGGTCAGGTAAAGCCGTTTTTCCGCTCGTGTCATCCCCACATAACAAAGGCGGCGCTCTTCTTCCATTCCGGTTTCTGAACCCACTGAGCGGCTATGGGGAAACAAGCCTTCTTCAAGACCGGCTAGAAAGACGTTAGGAAATTCCAGCCCCTTTGCGTTATGAATGGTCAACAGCGACACCGGAGCTTGTTCATCCACCTGATCGGAATCCGCTACCAGCGCAGCATGGTCCAGAAAGTCCGAAGCCGTTTCGCCGCGCTCGGCCCCTTCCACCGCCGCGTTAATTAATTCCTCGATATTGGCTAAACGCGATTCCGCTTCCGGCGAGTTATCGGCTTTCAACATCTCTTCATAGCCGGATTTTTCCAGAATGGATTTCAGCAGATCGGGAATCGGCTGGCTTGCAACGAGGCTTTGCAGTTCCTCAATCGTTTTGGCAAACGATCGAAGCGCGACATCGGCGCGGGCGGGAAACGTTTTTTCTGCCAGCATTCGCCCGATGGCGGTCCATAAGCTCAGGTTATTGCGCAGCGCGTATTGTTCAATCTGTTCTATGGTGCTTCTGCCGATGCCGCGCGCCGGAGTGTTGATGATCCGCAGCAGGTTAATCGAATCGCCCGGCGTTAAAAGCACTTTCAAGTACGACAGCAGATCTTTCACTTCCGCCCGCTGGTAAAAGGAGAATCCGCCCACCACCAGATATTTGCGCCCGTAGCGGCGCAGCGCTTCTTCAATCTGCCGCGATTGTGAGTTGGTCCGATAAAGAACCGCAACTCGTTCATCAGGCCGCGCTGCCAATATCTTTTCAATCGTGTCGGCAATAAATAACGCTTCGTTTTCGCCATCCGGCGCTTCGTATAAACCGATCTTCGCGCCCTGGCCGGAGTTGGTCCACAACCATTTCCCCTTGCGCTCTTTATTATTGGCGACTACCGCGCTGGCCGCTTCCAGAATATTTTTCGTGGAGCGGTAGTTCTGTTCCAGCCGGATCACGGCCGCGTTCGGGAAGTCGCGCTCAAAATCCAGAATGTTGCGGATATCCGCGCCGCGCCATCCGTAAATCGATTGATCTTCATCGCCCACCACGCAGACGTTCTTGCGCATCTGCGTCAACAGGAGCATCAGTTCATACTGGCTGCGATTCGTATCCTGATACTCGTCGATCATGACGAACTCGAACTGCCGATTGTAGCGCGCGCGCAGCAGCTCGTCATGTTTTAGAAGCCGCACCGATTCCAGCAGCAGATCGTCAAAATCCAAAGCGTTCGCCTGCTGCAATCGCTCATCGTACTGCTCGTAGATTTTGGCCATGCGCGTTAAGCGCGGGTCGTTGGCTTGTTTGTACCAGTCGAGCGGCGTTTCATGATGGCTTTTCGCATGACTGATGCGCGAAAGCATGGCGCGATACGGCATGAACTTGTCATCAATGGCAAGCTGCCGGTAAATTGATTTCAGCAACGCTACCTGGTCATCGTCATCGTAGATCACGAACTGGCGCGTGAAGCCGGGCCGGATCTGGCTCAACGAATCTCCGTCGCGGCGCAGCAGGCGCACGCAGAAAGAATGGAACGTTGAAACAAACGGGCTTCGGCTGGCCGATGTTTCTCCGATCAGGCTGGTGACGCGCTTGCGCATCTCGTCGGATGCTTTGTTGGTAAAGGTGACGGCCAGCACCGCCGGGCCGGGAACCTGATGATGCGAAATCAGATGCGCGATGCGTTGCGTGATCACGCGTGTTTTGCCGCTGCCTGCCCCGGCCAGCAATAATAGCGGCCCTTCGGCATGAGCTACGGCTTCACGTTGTTGGGGGTTGAGACCTTCTAGGAAATCCATCTGCGGGAGGGAAGAATGCGATTCCTAGGATAACACCGCACGGTTAATGAACAGACTGCGTCATGGCTTCCGGCTGCGCAATCAGGTGGTAGCGCAGAATAAAATTCTGCATTCCGCGCTCTGTCCAACTCATTCCCATCTTATGCGCTTCCGCTAATGCCTGCTGGTTGGTCCAATGGTCATGCGCAATGCGGTAACAGGCAATCACGGTGCCGGTTCGGTCTTTCCCGCGCCGGCAATGCACAAACACCGGCCAGTTGCTTTGATTGTCGATTAGCGAAAGAACTTCAGCGATCTGCTCGTTGGTGGGCGCGCTGTTGTTATGAAACGGGATGCTGTAGTATTTCATCCCCAGCGACACAGCTTTTTCTTTTTCCGCATCGGCGCGTTCTCCCGCGCCGCGCAGATCGATTATCGTGCGCACACCGAGCTTCGAGGCTGTTTCGATCCCGGTCAGTTGCGGCTGCCCGCCCCGGTACAGATGATCGTTTACCTGAATAAAATGGCGCAGACCTTCCGATGAGGGAGGAGGCAAATCCGCGCCCGGCAGGGAAAACGCGCAAAGAAAAACACTCAAAACCAGTTTTGTGCGCATGGCGTTTGCGGCAGAGATTTGTCGGACTTTCAAAGTTCAAGCCACCTATCAATTCCTAGTGTAGCGAGAACCAAAGCGACTGGAGAACTAGCGAAAACTTTGTTGGCAGCTCTTACAGAAAGCTTAGGGGATACTTGACCAACATGCCGGAACTCAGTTAAGTTGATTGCGGATTATCTGCTATGGAATCTCAATTCGATTTACAGAAGCCTCATTCGTTGGAAAAGCGGCTCCAGCGATCAGAGCGCTGGGCCAGACTTAGTGTTGTGGGGTGGGGGATAACGGCTGCGTTGATGCTAAGCATGATTCAGAATAACGTTGTTCACGCCAGACAGTCACAAACAGATAAACTGCGCGTTCGCGAACTCGCCATTATCGATGAGAAAGGTCGAGAGCGCATTGTGATTGCGGCTCCTCTTCCGGATCCTGTTGTCGATGGGAAAATAAGAAAGCGGGTCAGGGTAGTTTCTGCTGGAGTTCAATTCAAGGAGCCGGACGGCACGGAACGAGGTGGCATCGCAGCTTCGGATGACGGCTCATTTATGTTCGGTATCGATGATGAGGCAGGTCGCGAACGTGCGCATCTGTACTATATACCAAAGCGCGGATCTGGAATTTATCTTCAGGGTGAAAACAGCAAACAGACAGTCTCGCTGCTGCTTCCTGGCGGAGAACAGGAACCCAAACTAATTATGACTAATGAGGCCGGGATATCTATCGTAGAATTGCCGAGCCGGAAGTAGGCAATCTTGTGCTCTAAGCTAAGTTCACTTGCAGAGAACCTGCGTATCCTGCGTCATTCTTATGACCAGTGAATCAGATGAGCTTACCGTTTTATCTGTTCACATAGTAGTCTAATAAGTTACCCAACCAGTAAATCCTGCCATCCGTTATGAAATTGAGCCAGCTTCCGCATTACCTGGGTTTTGCAGCGGAAGTGTTTCCCTAATCGTCGAGCGCAGAGAAAATGTCATCGGCGCTCAACCGAATGACTTTATCGGGGATGTTGAAGTACAAAGAGGTGCTACGGCGCAGCAGGCCGTCAGAAGAATACATCCAGGCTTGCCGTTTGGCGGGAAGAATGATCCAGCACATGAAAGTGCCGGAGATATGCAGCCGTTCGCATTTATCCAAAAGGTCGTCGAAGCTTTGTC
>CAXTWH010000083.1:0-13727 GCA_964247975.1 uncultured Bryobacteraceae bacterium | reverse complement strand
CGGAACAAAACGTTAACCTTGCAATCTCAATTTACAGAAACGATGTTACACGAACAAAAAAGAACGCACTGGCCTCGGACATAGTGCAGGATTTTCTACGTGCGCCTGAAGTAATGAAACATCTTCAGACGCAGAGAACTTCTGCAGGCTTATGGCTAGTGGGATCGGCATCTCCTGTTAAGACGTCTATAACCACTAAACCAGAATCGCTTCGCTTTGCATTGGATGAGGTTGTTCTTGCAGCGAACATCGCGGGTTGGACAGCATTTTATGAAGATACTCCCCAGGGAAGGCATATTTGGCTGCAACTGTGGTAGATCAAGTTCTGGTGCAAATTTGTTGTAAGAAAAACCGTCGCCTGATAAACTGAAATGGTTCACAAGCGTCGGGGCGTGGCTCAGCCTGGTAGAGCGCCTGGTTCGGGACCAGGAGGCCGGAGGTTCGAATCCTCTCGCCCCGACCAACCACTTCAACAACGTATACACGGTCGCTACTCCCGATTTGAGTACTATAAATACGTTTTTGGTTGGGCTGATTTTCTTGGTTAATATACAGGTGGTCGAACGCGCTCCGTATAGGTCTGCCCCTGATCGCCGGGCATCGTTGGTGACAGAGACTGAGCGTTGCTCACGTCGTTTGATTGTGCCGCGCCTACACCTTTGCGGGCCCGGTTCAGTACAGCTATCGCGCATTCGATACCGCTGGATTGTGACTTGAAATCACGGTCCCGGGATGTTTACGATACGGTTCTTCCAATCTCCAACATCCGACGCGGCCCAGATGCGCACGAGGGCATCGATGACATCTCCGATCGGCGCGTATTGGCTGACGAGAAACACGCCTGGGCTGGATCCGCCGCTCATCAGGAAAGTGCTAAAGTGCCACGGCATAGTCTTCCGATCGTGGGTGACAAGCATTCAATCCTGATCCGCAGCGAGCGCGAGAACTTTCGGATCTGGAACGCCTTCTAGCTTTGCCTCATTGGCGGAGAGGAAATCCATTGCGGGCTCCTGGCGTCGGCAGCCCTTAACGATAGCGTGGTTGAAATCGGCATCCGCCGGGAAGCGGATCATCCGTTACGTTCGTCGCGATGCGGGCTGCTGCCGCGTGCGCTCAAGCTTCTCCTCGATGTCAGGAGGATTAGGGTGAGTCGCTGTGTAGGCATCTTCGGCGCGCCTGCGTTCTTCCATTGCCTGCTCCAGTTCTTCCTTATATTTTTGGTAGAACGCGATCGCGCTGTTGACCTGCTCCACGGACAGCGTCGGATAATGCGACTGAATTGTCCCGGGATCTTCACCATTACGGTAATCCCAAATGATGCGATCAACAGGCACACGACTCCCGACGAAGTAAAATCTGTTTTCTCGGTGCTCAACGTATTCGCGGTTCACGGAGGATGCCTGCGTCCAGTGTATCTGTTTCCGCTCCGCAGTGGTTCAGGCCAGTCGCTAGCCCCGGTCGCAGCTCCTGGAGATCGCTGGCCTACGCCGAACACACAATTGCGAATTTGTTGACCCGCACCGGAGTGCATAATTCAATCGTCACCTGAACGAGGTAAACCAAACTCATCATTCTTTGAAGTGTCCTTGAACAACAGCGGAATCGATTCACTTACTGTTGCCCCGCAATAATAACGGACTTCAGCGAGCCGCCACTACCAAATTGAGAGCGGCAACTTCAGTGCGCGACTCGCGCGTCCGCAATGCACTAGTCCTCTCAGCGCTGATTAGCATGGCTAATCGGCTGCTGTTTCCTCCACCCGGAACCAGTCCCCAATGCAGAAGCATTTGGCCAGTAGGAGAGCCTTCGAGTGCTGGGCTGGATTTATCAGAATCTGTCCGCCTGGGCGGGATTGTAGCCAGCTTGCGTTGCGAATAGCACGACTGGCATTCTTATCCTGGATGCCGAGCGTTTGTAGAACTGCCTGTGCCTGAGATTGCGTTGGCGTTTCGAGGCCCGCCTCTCGGCACCACAGTGCCAGCAGCGTGCCCGCAACTGCCGACGCTGCTATGGTGTTACCACCTGTTCCGGCCAGTTGCTTTTTCATCTTTTTCCAGCAGTGGATATCGAGCGTAAGATAGGGAGCCTCGGTTGTTGGAGAGATTGCGGCTTTGGTTTGTGTTTGGTCGATCTGCAGTGTCCGCGAAAAGAGGTCGAGTGTGCTTGCCCCATTTTGTGGATCAGCTTCCGCAGCGGGAGTGTCGACGGCGGGAACTGATGCCTCCGGCTTTGTCGGTTCCGCAACCGCAATTCCGAGTCCGTGTATCTCGCCCAGGGTTCGGTGCCAGAGGCTTGGATTTTCTACTTCTGCGACCGTGACAGTATCTGCCATGAGTATTATGCGGAGCTGTGCCTTCAGTGATTGAATTGGAGCTAACATCGGTGAAATATAACGCTGAACACTATTGACGTAAAAGTGTTTGACTCATGCGCGGTCAAATTTAACGCAAGGGCCGCAGCATGACTCAGTCGAGTGCTGACGATCCAGCAACGAGATCATCTAACCTAACCAGTACCGGAAGGCTCTGGATACCTACTTGCGCTTGCGGCAAAATATTCCTATGCCAAAATCCTTGCCGTTTCAAGTCCTGGTTTGCTTACTGTTTGGTTCGGTTTTCGGCTGGGCCGGTGTTTGTCCGTCCTGGGGTGCAAACGCAGAAAAAGATTTCTGGACCGGCAAGCCCAATGTATGAGACTTAAGAAACGTGTTGATTCTGCTGTTAACTCGGTAACAACCCAGATTCATACTATTAAGGAAATCAGCGGCGCACAGACCGCGCAAAACACATTGTGTCCTTACGACCGGGCTGGATGGGTTCTCGATCTGGCGTTGTCGCAAACGGGATTGCTACGCGTCACGCATTCCGATGATGATATGCGGCAAGCGACGACGCAGGCAGAACAACAATTAACACAGCTCCAATCAAATCTGCGTTTAAATCGTGACGTGTTCCTGGCTTTGCGTGCGATGGATGTGAGCAAAGAGAATGCAGCAACGCGCTGGTATGTGGAGCGTGAAATTCGGGCTTACAAGCTGGCGGGCGTTGACCGGGACGAAAAAGCCCGGTAGAAGGTGATTGCCATGCAGGATGAACTTGTCCGTATGGGACAACAATTCCGGAAAAATATAGTTAATGGCGGCTCACAAATCATTGTCAAGGACCGGGAAGACCTTCGCGGCCTGCCGCCGGATTTCTTCGGAACGCACCCGGCCAAGCCTGATGGATCAATTCTCTTAACCACCAACCCCGGTGATGCCTTTCCGGTTATTACCTATGCCCAAAGCGCCTCCCTCCGCGGGCGAATGTTTCACGCCTATATGAACCAGGGCTATCCCAACAATCGGGAACTGTTAGAACAAATGGCAGCGAAACGCAACGAATTGGCTCACGTCCTTGGCTACGATAGTTAGGCTAATTACGCCAGCACCGATCTGATGAGCGGCTCCGCCCAAGCGATCCAGGCACTAATCTCGCAGGTAGACGATGCCACCCGGGAAGCGAGTACCCGCTACATGGCGGAACTGCTCGCGCTTAAACGCAAAGACGACCCTATGGCCAACGGACTTTTGGGGGATGACACTTTCTACTACCAGGACCAGCTCAAACGCTCCATGCATTCTTTCAACGTGCAGGAGTTACGCCCGTACTTTCCGTATGAGCAAACGGAAAAGGGACTGCTGGATACGGCTGCCCGGCTTTTCCATGTCTCAATCGCAAAGGTGAACAACGAAGACGTGTGGGACCCGTCAGTGTCCACCTGGGAAGTCTCTGACAAGGGCAAACTGATCGGACGCTTCTTTCTCGACATGCATCCGCGTCCCGGCAATGATAAGTGGTTCAGCATGACATCCTTGCGCGCCGGAATCGCCGGTAAGCAGATTCCGGAGGGTGCGCTCATCTGCAATTTTCCTGCTTCTCAGCCGGGTGCGCCTGCGTTTTTAGACCATCATGATGCCGTCACTATGTTTCATGAGTTGGGACACTTGATGAACCAGATGTTGGGAACCCAGGCGTGGGCGGGACTGAGCGGCCTTGCTTCCGAAAATGATTTTGTCGAACTTCCTTCGCAAATGATTGAAGAATGGATGAAAGACCCTGGCGTGCTGCAGCAATTTGCTAAACACTACCAAACAGGACAGGTCATTCCCGCTTCCCTTCTGTACTCCTTAACCCGCGCCGACCGTGTTGGCCGAGCTTTCGGTGAGCGTGTTCAAATTTGGTTAGTGACTTCTCACTGAAACTTCATTCGACGCAGGAGGGAATGGTGGATTCGGAGCAACTGGTGAAAGAAACGTATAAGCATTTCTTTCACCAGCCCGATGATCCTGATGAACATGGCTATGTTCCGTTCGTCCATTGGACTGGTTATAGTTCCAATTACTACATGTATAGCTGGGACCGGGTGATCAAATGGAATTTCTTCGATCAGTTTGACCGCCGTAACCTGATGGCAGATGAACCAAGCTGGAAGTATCGGCGTATGATCCTGAACCCCGGCTCCTCGAAGCCTGCCGGCGAATTGGTGAAGGACTTTCTGGGTCGGCCCCAACGCATCGACGCGTACCGGCGCTGGATTAACGAAGAGTATGCTACTTCGCAGTAACATTTAAAATTTCAGATGTACGTCATAGCTTTCGCCTACACCAAGTAGCAGCGCCACAGCAAGATGGTGTGAAAGGCAAGATGGGGTTTTGCGGCTGCGGCTTTAGCTTTCTTCAAAATTTCCTGTTATCTTTGACGAGAGCTAAAGGAAACTGATTTGCTGATCACTTTGCGGAAACTAACGGCGATTTTACTGAGCGTTCCCCTGCTTGCTCAACAAAATCAATCGCAACCGGCCCAGCCGCTGTCCATTCCCCTCCAGGTAAGCGAAGGCACGCCCCTGCGCTTGTTCATCACGCATCATGTCCGGTTTCGCCAAGGCGCTCCGGTAACCGCTCAGTTGATTGATCCGGTCTGGTCTTTTGACCGGATTGTTGTGCCTGCCGGGGCCATTGTTCAAGGCGAGATCTCTTCCTTGATTCCCGTGGAGCGCATGAAACGGGTCAACGCTGTGCTGGGCGGCGATTTAACGCCGTTGAAACAAGCCTACGTAAAATTCAACAGCTTTAAGCTGCCGGATGGCCGAGTAATGCCGATCGTTTCCGAACCGGCCCTCGGATTGCCGACCACTTACGTTCCTTCGCATTCGAACAAAGCCGGAACGGTGGATCCGCCCCATTCCTTGTTCCAGAAATTGCAGCGGCAATTGCAAGCGCAGATCACGTCGCGGCGCGACAGCTTCCTTGATTCCGTGCGCGGGCAAAATAAAAAAGAATGGGTAGAAGAATATCTGCTGGGAAAACTTCCTGTTCATCCGCAGTGGTATCACGCCCGCACTCGCTTTGACGCGGTTTTAACACAGCCGATCAGTTTTGGCGCAGCGCAGGTTCCACTGGACTCGTTAAAAGAAGTGGGCATAATTCCGCCTTCAGAAATTCTCGCCAACGTCCGGCTGCTTTCCTCATTGACTTCCGAAACTGCGAAGCCAGGGGACCCAGTTTCAGGGGTTCTGGTTCAGCCTGTATTTTCGGCAAACCAGAAACTTGTGCTGCCGGAAGGCTCCAAGTTTACGGGAAAGATCACTTTGGCGCAGCATGCCCGATTGCTGCATCGCGGCGGCAAGATGCGTTTTGTTTTTGAAAAGGTCGATGTGCCTGCTTTGGAAGAAGCGCAAATGGCCGAGAAAATCCGGACGGTACAGGCCGATTTATCGAAAGTGGAAGCCGACCCGAACACCGTAAAAGTAGATGCGGAAGGAACCGCGAAAGCAACCGAATCTAAAACGAGATTGATTCGACCTGTGATTGCCGGATTAATAGCCGCGCAATCCGGCGATGATGACGCGGGACGCGGCAGGGGCATAACCACCAGGAGCAACAATGCAAACGGTAACTTGCCGGGCCGTCTGCTGGGCGGATTTTCCGGGTTCGGCCTGCTCGGAACCGCCGCTTCCTTTGGACCGCGCGCCATCGGTATGGCTTTCGGCTATTACGGCTTTGCCTGGTCTATTTATTCAAATCTGGTGGCGCGGGGAACGGAAGTTCGCTTCGATCGCAATACCGCCATGCAGATTAAGTTAGGCACGCGTTCGCCAAGCCGTTAAAGCTGGTTAAACTTGCGCTGTTACGGTTTTAGTCCGCGAAACCGTAACAGCACTAAATCGTTTAATTCTACTTGTCCGCTTTTTCTTTAGCCAACAAGTGCTGCGCCTGCACATCGCCTTTGCCGGCTTCCTGAGCCGTTTGGGCCGGGGTTTCCGCTGCTTCCTTCAAGGTAGCCAGAGCAGCCTGCGCGGTGCTGCTGAGTTGCACCGTGTCAGGTGCTTGCTTGGTTTCTACCGGAGCGGGTTTCGGAGTTGTCTTGGCCGATGCAACAGGTGACACTGGAACGGCGGCAGGGGTGGAAGGAATGGTCATGTTTTACTCTCCACAATTCATATCGGACTTTGCAGCGGAAATAATAATAGAATCGGCTGCACTGAACACAAAAATCGTATGTTGAGCCGGAGTAAATTGATTAAAGTGGAATCGTGAGCGAGTCTGAGTATTATGAGCGAGTCTGAGAAGTAATTGTTGTCAGGCGGCAATGTTGCTGATCAAGTCGTGCGGATTGGTAGGACCGTGCGTAAACCCGCCACCGTTGCAACGGAAAATGTCAATGGCGGTCAACCGCCCTGCTTCTCTCAAGATCAACTGATATACAGGGCCGTGCTCCGCGCCCAATGCCACGCGAACGCTGATTCCACAAGTCCGCTGGCAACCGGATAGGTCACCACGCCATGAAAGCCAACAATCCCCAGCAAGATTGCAGGCCAACTTGGAAATGCAGGGTTAGAATAACGAGATTAAGTTGGCGCGTATGATTGTAACCAGAGAACTTGACAAGGCTAAACCAATCGCTCGGGCCATAAGCAAATGCAACGGCGCCATGATCTTCGCCGTGGGTGGAAGCATCTGGCTGGTGCTTTCGGCATTTCTGTTTGCCGCTTTGAGAGTTCCCGCTTTCCTGGCGATAGCCGGGATTGCAGCTTTGCTCATCGTCACCGCGTTATGCATCCAGAAGCGTGCCGGAAAAACGGGAGAGAGCGCCTACACGGAAGAAGAACAACGCAAAACAGGACGCACGTATATGATCGTAAATCTAATTACATGGGTCGGCGCGTTCCTGGCCGTGAATATTCTCGGCAACACCGGACACAGTGAACTGAGTCTTTCCGCCGTGATTGTGATTGTTGGTTTACACCTTTTCTTCATGCCTCCGGCGTATCGACATCGTGTGAACACGACTGCAGGCGCGTGCATGATCGTGTGGGCGATTTTGGCATCAATCCTGTTCCACGGACAGACCATTGCTGGCGCCGTGACGCTAGGAGCAGGTCTGATTCTTTGGCTCAGTTCCGCTTGGGCCATCAAGAACGCTAACAACTCTTTGCGCGCGCAAGGTCTTTAAGGCGCGGGGGGCGGCGTTGCGCCGGTATTGGTTGCGCCGGAAAGATGCAACGCCTTCAGAATGCTGATGCCCTGGTGCCATTCAAACCCGTAGCCAAGCTTAATGGAAGTTTGCACGAAAACGTAATGGTTGGTTGTCAACAGTTGATTCGGAATCACTTTATTCTGGTAAAAGAATGTTTCCAGTTGCGGCGCAATAAACAGATTTCCCCATAATGGAACTTTTAAGGCCACCGTCAAATCCTGATAAAAGCGCGTGTTGAAATTTGTATCATCAGAACGCTTATCAAACACTTCTCCGTAGCTATCAGTCACAAGCTGAAGTTTTTCCCGGTACAAGGGAGCCGCCACATGGAAATCAACAAACCAGCCTGCAATCGCCTGGTTAAATAACTGCGGCAAAATGAGACTTTCCGTGGTGAAGTAAGGATCAAATCCGTTGTTCAGGCATTGGCCTAGCGAAAGCCGTCCGGCTGCATTGCAGAAGATAGGAGGACGCCCCGCATCTTGAATCACGTATCCTCTGGGAACGCCGATGTTGCGTCCGAATTCACGGCCGCCCTCAAACCAGCTTTGCCGGTTCTCAATGCGTAACCCGATGCGGGTCATGGAAATGAAATTCTTGCCCAACGGATAACTGGCGAAAGTCTCGTTTTGAGCCGATGTGTTGGGAACACAATTTGGCGTGCCGCAAGGGTACGGCACGTTCAACTGCAGAAACGGCTCATAAAACTGCGTCAACAGATTTTCCGACACAAGCGCGCGGATCGGCAGCTTGCGTGAAACCGGTTTGGATTGAATCCCCAGTTCGCCGCGAACCACGTTGTTCTTCAAGCTGACCTGGTAAGGGCCGAAATTACCGTTGCCGCTTGGGTCGGCGGACCGCTGCGCAAAACGGGTGTAGCGCGCTTCTCCAGAGGCGTAGAAATCTATGTATTTAGGAAAATCATAGCCGCCCCGGCCGCGCAGCCAAAATCCTAGCTGTGATGTTTCGGGCGTGGAAAGCTGGGAAAACGTATTAATGCCGGCGAAATTGCCGGGAACAGTGCGGTCTGAACCGCCGATAAAACTGAGGTCATACTCCGCATCCAGATTCTGCAGCCCGAACCACCAGAATCCTTTTCGTTGCGCTACGCTGACCAGCGTGTTGGATTCAGGTTGCACCAGCGTAACTGCTCCGGGGAACAAAGCAGCGGGACTCATGGCCCAACTTCGCAACTGGCGCCAAGCTGTTAACCCGCGAGTGGAATCAAACGGAAGTGTGTTGACGATCGCAAAATATTGGGACGGGTCAATTGTTTCATTCTGACAGGAATGCAGCGTAACAGCAGGAGATAGTTTGTCGCAGGCCAGCCCGGAAATTCGGCGCAGGTTTTCGCGCCGGGTTATTGCTTTCGGGTGCGTTGTTTCAAACAGAACATCGGGATAACCGGAATTGCCGAAAGCAAGAAAATCCGGCATTGCCACGCTGTATAAACGATTATCTTCCACCGGAAAGCCGCGAATAAACGCGCTGTTCGAACGTGTATCGAATTCAACGCCCAAACTGCGAAGCCCGCTGCCTTTCTGCGCCGCCATCGAGAGATCGTTGCGGTCCTGCTGATTATAAACAGCGGATTGTTGCAGCATCGCTTTCAGTGTTGACCCTTTTACCGGTTCGCAAACTGCGAAGTCGCCTTTCCAGAAAATTTCATCCAGAATCTGCTGCGGCGTATACCGAATCGCGCCGGGCCAATAAGCCACTGAAGAATCGAAGCCGCTGAAAACATCGCGGTTTTGCAAGATGGCAGCATCGGCCTGGCAGAATTCGAGCATCGCGCCAAGAGCCAGATCATGGTAAACCTGACTGACGCTTGCGCCGGCGGCATCGCCTACCGTGCTACGCACCGCTGCATCTAAACCTGACAAAGAAAACGGAAGACTGCTGTTAACAGGCTTCACCGCCGCACTGTAAACCCGATTCGAAAAAAACTGGGTGACTTTTTTGCCATTCTCTTTTAAATAAAAAGTGACCTGGCGAAGGTCCGCCGTTAAAGCATTACGCGTTCCGGCGATAAACGGCAGACCGGGCGCGAGCAGAACGCCGGGTTGAGCATACGTATTGTTTCGTTCCTCCAGGATGCCGCTGCGCACGTCAAGGGTCCGGCTGGAGTTTTCATTGCCGGTGACGTGGTCCGCATCGGGCTGCGCAATCAACAGATCAAAAGTGTTGAACTTGCTCGCCAGGGCAGAAGCCGCGTAATAAGGCATCTGCGCCAATAGAACCTTCCGGCGGTTTTTGCAGTTCGCATCGGCAAAGCAGAGTTCAAGCACTTGGCGCAGCGATTCCACCGGATCAAGCGCCTGCACGGAAGTGTCAAACGCCGGATTCTGATTGTCCCAAGCGGAGTTGACTTTGCCGATATAGGAGGGCAGATCAGGACCAACTACGCCGAAGATCGCTATATTAGGACTATTGCCGCCTGCTGCGGGAACATAGTAAGGCGCAGGTGTTGTTCCGGCGGAATGCGGATCGAATTGCAGGAAAGGATACTGCACGCTGAACACCTTACAGCGCGTAGCATTCGCTCCGTTTTCGGCATAACCGACGCAAAGCGCATGATTCGATCCGGGGTCCAGCGTATCTGTGTTTTCTACGAAATGCGAAGACGGGTTGCTCGGCGGCGCGAACTGAAATGTGTTTGTTTGCGCTTCAATTTTATGCAGCGGAACGCAGCGGGTTTCAGAATCCGAGGGCAACGCAAACTGGTAAGGATCATTCGATGCCGCCGGACAATCAAACACCGTTATCCGATGAAGCTTTGTTTCCACCGCAACCGTTCGCAGCCAAGGCATCACAATCGGCGGCAGTTTTAGCTGCACGGAATTCGAAGGCTGTAAAACTTCCCGCAGTTTTCGCGGCAGCAGTTCCATTGGCAGACGCGGATTCGGACGGATCTGCGTAGTGGAAATCACCAGATTTGCAGCCAGCATTTGAACGGGCGAGTAAGAACCGTTTTGCGGCTCAGCGAGAAACCGCGCCACCTGCCGCAGCCGTTCCGGCCCATAATAAAAATCGTGTTCGCCGGGAACTACCGCTCGAAAGCCCAACAACCGCAAAAAGCAAGCCACGTTGTCGGACGGAACCGTGCCGGGGTTACGATTCTTGCCGGGTAGTAATTCCAATGGCGTTGATGGCCCAGCAGCCCAGCGCTGGCCATTCTCAGCGGCCGTGAAGAAATTTTTCTCGGTTAGTTTACGTGTGTCAGTGCTTTGCTTGTCGATCATGGATCGCGCCAACAGTTCAGGCGCGAAGTTATCGCCCATGCTTACCAGAACCTGCGGCGCGCTGGTTTCCGATTGGGCCAAACGAACCTGGGCTTGAAACTCAGAGACTGCGGCAGAAAAAGGAACGCTGTTTTCCGCGGGACAGCCGACATCCTGCGTCGTTTGCACATCAGGATAACGAAAATAACCTAATAATCGTCCCGTGTAGGCGACAGAATAACTGGGTTTGAGATCGGGCGCAGGTCCCCAATCCCCGCTCTGCGCGAACAGGGAACCAGCCAAAAACAGGACAAACAGAAGAAAGCGAATCATGGTGGCAGCGAATCCCCCACACTATAACCCGGCGCTGGTTGTATTGTGGCAAGTATGCCGCCGGCCGCTCGATTTACCCACATCGTGTCATCACCGCTGTCGGCGCTTTTTCTCGCGATGTTAAGTGTGCAGGGCGGGGCCGCGCTCGCCAAAGGCATGTTCGCCGCGCTCGGCCCCGCAGGAACCGTCAGCCTGCGGATCGGCTTATCGGCTTGCCTGCTTCTGTTATTGTTCCGTCCTCGGTTAAATCAATTAAGCGGAACACAGTGGCGAGCCGTAATTCCATATGGCCTGGCGCTCGGCAGCATGAACTTCCTGTTCTATCTGGCTCTGGCGCGAATCCCGCTCGGCCTGGCTGTGTCGCTGGAATTTACGGGCCCATTAACTGTAGCCGTTCTAGGTTCCCGCCGTGTGCCGGACTTCGCTTGGGCGCTGCTGGCCGCCCTCGGTATTGCGCTGCTGAATCCTTGGAATAGTGCAAACCATGTCAATGTCATCGGCGCACTATTTGCGCTCGGAGCAGGCGCTTGCTGGGCAATTTACATTCTGCTCGGCAGAAGAGTGTCGTATCTGTTCTCACCCGGGAACGGCGTGGCCGTTGGAATGTTATGCGCGGCCCTGGCGGTTGTGCCGTTAACGAGCGGCAGTCTAACGCATCTGACTCCCTTGCTATTTATCAGCGGCTTCGGTGTAGCGGTTCTTTCCAGCGCACTCCCTTACTTGCTGGAACTGATTGCTTTGCGTGCGCTTCCGGCGCGTACCTTCGGCATTCTGATGAGCGTGGAACCAGCTATTGCCGCTTGCTGCGGCTTGTTGTTTCTGAGTGAACGGTTGAATGCTTCGCAACTGCTGGCTGTAACGTTCATCATGCTGGCCAGCGCCGGAACCACGCTCACCGCCCAGAAAACCGAAGCTCCGGTGGAAGTGTAATTGTCTGTTTAGAGCGCTACTCGCACTCGGCTGTTTCACGCGCAATCATCAGATTTTCTTCCGTAGGAATCACCCACACCGGAATCGGCGACTGCGGAATGGTAATTATTCCTTCGTAATCAACCACTTCCTCATTGCGTTGCCGATCAAACTCGATCCCGCACTTGTTCATCCGTTCCAGAATCAATCTGCGAACATGCGGCGTGTTTTCGCCGATGCCGCCTGCGCACACAATGGCATCCACTCCATTCAGAACCGCCAGATATGCGCCAATATACTTGCGAACGCGATAACTGAAAACTTCCAACGCCAGGCTCACCTGCGGATTATCAAGCTGTTTCATCAGTTCGCGCGTATCGGCGGATTTGCCGGAAACACCCAGCAGCCCGGATTGCTTGTTCAACAACTTTTCCACTTCCTCCCCGCTCAGGTTTTCTTTGCGCATCAGGTAAGGCACAATCGCCGGGTCCAGATCGCCGCTGCGCGTTCCCATCATCAATCCTTCGAGCGGAGTAAACCCCATCGACGTGTCAACCGATTTTCCCTGTTGAATCGCCGCCGCCGAAGATCCGCCTTCCAGGTGAAGCGTGATCAAATTCAAATCATCGGGCGAGCGTTTCGCAATCTGCGCGTAGCGCAGCAGCAGATACCGGTGCGAAATGCCATGAAAACCGTAGCGCCTGATCTTATGCCGTTCTGCCGTTTGCAGCGGCAACCCATACAACGCAGCGCGGTCGGGAATAGTGCGGTGAAAAACCGTGTCGAACACCGCTACCATCGGCACGCTGGAGCCTACCTTTTCCTGCGCGGCCCGCATCACGCGCAAAGCCGATGCATTATGCAGCGGAGCCAAATCCTGCAACTCTTCTATCTGCTCCATCACGCGATCATCCAACCGAACCGGCCCGTCGAACCGGTCAGCCCCGTGCACCACCCGATGGCCGATCTTCTGAATGTCTCCGAGCTTCGCAATCCCATACGGATGCGCCTTGCCTCCGTCCAGCCAATCCAACAAAAGCTGAACCGCTTGGCCGTGATCACGAATTTCCAGATTTTCCTGATGCTGAACCTGTTTGCCGTCTAATAGCGAAAACAGCGCATCTTCTTTACCGATGTTGTCATAAACGCCGGTCAGCAGGATACGGCCAAAATCTTCTTTACCGCCCTTGTTCTCCTTCGGCTGCACCGTAACAACTTGAAATTTAAGGGAATTACTCCCCGCGTTCAAGGCAAGAATGTTCATTGGGTTCTCCAATTCACAAGCAGGGCGCGTTCACAAAATCTGCGAAACGGCTCAAAAAGATCATTATCACTATACGTGCCCCTGTCCACCTAGCGGAACACCTTGGGAGGCAATTGGAAGACTGTAGCAAATCTTAAAACTCTGTCGGTGAGCTTTCATTAATAACCCCTTGCTGCCTTCCGGAGATAGAACCTTACTCCAACTCGCACTTGCACTGTATGTGAGAATCCATAAAATTTCACTGTAATTTATTGTGATACGAAATAGTAAACTTATTCTGCTGCTTTTGCTTTGCTTGATGTGTTTACCTGCAATATCGCAATGCCCAAATGGTTCACCCTCTAGTCCAACGGATGCAACAACCTTAACTGAAGCTGATAAAGCAACTTTCTTTCTGTAAATTCGATTAATCTTGCTGGGGCGGGTGTAAGTTAGTCATTCCTAAGTACGTCTTTTCGGTTTCCCATTCTTCACTGATTTCCA
>CAXTWH010000082.1:0-14308 GCA_964247975.1 uncultured Bryobacteraceae bacterium | reverse complement strand
TCCACTTAGCATGTGCCTTGATCATCTTGCGAAGGGTTTAGGGATAGCTTCTAGTAGGTGCAACCCCGGAACATCCAAACAATCATAATGGCACGTTGAATGTCGTATCTGCTTTGCCCCTCATAGCTCAGAAATTTAACCAACTACATCCAGATCGAATTGTGGGAATAAACGATATGAGCTTGCCCTGGGGAGGAACGTTCGACCTTGGACCCAATTACGGAGGATCATGGTGGAACCCTCCGCACTCTGAACATACACTCGGGCTGAGTGTTGACATCCCTTTTCAGTACATCGATCCATACCGAGCCGATTTCCTTCAGCAAGCTACCTACTACGGAGGAGGAGACGGCTGTTCGCCGGATGGTCGCTTCTGCGGAACCTACATAGAAGGAACCCATTACCATCTTCGGCTTAAATATTAAGCTGGCAAGGAATAATCAGAATGCGATATCTACTGTTCTCGTTTGTTCTCGGGTGTGTCTGTCTCTTCGCTCAGACCAGTTCAAAGCCAGGACCAAACCCCAAAATAAGTGCCGGATCAATCACGACTGTTCCTCCAGAGAAACTCAGTAACGCGGAGGCGCCGTCGCGGTCCATACCGGTCAAAGAAGCCGGAGATCAGGTTTACTTCGATCCTAGCAACGCGCAGGTGGTTGTGCGCTCGCGGGGACGAGTAGCCAAGCTCACAATGAGGAATGGAGCGGATGCGTCAATCACTTCTACGTATACGAGGTCTGGCGAATACTTGCGATATGTCTTTACCATTCGCAACGCGCCAGAGGCACGGCAGGGCATCAAATACTTCATGTTCGATACGGATGCAGATTTCGCCAATATAGATGAGTCCGCCGTTTACCAAGCCGATGCCCCTGCGGGCTGGTCCGTGATGCCCGGCAGATTAAACGAGCATTCACGCTTTGCTGCTTTCAAGAGGCCGTCCGAGGTGCAAAGCAGAAGCGATTACGACAACGATGCGAAACACCTCCAAAACCAGTTAAGTCCTGGGCAGAGTGCAGGTCCTTTCATCCTCGATTCCATCTTTCTGCCGGGATTGTTGAGCGTCAAGGTCAGCGGATTCAAACCCGATCCGAAACAAGGAGAGCCGTCTGAAGAGGAAACCTTCATCAGCGAGGTAGATAAAGCTTCACCCTGGGCCGGACAACAACTGGCGCAATGGAATACGGATAATAACAATGGTTTTGGCAGAACGCTCGTCATTGGCCCCAAACTCGCGCCGGGCACGAAAGTGGACGAGGAGGTTCGTGCTGAACTCAGGAGTGCGGCTACTTTCCCCGAATTCAGAGAAGTTGCTGTCCGATTGATGGAAATCAGTCGCGAGCAAAACGCGGCAGAATTCATTCCCGAACTTCGGGAACTGGAAAAAGGTCAAACCGGCATACGGAAGGAATTCATTGATGCACTGATCTATGACTTGCAAGTTCAGTAGCGTATCGCAGCGTAGAATCTGTGATAGGTGTAGAAAATTTGGGGCAGGTCACGAGTTCTCAATGAGTGTTTAATAAAATGTCACAGCATCAACGCATAGAGGGGGTGATGTTAGTTTCAATCGCTCGAAACTCCGCTGGCGCAAGAGGAAGTCGGTGAAAATCCGCCTGGGCGTGCGCTCGCATAGTCCCGGCACCAACATTACCAGCGGGGCCGAGTAACAGACGTGCAACACCAATCTCTCGTGTCCGTTTCACAATGAATCTTTCGATTCCCGGTTTTTTAAACCAGCCACGCTAATAGTGTCGAAGTACACTCGTCCCATCCAAGGATCGTGCTTCTGAATGGCTTGAATAAAAACACAAATCGCCTCGTCCGTACCGGATCGTCGTACCCGCCCGAACCGGCGAAATGCGCGATCTGAACATAAGCCCCATTTGCCGAAGGAAGAACCTGATCTAAAAAGACCTGCGCTTCCTTCGCACCATACGGGTGATGGAAGAATGCATATGAACTGTAATAGCTATGTGATGCGCACTAGCCGCTTGGAAAATTTTGCGCAATTTCTACACATGCTCCGGATTATCCAGATCCATATCAGAATTGCCAAAATGCAGTTTGAGCCCGTAATGGAGGTTTGGGTCCTGAGCACAGCGGGCAATTTCAGCCAGCGCGTAGTCTTTGAGTGGATCAACGCCGCAAAACGCTCGTAAACGGTCAGAGTATTGCGCCACCTGTTGACTCACCCAATCATTCTCCGCTTTGATGTGAGTGTATTCATCGGCAACGGGCGGCTGATTTGGATCTCCATAGCGCTATACCATTGAAAAAATAATGGCGCGACTGATATGCGCTTGGTCCAGCAGTTTCACCAGATCCGAAGCGACAAAGCCCCACGGAAGTTCCTCACTGGGCATGAGAAGGTACTAACGATAATCAATTAGTGCTTGGGCCGGAGCAATCAGCGCAATGGCAAAGATCATAGCCAAGCACGTAGAACACGCCCAGCGTGACAGCCCCATATACTAAAGAGTAAAACAAGTTTAGCGCAGGCCACAAGATAGTGTTCTTTCCGCCGCCAATAATTGGCGGGTGAAATCGAATGGAACGAGTCTATCTTAATTTCTAGCCATTGTAAGCTTTGGCTAATTGGAACGCCTTATTGTGGTCGGCCAGAAACTGTTCCAAGCCCTTTTCTGTTAGGGGATGATCAAACATCTGGTCCAGTATTTTCAACGTGACAGTGACGATGTGTGCGCCGATTTTGGCTACTTCCACTACTTGCTGCGGTCCCCGGATGGAGGTTGCCAACACTTGCGTTTTGAAATCGTAATTCGAAAAGATATGGACGATCTCTTCCACCATCTGCAAGCCGGGCCAGCCAATATCGTCCACGCGCCCGACAAAAGGGCTAACTATATAAGCTCCGGCTTTGGCTGCCAGTAGCGCCTGCGCCGAAGAAAAACATAACGTCACATTCAGCCGAATGCCTTCTTTCGCCAGAACGTGCGTGGCCGCAATGCCTTCGCGGAGTAAAGGCACCTTCACCACCACATTCGGATTGATTTTGGCGAGCTTGCGCCCTTCCTCAATCATCTCCTTGGCGGTAGTAGCAATCACTTCCGCGCTTACATCGCCATCAATGATGTCGCAAATTCGGCGGATCTGTTCTTCTATCGGCACGCCTTCTTTGGCAATCAGCGATGGATTTGTAGTTACTCCGTCGATAATGCCCCAAGGCGCTACCTTTTTTAAGTCTTCCAAATTGGCGCTGTCAAGAAAAATCTTCATCAGAAAACAACAGACAAGAGGCACGAGTGAAGCCTCAACGATTCTGATAGTAACAAAGCAGTTTCAAAAAACGACTTCCGCCGGGGTGGAACGGTCGCTTTGGTTATCTCTCTGGTCAACCGCAATCACCTGATAGCTGTACTTCTTGCCTGGATGAACATCCCTATCGCTGTAAGCCGGAACAAGGAGCATGTCGCCGATGCGGGTAAAAGCGCCGCCATCAATCGACCGGTAAACAAGATACCCCTTGATATCGCGTTCAGCATTACGATCCCAGGAAATCTCAACGGAGTTAGGACTGGCCAAAGCCGTTACACCTGCCGGAGCCGCTGGCTTAAATGTATCAATCGGCGTAATTGTCTGCGCTTCCGACATTTTGCTTTGCGCATTAGCTTTGTTTGCATCATTAAAGGCCACCGCGGTGTAGATGTACTTGGTTCCATACTGCGCATCTTTGTCGATGAACACTGGCTGATCCGCAATTCCTTGTTCCACTGGCTGAGCGTTCGCAGAAGTTTGCCGGAAAATTCGGAATTTTGTTTCCGGCTGCTGCGGACTTAGCGTGAGCTTCACGCCATCCGCATCGGACTGCGCTTCTATTGTTGGTGTTTCAAGCGCCGGCACCACGCGTAGGTGAACCACATTAGACCACTGCGAAAAGCGGTTCTGTTTCTGTGCCGTGCGAACCGCTACCGCCACGGTTTTTCCTTCCCAATCGGAAACCGGAATGGCTGCTTGAATCGGCTTTGATTCGCCGGTTTGGGTATTCACTTCGTCCATTACTACCGAAATGGACTTTGCATGGGCAGCCCAATAACCTAAATCGAACGGAACCGGGTCCGGTCCTACGCGCAGATCCACACTATTAAATTTTGCGATCGGGGTGCTATCGGTAGTGGCTTGCGGAAGACTGAACTCGCATTGAATGGAATCTCCCATTTCGCTGACCGATAAATTCGTCACGGCCACAGGAATGCGGAGCGACGGCGGTGAGATCGGTCCAATGTATCCGCAGCTTTCAAACACAGCCAAAGTCGCGAAAGCGCTAAACCAAGTAGCGATACGGCGCATCACAAAATGTATTTGCTCAGGTCCTGGTCTTTCACAATCTCGGCCAGTTGTTTGCGCACATAATCAGCATCGATTTTGATGTTCTTCTTTTTCAAATCCGGCCCATTAAAGGAAATTTCTTCCAGCAGCTTTTCCATGATGGTATGCAGCCTGCGCGCGCCGATGTTTTCCATGGACTCGTTCACCTGCGCGGCAATGCGGGCTATTTCCTGTAACGCATCGTCGGAAAACGTCAGTTTGATGCCTTCTGTTTCGAGCAGCGCGGTGTATTGCTTCACCAACGCCGATTTCGGCTCCTTCAAAATCCGAATAAAATCATCTTCGGTAAGCGATTTCAATTCCACCCGGATGGGAAAACGGCCTTGCAGCTCCGGAATCAGGTCGGAAGGTTTCGAAACATGAAACGCGCCGGCTGCCACAAATAAGATGTGGTCGGTTCGCACGAAACCATGCCGCGTGTTCACCGTGGTTCCTTCCACAATCGGCAGAATGTCGCGCTGAACGCCTTCGCGGCTCACATCCGGTCCGTGGCCGCCTTCGCGGCCGGCTATCTTATCGATTTCGTCCAGAAACACGATTCCGTTGCGCTCCACTCGTTCCAGGGCAATGCGGGTGACCTGATCCATGTCGATCAGTTTCTGTTCTTCTTCCTGAATCAGGTATTCCAAAGCTTCCGAAACGCGCATATTCCGTTTGCGGGTGCGCGCGCCGAACAAGCCGGGAATCACATCCTTCAGGTTGATGTCCATTTCTTCCATGTTGCCGTTGGTGGAAAGCTCAAACGTGGGGCCGCGCTCCTTCACATCCACTTCCACCATCCGGTCGTCCAGCTTGCCCGAACGCAGTTTTTCGCGCAGCTTATCGCGGGTCCGCTCCAGCGTGGCGCTCTGCTCCGGCTGCGGCGGCATCAGCAGATCAAGCAGGCGTTCCTCGGCATTCTGTTCAGCGCGTTCCGCTACCTGGTCCAGCCGGTCTTCGCGCACCATGTCGATGGATACATCGACCAGATCACGAATCAGCGACTCCACGTCCCGGCCCACATACCCGACTTCGGTAAATTTGCTTGCTTCCACTTTCAAGAAAGGAGAGTTGGCGAGCTTTGCCAAGCGGCGCGCAATTTCGGTTTTGCCGACACCGGTAGGGCCGATCATCAGGATGTTTTTCGGCATTACTTCTTCGGCCATCTCCGGGTCGAGTTTCTGACGGCGCACACGGTTCCGCAAAGCAATCGCCACAGACTTCTTAGCATCAGCCTGCCCGATCACGTATTTATCCAGTTCAGCCACAATTTCGCGCGGCGTCAGTTCATCGAGCAGCGGAGTTTCGTCGGAGGATTGTTGAGGCAAATAGATCACCATTACCCTAATTCCTCATAAGCGATATTTTCATTCGTGTAGATGCAGATTTCGCTGGCGATCTTCATGGCTTTTTCTACGATCTCCCGCGCGCCCATGTTTGTGTTCTCTACCAAAGCGGTAGCCGCCGCTTTCGCAAAAGACCCGCCGGAACCAATTGCGGCCACTGGAGAATCCGGTTCAATTACATCGCCGGTGCCGCTCACAATGTACATACTTTTTTCATCTGCTACCAGCAGCAGAGCCTCCAGGTGCCGTAGCATCTTGTCAGTCCGCCAATCTTTAGCCAATTCCACAACGCTGCGGGCCAGGTTGCCGCTGTGTTGTTCCAGTTTTGCTTCAAACCGCGCAAACAGGGAAAAGGCATCGGCAGTGGAGCCGGCAAAGCCTGACATAATTTTACCGCTGTAAAGCCGACGCAGCTTTCGCGCGCCTCCCTTCAGCACCTCGCTGCCCATAGTGACTTGTCCGTCACCGGCCATCACCATTTTCCCGTTACGGCGCACACACAGGATTGTGGTGGAGCGAATTCGTCTTTGCATTTTCATCTTCATTTCAGCACAGGGGGACAGCGCGATACGGAGGAGGAACAGTCAAAGTTGAGCGTGATTCACTCACAGCGATAAATTACGCAACGATCATGAGACTGTTCTATCAGAGCGGGGAAGCCGCCCTATAAAAATAATGGATGAATGAATCTGTCGATATTGCTTGGTGGAAAGCGTTTCTGGATTGATAATCGAAGATTAGTTTCAAGTGCCAAGCTGCGCCGATCAGAATCAATGTTTAAGAACTGAAAGTTCAAATAAGTCTTGAAACGCGGCTCATTGTAAGACTTACTGCTTATCTGCGGGTTCCAAGGAGATGAATGTCTAACGAAATGCATAATTATCTTTGTCTCTCTTATGAGGAACTGGAAGAACTAAATCTCCAGGCCAAAGAGGATCGCAAGAATCGAACTTCTACTGAAGAAGTTCAGGAAAAACGCTTAAAGTATCTAACGGACGAAAAGCGAATCAAAGCAGTCACAGTGTTGTTCAGCGACCTTGAGGGCCGCCTGCACATGCTGGATTACGATAAAAAATTTCTGGTAAAAAGCTGGGACAATCTCACCTTCGACGGATCTTCCATTCGCGGTTTTACCGCGCAGCGGGAAAGCGATCTGCGGCTTGGCATTGATTGGAACGCATTCTACTGGGCTCCGGGCGATGTGTTTGGGCCCGGCAAAGTGCTTGTTTTCGGCAATGTAGTAGATAAGGACGGAACGCCTTATGCGGCTGATGTGCGGGGTGTTTTAAAAAGCTACGCGGAGCGTTTAAACAAGGAAAGCGGCTATACCCTGAACGCCGCTAATGAAATCGAAGGCTTCCTGTTCCAAGGCGCTGATGCGGAACGGCGCTACTATGAAACCGGCAAATTCGAATACGTCAATACCGGCGGCTATTATCATTCGCTGCCGGGCGATCCGCTTCGTTTATTTATTGATACCGCAGCGGAAGTGCAGCGAGCGATGGGTTTTCAAAACGAGAAAGACCATCCGGAAGTGGCTCCGTCGCAGTTTGAAATTAACTATAGTTATGCGGAAGTGGTTGCTGCCGCCGACCAGATTCAGCTTTACAAACTGATTTGCCGCCAAGTGGCGACGAAAATGGGTTTAACCGCCAGCTTTCTGCCGAAGCCGGTGGTGGGCGTGAATGGCAACGGCATGCATACCAATGTGTCGATCACCAAGGACGGGAAAAACCTGTTTTGGGAGCCCCAGGGCGAGGAAAAGATGAGTAAGATGGCCTGGGATTTTATTGATCGCATTCTTACCCACGGAAACGATATCTGCCTGCTCCTAAATGCCAGCGTGAATTCGTATCGCCGTTTGGATCCGCACTTTGAAGCGCCTAATCAAATTAAAGCTTCCGCTACCGACCGTGGCTCGATGGTGCGTATTCCCATCGGCAACGAGCGCAGCGCGCGCGTAGAAGTGCGTTCTGTGGCTCCGGACGCGAATCCGTATATGGTGATGCTGTCCGTTTTCCGCACCGGTTTGGACGGCAACATTGCGCAAGTGGAAAATCTTCGGGCTGCCAGTCGTTATCTGCCGGATAACATCTACGACGCGCTCAGCAATTTCAGAGCTTCGGAATGGGCTACTACACTACTTGGTGAAGAAGTGAAAAACCGTTATGCGGACTTGAAGCAGTCTTCCGCTGACCGCTGCCCGCGCCTGCTCGGTACATTTGTAAAAGCGCCGGAAGTGCAGTACCATCACGAAGTTTATAATCAGTTTCTTTGGAATCTGTTTTAAACACGGTAAATATCTTCAGACAATTGCAGCCGGGTTTGGAATTCCGCAAAGCGTTCCAAACCCGGTTTTTTCTTTTTCGAAGGATAATTTGTTCATGGGTCTTGTTTGCGGTTTGATGCAGCGCGCTTATTTAGATGCGAATCGCAGCACCATGCTCTTACTGTTCAGCTTGGCGGCGTTTTGTTCCACTGCAAAAGCTTACAAAGCTCCTCAAGACGGTTATCGTATTTTTATTAATAACTGCGCGGGGTGCCATCGCGAGAATAGCGGAACACGCGCGCCGTTACCTGCGGTGCTGGCGCAGATGCCGCGCGAAACTATCGTCCAAGCTCTGGAAACAGGACTGATGAAAGCGCAAGGCGCAGCGTTAACAGACGATGAGAAAAAAACGGTGGCGGCCTTTCTGGCGCGGCACGATACCCCGGTTCCGTTCATTACAACCGGACTGTGTTCCGCTGCCGCGCCGTCGATTGCGCAAGCTTATTCCTCATGGAACGGTTGGGGAGCAGGGCCAGCCAACACTCGCTTTCAACCTGCTGCCTCAGCCGGTTTAAGCCTTGCTCAGGTTTCAAAGCTGGAGCCGAAATGGGCATTTGGCTTTCCCGAAGGAGGAAATGCCGCGCAGCCCACTGTGGCAGGTAATCAAGTTTTCGTCGGCAGTCCTCGCGCTTTGTATGCTTTAGATGCCCACAGCGGTTGTGTGCATTGGATTTTCAAGGCGGCTTCCGGCGTTCGCGCTGCTGCCTCGGTGTCAGCCGACAACCAAACCGTATATTTTGCCGATAACAGCGCCAATGCTTACGCACTGAACACTGTTACAGGCGCCCTGATTTGGAAGGTGAGAGCCGATGAAGATGAGATGGCGCGTGTTACCGCTGCGCCGCTGCTGATGAACAACCGCCTATACATTTCGCTTTCATCCGGCGAGGAAGGGGCAGCGATTAATCCCTACTATGAATGCTGTAAGTTCCGGGGCAAAGTAGTCGCTTTAAATGCGTCTTCCGGCGCAAAACTCTGGACGGCATATGCGATTCCCACCTCGGCCAGCATCACGGGCAAGAATGCGCGGGGCATAACAACCTGGGGACCTGCGGGAGCGGCCATCTGGTCTGCGCCTACAATGGACGAACGCCGTCACGTCATCTATGTTGCGACCGGCAACAGTTATTCCGACCCGGATGATACCCATTCCGATGCCGTGATTGCTTTTGATAGCGAAACAGGACGGATAATCTGGTCGCACCAGTTTATAAAATCAGACCGCTGGAACTTGGCCTGCCTAGTGAAGATTGATACGGCTAATTGCCCGCAGAACCCAGGCGACGATTACGATTTCGGCGCTTCGCCCATCCTGGCATCACTCCCGAACGGACGCGAAGTGCTGTTGGCTTCACAAAAATCGGGCATGGTGTACGCGCTCGATCCGGACCAGGAGGGCAGAACGGTATGGCAGAAACAACTGGCCAAGGGCGGTCCGCTCGGCGGCATTGAGTGGGGCGGCGCGGTGATGAAATATCGCGCGTACTATCCGCTGTCAGATTGGCGGCAATCCGAGCCGAAAACAGGAGGTGGATTAGCGGCTGTGCGAATTGACACCGGGGAGGAAATCTGGCGCGCACCGGCCATCGCTTCTGAATGCGGCAATATAACCGGATGCAGCAGCGCGCAGATTGCCCCCGTTACGGCGATTCCAGGCGCTGTGTTTTCAGGATCGATGGATGGGCATTTGCGGGCTTACGACGCTGAAAACGGCAAAATTGTATGGGATTTCAACACGGCGCGAGAGTTCCAAACTATTGACAATATCCAGGCGCACGGTGGATCATTGAATGCCGGTGGCGCGGTAGTAGCGGCAGGCATGGTGTATCTTACCAGCGGCCAACAACAAGGAATGCCCGGTAATGTACTGTTAGCCTTTTCTGTTTCCGGGCAGTAATGGCGGGTTAAAAATCGAAGCGCATCCGCACATTAAAACTGGCTGGCGGCGCAATTGCGGTTCCTGATAACAATCCCGCAAAGTCAATCACATTCAGCCGGTTCGTCAGGTTAAACCCATCGGCTTGCAACGTGACGGATCTTCGCTCCTTGCGCCACAAATCCGCGCCGATCGAAGCATCGAGCGAGTACATAGGACGAACACGGCCTCGGTCGAAATTCACTTGCTTCACCACCGCCGCGCCGAATTGGGCTTGAAGAAAGCCAATATCCGGGAGTTGATCGACGCCTTCCACCGGAAGTCCGCTGCTGTAAGACGCGCTCCAGGCAGTCCACAAGCGCGGCAGAATCTGATACCGCACCCAGGCCCGCGCTAAATTTCGCTGGTCTTGTGTAATCGGAAATTTGTCGGTGGCGCTGAGCAGGTCAGCGCTGCCGCTATCTAAAAAGAGTCCACCCGAAATAGGATATTGAGCAACGCCGATAGTATTGCTGTAACTGAGAAAACCGGAAAATCGGCCCCACCGGGGCGCTTCCAGTTTTACTTCCACCCCACGCACTTCCGCATGATGGTAAGCGATTGGAAAGCTGACGCCTGTATTCAACAAAAGATCATCATCCTTAAAATCGTTTACTTCACGAACAAAATAGTTCGCGTCCAACCGCAGCTTGCTTCCCAACGCTTGTGTAAAACCGGCTTCGTAGTAATTGCCGCGCGAGGGGCGCAGAGGCAGATAGATTCCGTTTTCAAACCGAGTGGAAGGGGCAGCGGAAACAAGCAGATTTTCAAAGGGTGGCGTGCCGAATACCCGATCGTACGAAACATGCAGCACCATGCCTACCTGCTTCCAATTCCAGGCCGCGCCAAGACGAGGGCTGAACGCTGTTTCGTCCACCAGAAGGTTGTAATGGTCAAACCGCAACCCGGCGCTGACCGTGAAATTGCCGAACCGGATCAGGTCCTGCGCATAAGCGGCCTGTTCGCGGTCGGGCGAGTGGCCTTGAAATGAGTAAGCAGCCGGCAAGCCGTTATCAAAGATGTTCTCTCCGCCCAGATCGTACGCGAGAATGTTGTATCCAAATTGTTCCCGGATGGAAGCATAACGAAACTCAGCTCCGGCTTTCCACTCGTTCTGTTTCCAATGCCCCGCTAAGCTGGCCGCCAGATAGCCTTCGCGAAAACCGCGATCCTGTTCGGCTGAAATCGGAGTAGACAAGGGGTTGGACCAGAGCGCGGCGGAAACATCGCGCACACTGCCGCGAACTGCGCCGAGCAGGTTAGGCGAAAAAATGTGCTGATAAGAAACGCGGCCTTCAGTTTCCGCGCTGGTTCGGTCCTGCCGCTGCCCGGCTGATTGTTGCAGGTAATCATTGGGAACCAGAAACCAGGTTTCCTGATGCGCGGCGGAAACACGCAGGCGATTTGCATCGTTGAAATCGTGTTCGAGTGAGCCGGTGAACGATGTGCTGGAGCCGTGATTGGTGTAGTTGTTGGTAACCGACGGGTCCAGATAGCGATCCGTTAAGAAGCCTTGTGCGCTTAAAGTACTGGTTGTTTTACCTGCCACATATTGGCCCGATAAGTAGCCGCCGAGCGTGTCGAAACTGCCTCCGCCTAAAATGGCTGTGCCGTGAAACCCAGGTGAAGTGTTGCGGACCGTGTTTAATTCAATGACGCCGCCTAGTTTGTTGCCGAATTCTGCCGGGATGCCGCTCGTGTAAATCTTCATGGATTCCACGTCGTCCGCTTCGGCGGGCCGAAGAAATGCGGGCGAGCGATTTTCTTGCAAAGGAAATCCATTCACAACATACTGGGTGTCGTATTCCGATTCGCGCGGATGAAGAATGCCGTTTGCTTCGAGCGACCAGCCCGGCTGCTTCGCCACTAAGTCAATTAATCCGCGCCCGGGAAGACTCTGCCCACGGTCCTTAATTTGTTCCGAACCTATGTAGTAAGCGGCCCCGGTGCGGTTCGGATCAATGAGCGTAGCCGATTCCTTCACGTCCACGCGGGTTTCAATTTGTTCCACACCAAGAGTTATTTGACGATTTTGCGGAATTTCCGAGCGGATTTCTACCCGCTCGGAAGCGGGTGCAAAACCGGTGGCGGAAACCTGTATCTGGTAAAAACCAAAGGGAAGATTTTTGAATGCGTAAGAGCCATTCGCGGGCAACTCAACGCTTTGGCTGGTATGCGTGGATTGGTTTTCCAGGTGAATGCTGCTCGCCACGCCAGCCCCGGAAGGATCTTTCACAATTAATCGCAGTTCCCCAGTTGTAGTTTGTGCGTGGAGGAAAACTGCAAACAGCAGCAAGAAAGAAAAGCGAGAAATCGTAAGCTTTCTGGAGCAAACACCGAAACAAAAATGGTGAAGCATGGCGAACCGCAGGTTAAAGAACTCTTTTCGGGCCGCTTTGATGCAATTTTTCCGCCGGAAAAATTGCTGATTGCTGCTCCACTATTTAGTATAAAGAAACGAAACATTTTCTGCGATTTCTGATAATCGAGCAAACAAGATGAACTTTCACGGTCGCGATGCGATTCAGATTGAAAACGGAGCCATGCGTTTGACGGTTCTGAAAGAAGGCGGGCATATTGCTGAAATTCTGCACAAGCAAAGCGGCATTAGCCCGCTGTGGGTTCCGCCCTGGAAATCGATTGAGCCTTCCGCGTACAACCCCGCTCTTCACCCCGAATACGGTTTAAACGAAGAAAGCAGGCTGTTGGCCGGTATAATGGGCCATAACCTTTGCCTGGATTTATTCGGTCCACCGTCCCCAACGGAGTACGCAGCCGGACTCGGTGTGCATGGTGAAGCCTCGGTAACGCCGTTCCAAGCGGAACAACACGAGAATCAACTACGGATCCATGCTATTCTGCCGCTTTCCAATTTAAAGATCAGCCGCATACTGACGCTAGTGGAAGATGGCATCACCATTGAAGTCGAAGAAACAGTTGAAAACCTGACGGCCCAGGACCGCCCTATCGGATGGACGGAACACGTTACGCTTGGGCCGCCGTTTCTGGAAAACGGGACTACGCAGCTTGCTATTCCCGCCGTTCGTTCCTGTGTTTATGGCCCGGAGAAATTTGGTCTAAGCCTTCTGGAGACTAATGCTGAGTTTCAATGGCCTTTCGCTCCCCGGGAAGACGGCGGCACTGAAAACCTGCAAACATATACCGGCAAGACGTCCTCGGGAGAATATACAACTCACTTGATGGACCAATCGCAGCAAGCTGTGTCATTCAAAGCTTTCTCGCCTACACATAAACTGCTGTTCAGCTATCGCTGGAATCCGGCTGATTTTCCCTGGCTCGGCATTTGGGAAGAGAACAGGTCGCGGTTCAGTGCTCCCTGGAATGGGCAAACCATCACTTGCGGACTGGAGTTCGGCGTTTCGCCAATTCCCGAAAACCGGCGTCAGATGGTGGAGCGCGCATCGCTGTTCGGGGTTCCTTCGTTTCGCTGGCTTCCGGCGCGTGAACGATTAACTGTTCATTATTCCATTTTTCTACGCGAAGCCGATGCGCTTGGATAACGCCATTACTTGCAAATAAAAAAGCTATTCAACGTAACAGCGGAGTAGGAGAAAACGATGACGCCAGATTCAGTTTCGAATGTTTACATTCGATCTTTCCAGCCGGGAGACGCAATCGCTTTCCGGGAATTAAATGAGGACTGGATCAACAAATACTTCAAATTAGAGGAACACGACCACAGCGCCTTGAATGACCCTGAAAACAGCATCCTGCGTCCTGGAGGTTATATCTTCATGGCGGTAGCTGGCGACCAGGCAATCGGCTGCTGCGCCCTGGTTCCCGTTCGGCCCGGCGTTTTTGAACTGGCTAAAATGGCGGTGGCGGAGCAGTGTCGAGGCTGCGGCATTGGGCGCAAACTGCTGGAATACACCGTGGCGCAGGCCAAAGCGCTCGGCGTCCAATCGCTTCACCTGGGAAGCAATACAAAACTGGCTAATGCCGTTCACCTGTATGAATCCGTCGGCTTTCGCCATCTTGCGCCCGAAAGCATTCCTCCTTCGCCTTATGCACGCGCCAACGTTTTCATGAACCTTGAGCTATAACTTCCGAATTCCTTTGTAGAAATGGTCTCATGAATCCGAATCTCTCCCAGCAGCAAGTATAGAAACCTGCCATCGAAGCCGGTTTGAGGGCACTCGTCAAAGCCGAAAACGTATGTATAAGACCGCTTCTAATCCCAGATTGTGATAACAAGAGTATTTGATCCAAAAACTTAAACTTTAATAGAGTAGTGGCGTTTGAAGCGGTGGATCTGCTTCAAGCTTTTCCGCGATAAAGCAACTTTCTTTCTGTAAATTCGATTAATCTTGCTGGGGCGGGTGCAAGTTAGTCATTCCTAAGTACGTCTTTTCGGTTTCCCATTCTTCA
>CAXTWH010000081.1:0-15972 GCA_964247975.1 uncultured Bryobacteraceae bacterium | reverse complement strand
CTCATCATTGTCCGCGGCGACCTGATCGACGGAACTATTACGCCGCGCTTGTTGGAAACAAACCACCCGGGACTGATCGAGCAGCGCCGCGCCGAAGCGCGGCGCTTGCCGACGGTGGACGAGTTTGCTGAGATGATCGTTCGCGCTGCTGCGAAGACCAGTCTCCCTAGCGGTCACACTATCTTCGTCGGTTCAACAGAGTATTAAGCTTTCTCAATGAGCCAACAGGAATTCCACATCCGCCCCGCTGTTCCAGCCGACGCTCCGGCCCTGCACCAATTGATCGAACACTCTGTGCGCGGCTTGCAAATGGAACACTACTCGCCCGAGCAGATCGAAGGCGCTTTGGGAACACTGCTTGGTTTAGACACCCAATTGATCGCCGATGAAACTTACTTCGTGGTGGAAGTGCAACAAGACAACTATTCCATCATCGTCGGCTGCGGCGGCTGGAGCAAGCGCAAAACTTTGTTTGGCGGCGATCATCGCGCCGGACGCGAAGATGCGCTGCTCAACCCTGCCGAAGATGCCGCCAAAATTCGAGCCTTCTTCGTTCATCCGGAATGGGCGCGTCGCGGCATCGGTGGTAAGCTTCTGAAACACTGTGAGGACTCTGCTCTAAAGGAAGGATTCACAAAATTTGAAATGGGTGCTACGTTAACCGGCGTGCCTTTGTATGAAGCGAAAGGCTACACACGGATCGAACGGGTTGAAGTTCCCCTGCATAACGGCGCAACCCTGCCAATTGTGCGCATGGCGAAATCAAGCCTGTAGTGTTTCGCGCATGGCTGCCAGACGCGCTTCCGCCTCGCCTAATGCCTGCCTCACCGTTTCCGGGGCCGTGCCGCCCGGAACGGTTCTGGTTTTCATTCCTTCGCTTGGCTTTAAAAGACGAGCAAAGGCTGGTGTGAACTCCGGCGCGAATTGAGCCAAGGCTGCCGCCGTCCAGTCGCCTGGCTTCTTGCTCGCTTTCACGCTTTCAAGCACCAGTCTTCCGACTAGTTGATGTGCTTGATGAAAGGGCACGCCGGTCCGTGCCAATTCTTCCGCTAAATCCGTCGCCACTACCCAGGATTCTTCCGCTGCGGCGGCTGGCTTTGTTGGATGAAGCACCAGTGTTTCCGCCACCACTTTAGCCATCGCCAGCGAACCCGAAGTCTGGTGAAACGCATCAAACAACGGTTCTTTGTCTTCCTGCATGTCCCGGTTGTAAGTGGTCGGCAAGCCCTTCATCGTGACAAACAGCGAAGTAAGATCACCGAACACGCGCCCGCTTTTGCCGCGAATCAGTTCCAGCGAGTCCGGGTTTTTCTTCTGCGGCATCAAACTAGATCCGCTGGTTACGCCGTCGCCGAGCGTCATCCAGCCGAACTCCTCGCTCGAATAAAGTATCCAGTCTTCCGCCAAACGGCTCAGGTGCAGCATCACCGTGCTGGCGGCATAAAGAAAATCCAGCGCGAAATCCCGATCCGCCGAAACATCCATGCTGTTTCGCGTGATCGCGGCAAAGCCCAGGTCTTTAGCCATCTGCTCGCGGTCAAACGGAAAACCGCTGCCGGCCAATGCGCCCGATCCTAAGGGCAGAACATTAATCCGCCCCTTGGCTTGCGTCAGCCGCTCAAAATCGCGGGCAAACATTTCAAAATACGCCAGCAGATAATGCGGCCACAAAACAGCCTGTGCGCGGCGCAGATGCGTATAGCCGGGAATAATCGCATCCGGATACTTGCGGCTCAATGCCAGCAACTCACCCATTAATGCCGCGAGTTGTTGCAGCAGTGTGTCCGTGGAAGTTCGCAGCCAAAGCCGAACGTCCAATGAAACCTGTTCATTGCGGCTGCGCCCGGTATGGATTTTGTCGGCCAGCGCGCCCGTTTTTTCTTTCAGCTTGCGGATCACAAACGTGTGAACGTCTTCATCCGTTGCGCCTTCAAAATACTGCGGATCACGCGATTCTTCGCCAATCGCTTGGAAAGCGGCAATCAGGGTTGCCGCTTCTTCCTCGCTCAGAATGTGAGCGCGTAATAAAGCTGAAGCAAAGGCTTGCGAGCCTTCTACATCCGCCGGCACGAGCTTGCGATCAAAATGCAGCGATCCGGAAAACTGCTCGAAGATTTCCGATGGACCGGTTTCAAACCGGCCTCCCCAAAGTTTCATAACTTTACTGCTTCAGCGAAGCCCGCACTTTGATTGGCAGCCCGACCAGATTAATGAACCCCAGTGCGTCCTTCTGGTCATACTCAGCGCCCATCGTGAAGGAGGCAATGTTTAAACTGTACAGCGAGTTCGAACTCTTGCGGCTCACCGGCTGAAGATTGCCTTTATACAAGCGCATTGTGACTTCGCCCGTCACTGGTTGGCTCACGTTCGCGAAAAAAGCATCAAGCGCTTCGCGCAGCGGCGTAAACCAAAGGCCGTTGTACACCATCTCGCCATAGTCAAGCGCCAGCTTCTGTTTGTAATGCAACGTCATGCGGTCGAGTGCCAACGACTCCAGTTCGCGCACTGCGGCCATCAAAATCGTGCCGCCCGGAGTTTCATAGCAGCCGCGCGATTTCATGCCCACAAAGCGATTTTCCACTAAATCAATACGCCCAATGCCATGCTCGCCGCCAAGCTGGTTCAATTGTTCTAACAGTGGCACTCCAGCGAGCTTCTGGCCGTTCAGCGTAACGGGTTGGCCCGCTTCGAAACCGACTGTGACTTCTGCTGATTCATTCGGCGCGGCTTCAGGACTCTGAGATAGCATCCAGATATGTTCTGGCGCGGCATTGGCCGGGTCTTCCAATTCGCCGCCCTCGTGCGAAATATGCCAGATGTTGCGGTCGCGGCTGTAAATCTTCGTAGTGGATTGCGCAATCGGAACGTGATGTTCTTTCGCGTACTCAATAGCGTCTTCGCGGGACACAATACCCCATTCCCGCCACGGCGCGATTACTGGAAGATGCGGCGCAATCGCCTTATAAGTCAGCTCAAAGCGAACCTGGTCATTGCCCTTGCCGGTGCAGCCGTGGGCCAGCGCGTCGCAGCCTGTTTTTAATGCCACTTCTGCCTGTCGCTTGGCGAGCAGCGGGCGGGCAATGGAGGTTCCCAACAGATATTTATGCTCGTATACTGCGCCCGAGCGAATCAGCTTCCACAAGTAATCGCTGACGAACTCTTCGCGCATGTCCTCAACGTATACTTCATCGGCGCCGGTTTTCAGCGCCTTCTCTCTCAATCCGTCAAGTTCTTCGCCGCCCTGCCCGATATCGCCGCAAACCGCCACTACCTGGCAATGGTAGTTTTCTTTCAGCCACGGAATAATAATCGATGTGTCAAGACCGCCCGAATAGGCAAGCGCTACCTTCTTCGCCGCTATCTTACTCAATTCCAGTTTTCTCCTTTAATCGAACAACCAACATCGCACACGTATATTTCAATTTTGTTATGAGGGAAAATTTTGCGGAAGTAAAAAAAGTTGCGAAGGCAGCGCCATTGAGCAGCCCTCGCGCAGAAATGCGGATGATTATTGCAGCAGCGTGAGCAGCAAAGCCTTTTGGGTGTGCAAACGGTTCTCTGCTTGATCGAACACAACCGATTGCGCCGATTCGATCACTGCATCCGATACTTCCTGTCCACGCTTGGCCGGTAGGCAATGCATAAACACCGCATCCCGGCGGGCTTCGGCCATCAATGCAGAATTCACTTGGTATTCTGCAAAAATCTTTCGCCGGTCAGCCGCTTCCGATTCCTGTCCCATGCTCGCCCAAACATCGGTGTAAACTGCATTAGCAGCCGCAACCGCTTCCAATGGATTGTTGAGGATCTCTACTTCCGCTCCGGATTCCGCCGCAAAACCCTTTGCCTGTTCTACGATTTCCTGGTTCGGCGCGTAGCCTTCCGGTGCGGCAACTGAAATGTTAATGCCCAACCGCGAACAACCGAGCAGCAGCGAATGGGCTACATTATTGCCGTCGCCCACATACGCCAGCTTCAACCCTTTCAAACGGCCAAACTGTTCCCGTAATGTAAACAGGTCCGCCAGTGCCTGGCACGGATGATACAGATCGCTCAATGCGTTAATTACCGGAACGCGCGACCACTCAGCCAGGCTCTCAATTGTCTCCTGCGAAAACGTGCGCGCCACAATCGCGTCGGTCCAGCGGTCCAGATTACGGGCAATATCTTTCAACGGCTCGCGCTCGCCGATTCGCCCTGTTTGCACCACGGCTTCGCCGCCCAATTGCTTGATCGCCAGTTCAAACGTCATGCGCGTTCGCAGTGACGGCTTTTCAAATAAAAGCGCAACGGAATGTCCTTTCAGTGAAGAAGCATAGCGGGTGCGCGATTGTTTTACCTGTTGTGTCAGTTCCAGCAGCCAGGAAAGCTGCTCGGCGGATAAATCCAGATCCGAACGAAGATGTCTCGCCCCCGCTTGGGGAACAGGTTGAAAAAGCGTCGCGGCCATTCTCACTCCTCCAGTGAATTTTTATTCAGTAGATTGAATAATTACACATATCGGATGCATTGTGCAAGAGCTGAGTTTCAGAGATTGTTGGCACCCTGAGTTGATGCTTCAACATGCTTGAATCTTTTTTGTTTTCAGGCAATTAGAGTTTTTCGGCCTACTCGCAAAAATTGTACGTTGTACGAGCAGGCTCAACGGATATTTGATCTGCCTACACCATAGATATGTCTAATGTTGGTTAGGAAAATGAAACTTATTGCTACAGCATGACGAAAATTTCTGTTTGCTTACCTGGAGCGCGGCTCAGGGAAAAGCGGTTCAATTTATCTACAAAAGCGCATGGCTGCGAATCGTCGCCGACAATATGCCATCCAGATTATCCAGACTCACCAAAAATCCTTTACTAAACGGTACGCCCGAAGAAGTGGATTAAGCATTGAACTGAATCGCCAAGCCCAAATGAATTTTGAAGCTAATGCGCGCAATTTCTTATCTTGCTCCGAGCATGGTAATTAAACGCTCAATTCCTTTCATTAGATTTAAGCGTCACTAATCATCTGAGCTTTGGGGTTCACTCCAAAAGTTTTCGAAAATTTGAGATTTGTTATACAGTGTAAGCATTATGTTAGAAATCAATTAAGAAGTGACGTTATTTCCAGAAAAAATTTTCTAGTAAGATGAAGATTATGAGCAACTAAATTAGTGCCACTGAAAACGCGCTTACACTTTGCCGGAACTGATCGGGCAGGGAAAAAACTGACATCCGAAAGCTGGCGTGAGGTGGAATTTCGCAGAGCGTTCCGGCCAGGAACATGGCTCTATATTGGCTTCCTGCTCGTTACCTACTACGCGACCAGTTACGCGATAGAGTATCCACGCGTTTTTTTCACGTTTGCCGGTCTGGTACTGGCAACTAGTACGGCTCGGTTCGTGATGGTGTACCCAACCGGTGCTTTCTTAAGAACTGGTCGCTTCTGGTGGCGAACACTCATCGCTTTATTACTGCTGTCGGGTTTATTCTGGGGCACGTTTCTCGCCTCAACCATATATTTGTATAGGCTGAACAATCTGACCTCAACTCTGCTGCTGGTCTGCACGGCGGGAACCACCTCCGGTGCGATTACCGCTTATAGCCCTCAGTTTAAGGTTCTTGTTTGGTATCTTGTTCTGCTACTCATTCCGTCCATTGTTGTGGAAGTAGATTTCGGCGGCAAAGCAGGAAAGTCTGTGGCCGCGATGTCACTGCTGTTTCTGTTTTTTCTGATCTGGCAAGGGCGCATGCTGAGCCACTGGTATCGGGAAAAAGCGCAGAATCGAGACCTGCTGGAGGAAAAAGCCAAGGAACTAGTGACGCTCAATGAGGCCCTTCAGCGAGAAAACCATCAGCGGCTCGCAAATGCCGAAGCTTTGGTGCAAAGCACCGAGCAGCTAAAACGGCAGCAGAAAGAATTGGAAGTTCGTGTTTTAGAGCGCACTGCTGAACTACAGGAAGCTAAGGAAGCTGCCGAAGCGGCGAACCAATCTAAAAGCGAGTTTCTCGCAAACATGAGTCACGAAATCAGAACTCCTATGCATGGAGTTCTGGGCATGACGGAGTTGGCTCTTTCTACCGACTGCTCGCCGGAAATACAAACCTACCTGGAAGGTATCAAAATATCTGCTCAGTCTCTCCTACAGGTCATCAATGACGTTTTAGATTTCTCGAAAATCGAAGCACGCAAGCTGATGATTGAATTAAGGCCATTCCGCCTCCAAGATTGTCTTGAAGCCAGCGTGAAACCCCTTTATTTACTGGCCGAACAGAAAAATCTCCGGCTGATTGTTGAGATTGATCCCTGCCTGCCGGAAATGGTGACGGGTGATTCTCTTCGGCTTCAGCAGGTACTGACCAATCTGGTTCACAATGCTATCAAATTCACTGATTCGGGACACATTCGCGTTATCGTTCAGAAACATGAGAAAGACGGGCTTGCCGCGCTGCATTTTGCGGTGATGGATACCGGCTGCGGAGTTCCGATTCATAAACAGGAAACAATATTCCAGGCATTTACTCAAGCTGATGGGTCAACTACCCGCAAATTCGGAGGGACTGGCCTCGGATTGACCATATCGGGGCAATTGGTTCAATTAATGGGCGGCAGAATTTGGCTGGAAAGCGCAGTAGGCAAAGGCAGCACATTTCATGTGTTGCTGCCTGCTACCCTGGAAACGGAATCACTATTAGCAAGGGACCGGAAAACTGACGATAGTGAACCGCCTTTTTCCCAACAGGCTCGCGCTTAGATAGTTTGCTCACTGTCAAAACGCAGCAGTTACTGTTGAACAGTTGCGTTAATCTTCTGGAAAGAAAACAGGCTCCTTGCCAGCCAGCATGAATCGTTCATCAATGGCCGTCATCGCTAAACGCTCTTCCAGTTCCGATAAGCCGCCGGCGTCTTTTTCGATTCGTTTCAGCAGGCTTTTTGCTCGCGCTTTCGACGTGTCGGAAGGCAGTGCCAGCCCATAAGCGAAGATCGCATCCGAGCGCAGAACAGGATCATCAAACAGCATGCGCATCTTATCCAGCGAAGCGCGTACGCCGTAGTAGCCGACTCCCCATAATGCGCTGCGCCGAACTTCCGTGTCGGGATCGCTCAGATGGATCGCAAAGTGATCGCGGAACGCCGGATGCAGGCTGCGCCACATCGCTTCCAGCACTTTGGCTCGAACTGCGGGCTGCGTTTGATACAACTCTTCTATTGCATTGCGCACTTCGTTGCGATCCGTTTCCATCGACAAACCGATCAGAACGCTGGCTCGTTCGGCAGCCGGCGTTTCTGAATCCCGCATCCGTTTCAACAATGCTTCCACCACAACCGTGTCTTCGGTCGCATCCACTAATGATTCCCAAGCGCGCGCCCGCACCTGTTCATCTTTATCCGATTCAGCTAATTGAAGCAGCTTTTTGATGACTTTCGCGTCCGGGTGTTGATTGAAAAATGAATGAGCAGCCTGCGCTCGAATCGCAGGACGCGCATCGTTCAATAACTCGATCCGGTCTTCTTCCGGCAGTAAGTCAATGGGCAGATCCGCTTGCGCCGGGTAGCGTGAGTAAATATCAAGCGGAGTGGATTGATGCACTGCTCCGGTCTGGCTTTCCAGAAGCTGCAAGGCTTCATCAATTTCTTTCAACAATGCTGCATCTTCCGGACCGAGCGTGGAGCGCAAATCTGCCAAGTGCTCCTTCGCGGCAGGGTCCCCGTATAAGCCAAGCAGAAACGCGCCTTCCGAAGCGTTGTATTCCAAGCGTTCAATCAATAAGTCAAATGTGCGCTTGTCGCGGATGTGAAACGTAGCCAACAAGAAAGCAACTTCCTCGGAATCCGCTTCGTCCATCTCGCCATATAATTTCAGCAACGCTTCCATGGCCGGAGCGCCAAAAGAGTGCAGCGCTTCCAATACTTCGTCGGCAATGTCATCAGCACTGCGGCGCACGGCCTCAATCAGAAACGGAATTCCTTCAGGAGCATTCAAAGCCTGGAAAAATAATGCCAGATCAGTTTCAATTTCCGGACTGTCGTGCCAGACATTACTTTTTGCCAGTTCAACCAAAGCGGGAATGGTTTCAGCGGGCCTGTCCAACAAGGCGTGAAGCACGCGATGATCGATATCAAGACGGCCGTTCGCGACCTCATTCAATATCTGCGCGGGCTCAGCTGAATTTAACTCAGCAGGATCGAGAAACATAAATTACCTGAATGGACACAAAAAAGGCGGACGGCTTACCAGGAATAAGCGGTCCGCCCGTTGTGTTAGCCTTCTTTTTCCACAATCACCGGCACTTCGGTAGTGACATCGCGGTAAAGCCGGAGTGTCACTTTGTGTTCGCCGAGAGTTTTGATCGGTTCTTCCAAGATCACTTTGCGGCGATCAATATGGAAATTCTGTTTTTCCAAAGCATCAGCTACGTCCTTGGCGGTAACGGAACCGAACAACTGATCGTTTTCGCCGACCTTTTGACGGAACGTGAGAGTAACGCCTGCCAGCAGTTTGGCCAGGTCTTCCGCGTCGGTTTTAATTTTGGCTTCTTTACGCAGCCAAGCTTCCCGCTCTTGTTCCACAATCTTTTTGTTGGATTCGGTCGCGAGCACAGCCAACTTTTTCGGCAGCAGATAATTGCGGGCGTAACCGTCAGCTACTTTCACCACCGCGCCGCGATGGCCTAGCGATTCAATTTCTTCTCTGAGAATAACTTCCATGATGTGCGAAGACTCCTTTCCTAGACTGCCGCTGCGAAAGGCAGCAAGGCAATGTTGCGGGCTTGTTTGATCGCTTCGGCTAAACGCTTCTGGTGTGGAGTGCAAACGCCGGAAATACGGCGCGGCGTAATCTTGCCCCGTTCAGACACGAAGTTGCCGAGCACTTTTACGTCTTTGTAATTGATATCGTCAATTTTCTCTACGCAAAACCGGCATACTTTTTTGCGACGGAAATACTGTTTTTTTCCAGTGGCAATTGCCTTATCGCCACCGGTCGGACGCTGCGAAGCCGCAATCGGGCGGCCGCTTCTTTGTTCTGCCATATTAATTCTCCTTTGTTCCTGCCCTTATCGTTGTTCGGCTGCTTCCACGGGAGCGCCAGGCGTACCGGGCGCAGGCGCGCCGGGCATCGGAGTTGCCGGTTCGTTCGGCAGCAAAGGCGCGGATACGGCCGGTGCTTCCGGCTTAGGAGGTTTGCGGGCGGCTCGCTTTTCACGCTTCTTTTTGCGCTTCTCGATCCACTTCAGTTTTTCGTCAATGCGAACGGTGAGAAACTTCACCACCAGATCGTTCACGCGAAGGCGGCGTTCAATTTCTTTCACGGTTTCCGGCTGCGCCGTAAACTGCAAAAGGATGTACTGGCCTTCGCTGAATTTCAGCACGCGATAGGCGAGGCGTCTCATGCCCCACTTTTCCGCTTTATCCAGGGTGCCGCCAGATTGGGTCACAATCCCTTTTACCTGGTCGATCACCGGATCAATCAGTTCATCGGTGGCATCAGGCCGCACAATGAACAGTTCTTCGTAGACTCTCATTCTTCCTCGTCTTTTAAACCTTTGGCGCGACGATTAAATTTCGTCATGGACTTTATGGCGCCATCGGCGATTATGGACTCGATGGCTTCCGCGGCATACGTCAGCATCTCATCCAATCCCTCTTTTAATCTTCGCTCAAAAGGAGCAAGATCATACGTTGCAGTATCTTCCACCTCATGATCCGGATGGATTCCCACCCGAACCCTGGTAAACCAATCAGTGCCAACTTCAGCAATTACTGACTTTACGCCGTTATGCCCGCCAGAAGACCCCTTCTTTTTAATCCGTAGCGCCGTCCACGATAGATCAATATCGTCGTACACCAGAATCAAATCGCGGCTGGTCAGATCACGATCCTGCATCAAGGCTTTCACGCTGACGCCGCTCCGGTTCATAAATGTTTGCGGCTTGACCAGGATCACCTGTTTACCGGCGATCAGTCCTTTGCCGGTCAGCGCGGAAGCCGCATGGTTACGAATTTCGATGCCGTTTCGCTCGGCCAAGCGATCCAGAACTAGAAATCCGACATTATGCGGCGTTTGCTCATAACGCAGCCCAGGATTTCCTAATCCCACTACCAGAAACGTTTGGCTTGGAAGGTTTTCCTGATCAACAGCCATAAAGAAGGCGCGACAAAACAGAAGGAGGCGAAATTACTTCTTTTTCGCCGGTTCCGCTGCTGCTTCTTCTTTCTTGCCCTTCTTGATTACTTCCGGATCGCCTGCCGGAGTTGCTCCTGTACTGCTTTCAGCAGGAGTGTCGCCAGCTTCGGCCCGGAGCGAAACAACGTGCGCAATGACAGCATCGCCAGGACTCAACAGCCTCATTGACCCGCTAATCGGAATGTCGGAAGCGCGAATGCTCTGATTCAGCATTAACTCGCTCACATCCATTGTGAATTGTTCAGGAATGTCATTCGGCAGACACTCGACTTCCACTTCGCGGGTGACCACTTCCATCAAGCCGCCTTGTAGCTTGACACCACGTGCATCGCCTTGAGTGATGACAGGAATTTTGACGATAATCCGCTGGTTCAAATCGATCCGTTTTAAATCAACATGAAGCAGATTTTCTTTGATGGGATCGTATTGCCAGTCGATGACCATCACCGGAGTGGGTTCCTGATCGGCAAGGCCCAGGTTGAAAATCGTGTTGTGGCCGGTTTTACTGCCCAGGATTTTGGAAACTTCCTTAGGATTTACCGCTACGGCCGCCGGGGCTACAGTTCCGCCGTAAACCACTGCCGGCATCAAGCCTTTCAGCCGCAAGCGACGGGCTGCATTCTTGCCGCGCAGGTCGCGAGCCTCAGCGGCAATCGTTATATCTTTTCTCATTTCTTCCTCGAAAACCAGAGCGCCAGCCTGCCACTACCTGCCGAGCCGCGGAATCCGGTTAGATTTTATTGGTTAACACGCGCTTAAACCTGAAATCCAAGTTTAAGCGAAAATTTATATAAACAACGTGCTGACGGAACCGCCCTCATGGATGGACTGAATAGCGCGAGCAAGCAGAGGCGCTACCGACAACACACAAATTTTCTTACAAGCCGCCGCTTCCGGCTTCAGCGGAATTGAATTGGAAACTACCAACTCCTCCAACGCCGAATCCTGAATACGCTCCAAAGCCGGGCCGGACAGCACCGCATGAGTCGCGCAGGCGGAAACTCCTACCGCGCCCTGGGCTAACAGCGCATCCACGCCTTTCACCAAGGTTCCGGCAGTGTCAACTAAATCATCTACCACCAAACAATATCTGCCGCGAACATCGCCGATAATGTTCATCACTTCGGCCACATTCACATCCGTTCGCCGCTTATCTATGATCGCCAGCGGCGCATTTAATCGCTTCGCGAATGACCGGGCACGCTCCACGCCGCCTGCATCCGGCGAAACAATGGTTAAATTACGCTTCGGCTTCGATTCGAAATATTCCACCATCACCGGCGCGGAAAACAAGTGGTCGACCGGAATATCGAAGAAGCCTTGAATCTGCGCGGCGTGCAGATCCAGCGCCAGAATCCGGTTCGCGCCCGCCGTTTCCAGAATACTGGCAACCAGCTTGGCCGAAATCGGCATACGCGGCTTATCCTTACGGTCCTGCCGGGCATACCCATAATAGGGTAACACTGCGGTGATACGTTCCGCACTAGCCCGCTTCAACGCATCCATAATCAGCAGCAGTTCCATCAGGGTATGGTCAACCGGCGTGCAGGTGGGCTGCACCACAAAAACATCGGCTCCGCGGACATTTTCCTGGATTTGCAGATGAGTTTCGCCATCAGCAAAGCTTTGGATCATCAGCGAACCGAGGGGCGAGCCGAGGCAGTCGCAGATTTCCTGCGTGAGAGAGCGATTCGCCGTTCCCGAGAAAACTTTGAAGTTGTTATACATTGCCCGTGCGAGGCGTGGAGCCGACATCCTTTATTTTGCCCAACTTTCTTCAATGTTCGCTTGCGACGTTTAACGCATCCTGCCAACGCTTTCGATATTCCTGCCGAGTGACAAATTTCATCGGCACAGCTTGGGGAAATTGTTCAGCAACCTGCCTGGCCTCTGCCGCATTCGGCAGTAAACCGAACAAGGCCGAACCGCTGCCGGTCATTCTTACCGGATTGGCGCCGCTCCGCTTCAATTTGCGGTGCAGTTTTGTCAACTCCGGGTACTTGGAAAACACCACGGATTCAAAGTCGTTTCTGAGTGGAACCTCGCCCAACGGCTGTTGATGAAGGGACCAGGCGACCGTTTGAAACTCTCCCAGGATAAGAGAGCCGTTTTCCGAAGTCAACGATTCTGTTATCAAGCTGCCATCCGCTTGTAAAAGAGAAGGGCGTTCGAGGTCCCGGTACGCTTCCGCCGTTGAAACGTGAATGCCGCTTGGTACTACCACACCGTGGTAGACCGGCAGGTCCGGCAGAGGATATAGTTCGGTTCCCCGGCCTAACGCTAAAGCCGTGCCACCAAAGAGAAAAAAAGGAACATCGCTGCCGAGCCACGATCCCAAGCGCTGCAACTCTGCCATCTGCAATTGCCTGCCAGCCAGTGCCGGGAGTACCAACAGCACAGCAGCGGCGTTGCTGGATCCACCACCCAAACCGGCACCCATCGGGATGGTTTTTCTTAAGGTGAACCGGACGGATGCGTTCACATCCATGTATTCGAGCACGGCGCGCGCGGCTTTCAGAACGATGTTGTCGTCAATTGGAGGCGAGCTATCGAGTTCCAATTCAATGGTTTTTGAGCGCCGGTATTCAATCGTCAGTTTGTCCTGCAAGCTGACGGTCTGAAAAATGGTTCGCAGCTCGTGAAAACCGTCTGCGCGTTTACCGAAAATGCGGAGATCGAGATTCAATTTCGCAAAACAAGGGACAGAAACAGTAAGTGGAGCTTTCAACTGATAGAGTCTTTCTTACATTCGCGTGATGGGGGATTGCAGCCCGAATCGGTTTTCGCTGCGGACGAGCAAAGAACCGCATTAATCATACTTCAATAACGAGAAAAGATCGTAGCCGTGTAGCTTGCTGCGCCCCGCTAAAAACGTAAGTTCAATCACAAAGCCGAGGCCAACCACGATCCCGCCAGCTTCCTGCACCAGTTTCGCCACAGCAGCGGCCGTTCCGCCAGTGGCCAGCACGTCGTCAATGATCAGAACGCGCTGATTTTTTTCAACAGCGTCCTCATGCATTTCCAGCCGGTCGGTTCCATATTCAAGCGCGTAATCCACGCCGCGCTTCTGCCAAGGCAGCTTTCCCGGTTTGCGAATTGGAATAAAGCCGGCGTTCAAGGCTAAAGCCACTGCAGGCGCAAAGAAATAACCGCGGGCTTCGATTCCGGCCACAATATCAACCGGTTGATTCTGGTATTGAATTTTCAAAGCGTCGATGGTTTGACGAAAGCCGCTTTTATCTTTGAGCAACGTGGTGATATCGAAAAAATTAATACCCGGTTTTGGGAAATCAGGTACTTCCCGGATCAACTGCTTAAGATGGTCCATGTATTGAGGTTGATTAAATTGTGAGAAGCAGAACCGCTATTGTAACAAGGGTGTAAAGCGAATGCGCGGTTTTACCAAGCTTCTTATCCGATCACTATTAAAGAGTGATACCGCGCCGGCAGCCGAGCGGGCTTCATTTCGCGGTTCAACCAGCAGTGTTTGGTCCAGCCGGTTGCAAGCAGTTGATGTTCCGGCAGGCGCATAATCTTATAGCCAAATACGATTAAGCGGGAGCCAGCCTGCAGGATTTCGGTTTCCACAAGCATTTCGTCGTCGTAGCGGGCGGGCGACAAGTAACGGCAGTGAGCTTCCACCACCGATAAAAGCAGTCCTTCGGATTGCTCCAGATCCTTATAGTTGAAGCCGCGCGCCCGGACCAGTTCCACCCGTCCCACCTCCATCCAGATGAGATAGTTGGCATGGTAAACCACGCCCATCTGATCGGTTTCAGCGTAGCGGACACGAAGATGCACTTGATGCGGCATGTTGACTGTCAGCATAACGGCTGCGCTTGTGCGGTCGTTTTCGGTTGTTAGGATTGGAGCGTGGTGGTGACTGTACTTTTTTTCGGAATCCTGCAAGAAATGACCGGCCTGCGGGAAGACCGCGCCGAGATTGCCGCCGGCACAACCATTGCCGCGCTATTTTCCCAGTATTCGCAGCGTTTCGAAACGCTGGAAGCGGCGCGTTCGTCGATCTTATGTGCCCGTAATCAGGAGTTTGTGAACGCAGAAACCGAAGTCACCGACCAAGATGAGATTGCGTTTCTGCCGCCGGTGAGCGGCGGTTCTTCGCCCACAGCAACAGCTAACGGCGAGGCTTACACGCATCAAGCCAGCCGCGATGGGCATTTTTTTGCGCTGTGCCGCAGCGTGATTGATTCCGCGCAGTTGGTTCAACAGTTGCAGCGACCGGAAGACGGCGCGGTGGTTGTGTTTGAAGGGGTAGTGCGCAACAACACGAAAGGCCGTTCCACCCGGTTTCTCGATTACGAATGTTATCAAGCAATGGCGATACGGCAGATGGAGCGGATCGGCCTGGAAATCGCGGCAGCGCATTCAGTGGGCCACCTGGCGATGGTGCATCGGCTAGGCAGATTGACCATCGGCGAAGCCAGCGTGGTGATCGTGGTGACATCGCCGCATCGCCAGGCAGCATTCGCAGCAGCGTTGGAAGCGATTAACCGACTGAAACGCGAAGTGCCGATCTGGAAAAAGGAGTATTTTGAAGACGGCGAAGTGTGGGTGGAAGGCGAGTGGGATGAGAAGCTACCAGGGCGCGCTCCGAGGTCTAGTTAGCACCGCCATCGGGTTGATCATCGTGGCGCTGCCAACAGCATCTGCGACGCAGTTCCAAGCGCAGGGGCAAGCGCCGGAAACTCAAGCTCCTAATTATTCCATCAACTCAAATCTGGTGCGACTGCTGGTTTCGGTGCGGGACGCTGCTACGAACGCCATTATCAGCAATCTGGACAAGGGCGATTTCAGCATTTCCGATAATGCCGCGCCGCAATCAATTGCGGTGTTTGAACGCAATACCTCGGTGCCTTTGTCGATTGCACTTTTGATTGATACCAGCGGCTCCACGCGAAAAGATTTGAGCCTGGAGAAAAATTCGATCCTGAAATTTCTACGGGCGATGAAGGAATCGGGCAACCCGGATGATGCGCTTGCTGTTTACAGCTTCAACTGGCAGATCCGGCTGGAGGTGGGTTACACGCGCAACGAGCCGAGAGTGGAGCGCGCGCTGCGCACGGTGCATGGAGAAGGCGGCACTTCGCTTTATGACGCGATCTATCTAGCATCAAGCGATGTGGCCGACCGGGAAGGGAGGCACGTGATGGTGGTTGTCACTGACGGCGGCGATACCGTAAGCTACAAAAAATATCCGGATGCGGTGAAAGCGGCTGTTCGCTCGGACGCGATTTTGTATCCGATTGTGATCGTTCCGATTGCGAACGATGCCGGACGCAACACCGGCGGTGAACATGCGCTGGACACGCTTTCACGCGCGACGGGAGGACGACCGTTTTATCCAGGCGGCACGGACCAGTTGGACCAGGCCTTTCTGGACATCCTGCATGAGCTTCGCACCCAATACCTGCTGGGATATTATCCGAAAGGCGCCAGCGCCGACCGCTACCACAAAGTAGTGGTAACAACAGGACGAAAAAACCTGAAGATCACAACCAAGGCCGGATATTATGAGCCTTGAGAACAGGGCCGCGCCGTTTTTATTCAATTTTCAATGAGCTAGCGTCAGCGCATGGGACGATTTGAACCGAGCCGCAGACCGTTGACTTATTTTCAAGCGGCCGTTTGTTGGCGGGAACGCCTGGGGCCGGATTGCGGCGGACGCGGTTTAGAATAAGAGCCGAGCAGAAAGCGGCGTTGGCGGAACGTTTGCCAAGTTTGATTGGAACAAACGAAGCCAAATTGCGCAGGCTCCATCTTTTCTGCGAGTTGCGGGTGATTGCAGG
>CAXTWH010000080.1:0-18553 GCA_964247975.1 uncultured Bryobacteraceae bacterium | reverse complement strand
ACAATCACTGTCAGTTCGCCGAGGGCTTCCTTGGGCGGTTCGACCTGTACGCGAACCAGGCGCGAGGAAACAGCAGGCGCGGCGGCCGCAATGCGTTTCCGGCGCTGGGTGAAGATAGCGGGCCAGCGCTTTAAAGGCCACCTGCCTTTGCCGACAGAACTCCTGCCGGCTCAAGCCGCTCACTTCATACTCCGCCGCCCAGGTGTCGGCCTCCGCGCGGCTGCGTGTTCGTGCTCTCGTTCTGTCTGACTGCTCGGTCACCCTTTCAGTTCATAACAGAAAACGCCTTTTGTGAAGAGGCGTTGCTTTGACGCTTACTCTGGACCCTGAGGTCACACGGCGGTCACACCCAGGAAGTCCGCACACAGCCGTTTGAGCTTCAGGCAGAATCAGGTCCACGGAAAACAAACAACTTACACCGAACTGAATCGAGCTAGACTGGCCGCTAACCCATTCGACTCCCGTTAGCGCTACCGGTTTTCTTCCGAAATGGGCGGTACTTCCTGTTTGCTCAGCCAGACTCGGATTAGGTTTTTGTAGTCAGACTTGAACTTTACTGTACTGATTTAACCTCCGAATGGTGTCTTCAAAGTAGAAAGCTATTTTCAGCTTGCTTTGATTATAGGGAGGCTAACGTGCAGCGTGAGGATGGACGGCTGATTGAAGTGTTGGTCGTCGAGGATAATCCAGGCGATCGGGTCTTATTGGAATTGGGTTTGCAGGAATCGCACGCTAGTTATCGCTTGCATGTAGCTGAAGATGGAGAGCAGGCTATACGCATGCTGGGCAAAGGCGATTTGTTTGGCATTGCAAAACGCCCTGATTTGATTCTTCTGGATTTAAACCTCCCTAAACGCAGCGGCCATGAAGTGTTAGAAATGATTCGGGCCGATCAGAAACTGCAATTGATTCCGGTAGTGGTGCTTACTTCCTCTAACGCGCCTGCTGATATTCGCGCAGCTTACGAGCGGGGCGCAAACTCTTACCTGCGTAAACCTAGCACCCTCGAAGACACACTGGATTTGATGAACACGGTGCAGCATTACTGGCTGGATCTTTCTGTGCTGCCTGATGGCCACTTCTGAGAATACAATTCTATGTAATTCAGCGCACTGAAATTATTGATGGAAGTGTTTTGAATTGCCACTAGCCTGCTGTTTGAAGACGCCTCCGTTCCGGTAGCAATAAAATTTTTGTCGGCATGAGGCAGCCGACAACAGCTAGCGCAAAGCCGATTGGGTATTCACGCAACAACGCGGAAACTTTTCTTTTCAGAATGCTTAAGGTGCAACGCATACGCAGACGCGCCAATTGCAAAGCCAATTCCCGTCCATATTTACGTTTCCAAATGGCCATGCCTTCTTGAAACGCTTTTTCCTGTAAGCGATTTCCGGCAATGAACTGCGCTTCCGCTCGCAGAACTTGCAGCGTAGCAGCCAGCATCAGTTCCGGATTACGCGACATGCTGGAGCCGTGAAGCCTATATTCAGACACAATTTTGTTGTGGCAGAAAATTTTAAAATGCCGGGCCACTCGAAGGTAGAATTCATAATCTTCGGAAGCTGCCAGCGCGGGATTAAAACCGCCGACGGTTTCAAATACGCAACGCCGGTACATCGCGCAGCCCGGATTTTCCACGAAATTGCAGCGTAACAGTTGGAGGTAGCGGTCTTGTGGAGTTGTGTCCTTCTGGCAATCCCGCAGCCACTGGCCTGTTTCCGAGATAAATGAATGATTGCCGACGATCATGGCGCAATCAGGGAAGTTCTGAAAAGCCTCGTAGCCGGTTTCTAGCGCATGGGGCAATAGCCGATCGTCTGAATCCAGAAACACAACATACTCGCCGCTACTATGCGCAATTCCTGTATTACGAGCGGCCGACAAGCCTTCGTTTTGTTGGTAAATATAGCGAACTGGAAACTTTTCTGCAATCTGGCGGGTATGATCTTTTGATCCATCATCCACCACTATAATTTCGCAGGACTGATAAGTCTGACGCAGGGCACTGGCGATTGCTTCCGACAAAAAATGAGCTTGGTTGTAACAAGGAATGATGATGGAAACTATCCCATTTTGACCGGGATTCGGGTAGACGTTTTCACTCATACTTCTGCTGATCACCACCTCCCAATCACTTCAAGACGGACATAAAATCCATAAGATTACCTACTATAAGGTAATAATAAGCAATTAGTTCCAATTCTGAGACACCCTCCGACGAAGCAAGGTGTCTTCGCCTTCTGCCTAAGTTTGCCTGGAAATGTACCGGTATTTCTGTACTTCGAAGGAGCACTTAAAACCCTATACTGTAGCTCAACTAAACGCTTCGGTCTAGGCGAAAAGCGGCTTCGCGTGAAATAAATTTGTAATTATCCGAGGTTATCTAGGAGCTCTGCGGCAATTGCAAGTTGTCAAACTCCTGACAAATTGCGCCTTTCAACGTATCGTAATCCACGCTTCCGTTATGGCGTATGCCATTGATGAAAATGCTTGGGGTGGCAAACACTCCATTCTGTACGCCGGTTCGGAAATCACTCCGGACATGTTCGAGAAATTTTTCAGATTTCAAATCTTCTCTGAACTGCTCCGTGTCAAGCTGCAGGTTTTCCGCTCGCGCCATCAAATCATTGAACTCCAAGCCGCGACCGTCGGAAAACAAAGCGTCATGCATCTCCCAGAAGCGATCCTGCGCGCCTGCTGATTCCGCTGCCTGGGCAGCCAGTTCCGCGTGGGGATGAATGCCGGCAAACGGGAAATGCCGGAATACATATCTGGTGCGATCTCCGAATTCTGATTCAAGGCGGCTAATGGTTTTTGACGCTTCCCCGCAAGCTGGACACTCATAATCGCCAAATTCCACCAGCGTGATAAGGGCGTTTTCTCCGCCTCGGATATGGTCTCCTTCCCGCAGGGGAAGAAGTTCTAGTTTGATGTTGTTTAGTTCCTGGTCAGCCATGCGGAATCTTGAAGAAGATGCGCGCCCGGTCCGGTTAGTTGCAAACCTAGCGAAAATGCCGGGCGCAGCGAAACTCTACGTGCCAATGAAGCGGGCATATAAGCTGCGAGCTAACGCTATGTCGGTCGTTCCCTTCACAATGGCGCGTCCGTCCGGAAAAAAAGTGAGCTGGTAATCCGGCAAGCTCATGCGCAGCGCGAATTCGTTCACACGAACTTCTCCGATTGTTTTCAGCCGGTCGGCCAGCGCGGCCAGGTTCAGCGGCCGGGAATTTTCGTGAAGTTGAACGGCATTTCGTCCGCACAAACTAATCGGTATAGTGCGCCGCCCTTCTAAATATTGGAATTCCCGCTTGCCGCAGACGGAACACTCCGGATCGCGTTCATTGAGATTGATGCGCCGGTTTTCTCCCGTCCAAACATCCATTGTTTGGATGTAGGATCGGAAGTCTTTCCATCCCACTAACAGCCGAAGCGCCAGCGCGGACTGGGCGGCGGCTACGGTGGCGGTTGTAGAACTGAGAACGCCATTCACATCGCAGGTTGGCTGCAGCCCCGCTGGAGGGTTCGGGTAAATGCAGGCAAAACAAGGGCCGCGCAACGGAACAATCGGCATCACAATCCCGTAGCTGCCGATTGCTCCTCCGTAGATCCAAGGGATTGTGAGCTTTACACTGATATCGTTAAGAAGATAACGTGTTTCGAAATTGTCGGTTCCGTCCAGAATCAAATCGCAATCAGACAACAAATCTTCGGCATTCGAAGGAGTAAGATCAGCTACGAATGGCACAGCGTCTGTACCGCTATTCAGTTCGCGTAACCGCCGTGTTGCCGCTACTGCCTTCGGCGTTCCGGCCTGCGCGTCGGCTTCGGTGTATAACCATTGCCGCTGCAGATTTGACGCATCCACGTAATCGCGGTCAATAATCCGCAGTGAGCCTACTCCTGCCCGTGCCAGCGATTCAGCTTGAAAACTTCCGAGAGCGCCGCAACCCACGATGGCCACGCGCGCGTCACAAATTCTTTGCTGACCTGTTTCCCCGATGGACGGAAAAAGAATCTGCCGGGAATAACGCTCCTGGCTGCCCGGTGTCATACATTCCGATGGTAACAGCGCAGGCCTGCTCCGTCCGCCAGTGGCGGCAATGGCTGGGCTGCCTTCTAAGCTTACTTTGGATGGGACTAGCCTTGCCAAGCGCGGCGCAAACCACGCCTGATTTCCAATTTGACGGCAAACCCATAACCGCTATTACGTTTGAACCGTTTGTTCAGCCTTACTCCACCGATCATCTGTTAGCGATTCTTCCTTTAAAACAAGGTTCGCTTTTTCACCTGCGTGATCTGCCCGCTTCCATTCAAGCCATGTATGCTACGGGCCGGTACAGCAACATTGCGGTAGACGCTTCAGAAGCTGCAGGAGGCGTGGCCGTTCGGTTTCTCACCAAACAAGCGTATTTTGTCGGGCGCGTGGAAGTTCTGGGGATAAAAGAACCGCCCAATCGCGGGCAGTTGGTCAACGCTACCAAGCTTTCTTTAGGAACGCCGTTTTTCGAATCAGATAAGAACCGGGCCGTTGAATCAGTGCAGAATCTGCTTCGGCGCAATGGCTTGTACAATGCGTCAGTGCTGGCGAGTGAAAGCTATCACAACGAAACTAGTCAGGTCAACATCACCTTTGACGTGACTCAGGGCAGTCGCGCGCGCTTTGAAATGCCGTTGATTTCCGGCCACCCGGAAGGTGATATCGAAACCATCATCCATGCCGCTAAATGGCGGCATCTTTACGGATTGGCCGGCTGGCAGCCGGTGACAGACAGCCGCGTTCAACAGGGATTGGACAACATTCGTCGTTACTACCAGAAAAAGGATCTCCTGCTGGCTCGGATAAACTTGCAGCAGCTTGAATATCGGAGCGCAACCGATACAGTTCGACCCAGAATCAACATTGAAGGTGGCCCGCGTGTTCAGATTGTGGCCGAAGGAGCCCGGATTTCGCGCGGCAAATTAAAGCAGTTGGTTCCTGTTTTCCAGGAACAAAGTGTGGATGAAGATTTGCTGCAAGAAGGAGATCGCAACCTTGTTCAATATCTCCAGGCGCAAGGTTATTTCGAAGCGCGGGTGAGCCACTCCGAAAGCGATCAATCCAATCAGTTGAAGGTGATCACTTACCAGATTGACAAGGGCAGCCGCCATCGGCTGGAAGCTTTGGAGATTTCCGGCAATCGCTACTTCACGGAACAAACCATTCGCGAACGTTTATACCTGATCCCCGCTGAGTTTCCCCGGTTTCCGCACGGACGATTCAGCGAGTCGCTTCTGCAAAGAGATGTGCAAGCCATCACGGACTTGTATGTAGCTAACGGCTTTGATCATTCCCACGTGACATACCAACTGCAGGACAACTATGACGGCAAAAACAACAATCTCGCAGTTTTCATTCACATTGCGGAAGGACCGCAAACTTTTGTTTCTCAGCTTCAAATAAACGGTCTCTCCGCGCTAGTTGAACAGCATGTCCGGTCCATGCTGCGCTCCGCTCCAGGGCAGCCATTCAGCCAGGAAAGCGTGGCCAGCGACCGTGACACGATTCTGAATTATCTATATAACAATGGTTTCTCAAACGCCGTCCTGGATTACCGGACCACGCCGGACAGCCAGTCGAACCGCGTTAGTCTTGAGTTCGCGATTAAAACCGGACCGCAGCGTTTCGTGCGCGATGTGCTGGTCGGCGGCCTAGAGACAACCCGCGCCAAACTGGTATTTAATCGTATTGAGCTGCATCCCGGCGACCCGCTTTCACTGCTGAAAAATACTGATAGCGAGCGCCGTTTATATGATTTGGGAATCTTCGCCAGGGTCAACACCGCGCTGCAGGATCCTGATGGCCAGGAAACCAGTAAATACGTTTTGTACCAGTTGGATGAAGCGCGCCGTTATTCTGTGAACGTGGGCGTGGGCGCCGAATTCGGCCGTATCGGCGGCGGCTACACGCTGGATGCTCCGGCCGGTGCCGCTGGGTTCTCGCCCAGGATCTCGCTTGGCCTCAGCCGTATCAACTTTCTGGGCGTAGGCCACACCATCACCCTCCAATCGCGGGCTTCCAACATTGAGCAGCGAGTGGGCGTCAGCTACATCGCCTCGCAGTTCACTGGCCAGCCGAATCTAAGCCTTACTTTTTCAGCTCTCTACGACAGCTCGCACGATGTTCGCACGTTTTCCGCTATCCGCCGCGAAGCTTCCGTGGAGCTTGGACAGAAGTTGTCCAAAGCCGATACGCTGCAATACCGTCTCGTGTTCCGCCGCGTCACCCAAACAGATCTTTTGATTGATCCGCTGCTGGTCCCGCTGCTAGCCCAGCCAGTCCGCGTCGGTTTGTTCGGCATCAGCTTTATTAGGGATAAAAGAGATGATCCGGGCGACGCGCATCATGGTGCTTACACCACGATAGATGGCAGCTACGCGGGCCGGTTTCTCGCTTCGCAAACCGAGTTCACGCGCCTCACTTTTCGTAATTCCAGTTATTACCCGTTGAAACGCGACCTGGTGTTTGCCCGCAGCACATTTTTCGGCTGGAACGCGCCCCTTCATCACAACAGCGAAATCCCGATTTCCGAGCATTACTTCGCCGGCGGTGCGACGACCCAGCGCGCTTTTCCGGAAAACCAGGCTGGGCCGCGCGATCTGGAAACAGGCTTTCCGCTCGGCGGCAATGCCGTGCTGATGAACAATCTGGAAATGCGCTTTCCCCTAGTGGGCGACGATGTGGGAGGCGTATTCTTTATTGATTCCGGCAATGTGTACAGCGATATCCACCACATTAGTTTTCGCTTTCGCCAGGAGAATTTGCAGGACTTTAATTACATGGCGCATAGCGCCGGGTTTGGTATTCGCTATCGCACGCCGGTCGGTCCATTTCGAGTGGACTTGTCGCTCAGCCCGAATGCGCCGCGTTTTGTGGGCTATAAAGGGACCTTGGCGGATTTCCTGAATCCTGATACGCGGCAGAATCTTCCGCGCGTGCTGCAGCGCATCAACCAGTTTCAATTTCATATCTCGCTTGGGCAGGCGTTCTAATGATAAAAACGATTCTTCTGTTTTTATTGTTTTCGATTCTGGTTCCGGCCGTGACGGTGGATCGGATTGCCTTGGTCGTCAACCACCGAATCGTGACCGAAATTCAGTTGGATGAGGAGATTCGGGTGACCGCCTTGTTGAATCATGAGCCGATAAAACGCGACCAGCAGTTCCGCCGCGCCGCTGCTGATCGTCTGGTGGAACAGGAATTGGTTCATCATGAAATGGAGTTGAGCGGATTTCCGTTTCCCGCGCCGGAACAGATCAACACTACGCTTGACGGCATAGCAAATCAGTTCGGCGGCTTGGATGCATTTCAGAAAGACATGAAAACTTATCAACTGAACGAGGCCATCCTGAAGCAGCACATCGGCTTTCAGTTGATGGTGCTGCGCTTTGTGGATTCCCGTTTTCGACCCGATGTTGAGATATCAGAAAAGGACATCCGCGATTATTATCAGCGCGAGTTGGCGAAATGGCGCGAAACACAGAAAACAACGCCGCCCACTCTCGAACAAAGCAGGAAGTCGATTGAAAAAGCAATCTCGGACGAGCGTGTAGATTATGCGCTGGCATCGTGGCTCGAAGAAACCAGAAAAGAAGTAAGCATTATTTATCTGGATAAGGAGTTGGCCTAGTTCATGCGCCGCTCGCGGATTGTTTTGTTCGGCTGCGGCAGCATTGCATGGCTTTGCTTGTGCGCTGCATTGCTGATCATGCAATCGTCCTGGTTCCGCGATCAAGTGCGGCTTCGCATTATCGCTGCCGTGGAGCACGCCACCGGAGGCCGCGCTGAGTTAAAAGCGTTTGATTACCACTGGCACACGTTAACAGCGGACATACAGGGTTTTGTTCTGCGCGGAACCGAGCCGCCTGGCAGTGTTCCGTTTTTTCAAGCGCAGCATGTGCAGCTTCAATTTCAAATGGTTTCCTTGCTGAAGCGGGACATCAACCTTTACCGGTTAACTGTTGATCGTCCGTCCGTGTACATTCTGGTGCGCCCCGACGGAACCACCAACATTCCTCCACCGCAAATGGACCTGGCCACTCTGCAGAACCAACTGTTGAAACTGGCTGTTCGCCGTTTTGATTGGCAGAACGGAAAAATTGAAGTTGACGGCAGGAAATTTGCTTTCAATCTGCGCGGCGAAGGTTTGACGGCGGGTATCAGATACAATGGCATCCTGCCGGGCTATTCGGGAACGCTAAACTGCGAAAAACTGAATCTGCATTCGGAAAAACTGAACTCCCTTTTTGTCAAAGTTCAATCCGGTTTTGATCTTTCCCGAAACCGTTTAGCCGTAAAAAACCTCGCTGTTTCTACTGCGAAGAGTTATTTGAGCGGCTCCGGCCTGCTCTGGCAGTTTGCTCATCCGCAAGCCGATTTTCATTTAGGTGCGCACCTGGACCTGAGCGAATTAGCGGCTCTCGCCAATCTGCCCGAACTGCGTTCCGGTTTGGCAGACATCAACGGAACCGCATCGTACAACGGGCAGGAGCGTTTCGCCGGATTGCTCAACGCTCAACAGATCACTTATCGCCAACCGTTCTTTCAGTGGAATGATGTTGCGCTGCGCTCCACCATTTCCGGGAATGCTCAGAAGATTGTTTTTTCCGATCTGCGCCTTCATGCCTTGGACGCTTCCCTAACCGGTGAAGCGCAATTGGAACAATTTCGGCAACTTGCTTTCAAAGGCCGCGTTGACCGTCTGAATCTTAGCGAAGCGAGCCGCTTGTTTGCTCATCATCCTTTAGCTTTAAACAGCGCCGCGTCGGGTCCGGTTGAACTCCGCGCCCATCTGGATAAGCCGTTTCGCGATGCTTCCCTGTCCGCAGCATTGGACCTAACGCCTGGTTCGCAGAATAACGGCGTGCCGGTGGGTGGCAGCGTTCACCTGCGCTACGAACGACAACAGAATCTTCTTTACTTCGAGCCTTCGCGGTTGGTTCTGCCCCAAACCAGCGTTGATTTTTCCGGAACGCTGGGCCGAAACATGAGCGTGGCGCTGAACAGCGCGAATTTGGCGGATCTTGAATTAGCCGCCGCGCTCTGGTCACAAAATAGTAAACCGTTTACGTTTCCAGTGAGGCTGGATAATGGTTCCGTCAGCTTCACTGGTACGCTTGACGGGCCTTTAACCAACCCTTCGGTTTTGGGCCACCTCTCCGGCTCGCGTGTTCAATACAACAATTTCCTGTTTGATAGCGTTAGCACCGATGCAACCCTAGATGCCGATCAGTTCGCTTTCCGTAACACCATCTTGCAGCAAGCTGCGGCAAAGGCTTTCGCTTCCGGTCACATTGCGCTTTCAAGCTGGAAAGCTTCTCGCCAGTCTCCTTTTGGGCTGCGCTTTCAAATTCAAAACTTCAATCTTTCTTCCTTAACTACTCACTTCACCGACATTCGTCTGAAAGCCATTCACGGACAAATGGATTTAGCGGCTGATCTAACTGGAACTTTTGAGAACCCGCAAGGAACCGGCAAACTCCACGCTACTGGAGTGGATGCCGACAGCCAGCCGTTGGATGATGCGGAAGGAACTTGGAGTTTAGTCGGCAACCGCTTCGATTTACAGCAAGGAATCCTGCGCGTAGCTGATGCCAATCTTGCTTTGCGCGGCTCTTACCTGCGGAGTGCGGCTTCCTGGACTGAAGGGCAGTTGACGCTTCAAGTAGATACCAACGGATTTCAAGTTCATCACCTGGTTACGGCGAGGATTTTTGAGCCTGATCTGCGGGCGCGATTGGAAGCGCATTTCCAATTTTCCGCGTTGGTCGGTCCTCAACAGTTCGCTTTGGAAACCGCAATCGGCAAACTGCGCTTGAATAATCTGCGCTGGGCTGAGATTCCCTATGGCAGCGTTGCTGTGGAAACAGGAATGGAGGGCCGCGCCATGAACGCTACTTTCGAAGGAAATCTGCGGGAAAGCCGCTTAAGCGGGAAAGCGCGAATGCAGTTAACAGGCGATTACCAAGCGGAAGGCGATCTTCAAGTCTCGCCCATACAGTTTTCAACCCTGAAAGCTGTTGTTCCCGTTCTCCAAACTCCTTACTTTCCCGGCAGCGGCTTGCTGCAGGGAAGCGGTCGCTTTGCCGGACCTTTAACACACCCTGAACGGTTCACCGGCTCTGTTCGTTTGGAACAACTTCGCTTCAGGCCGGTTCCGCCCGGCAGCCTTCCTGCTGATATTGCGCTTGACACCCCTGTTCTGCACAATGCGGAACCGATTGTGATTGATTACCGCAACCAAACCGCGGTTCTGCACAGCTTTCAAATGCTGGCCGAGAACACGCAATTGGATGCTGCCGGTCAATTGCAGATCGGCAAAAACAGTACTGCTCTCGATTTAAAACTGAACGGCACCCTGAATCTGCAGTTGCTTCGGACGTTTAACCCGGACCTTGCTCCGAGCGGGATATCTATTATCAAAACAGCCATTACCGGACCCTTGAGTCATCCCGATGTGAATGGCACACTTGAACTGCAGAATGCCTCCTTTTATGCGGCTAACTTCGCCAGCGGCCTGGAACATGCAAACGGGCTGATCCGCTTCGATGGCGCCCGCGCCACCATTCAGCGCTTAACCGCGCAAAGCGGCGGCGGAAACGTGTCTTTTAACGGCTTCATCAATTACGGCGCTGCTTCGCCGGTAGTGTATCGGTTAAATGCGCATGGCGAGGATCTTCGCATCCGGTACAACGGCATCAGCCTCACGCTCAACTCCGATCTGAAATACAACGGAACTTCGCAAGGCAGTGTGCTTTCCGGCAGCATTCTGGTCAATAAAGCTTCCTTTAATCCCAGTACGGATGTGGGCGGCTTGTTTGCTCTCAACTCCAGCCCGGCAGCCGGACCCGCCTCTGAAAACAGCTTTCTTCATCGCATTCGTTTAGAAATAGACATTGAAAGCAATTCCAGCCTACAAGTGGCTACTGCCGTGAGCCAAAATGTGGAAGCTGAAGTGGATCTGCGTCTTCGCGGAACTCCTGATAATCCGGCTTTGCTCGGCCGGTTCGCGTTAAGCGAAGGCCAGATTCAATTCTTTGGAACGAAGTACAATATTGATCGCGGCGAAGTAGACTTCTCTAATCCTCTGAAAATTGAACCGGTTCTGGACCTTAGCCTGCAAACGCAGGCGCGCGGCATCACCATCAATATCAGTGTCACCGGGCCGCTGGAAAAATTGAACATTAACTATCGCTCTGATCCGCCGCTTCAATCAAGCGAAATTATTGCGCTGCTCGCCACCGGGCGAGCGCCCGACGCTACTTCCCGTTCGGCAGGAGCCGTGACCGCAAACCAGAACAGCGCTCTAGCTGGGCCTACCACCATTCTGGGTTCCACGCTTTCTCCGGTTTCCGGTCGGCTTCAGCGGTTCTTCGGCGTGACGCACCTGAAGATAGATCCCATGCTGCAAGGCATTGCCGACGTTCCCCAAGCCCGCTTGACTCTGGAACAGCAGATCTCAAAACAGATCACTATCACTTACGTAACGAATTTGTCCCGCACTGCGGAGCAGATTTTCCGGTTTGAATGGGCATTCAGCCGCGAGTATTCCGTAATCGCCATCCGGGATGAAAATGGATTGTTCGGCATTGATGTGCAATACCGCAAACGGTTTCACTAGTACACTGAACGGAACTGATGAAACTTCGCGCGGCCCAGGGCAAACTCAAAATTGAACACAGCATTATTGACGGCTTGCGGCCTGTTCTGGAAAAACTGCTCCGCGATCATGCTGCTGAGATCCGCTCCATCATTCCGGGCGTGATCCGGCCCGTGCGGGATGCCAAAGGACTGCCGAATATCCGGGTCACCGTGCAAACCACCAACGGGTGGAAAGCAATTGCGCTCAGCGCCGGAGCGCGCCAGGAACTTTTCATCAGCACCACTTTGAGCAAAGAACATTTAACCGAGCTGGTGAAAAAAGTCTGTGCGGCAAGTTGACAAATCCGGCATTGGTGAGAGTTTATTCGTTATCATAAAAGTGAACATATCGGAAGTTCGCGGGAGTTCGGGTGACGAGATTATGTTGTCAGCCGCCATTCCGGGCTGGTTTCAGCACTTTATGCCTTCTTTCCGCGTAGAACTTCACCCCTTAACAAACATCCATGCCACAATCGAACGACCCCGCGTTGGGCATCAATAGCTGGTTAGAAGATGAGCTGTTTCATCAATATAAATTTGATCAACAAAGTGTTGATGAAGGCTGGTCCGAGCTTTTTCAACAAGCCGGCGAGAATGGCGAAGTGTCCACATCAGCCGAGAATAGCGGTTCGGTTGCGGTAGCAGCCGAAGAAGAAACCGGTTTTGTTGCCGTTGCGGTTGCTCCTGAGCCGCCGGCTGCTGTTGCCGCTCCAGCGACACCGCCGCCCGTAATTCCCGCTGCCGCTCCGACCAACGGAACTGCTGCTTCCAACGCAATCGCTACCACTCCGAAAACACCTGCTAAACAGGAGCCGCAAACCGCTGAATCCGGCGAGCAACTGGTTCCCCTACGCGGTGCTGCCGCCAGAATTGCGGAAAATATGGTGGCGAGCCTGGCAATTCCGGTTGCCACATCCCAGCGGCAGATGCCCGTTCGGGTGATCGAGGAAAATCGGAACATCATCAACCGGCAGCGCGCTCTTCAAGGCCGGGGCAAGCTCAGCTTTACCCACCTGATTGCCTGGGCTATTGTGAAGGCTATTAAAACTAATCCGTCTTTAAACCATGCTTTTGCGGAAAATGAAGGGCATCCGTTCCGCGTGGTTCGCGCCAACGTCAACATCGGTTTGGCGGTGGATGTTCCCGGCAAGGACGGGTCGCGCTCCCTGCTGGTTCCGAACGTCAAAAACGCTGATGGAATGAACTTTGCCCAGTTTGTCCAGGCTTATGACGATATCGTGGCCCGCGCTCGCGCCAACAAATTGCAGGTCGCTGATTTTCAAGGCACCACCATTTCGCTCACCAATCCCGGCACGGTCGGCACGCTTGGCTCGGTTCCCCGGTTAATGCCGGGGCAGGGCGCCATTATCGCGACCGGCGCAATGGATTATCCGGCTGAATTTGCCGGCACCACTGAGGAAACCCGCGCTATGCTTGGGCTTTCCAAAGTGCTGATGGTCACCTGCACCTATGACCATCGCATTATTCAAGGCGCTGAATCGGGTTCATTTCTCGCCAAGCTCCAGCAGTTCTTAATGGGCGAGGAGAACTTCTACGACCAGGCTTTCCGCGATCTGAAGATTCCCTTTCTGCCGGTGAAGTGGCAGGCCGATAAGCAAATTTCTCCGCAGCGCTACGCGGCCGTTAATGCGGACGTGGCCAAAGAAGCGGCAGTCATTCAGTTGATCAACGCTTACCGCGTTCGCGGCCATCTGATTGCCAACACCAATCCTCTTGGCAGCGAGCCGGGCTATCATCCGGAACTCGATCCGGCCTCCTACGGCCTTTCAATGTGGGACCTGGACCGCCCATTTTTAGCCGGTGCGGTAAAAGCTCCGAGCGGCGCCATCGCTTCCTACATGCAGCCGTATGAAACGCTGCGCGAAATTCTAGACCGTTTGCGCCAAACATACTGCGCTTCCCTGGGCGTTGAATACATGCACATTCAAGACCCGGCGCAGAAGCAATGGCTACAGGACCGGATGGAAGCAACCATGAATTTGTGGCCGTTGGACCGCCCGGCCAAGCTTCGCGTGTTGAACCGATTGATTTTGGCTGAAGAATTCGAGCATTTTCTGCAGAACCGCTTTGTCGGCCAGAAACGATTCGGCTTGGAAGGCTGCGAATCCACCATCGCCGTGCTGGATGAAATTCTTGACCACGCCGCTGATGCCAATGCGCATGAAGCAGTGATCGGCATGGCTCATCGCGGACGTTTGAATGTGCTGGCCAATGTGGTTGGCAAATCGATGGTGCAGGTGTTCTCTGAATTTGAAGGCGAGCCTGACCCGGAAAGCGTTCAAGGCTCCGGCGACGTGAAATACCATTTGGGCGCAAGCGGCATTCACCGCTCCAGCAAGGGTGCTGAAATTCTGGTTTCCGTTGCTTGCAACCCAAGCCACTTGGAAGCGGTTGACCCTGTGGTGGAAGGTCTAGTTCGGCCCAAGCAGGACCGCCTGGGCGACCATGAGCGCAAGCGCGTGCTGCCGCTGCTTATTCATGGCGATGCGGCGTTTGCCGGCCAAGGCGTGGTGGCCGAAGTTCTTCAGCTTTCGCAGCTTGAAGGCTACACCACCGGCGGCACCATTCACATCATTACTAATAACCAGATCGGCTTCACGACCAACCCAACTGACCTGCGCACCAGCGTTTACTGCACTGACGTAGCGAGGGCCGTGCAAGCGCCTATTTTTCACGTCAACGCGGACGACCCGGAAGCCTGTATCCGCGCTGCCCAGTTAGCTTACGATTATCGCCAGGAATTTAAGCGCGATGTAGTGGTCGATGTAATCGGCTATCGCCGCCAAGGCCATAATGAAGCCGACGACCCTAGCTACACCCAGCCGGTGATGTACCGGAAGATCAAGAACACTCCCACGGTTGCCACCCAGTACGCCGAGCGTTTGACGCGGGAAAAAGTGATTTCGGCTGACCAGGTGGAAACGTTGCGCACAACGGAACGAACCCGGCTGAACGGAATCTACGATCAAGCCAAGCAGCACCGCCAGGAATACGTTTATGAAGAATTAGCCTTGGCCCCGGCGGCAGAAGTATATCAACCGATTCCTCCTACTTCGGTTGATTTTTCTATCTTAAAAACAGTGGTGGATATTTGCACCACGCTGCCGGAAGAGTTTCATCTGCATCCCAAGTTGAAGCCGCTGCTCGATCGCCGCCGTGAAGCATTGAACGGCGGGCCGATTGACTGGGGCTTTGCGGAAATGCTGGCTTTCGGCAGTTTAGTGCTGGAAGGCACTCCGGTTCGCTTAAGCGGTGAGGACGTTACTCGCGGTACCTTTACTCAGCGCCATTTGGAATTCTACGACACCGAAACCGGCGAAGGGTATCTGCCGTTAAGGCATCTGCCCAACGCGGCGCGGTTCGATTCCTACGATAGCCTGCTCAGTGAGTATGCCGTGATGGGCTTTGAGTTTGGTTATAGCGTGGCTGACCCGTTGACGCTGGTGCTTTGGGAAGCGCAGTTTGGCGATTTCGCTAACGGCGCGCAGATTATTATTGACCAGTTCCTGGTGTCTGCCGAAGCAAAATGGAACCAGCCGAGCGGGTTGGTTTTGCTGCTGCCACACGGCTTTGAAGGGCAAGGGCCGGAACACTCCAGCGCCCGCATGGAGCGATTTCTGCGTCTCAGTGCCGAAGGCAACATTCAAGTCTGCAATTGCACTACCCCGGCGCAATATTTCCACCTGCTGCGCCGTCAAATGTATGGCGGCCCGGACCGTCGCGGCATTCGCAAGCCGCTGGTTGTGTTCACCCCCAAATCGCTTCTGCGTCACAACAAAGCTGTTTCCACCATCGGCGATCTCACCAGCGGTGCTTTCCAGGAAGTGATGAGCGATGCTACCGTCGTCGGCAACAGCGTTCGTCGCATCCTGCTATGCTGCGGCAAAGTGTACTACGACCTGCTGGCAAAACGGGAAGAAGCCCGGCGCAGCGATGTGGCCATCATCCGTCTGGAACAACTTTACCCCTTCCCCATGCAGCGGTTAAATGACGTGTTAAGCCGCTACTCCGACATGGCGGAAATCTACTGGGTGCAGGAAGAACCGGAAAACATGGGTGCCTGGAACTTCGTGGAAGAACAACTCCAAGACCTGATCACCGCCAAAAAACGGACCTTGAAGTACGCGGGCCGTGCCTTGGCTGCCAGCCCCGCTGCCGGCGCTCATAAGGTCCATGCCGAACAACAACAGCAATTGGTGGAAGAAGCTTTTGCTACCGCTCCGGTGGTCCGCAAAGCGAAACGCTTGGTTCGTAAAAAACGCTAGTTGTCTCATCGCCTGCTCAGATTTGAGTGCTGCCGCCTGTTGCAGAGCATCTGAAGAAGTATTGTGGTAGAAAACGAACGGGTTCAGAAGCTGAACAACAGGCCGGAACGGCCGGAGCGCAAATACGTTGTTTACTGGAGCGGCGCGAACCGGCGCGTGAATGCTAACCACGCGCTGCTCTATGCAGTCGAGATTGCCAATCGTTTGAAGCTTCCCGTGCTGTTCTACGAGGGGCTAAGCTGCACGTATCCGCAGGCAAACGACCGCATTCACACATTCATTCTCGAAGCCGTTCCGGAAACCGCTAAGCGATTGCGTGAAGCGGGCATTGGTTACTGCTTCAATCTGCGAAAGAAAAAAGAAGACCCGGCAGATGCGTTTTCTGAAGTTGCGCGTGAAGCAGCTGCCATTGTGGCTGATGATTACCCGACATTTTATCCGCGCATGTTGAATCGCCAGATGCCGGAGCGGGTGGCTGTAGCCTACTACGTTGTGGATTCAAGCTGCGTGGTTCCCATGCGCCATCTCACCAAACGGGAGTTCGGCGCTTATACGATTCGCCCCAAGATCCAGCGTGTGCTCGACCAGTTTTTGGTGGAGCCGGATGCACTGAAGGTGAAAGAACATTATCGGCTGCCGGTTTCAAAACATCATTCGGACGTGAAGGAAGAACAGATCGGCTCGCTGGTAGCGGACTGCGACATTGACCATTCCGTGAAGCCGTCGCTGAGTTTCAAAGGCGGACGGCTGCAGGCGGAGAAACTGGTGCAGTATTTTCTGGAAAACAATCTGCGCCGGTTTGCGAGCGATCGAAATGAGCCGTCTGAGCATGCCACATCGCACCTGAGTCCTTATTTGCATTTCGGGCAGATCTCGTCTCTTGAAGTCGCGCTGGCGGTGAAAGAGTATGCCCGCGAGCATAAACTTGACGCTGCTACTTATCTGGAGGAGTTGATTGTCCGCCGGGAACTATCGTTCAACTACTGCCGGTTTGTGGAAGATCCGGGCGACCTGGCGAACCTGCCGAACTGGTGCCAGATCAACATGCGCGAACACGAAAGCGACAAGCGGGAGTACATTTATAATTACCGGCAGTTCGAGAATGCGGAAACGGACGACGAACTCTGGAACGCTGCGCAAAAAGAAATGCTTCTACGCGGCAAAATACAAGGCTACTACCGCATGTACTGGGGCAAGAAGGTGGTGGAATGGTCCGCAACCTATGCGGATGCAGCCAAAACGCTCATTGATATTCACGAACGTTGGGCCTTGGATGGCCGAGACCCAAACACGTATACAAACATCCTGTGGTGCTTTGGATTGCACGATCGGGCTTGGGGTGCGCGTCCGGTGCTTGGAAAGTTTCGCTATCTCAGCGAGCGCGGCATGCGTCAGAAGACGGATGTAAAAGCTTATATTGCCGAGATTAACGAGATGGAAAAAACAGGGCGGGACCAGACGAAAGTTGTATAGAAGTTAGAACCTGCTGAACACGCGGTTTCGGACGGCGAGAATGCAACCAAGACTCGGCACGCTTCAATGTTTGCTCTTCCTCATAAGTTCATGGCCTGTCATTGATGGGCGCATTCGCAATGGAATGCGCTATAGGATTGGAGCCTGCAACAAAGAAAAATCCTAAAACTACTTAGTCCTTTTGGGAACTACCGAACACATAGCAGAACAAAGTACAACTGCATCAGTTCACCCACTACTCTCTCGGAGGACTCAGTTGTACAAGGCTATCAGGTGTTTCGCAATTTGTGCTCTGGATGCATCTTGCTGTCGGCACAAAGCAACAAAGTGCATTCCGTTGATTTCGATGGTGATGGAAAACGAGACATAGCCGTTTTCCGGCCATCATACGGAAAATGGTACATTCAGGCCACAACGGCCGGCTATAGCGAGTACCCGTTCGGGCAGCAGGGAGATGTTCCTGTTCCAGGGGACTACGACGGGGATGGTAGAGCAGAAGCAGCCGCGTTTCGGTTATCAAACAGCACCTGGTATGTCGTGCCCACTACGGCTCCGTCTTTTCAAGTGCAATTTGGTTTAGCAGGCGACGTACCCGTTCCTGAAGATTACGATGGCGACGGAAAAACTGACGTAGCTGTTTTTCGTCCATCGAACGGAATATGGTATATCCGCGGAAGCCAGTTTGGAATTTACACTTCTCAATGGGGACTCCTTAGCGATATTCCTGTTCCCGGTGACTATGATGGAGATGGGAGGGCGGAAGCGGCTGTGTATCGACCTTCAAATAACACTTGGCAGATTGCTACAACCTCTTCGGGAGTTCGTTCCTACACATTCGGGCTGCCGGGAGATATTCCGGTACCTTAATACCTGTTTCAAAACTAACGTTGTAAAACACGCCAGCAGATAATCGTGCAAGCCAGATGCAGAAACGCGAGGTAAAGTTCTGCTTTGCGCTCATAGCGCACCCGTAAACGACGGAACTGATTGAGCCACGCCAGGGTGCGTTCCACTCCATAGCGAAAGCGGCCCAACCCGGAGCCGTGCCCCTCGTTCCGCCACGCTAAATAACGTGAGTTCGACGTAAGCTTAGTTGAATCCTAACAGGAACGCTCGT
>CAXTWH010000079.1:0-20558 GCA_964247975.1 uncultured Bryobacteraceae bacterium | reverse complement strand
CTAGTAATCGGTGGATAGCTGATGTTACCGAAGTTAGATAATATAGAACTGATTCACCCACTTAAGTTTCAAAAGCTTGCAAACACTTGTACGCAAGTTTGTTGAACATCCTGCAGCGGAAAGTAGCAACCAATTAAAGTTGGCATTTCGAGATGGAATGTTTGCTGAAGTATAAAAACTCACTTAACGATGCAATTCTTCTGGCAGAAAACCGCAATGCTGATCCGTCCAGGCCGGGACCTGCGAATTGATTTTTTTCGCGGTTTGGCGCTTTGGTGGATTTTCATGGATCATATTCCCAGCAATCCGTTGCGTACGCTCTCGCTTCAGGAACTCACTTTCTGCGATTCAGCCGAGTTGTTTGTTTTGTTAGCCGGCGTATCAGCGGGTTTAGTATACGGAACCATGTTGAAACAGAAAGGCTGGCTGTTGACGGCAGCCAAAGTATCGCATCGTGTAGCCCTGCTTTACAAAGCTCATATTCTTTTGTTTGTTCTGTTCACGGCGGAAGTGGTCTGCATTTCGGCTCACCCGCACGCCGCTTCTTACCTGCGGAACCTGAACCTGCATCCCTTAGCTAGCGATCCCTATCGCAGCATTGTGGAAATAGCACTGCTGCGTTTTCAACCAGCGTTTCTCGATATTCTGCCGCTTTACATGATTCTGCTCAGCGTGTTGATGCCAGCGCTGCTGTTGTTAAGCCGGCCAGTGCTGTTGTTGAGCTTGTCAGCCACGCTTTATCTGTTGGCCCGAATTCTGCATTTAAGTCCGCCGTTCTGGATGACAAGCTGGAACTTCAATCCGCTCATGTGGCAGTTGTTGTTCTTTATTGGGGTTGTGATGGCGCAATCGCCGCGCTTTCGCCCGCGGCGATTGCGCTGGACTGCCCTTGCTTCAACCGTGCTGGCTGTTTGCGTTCTGTTGTATCATTCCGGGCGCGTTCTGCCGCAGTTGTCGCGCTTACTGCATGTTGATCTTTTGCTGGTTGATAAAGAAGGGCTTCATCCGCTGCGCTTGATTACGATTCTTGCTCTTGCTTTGCTTGTGTGCCGGTTCGTTCCCGCCAAAGCACAATGGCTGCGAGGCCGTTTTGCCAATCCGTTTATTCTGCTGGGCCAACACTCCCTGCCGGTTTTCTGGTGCGGGGTGCCATTATCGCTTCTAGGCCAGTTCATAATAACCCGCTACCCGGGATGGATCATCCTGCTGGTGTTTCACTTGTTCGGCGCAGTAGCCTTACTTTCAATAGCCGCGCTGACAGCTTGGTATAGCCGACTGGGCAATGCTCGTCCTGCGCGGGTCGTCTCCACCGCTGAAATGAACTTAACTGAACTTGTTATTGCAACGGAGCTGAACAGCAAGCGTTAAGCGCATAATCCTAATTCATTACTCGAACAGATACAGTGCTGCCCGGTTCACGAGCAGAGAATTGAATTGTCATGCGATTGTGATTTTCCAGTGGTATCGTCATCCCTGGTGATTCCGGGTTCTAACCCGCAGGAGAAGATCTCACAATGATGACGAAATATTGGGAAAAGCAGTGTCGTTGGCCAATGCTGGCTGTTGTCTGGTTCAGCACCGTTTTTAGCGTTGCGGCAGGTTCGGCGGCTGATCTTTCATCGGGCGACCCTTATTTCCTACCCGGCAATCTGGTGATCAGCCGCAGCGTTTACGACAACAAGGCAAGCAATGTGCAGATTGGCGAAATTCTGCCGCCGAACTGCGCAGCAACCCAGGAAGGCTGCGCTGCTTCGAGCGGCGCAACGAACAACGGCCTTTATCCTTTCGTATGGAATAACGACTTGTACGATGCAAGCTTTGGAATCACTTCCAAAATTTACCTGGATCAGATCACTCCCTTCAACTGGTATATCAATACGCTGGAAGTGCCGAACAGTTCCGATCGCCGCATCACCAGCGCAAGCAACCAATTGGTGACCAGTTTCAGTTCAAAATCCGAACTGGCCCTGCATTTATCAACTGATGGCAAATATCTCACCTTCATGGGCTATGTTGCGCCAGTGAATACGTTGGATGTTTCTAATTCCAATACGCCCGGAGCGGCAGACCCAACCAACCCAGTAGGAAATAGCTACTACCGCGCGGCGGCGCTGGTCAATCAGAATGGAAAATTCCAGTTCACGGAAACCAACGCTTACAGCGGGAACAATGGCCGCGCCGCCATTTTGAACAATCAGAACGGCGCTGCTGTTTTCTACACCGCAGGCAATGCGGGCAACGGCGGAAATCCGCAACCCAATGATGTGATTCTCGGAGCAGGCGCGCAGATTATCAATCGCTCAACAGAACCGGAAATGAATCAGAACCCAGGACTCCCAACCCCGGTCGCGAGCTTTTCCATTGCGGAACTAGGAGCGTCCCCAGACAAAATCGGCAAGGACGATAATTTCCGCAGCGTCGCTATTTTCAACAATGTTCTTTACTTTGCGAAAGGAAGCGGCGGCAACGGCGTCAACACTGTTTATTTCGTTGACAGCACCGGAACGGCTTGTTCCAAGGGCGTCGGGGTTCCTTCCAACAATGCATCACTGCCTTCAACCGGTTTGGAGTACGATTTAAGCACCCTGCAAAAGACCGGGCTGCCCAACAAGATGTGTATTCTCGCGGGCTTTCCTTCCACTCCGAACAAAACCGCCACATCGCTTTCCTACCCGTTCGGCATTTGGTTTGCCGATTCCGAAACGCTTTACGTGGCCGATGAGGGCGACGGCTATGCAGGCGGCAGCGATTTGTACTCGCACGCTGCCGCGCAAACTACGGCCGGGTTGCAGAAATGGGTACATGACTCTGCGACGAACACCTGGAACCTTGCCTACACTTTACAAACTGGTCTGAACCTCGGCATTCCCTACTCAATCTGGGGCTACCCGAAAGGCGATAATCCGGCTACGAAACTGCCCTGGAATCCCGCCACTGACGGATTACGCAACATCACTGGCCGCCTGAACAGCGATGGCACCGTGAGCATCTGGGCCATTACTTCCACTATCAGCGGAAATGGCGATACCGGCGCGGACCCTAATAAACTGGTGATGATCAGAGACCGTTTAAATAACCGGGACCAAACCGTGGCTGCTGAAGAGCGTTTCTACCCGGTGCGGGAAGCTGGCTGGGGGGAAGTTTTGCGCGGAGTTTCCTTTACGCCCGGTACGGACATCACGCAATAAAAGATTTACAGTTTGCGCGTGGCTTGTTTCAAACGATTGATCTGGTAACGATGATGGCGCAGGTGAGAGGAAATAAATAACATTGTCATCGGCAGAGTCATCCATCCGGCTATTGGATGGCGGAACAAGCCAGCGCGGCACTGCGCTGGTGTTACTTGTTGCAGCAGATCAGCCATTTCTCGGCGCGTTTGGTTCCATCTTTCAACAGTAACGGACAGGTCGGCTGCTTCCGGCAGAACTCTCGCTGCCGCAGCCGGAACTTTGACGCGCATCGGCGACATCATCACGCCGATAACCATGCACGAGCCTAGCCGGTCTTTGGTTGTGACCGGATGGCCGGCAGAAAGATTATTCCGTGCAACACTGAGACAAGCTTGCTCGACTTTAAAAAGATGATCCAGCACTTCCCTGCTGGACCAGCAGTCTGGATTCAACCGAAATTTCGCCCGCTCCGCAGACCACGTTGAAACTTCGGAGATAAGCGCATTCTTCTGTTTTTCCAGCTTTTCGAAGGATCGCCGGAGTTTTGGAATCATACCTTCGTCCTTAGCTTATCACGATACCTGGAAGTAAGTGGCGTATCGTTCGTCGGTAATCGCGGCAAACGGCAGCAGCCGCACTATTCCCGATCCGGTTTTTACTTGCCAAGCTGTCTGCTGCGGAATCTGCGATGCCGCAAGCAATTGTCGGCGTGTAACGCTAGGTTGATTTTCCGTTATTGAAAACAGCACCAGCGGCCCCCGCATAAGCGCAACGGTATCCGAGTGCTTTGCATTGATTGCTTCTAATCGCAGCGGCAAGGGAAGTTCGAGTTGAAGGCGGTCGCCATCTTTCCAGCGGCGTTGAATAGCGGCAAAACCGGTGTTCACTGCTGCGGGAACCAGTTCACCGTTCACCCGAATCATCGGTCCGGTTCCCGCTGCTGTTGACCATGCCGGAATCCGCAGCTTCACAGCAAACTCTGATGGCCGCGAAGCGCGCAGTTGCATCGTGATTTTACCTTCAAAAGGGTAGTTCCCGGTTTGCATCAGCGTGAGTTGCGCGCCTTCTGTGTTCGTCCACCGCAGCGTGGAAGGCAGGTAAAGATTAACAAACAGCGCATCGTGGTCGCGGAAGTAGGCCAGAATGCGGTAATCCGCCGCCACCTGCGGCAGCGTTCCCGAACAGCAGGGCCAAGCGTCGGGAAAATACGATTTGCCGCCCGAAGAATGGTAATCCGAATAATAGAAAGCGCGGCCGTCCGCTTGCAGACGCTTTGCGCCCAGTACTGTATTGTAAAGTACGCGCTCCATGCTGTCGCCGTATCGGCTATCGCGCGTCACCCGCAACAGATAGCGCGTCAGCTTGAAATGCGCGTAGCTTCCGCAGGGCGTTTCAAAACCCTTATGAGTGCCGCTCAAGCTGAGGAAAAGTTCGTCACTCGCCGGATCGCTGAAGCTTTCGTTCGGACCCCAACCGCCGGTGGCAAAACTTTGGGTGGTGGTAATCATATTGAAGGCGTTGCTGGCGGCCTGCAAGTGCTTCACGCTGCCCGCAGTCAGGTAAGCTTGCATAGCCGAACTCAGCGCATTGCAAAAACTATAAGCGTGGTGGTTCGCAAGCACGTTCCGGTTGTCTGCTAATGGGTTGAAATACGTTTGGTCCAGCAAGAATCGCGATGCTAATGTCTTATAGCGTTCGCCAGCGCCGCGCTGCCAGGCGAGGAACAAGTTTTCCGGCAGCGTGTACGATTCATCCCAGGTGTAATCGTTTCCCGCGTAATCGCCTACCGCTTGCCGCCAACGCCGCTGCGGTTCGTCGCGATCCAGCGCTCGCGGCGGCAGATGAGGTTCTGCCGCATTTGTGGTTTGTTCAAGAAGCTGTCGGCATTGCGGCAGTTCAGCGAACCGCTGCGCATCAATCAAGCCAATCACCATCTTGTCGTAGTTGTAAGCCGGAAAGCGAAAGTTCGTGTAGAAGCGGCCGGAAATGGCCGGCTGATAAAGTGCAAGCAGCCGCTCCAGCTTGGCGCGAGTCTGCGGGTCATGGTTCACTGCATAGCCGCGCGCCAGCGCCGATATCCATTGGCCAAAACAATGCGCCGGCGCAAACCCGTGGCCGCCGCTTTCTGTTTTATTCAGCAGCACTTCGTCATACCAGCCGCCCATCTCCGGACCCGGCGCCGGTAAACCGGCGCGCAAACGCCACGGCTTCAGCAGGCTGTCCTCATTCAGCGACAACAGCACGGCTTGGGTTTGTTCAAACTGCGTTTGGGCCGGCCCCGGCGCGAGCGAAACATCGCCGTAGCTGAATTCTTCGAGCGGCGGCTGTGTTTCATTACCGGCAAAGGCAGCGGAGCAGAGAGCGGTGGTGGCTAGGCCCACGGATTGAAGAAAAGAACGACGCGTCGGCATGAAAATTCCCTGCTGTTGATCTTATCTGATCCGCAGCTTATAAAACTTCAAGGAGCCATGCTGCTGTTTGTTTAAGACTGCTTTCTCAATCTGCAGGCCGGATCACCCAGCACAATGTAATTGCGAGCGTCATCCCGCTCTACCCAGGCATTGGCGAGCTTGCCATCGGAAACCGCCGCTGCCGCCGCTTGGCGGCGATCCAGATATTTTGTGAGCAGAACACTGAGCACGCTCCAACGCTGGTTTGCGCTGTCCATAGCATCTCCCACGCGGCGGCCCGCCAGAATTCGATCAATTGGATCACGCACATTCTGGCCGACTGTTGTTCCCTTTCCGTTCTGAAATGAGTAGGCCCAGGCACGATCCACATGACCGATCACGGCTTGCGCGCCATTCAACAAAATTTGCTGAGCCAATCGCGAAATGATCGACTCGCCCGCAATTTGAACCGGCTGCTCCGTTGCGCCATAACTGTAAGTATCGTAGACAGGGCAGGCCGCGCTGTAGCAGGCAAAGAAGTAGTGGATCATTCCTAATGTGCTTTGCGGCTTAGTTACTTCAGCAGCGGTGAGGTAGGTTTCCGGCGTGACCGGAGAGCCTGGGCCGTTCCATTCTTGCGTTAATATTGCGCCCTGCTTCTGATTCTGTTCTGGATCTTGCGGCGCGAATGCGACGCCGTGGGAGCCCGTAAACAAGAGAGCCGGGCGGCAGGCAGCTTCCCCGCACACTAAATCGAGCAGATCCTGCTTTTTCGCGTTCTGATTCAGGAGGCTACGGGTAGTATAGCCGTGGCTTTCAGCCATAGGCTGTAACCCGAGCGACTGATTGCCGAGCGCCATCGGAGCGCAAACCAGATCGTGAAGAAGCTGCGTTGCGGCATCTCCGGGATTTCGAGCGGCAAAGATCGCCACCGAATTTTCATGCGGGATCGACGCTGCGGTTTCATAGGCAACAACATTTTCCGCATAGCGCCGGTACTCGCTGATATCAGCGAAGTAAAGTCGGCCCACGGCGAAGAAAGTGTCCAGATCGTATTGAAAATCGAACGGGATGTCATCCGGCGAGCCAACCAGCAGTAGATAATAAGGAACTCCTTGTTTCGGATCGACAACCGCCAATGCTGAACCGCGCTCGTTGAGCCATTCATCGGCGGAGAGTTGGGCTACATAGCCGGTGTCATCCTGAAACTCCTGGTAAAGATTTTCCGCCTGTTGTTTGCGAAGATCCAGAAGAGGCTGCAGGGCGTCCCGAACTTGTTGCCGGTCTTGCTTCATACCCGCGGCGAAGATGATGCCCCAACCGGCGAGCGCCAAGTCGTCCGCTTTCACGCTCTCGATAACGCCGTAGACCGGAACGCCCGCTTCCTCGCGTTTTACCGGTGCATTGGAATCCTTTCCGATGTGATTTAGATCGGAGGGCTGAATAGAGGGCAGGTAGGCTCCTGTTTCCGCTTGCACGCCAAACGCGACGGGCATTACTGGTGAAGCCATTGTCTGGTTTCGTTCTGCCGGCGACATAGTTGCGCTTCTTCCTTCTGTTCTTGGTTGCTGTGCTGAAACGACAAACGCCGTTGCTGCAAACGCGGCGTTTTCTTTTGGCGCTCTGCTGTTAATCGCCGTTTGCCACAAGAGATGCGCCACTTGCGGACCGTCAATATCGGAATGAGCGCCGCTGAACCCGCCGCCCTTGCAGATGTATTTGCTCGATTCAAGGTTGAAAGTTTTGGCATCTTTGAATGGGTAGCTTTCGGTTATCTCAGCCATGTCGAGCGAACATGCATCGGTAAGACCCTGAATGCCGTATTGGCCGATAGCGCCCCACTTGATCAGGTTGATGTTGTCTCCAAAATCCGGAGCGGCATTCACCAATCCGACGGCTGCCTTGTACCACCGGCTGACCGCCAGATCGAATCGCGATTGAGTTGTAACGATGGGTCCGCGAACCGCCGGTTGGCGGCACATGGGGTTGTAGTAGCCAGCTCCGCCGTTTCCTTGTATCTGGTCGGCAAACGACCACAATGAAACTGCGCCCTGTACGAGAGCCAGAGAATCAATAGGTCTGGGAAGCCATTCTTCCTTTTGGCCGCAAGCGGAAGAAACCACAATCGTGCCGAAGCTGTGTCCCATCAAGTGGACACCGCAGTTCGGAGCCGCAGTTTGTATTTGCTCTAAAAGCTGGTAAACACCGGTTGAGCCAATCGTTCGCGCTCTCCGCTTCATGTTCCAGAATGAGAGCGTACGCAAAGGAGCGAGAAGCCCGTCGCTAAAGCTTCCGCCGAAAGCTACGCTAGGACCGTTCATAGCTTCAAACGCAGATTCGGGGTCAAATGGCGCCGTGTCATTGCCCGGTTCTGCTCCCGCGCCTTTCGGTTGAAACTGCATCAGCACGGCCAGGCGTTGGTAAGCATCGGCAACCTCCTTAGGCAGTTGTTTGGCAGCAGCGTTTTGCCGTTGTTCCGCAAAGATGTACTGGACAATTGCTTTGGCCTCTTCTGATTCTTCCAAGTCCAGCCGTTGTAAATAGGAATTCTGCACTTCTGCGGGGCTGGCGGCGGCTGTTAAGCCTGCGGTGGCCGCAAACGCCCGGGAACCATTCAAATCTTCGTTGCCCCAAGGCTCGCTAGGCCAATGCACGCCAATCCAAAGCGGCTGGAAATCTTTGCCCATCCTTTCCGCATCCTGCGGAAGCCCGGCCATAGCGTCAATCCAGCGGTTGTATTGATCGATAGCCGAATCTACATCGCCACGCCAGCCGTGACTGAAAAGAAAAACGTCTGTTGTCGGGGACGCTTTCAGATTGTCGATTACCCGTTTGCTGAGGAGATCCGCTCCTGCATCAGGATCGCCGCCGCGCTCGGTTCCGTCCTTCGAAAAAGCAATCAGCTTATAGTGGGTTTGCGTTTTGGGAGTAATTTGAAAGGGCATTAAGCACCTGCTTTTCTGGTTTTTGGTTTTTCGTTCTGTGAAGCAGTGATCGGGTCCATTACTTCCCGCGCCAGCCCGCCGGCAAGACGCCAGTAAATGGCTTCGTACACTTCGGTTCGCACGCTGTCGAGAAATAATCTTTTGTTGGGGTCATCGCGAAGCGCGTTCCACTGCAGTGATTCGATTAACTGGAGGCTTTCCCAATCGCCGATATGCCTCATGGCCTGCAAAGCAAAGTAAGAATTGTACGGCGGCTCCCGGCGCAGCCAGTCGTGGCACCAAGGTAGAACGTCGGAGCAGAGCAGTTCCCCTAATGCCTGCATACAGCGGCCGGAAAGCTTCTTATTCTCGCTGGTCAGGTGTTCTCGAAGAAAATTCTGTTCTTCCGAGTTCTTCAATGCGGAACCCAGTTTTCCGATCATGTAGGCCAGAACTTCATGCCGGCCTTCTCGGCCAAGACGATCCGTAACAAACTGACGCATTGCGGGATGCGTTAATTCAAGCAGCGAATCAGCTAACGGCCACAGTGACTCCGAGTCGGTATCGGGATCATCAAAGCTTTTACTTAATAAGTCAAATGCGTCGTCAGTACGTGCCAGGGCAAGAGCGAAAGCGGCCATAGCAGCAACCGGTTCAGAGCGCTTTTGCAGTAAAACGGTAAGTCTCTTGCTATCGCAAGTGACGTTTTCACCATTGGCCCAAACAGAAAGAAACTCTTCAATATCCGGAATCACCCGCCATTGCCGGCGCTCGCGTACAGCTTGGGCAAAGCGGTCCTTTGAATAAGCCAAGGCTTTAAGAGCAGCAAGCCGCGTGCCGGAGTAGTCATAAGCGAGTATCTCGCCGCCGTTATTGTTGATGGCTCTACGCCGGTCAAGCAAAATGGAAACTAGGGGCCGGATCGAATCAAGTTTGATGTGTTCATCCCGGCCTTGATTCAACGGGCCAAGATGCTCAATGGCCTTGTTTCTGGTGGTTGCGGAACGCAGGCCGGGACTGGCCAGTTGCAGTAAGGAACTGAGAATGGATCGCACAACGGGCTCGTCGCTCCAGGGTCCGTGAAACTGCAAGCGCGCTTCCTGAAGACAACGCGCCGCTATAAAAAGCTGCTCGCCTTCGTGAAGCAGACTACCCGAAAGAATCATTCGAAGGAGGTCGCCGGTTTCAGGCCACATTCCCGCCAGGATGTACAAAGTTTCCCGCCATTCCTCAGCCCGAGACTGACGCCCGAGCTGCGCGGTTACATCCTCCAGATAGGCTCTTCGCTCCCCTTCCGGTTTTGCGTACAGATATTCAGCCGCGAAGTATGATCGGAAGCCCGGGTAGTTAAAACCAATGCCTTCTTCGCTGACCGCCGCCAGGATGTCGCAAGACACAATCATATCGGTCAGGAATCCGGAAAGCGGATAATCACTGTTGCCGCGAAGCTTTTGCAGAATGCTGTAAGCTTCCCGTTCAGGCAGAGAATAGCTGCGCCGTGTTTGCACCTGCCAGGCGAAACGCCGCAGCGCTTCACGCACGCGGGCCGATGACACGGAAGCAGCCGATGAACCCGTAAAACGAGAAATGCCATCGGTTACAACGCGTTTAATAATCTCCGCGCGCGATTGTTTAAGCACCCCGCGCCGGGCTTGCTCCAGCATCTCGTTCAGCAGCCAGGGAACTTCGGCCAGATCGTACAAGGCGCTTTGTTCAAGAAGCTGCAATACGGTTTTATCAGCTTGCGTGGAACCTTGCTTCAGGAACTGACGCACTCTTTCAGCGCGCATGGGCTGGACAATCAAACGCTGAGTGTCATCGGGAAGGCTGTCCACTCCTGACTGGTTTTTATCCAGCGTGAGTATGAAGCGATGTTTTTTACCGGAATCCTCGTCGAACTGTCTCAAAAGGTTCAGACCTTCGGTAACTCCAGGACCTACGTTGGTATCGCCGCTGACGAGAAACACAAAACGGTTTTCACGGAAACGTTTGCTGATTACCCTGGGGTCAAGCGTGGTGCCTGTCCGGCTTTCATAAAAAGTCGAAACAGCCCTTGCCAGCGTGGTTTCCGGATCGTAAGCGGGACGGGCGCAATCGGCAAGCCGCAGCATGAAGCAGATTCGCGAATCCTGGGGCGCGGAACCGGACACCATTGAATCAAACCAGTCCAGAAACACGCGCTCCAGAAGCTGCGTTTTTCCGCGCCCTCTCGCGCCGACGACGCATGTAAAAGCCGGTGTGTCGTTTTCGCCTATGACGATTTGTTGCAGGGTGAGCTTTGCTTCCACCGCGATCGATGCCTGCGGAGTAAGCGGCTGAAAATCATTGTCATCTTGAAAGGATCTTTGTCGCAATAACTGCTTGCTTGTGACCAGAACATCGATGGGCAGATCCCGCAACTGACGCGCGGTCCATGCCGCTTCAATCTGACGCTTAAGGCGGCCTTGAGCGGCGCGAATTGGAGATTCAACCCACAATGAGGCATTGACCAGACGAGTGGCAAAGGCAGGAATAGACCAGCGAGTGCTCGCCTGTTCGCGATTCCCGCAGTAGCTTTGAATGGCGCTGCGCCCTACATTGACCGCCCGATCCGCTAGTCCGTCCCGCAGCAAGGAGCCGTAAAATGCCCGGCAGAAATGGGCCGCATCGTCCATGCGCACCTCGTCCTGCATGGCAATTACGCCAGGCACTCCGGCCTCGATGAGCTGCTGCATCAAGCCGCCGACATGCGGGCGAGGATCTTTGTCCTGCTCCGATGCGTCCACCGCGCTTTGGCAGGATTGCAGGTACACCAGCCTCAGTGCGGCTAAATTCCAATCGCTGATTAGAACGTCAGCCCGCGCTCTTTCCAGGAAGCCTTCCTCATCTTCCAGCATCAGTTCGAAGTTATTCTCAACAAAGCGCCCATGCGCGATGATGTGTATGCCGCTAAAAGGCGGACTTCCGGTATTCAGCACCTGAGCGATGGCGCTCAGGCTGCTTGCTCCTTTCAAAGGACGCACATGAGGAACCTGAAAACGCGCCCACTGCTGTTCAGTGAAGTTTTGATTACCTGGGACCAAAGTTAATTCCAACCAGCCGCCCTGCAGCATGTTGTCGCAGGCTTTTAACAAGTTGTCGAACTCATCAAAAGCGGACACTCGCGGAAGTCCGTCGGGGCTGGCAGCGAGAACCAGCAGATGAAACGGAGTATCCGCTTTTGGCTCTGTTTCTTCACGATTTACGGAAGTGAATCGTGAAAATGGAGTTGCTTCCGTTGAGGCCAGTGAACCACGAGACCCCAAAGAACTGAATTCAAGGCGTTCCCACCGGATCGAGGTCAGCGGGTATGCTGCGGGTTCCAGCATTAGTTGCACACGAAATTGATCCGCGCGCGACAGAGTGGACAAAGCTATTTGGAAGGGGAGACTCGATAGGAGTTTCTGGCCTAGGAGCCGACCATATTCGTTGCCGGGAAGAGGTTCGGCTCTGTTGAGTTGGGTCAAATCAATATCCACTCGACCAGCCGGATAGATGGCGGCATGGTTCACCTGCGCTTCAATTTCAACAGGCAGTCTATCTATGTTGTTTCCAGGCCATTCTTCCGTGAGGCGTATGCGAATCAATAAGTGCTGAGCGTTTGCATCCTGCGCCGGGTTTGCCATCGTACAACCCCTAAATCAGGTCAATCAGGCATTTTGAGGAAAGCATAACCGGGGTGAACTTTGCCTGGGCAGCAACCGCGGTGGCTGCGCCACTGGAGCCGGCAGTTACTCCAAAGGACGGGTTATCGCCTGACTTGATGCTGTGGATCGACCAGCTAGTTCCGTCAAATTCGATTTCACTGGCCAGGAAACCGAACGTCACTGAAACATTACCCTTGTAAGTGACTGCATTGGTATTTGCTTGATCGGCTCCGACTGATACATTTGCGCCAACCACGCCTTGAATTGCCGGAATGTCCACTCCGACGGTGGTTCCCTGATCGTCGGTCGCCGTTACCGAGACCAGATTGGATTTCAGCACGTCCACAATGAGAAATGCCTGACAATCCGGATCCATAAAATAATGCTTTACTACTGGACTTGCCGTGTTCAGTTGACCTTTTGTCAGGTAATCTCCCACCGCGAAGGGCGTTACCGAAGTTGAGGTTACATTCGCGTAAGAGAATTCAACCTTACTGGCCTTTGCATAGGCAAAATTCAGGGAAGGCACGGTCGCGCCGAAAGCGCCCAGCACATTCGCCAGAACTTTAAGCCCGAAGCTAATATCAAGCTTCCCGCTTTTCTGACCGTTGATATCCGCCGCCGGGTTTGGACCGCTCGGAACAGGAACGGATGCCTGGCTTTGCCAAATCGCCAGCAACGGCCCGAGAAGCTGATTGGTCTGATCCTTTCCGATAACATCTAAAGGCTCGATGCCTACTCGCGGCAGTTTGACTACGTTATATCCGAAGCCGTTTAGAACTGTGATGCTCGGGTCCTTCTGTTTAGCCATGTTGTCTCCTTGGGATTTTATTACCCAAGGCGATGCATAGCAAGCGCGCTTCCATTTCGCGGTTTGGCGTTAATCTTGTCTATTTATTGTTTAGTTAAACGAATGATGAGTATAAATTTAGCGCGGAAGATAATGCGATGCGCGCAAAAGATAATGTGCTTGTTAGCGGCAAAACTCTAGCTGTTTGCAGATGTTATAAGTAGAGAGGGCGCTTATTTTACCTTGCATCCTAAGCGGCCGTTTACTCGTGTTCCTTCCAGACAACCTTACCCTTGTGGTCGATGTAGGCCATTTGCTTTCCTATCGCCACTTCTGCCAGCCCGTCATGGAAAGGTTTGGCTGCATCGAAAGCGGGAGACAGCACGTAGGCCCCGTCAGATTTGATAAAACCCCATTTAGCGCCTGTCCGCGCCGGCGCTAAACCCTCGCTCATTTCACCCGCCTCATCGAAACGGGGAGTAATGGTGAGCTTGCCGGTTTTATCGATGTACCCGCACTTACCGTTGATTTTTATATCGGCCAGTTCTTCCCCAAAGCTATGCGCCAACTCAAAACGAGGCTGGATAACAAAAACTCCTGTTTTATCAATAAAGCCCCACAAGCTGCCGGTCCTCACGGGCGCCAGTTCTTCATTGAAACCATTTGATCCCTCAAATTTCGCCGGGATAATAAATTTCCCCTCGAAGTTAATGTAACCCCAGCGTCCACCGGAGCTCACCCGCGCCACATCGTCCTGAAAGCTTCTGGCCGATTCAAACTGCGGCGGAATGGCAAATTCTCCGTTGGGCCGAATGTACCCCCATAACTTGCCTTTCCTGACTGGAGCAAGGCCGTGATGAAAAAAACGCGCTTCATCAAACTGAGGTGAAAGGACCATCTTTGCTTGCGGATTAATGTAGCCGAAAAGACCATTCATTTTGACCGGGGCCAGACCATCCGTGAAATGCTGGGCATCCTGATAAACAGGCTTAATCACAACCTGGCCGGTTTTATCCATGTAACCCCATCGCCCCTGTTCCCGAACTGGAAACAGGATGTCCGGTTCTGCGGCAGTTAAAGTGAGCGCGCAGGCAAGCGTCAGCCATAAGAACGTTTTTATTTTCATAGTTAAAACAGGAGTCGAAGCATCAACTGAAATTGTCGTGGCGTTCCCGTTCCGGTGGCTCCTGGGTTCAATGGCTGGGTGATTTTCCCGAAGCTCCCCAGGGCTGAAAAGTTTGTGTTGGGCAAACCGAATTGGGGATGATTCAGCAGATTGAAAGCTTCGGCGCGAAACTCAATTCCGACATGTTCTGTGATCTGGTTACGTTTGGTAAGCGCGGTATCGAGCTGCCAAAGGCCGGGAGCTCGAACCAGGTTGCGTCCCGCATTCCCCCATCTCCCGTTCGCGGGGATGGCGAATGCCGCCGGGTTGATCCAAAGATTCGGTGTTTGGCCGCCGGGCGGAGTGAGCGAAATTCCGGGAATCAGATTGGGCCGCTGAGGTGAAGTTGAGTTGCCGTCAGGAAGCGAGGAAGCAGTGCGTGAAATAGTCACATTAACAGGAACGCCGGTTCGAGCCGTCCCAATTCCGCTTAATTCCCAGCCGCCGAACAGTTTTCCAGAAAGATTGTTGCTGGTGAAGTATTTGCGGCCTGAGCCGAAAGGCAACTGATAGATGGCACTCGAAGTAAAGGAATGGCGTACGTCTTGATCCGCGCTGGCGCGCTCGCAACTGCGGCAGGCAATATTTTCGGGGTAGACCGCCTCGCCGCCGCCTGTTCCGGCATCGTCGATGCTGTGAGACCACAGGTAATTAGCGCCCAGCAGCCACCCGGAGTTAAACTGCCGTTTCAGTGTTACCGATAGGCCGTTGAAGTTGCTGTTTCCATCCGTTCGTTTGTAATCGATAAGGCTGAAACCCGCAAGCGGACGCAGTCCGGTAGCCGGATTGATTGCATTGGCGTAAGTGCGCGTGAACATATGCGTGCCTTTGTTCCCGAGATAGCCGACATCCAACAGCATCTGCGCCGGCAACTCATGCTGGATAGAAAAACCCCACTGCCCGATTTGTTGATTCTTTCTGTTTCGAAATAAAGCGCGCGGCGTATTTCCGATACTTTGCCCCAGCGCGAGGAACGGATCTACCGGAAAACTCAGCCCGCGAATCTGCGAGCTGGTTAGCGTGATGCGGCTGGTGATGTTATTCATCGGCCCCGTCAAGTCTCCCAACTGTGCCTCGCCGTAGTAAAGTCCATAACCGGTCCGAATCACAGTTTTCCCGTGAAAAACTTCCGGTGCCCAGGTGAGCGCGACACGTGGTCCCACACTGGTGGGGTCAGAGTTATACCAGGCGGCGGTAGGAGCACAGAAACCACCGCAGGTTTCCGGGTCAAAGGGCCGGCCCCGATTTTCAATTTCTGAAAACACGCCGAAGTAGTCATAGCGCAGCCCCAAACTCAGCGTGAGATTGGGTTTGAGTTTGATTTCGTCCTGAAGAAAGGCATAATATTCAGTTTTGCGGAGGCCAGCGGTGGGCACAGGCGCTAGAACGGCTGCGGAATCGAGGGCATTCGCGGCGAAATTGTTCGCGTTCGCGTAGGTGAGCTGAGTTTCCGCAGTGTTGCCCAGATTGAGTTGGACCCGGCGCAGACCAAAACCGGCTTTCAGGCTGTGCTTCCCGTGAACAAAACTGAGCGTGTCAGCGACCGAGTAAGTTGTGGAATGCTGGACCTGCTGAAGATTATCGTGCAGAGTGGTCAATCCGGCAACCTGAACCTGAATTGGCAGCGCACTTTGATTGGTAGTGGTAAACGGCACGCGATTCACGCCTGCGGTAATTTCATTCACAACATTCGACGAAAAGATGTGCTGCAGTTCAAGGATGCCGTTTTTCGGCGAATCATCTGTCAGCAGCTTGTCCTTCAAATAGCCGCTACTATCCCCGTTCGGCACTTGCAACTGACCTTGATCAAGATTAAACCGCGCATAAGCGGTCGTGCTTTCAGTGAACCGGTGATCGATTCTCACGAGGCCGGAATCTTCGGTTTGCACCTGACGTCCCGGGCCTGTCCAGGAAAACACATTCGGATTTGAAGTGGCAGCCTGTCCCAGCGGGTATGCGTTCAAAAGAGATTGCAGTTGCGGCGAAGTTTGAAGGATTTTCGTGCGATAACCACTGCTTGGAACAAAACCAATCAATGTCTGCCCCAGCGTTTGGCGCAATCCCTCGTAATTGATGAAGAAGAAAGTACGATCTTTGATGATTGGTCCGCCTAGACTGCCTCCAAACTGGTTAAGGTGGAATGGCGGCACAGTGGAAGGATCGAAAGGCGAGCGCGAATTCAGTTTATCGTTGCGAAAGAATTCAAAAACGCTTCCGTGAAAACTGTCGCTCCCGCTTTTCGAGACGACGTCCGCCTGCCCGCCGCCTGCGCCTCCGAATTCCGCTGAGTAAAGCGAAGAGTTGACCCGGAATTCAGCGATTGCTTCGGATGAAATTTGAAGCCGGAGATCCGTTTTTTGGGATTGCCGCAGAATACCCGTGGCGTCGGTTCCATCGAAAACGAGCTTATTGTCATCGAGTCCGTGTCCGGCGAATCGAATTCCCGTTTGATTGCCGATTCCCGTATTGATGGCGCCTGGAACCAGCACCATAAGTCCCGCCCAATTGCGGCCGTTGATGGGGAGTTCTTTCACCTGCTGCGAATCGATTACACCCCCTGTTTCCGCTGTATCCTGATCCAGTGCGACCATAGGCGCCGTTACCTGGACTGTGTCAGCGGAAGTAGAAATGCCGAGTTGAAAATTCAGAGTCCGGGTTTCGTCGACGGCAAGAACAAGATCGTCTGTCTGCTGAGATTGAAAGCCCTTGGCCTGAACCGTAATCCGACAGCGACCGATGGGCAATGCAGAAATAACGTAAGTTCCTGAGTCACTACTTTGAACGGCCCGTTTAAAACCTGTGCTTGGAAAAAAAACGTTGATGTTTGCCTTGGCTACGGTAGCGCCCGAAGGATCTGTAACCGTGCCATTCAGACTCGCCCGATCTACCTGGGCGATGGAGGAAAAGGACAAACACAATAAGAAGCAAACAAAGTTTAGAGTTTTAAGCATACTGCTCGTGGTTGTTTTCACTGGTGTTCACTCCGAGGCGGCGCATCTGTCCGGTTCTCATCTGCTCGTTTTTGCTCTACGGAGTTGGAACAGCGGTTCGATTGCTAGGCACAGTTTGTTGTTGGTAGGCGAAGATTTTGCAATCGCCTGAGTCCACCAGAACTCTTACCCAATGCACGTTGTTATTACCGTCCACTTGAATACGAGTCGCAATGCATGTAAGCGACCGGCTTAGCAAAACGGCCATTTCGTCGGAAACAATTAAGCTGGCCGTCGGTTTCGGGCAGCGTCTTTGCGTCTCGTACCGGTTGCCGCGCTGCATCCATTTAATCGAATCCTAGATCAGCTTGCGACAGCAACATGACTGCGATTCTCTGGTTGATGTAATTTTGTTTTCGCCATCATTGTTCGCAGAGAAAAGTGTGTATACGCCCCCTCCTACTTTGAACCGCCTGCTCCGGTAATTTACCAATTTTGTTTTTCAGCAAGATGAATAGCTCATTGTTTTTGTGTGAACAACAAAATGAACTTTGGTGGGCTATCCGGATTGGCGATATTGCAAAGCTCACAACCTTCTCGGTATCAACGGATCAATTTTTGGAGACTTGCCAGCGTGCGATGGACTTCGGCAACAATTCTCCTAACCAGGAGTTCTCATGATCACTGGCCTAATCTTGGGAGCAGATCACAGTAGCCAGCCGGGGACTTTCGAGCTGAATGGTCGTTAGAAATCAGCTTGTGTGGTCCAGTATGATTTTCCAGCCTTTTGGCGTTCGTCGAAAAAGAAGAGAAAATACGCCCGAAGCATTTCCGCCCGCCGACACTGAGCGTGTGAGGTGGAAGGCTCCCGTAATTGAGGCATAGTCGGCACCTAACAGAATCACGGACAAATCAGAAAACTGTAATTGACCCATCTTCTCCGATGTTGGGTATTGATCGTGATATCTGCGTCGGACAGATTGATATCCGCGCTGGATTGCCTTCCCCATGAAGACTGTCTGAGGTGAATCCTCGTAGCCGTTCATAAAAGCATCAATATCCCCTCTGTTCCAAGCCTGTACTTGATCATTCAGGACGCGTTGAATAGCCTGCTCGGAAGAATCCGCGAATACGAGCGAGACCGCAAGCAAAAAAATCCAGGCGCGTGACATTTATAGCGAGTTTAGCGAAGGCGGCAGCAGACGCCGCTGTAACTGGATTTGGGCGTTTTTGATAGTTTTGTCAAACAACGATCATATGACCCAGGTAGTTCCGGCTTGTCCGTACTCCGAACATGGTCAAAAGTTAGCGTGTTTACTACCTCTGGCTGCTCTGCGTCCGGGCCGCTTCGGCGGGTTCGCGGAAACGTAGGCCAGATCGATGAGCATTTCATACACTTTCCTCTGAGCCAGCCAGTTTTTCCAAGACGAGGCTAAGTGTTTTAGCAAAAAATGACAATAAGTAGGGTTTACGCGGCGATCGATCCAATACCGGAACGTATTACATCTGAATCAGGTAAGTTGTTTGTGATAAACTTCGCCTCAACTCAATTTGCGGAGGAAGGTAAAACGGTGCAAGATTCAGGATTTGTTGTTCAGGAAAGCCGGCCAGTGCCGCAGCCAGCATTGATGAAGGTGGTTGTTACCGACATTAGTATGCCTTTCGGATCGATGGTGCTTTTTATCATCAAGTGGAGCGTTGCCGCCATTCCCGCGCTGATCATTTTGAGCATAATCGGAGTTCTGCTGGCCGCTATTTTTGGCGGCATTCTTACGGCTATCTTTGGAACGGGATTCCGGCGCGGATATTGAAGGGACTCCGATGGGCAGTATCCGTGGTCTGAATCGTTTCAACGCGCTTCCCGGATTTCGTTTACAATCTTCTTAAAGGAGTGGCGTTGTGTTCATCCGTTCTTTTCTGCTTGCCGGTGCCTGCGCTTTATTTTGTTCCACAATCTTCGCCGGGGAAGTGACATTCAGCCACGATGTTGCGCCGATCGTTTATAAGCATTGCGCGTCATGCCATCATCCGAACGACATTGCGCCGATGTCGCTGCTGACTTACCGCGATGCTCGGCCTTGGGCGGCGGCGATGAAGCAGGCTGTACTTACCGGCAAGATGCCGCCCTGGAAAGCCGATCCGCATTATGGCAAATGGTCCAACGACATGAGCCTTTCTGAGGCGGAAAAGAACACCATTGTGGCTTGGGCCAGCGGTGGAAAGCTGGAAGGCGATCCTAAGGACATGCCGCCGATGCCTACCTTTACCGAAGGCTGGAAGATCGGCAAGCCGGATGCCGTGATTTCCATTCCGGAACATAAGCTCGATGCTACCGGACCGGATGAATACACTTATGTTGCCGTTCCCACAAACTTCACCGAAGACAAATGGGTGATTGCTGCCGAACTGCGGCCCGGCAATCGCAAGATTGTTCACCACGCGCATGTGTTCGTAATCGATGCTGAAGAAGAAGCTTCCGCCAAAAAAGCCGCCGATAACCCGGCTGCTGATTTTGGGCGCTGGCTCCGCATTCATGAAGGCACGCTGGAATTTATCCGCCCCAATGCGCCGGTTATCAACGACGGCTGTTTGATTGACGACAACGGCGCTTTTCCGGGTAGCAAGCAAACTGAAACCGGCGACCTGATCAGTTCTTTTCTGCCGGGCCGGGAAGCTGACGTTTATCCGGAAGGAACCGCACGATTGGTAAAGGCCGGTTCGAAGATGAATTTTCAGATTCACTATTCCCGCGCCACCGGCAAACCGGAAACCGATATTAGCAGCGTCGGCTTAATTTTCGCTAAGGAGCCGCCGAAACAAGTGGCTCGGCGCATTGATCTTTCAAATCATCTGTTTCTCGTGCCGGCAGGCGCTGCCGACCAGGAAGTCACGGAATGCCATACCTTTCAAAAAGACATGTACATCACCAGCTTGACGCCGCATATGCACTTGCGCGGCAAAGCGATGCGTTTTGAAGTGTTTTATCCCGATGGGCGTTCAGAAACATTATTGAATGTGCCGGCTTATGATTTTAACTGGCAGATTACTTACCGGACCGCTGAACCTGTTTTTATTCCGAAAGGAACCAGGCTGAAAATTGACGCGCACTTTGACAACTCCGCCAATAATCGCGTTAATCCTGATCCAAACAAAGTTGTGCGTTGGGGAGCGGCGAGCGAAACCGAGATGATGGATGGCTGGGTGGAATATGTAGATGCTTTGCCTCACAATCATGCCAACGAAAAAATGACGGCCCGCCTGCCCTAGATCATGCCATCAGCAGGCTTCCGGCCTGGGATTGTTACGCTAAAGCGGTTGGATGATCAACGATCTTTGGTATAAAAACGCGGTTGTTTACTGCTTGTCCGTCGCTACATTCATGGATGCGGACGGCGACGGCTGCGGCGACTTCAAGGGCCTCATGCGGAGGCTCGATTACCTGCAAGGCTTAGGCATCACCGCCGTCTGGTTGATGCCCTTTCAATTATCTCCTGGCAAGGACGACGGCTACGATATCGCCGATT
>CAXTWH010000078.1:0-21354 GCA_964247975.1 uncultured Bryobacteraceae bacterium | reverse complement strand
TCAAGGTTTCTTCAAGTTAGCCCAAAGGTTTGCTTGTTCTCCTATGTCGTATTCAAAGGCCCAGTCGCCGAAAAATAAAACAAACGTCGATCAAATAACAAAAGGCATCACTCGTGTAGTCGCAAGGGCGCTATTAATCTTTACTGCTTCGGGATATAAAACGAACACTCGATCCTGGGGAACTACGATGCTCGGTACAGAAAAGCCGATCAGACCAGATTCAAGGGCATCACGGCCATTCTGATAAAGAGCCTCCAGTTGATCGTTCGAACAATCGTAAAAGTTAACACGGCTGCTTCGGGAACAGAGATTTCCAATAGAACGTAATCTTCGGGAATTTCTGTTTTATCCAAGTGAACTAACACTTCCACCACGGCTAGGAACGCGTTCTCAGCCGCATACAACGCGGCAATACCTTTGCGATTCCAACGGCCTCCCGTTTTCTTCGCACCAAAGCCGCTTAGTTCGGCATACTGCTGCCGACATAACCGGTACAAGAGCATCAAAGCGGGCTCTACACAAAAACGCCGTAGTCAATGCGAGTGAGTTCGTCGTCAACAAGTTCGTACTGAGTCGGATCATTCTGCAGTAAGTGAAGCGGCGTTGCTCCCGCCAGGAGAAGGTTTGGGCGTTCCAGCCAATGCCAAGCCTTTTCTGCCGAGCCGAATGTCTCAAAGGCGTGCTGAAGAACTTTTTGCGCTTCCGGCGGAACCTGAATGCCAGCCTTTTGATAACGGTGGTCCGAAAGAGCACTCACCCCTGTATTTTACTCTTTTTGGGTGTTTACTGTTAATTTGCGGATTAAATTCGCAGAAAAACAGCGAGGGGTATCCGAAGTTCCGCAGGAATTGGTGTTAAATGCCCTTTCCCGGCAGAGCAACAGCCTAAACTGGAACTCAGCTCAATTCCTTTTTAGTGTGGCGTTGCGTGCGGACTTCACGGACAGCTTCATCAATGATGCGTTGCAACTCCCCCGGGATTAACGGCGGCATTATGGGCCTTGATGTCCTGAACGATGCGTTGAAACACACGCCAACGGTCAGCTTGTTCTTGCATTGAGCTTTTCCTATACTTCGATGTGTAAACCCTGTGAGTTTGTTCTAGAATGCCTGGTAAAGAATGGTCCACTTACCCTCCCATTTTGCTCACCCGCAACTGTTGCTTAAGCTTCAGTTCAGATTTTTTCAAATAATTTCCTGTTTGCTTTCAATGACTTGCTTTACTCTCTAAGGCAGTTGCAGTTCTGGCCGGTTTACACTTTTGGCTGGAATTAGTATGGCAAAACTGAACACCCCAAAACCCGCCGAGCGAAGCCCGGCTCCGCGCCAATCGCGCCAACGCGAAGAAATCCACCGGCCCCAGAACCGCCGAAGGCAAGAGCCGTTCCGCCCTGAACGCCACCCGCCACGGCATTCTTTCGCAAGTCATCCACCTGCCCGAAGAAGAACTGAACTCCTATCACGAGTTCACGGAACAATACGTCGCTTCCCTTGTCCCGGTTGGCATGGTGGAAACGCAACTGGCCAACTCCTGCGCCGATCTCCAGTTCCGCCTGCATCGGCTCGCTGCTGCCGAACACAATCTCTTCGCCATCGGCCACGATGAACAAGGCGAACTCTGGAACCCCGGCCATGCCGAATCCCATACCGCTTTAACCATGGCCGAAACTCTCCGCCAAGCCGCCAACCCGTTAGCCCTGCTCACCCTCTACGAATCGCGCTTGAACCGCCGCTTTCTGCAAACCCTCAAACAACTCCGCGACATCCAGGCCGCCCGCAAACAGCAGGAACAAACCGAACTCGAAGAGCTTCAACAAATCGCCGTTGCTCACCCGCAACTGGCAGAAAAGATAGCACCAATCCAGTTTGGCTTTGTTTGTTCCAATCCATCCTGGCAGCTTTACCGCGAACGCAAACAACTGCTCGGCTCCGGCTTCCAACCGCGTTCGCCCAAGCGCCCCAAGCCAATCGAAGTTTCACATCCCGCTCCCTGTGCCGCTTGACTCGCTTCAACTTCCGCCCCGGCTGGTCAAATTCGGGAAAATATGCTGTAATGAGAAAGGAAACGAGTGATCCAAAGTGGGCGCAAGCCCACTTTTTTATTGCTTTGATGCTGAAACCGATGTCGGTCATGGAAAGAGAAGAGCTTCTGGGTACGCTGACGGCCTTGTGCGAACAAGCAGCCGCAGGTACCGGCATCGAAATTGTGGATGTGGAGCTTCGCGGCAGCGGCAACGCCCGTCTCTTGCGTGTCTACATTGATAAGCCTAAGCCAGCCGGGGTTTCTCATGGTGACTGCGAACTAATTTCGGAGCGCCTGGGAACTTTGCTGGATGAAAGGGAAGTCATGGCGGAAAACAGCTACACCCTGGAAGTCAGTTCTCCCGGCGTGGAGCGCCCCTTGAAGAAGCCCCGTGATTTCGAACGGGCGCTTGGGCAGGCAATCAAGCTTTCCTTGAAACAGCCGGTTGATAACCAGAAAAGGCTGGAAGGTAAGCTGGCAGGCATCAGCGAGGGCGTTCTGGAAATTGAAACTGCGCCCGGCCGGAATTTGCGGGTCGATCTGGCTCAGGTTCAAAAAGCGAACCTGAAATTTCAGTGGTAAGCGCCTCGCTTCCTTAAAAAACTTAACAGCAACTGGAAAGAGGTTGAACAGTGGCTTCGATTTTTCAATCCATTGAGATTTTGAGCAAAGAAAAGGGCATTGATCCGCAGATCATCGTTGATGCGTTGAAGGACGCAATGCTGGCTGCTGCCCGCAAACAATATCGCAATCAGGATCTGGTTGTGGAACTGGAAGAACAGGGTAGCGGCATTGTTGTTTACAGCATCCGCAAAGTGGTGGAAGCCGTGGCTGATCCGGCCCGCGAAATCACCTTGTCTGCCGCCAAGCGCATCGACGAAACTGCGGAAATCGGCAGTGAAATCCGCGAAGCGAAGCCCACTGTAGATCTGGGCCGCATTGCCGCGCAGACTGCCAAGCAGGTGATTACCCAGAAAGTTCGCGAGGCTGAGCGCGATAACGTCTTCTCCGAATATCAGGGCCGTTCGGGCGATCTGGTCAACTGCGTCATTAAGCGCGTGGAAGGCCAGGATTACGTCGTTGATATGGGGAAAACCGAAGCCCGGCTGCCCAAAAAAGAACAATCGCGGGTAGAAACCTATAGCGTTAGCGATCGTGTGCGCTGCGTCATCAAGGGCGTGGAGCGTGGCGGTAAAAATGCTGGTGTGGTAGTGTCCCGCGCTGCCCCGGAATTGGTGATGCGCCTTTTCGAGCAGGAAGTTCCCGAAATCTACGATGGAACTGTATCCATTAAGGCCTGCGCCCGGGAAGCAGGCGAACGAACCAAGATCGCGGTAGCCAGCCGCGACCGTGATGTGGATAGCGTCGGCGCTTGCGTCGGCATGAAAGGAATGCGCGTTCAATCCATCATCCGGGAACTGCGCGGCGAGAAAATTGACATTATTGAATTTTCCGACGATCCTGTTTTGTACGCCACCAAAGCGCTGAGTCCGGCGAAAATTTCGCGGGTCACTATTTTGAACAGCGCGGATCGTCACATGGAAGTGGTGGTGGATGATCTTCAGCTTTCCCTGGCAATCGGCAAGCGGGGCCAGAATGTGCGCTTGGCGGCAAAGCTGATCGGGTGGAAAATAGATATTAAGAGCGAAGAAGAAAAACGCCGCGAACTGCAATCCCAAATGGCCGACCTGGTAATCACCGGCGCGCCGGTTTCCGTTCTCATTGAGCATGGCTTGGATGAAGCGGTGGTCGAAAAGCTGGTTGGAGCGGGAATTGGAACTGTGGAGCGGCTTGGATCAAAAACCCCGGAAGAATTGGAAGCCATTCCGGATATTCATGAAGAAACCGTGTCGCAGATTCAAACCGCGATTGTGTCTTTTTATGGTCAGTATGAGGAAGGGGAGCCTGAAGCAATGGCAGAAAACAGCGACCTTGAGCCGGTGTTTGCATCTCAAAATGTGGAGCCAGATTCCCGCGAAGTGGTGACTGGCAAGCTGCAACATGATTTGGCGCGCCGGGAAGCAGCCCCGGTCACGGAAGAAAATGGCATGGAAGTGGTGGATTTAGGACAGGTGGAAGGGCTCTCAGGCGCTCCTTCAATCCTTAATTCTCAAGCAGATACAGACGAACTCGCCGAAAACGGCGAATCTGTTACCATTGAAAGCGCCGGGTAATTATAAGAAAGTTTTGGTTTGGTAAGGGGTTATCAGCAGTCTCCTCTATGAAGAAAATTCGGATAAACGAGCTGGCGCGGGAATTGGAAGTGAAGCCCGGTGTCATTCTCGATCTTCTGCCCGAGTTTGGGGTGGGAGAGAAGAAGACGCATTCCAGCTCGATTGATGAGGACGTGGCGCTTTCGGTGCGCCAGCGCCTCTTCGGTGAAAACGGCGAACTGCGCGAACATTTCCATAGTGCTCGCGCTTACGCCGAAGACGGGGAGAACGGCGCGTTTTCTGAGAAAAACAGGGAAAGCTCTGTGGCTTTGGCTGATCCACCCGAAAGGGAACAGCCGAAAGCCGTTTCGCCGTCTGAAGTGCCGCGCCCTGCGTCCGTGCTACAGCCGCCTTTGCGTGTGCCTCCCAAAGAGCCGGAATTCACTGCGCCGGAAGTTCACGCTGCTCCTGGAGTGCCGGCTGCACCCCCGCCGGAAGCGGCGGAAAAGCCCAAAGTGTTTCAACCGCTGCGTCCGCCTATTTACTCGGCTGGCGCTGCTGTGCAGCCGCCTTTAAGCGTACCTGCGCCGCCCGCTATGCCGGGTCCGCCGAAAGAAGCAGCAAGCAGTCAGGCAATGCCGGGCAATCGTGGCGTTTCGATTCCTGCAAGGCCCATCGCGCCGCCTTCCGCTTTATCGCCTAATCTTTCTCCCACTGGACCGCGCCAGCCTTTACCTGCGGAACCAACCCGCACTGGACCCTCTTTGCCGCAGCGTCCTGCTGCTCCTGCCTTGCCCCGGCCGCCGGCAGCTATGCCGGCGAACGCAGTCGGCTCTCCGGAAGGACCGCGCGCGCCCCGGCTTCCGGCTGTGCAGGCTCCGCCCATTTCAGAATCTACTCGCGTCCCGCGGCCTCCGATGCCGTCGACTGTTGTTCCTCCAGCGCCGCCGCGAACCGCTCAAACTTCTTCGCCCCTGCCGCCCACTCATGTGATGCTTCCTGGGCCGGCGCCTTCTGCTCCATCAAGCACTCCTGGTGCTCCGGTGCCTCGGCCTGCGCCGCCTGCCCGGCCTGCTGCGCCCCCGCTTTCGGCTCGTCCGGCAATCTATCCGCCTCGCCCCTCAAACTTAACTCCTGGTGCGCCTATTGCGCCGCGTCCCCAGGGAGCGCGCTTGGTGGGCCAGCCTGCCGCGCGCCCGATCGTTCCGCCCCGGCCTGATGTTTTGGCTCGCTTGCAGCAGCAACAAACACCGCGTCCTCCTGCTCCGGGCGCTCCCCGGCCCCCTGCTCCCCGGCCTGGCAGTCCTGCGCCTGGGCAACCTATTTTCCGCGCCCCGGTGCGTCCCGGCCAGCCGCAACTGCGCGGCGGTCCTGGCATGCCGTCAGCGCCTGGACAATTTAATCGTGGCGGTGTGCGGCCCGGCCAGCGTCCCATGCACCCCACCGCGCCGCTCCGCCCGGAATCGGCTACCCCGATGCCGACCGAGCAGCAGCGCCGCCATCAGAATAAGCCCGGTGGTCGTCCGCGCCTGCGTGAACGGGAGCCGGAAGAAGGCATCCTGCGTGAACGCGCGCCCAAGCGCCAGCAGGCTTATGAACCGCCGCCTATTGATCGTGAAATCACGGTTTCTGAAGGCATCACGCTTAAAGAGCTTTCTGAAAAACTGGGCGTCAAAGCTAATTTAGTAATCAAAAAGCTGGTGGAAAAGAAGATCTTCGCCACCATCAATCAAACTCTCGACGTGAAGTTGGCGGAAGAAATCGCCCGCGAGTTCGGCGCTTCCACCAACCAGATCAGCTTCGAAGAAGAATCCACTCAGGATATCGAGCTTGCCACCGAAGAAGCTGACTTTGTTAAGCGCGCGCCTATCGTTACGGTGATGGGCCACGTTGACCACGGTAAAACTTCGCTTCTTGATTCGATCCGCCAAACGCGGGTAGCCGATCGCGAAGCTGGCGGCATCACGCAGCATATTGGTGCTTACCATATTGAAAAGAACGGCCGCAAGATCGTCTTTATCGATACGCCCGGTCACCAGGCGTTTACCCGTATGCGCGCTCGCGGCGCAAAAGTCACCGATATTGTGGTGCTGGTGGTGGCCGCCGACGACGGCGTTATGCCGCAAACGCTCGAAGCGATTGACCATGCCAAAGCCGCCGGTGTGCCGATTGTGGTTGCCATCAACAAAATCGATAAACCCGGCGCGCAGCCTGATCGCATCAAACAGCAGTTGTCAGATCGTGGTCTGCTGGCTGAAGACTGGGGCGGCGATGTTGTCATGGTTCCCGTTTCCGCGAAAGCTAATCAGAATCTTGACCTGCTGCTGGAAATGATTCTGCTGGTTGCCGATATTCAAGATTTGAAGGCTAATCCCGCTCGCCCCGCTATTGGCACCGTGCTCGAAGCCAAGCTCGATAAAGGGCGCGGACCGGTCGCTACCATTCTGGTTCGCAACGGCACGCTGCGCTCCGGCGATTATTTCATCTGCGGCTCGACCTTTAGCAAAGTACGCGCCATGTTCGACGATCGCGGCGGCGCGATCAAAGAAGCAGAGCCTTCTATGCCTGCCGAGGTGGTTGGTTTTGATGATCTTCCCGAAGTCGGTGAAACTTTCCAGGTCATCAGCGATACGGCAAAGGCCAAACAGATCGTTACTTACCGCGAATCGAAGGCCCGCGACGTGGCGATGGCGAAAGGCGCTCGCGTGGCGACGCTTGATTCGCTCGCGCAGCAGTTCAAAGAAGGTGATCTCAAAGATCTCAACCTCATCATCAAAGCCGACGTGGGCGGAACTGCCGAAGTGCTTTCCGATACCCTGCAACAACTTTCTACCGATAAGGTCCGCGTCCGGGTGCTTCATGCCGGAGTCGGCGCTATCACCGAAAGCGATGTGCTGCTGGCTTCTGCTTCGCAGGCCATTATTGTCGGCTTCAACGTCAAGCCTGACCGCAGCGCCCAGGCGGTGGCCGAACAGCAAAAGATCGACATCCGGCTTCATAACATCATTTATGAGCTGATCGACGAAGTGAAACTGGCGATGACCGGCCTGCTTGATCCGGTATTCCGGGAAGTGGTGCAAGGCCATGCCGAAGTTCGCGAAACCTTCAAAATCTCCAAAATCGGAGTGGTTGCTGGTTGTTATGTTGCCGACGGTTTGGTGCGCAGCAACAGTCAACTGCGCGTGATTCGTGATGGAAGCGTTGTTCATACCGGCAGAATTGAAGCTTTAAAGCGCTTCAAAAATGATGCCGGCGAAGTGAAAGCCGGGGTAGAATGCGGTATTTCCATCTTGAACTACAACGCGATCCAGGTTGGTGATCGGCTGGAAGCCTTTATGATGGAGCGGGTCATCCCAACCCTGGCCTCCTAAAACTGGTTTGCTCCTCATGCCATACTCAGGATTTATTCATTCTTGAGGAGTACTTACTTGCGGCTTGTTTTTGTTCCGGCGTTGGCGCTATTAAGTTTCGGCTTACGAGCGCAAACGCCGGTTTCTCATTCGACAATGGTTGTTCATTGCGGGTCCCTGCTCGACCCGAAAACCGGTAATGTGGCCAAAGATGCTGTCGTGTTAATCGAGAACGGCACCGTAAAACAGGTGGGTGCTGCCGCTTCTATTGCCGCCCCCTCCGCTGTGCAACAGATTGACTTGTCGCAAGGCTTCTGCCTGCCCGGCTTGATTGATGTTCACGACCATTTAACCAGCGATCCGAAAGAAGCAGGCTATGCCTCGCTTGGCGTATCCGTTCCACGCGAAACCGTGACCGGCGTTAAAAACGCGCGCGTCACTCTGCTGGCAGGCTTCACCACGATTCGTAATGTGGGCGCAAGCGGCTACAGTGATATCGGACTGCGCGACGGCGTGAATGCTTCCGAAATCCCCGGCCCGCGAATCTATGCGTCCGGTCCTCCGCTCGGCATCACCGGCGGCCACTGTGATGATGACCTGCTGGCCCCTGAATTTCACGACCGCGCCGCCGGCGTAGCCGATGGCCCCTGGGCCGCGCGCGCCAAGGTTCGTGAAGTAGTAAAGTATGGCGCTGATCTCATCAAAGTATGCGCTTCCGGCGGCGTGTTGTCGAAAGGCGATCTGCCCGGCGCGGAACAATACACGTTTGAAGAAATGCAGGCCATTGCGGAAGAAGCTCACAAGCTGGGACGCAAGGTAGCGGCCCATGCCCACGGCACGCAAGCCATCAAGGACGCGATCAAAGCCGGTATCGATTCCATTGAGCATTCCAGCTTGATTGACGAAGAAGGCATACGGCTTGCCAAAGAACACCATACTTATCTGGTGTTTGATTTGTACAACGACGATTACATCCTGAGCGAAGGCGCAAAAGTCGGCATGTTGCCGGAATCAATTGAAAAGGAAAAAAAGATCGGCCATTTGCAGCGCGAGAATTTCCGCAAAGCGTTTCTTGCCGGTGCGCCGATGGCGTTTGGCACGGATGGCGGCGTTTATCCGCACGGCGATAATGCCCGGCAGTTCGCCACGATGGTGGAATTCGGCATGAAGCCCATTGATACAATTCGCGCCGCTACCATAAATGCCGCTGACCTTTTAAACCTTAACGGCAAAGCAGGCGTGGTGGAGCCCGGTTCGTTTGCCGATCTGATTGCCGTGAGTGCTGATCCGAGAACCGATGTCAGAATCTTGCAGCATGTCAAATTTGTGATGAAAGACGGCAAGATCTGGCGAAACGATTGGAAGCCTTCTGGCAGCGTCACCGCTTGGGAAGGCATTGCGTCTGCGGAATGAGCGCGAAGAAAATAGTAGTCGCTATTGACGGCCCTGCCGGAGCAGGCAAAAGCACGGTTGCCCGCCGCATTGCCGACCGCCTCGGTTTTGTTTACATCAATAGCGGCGCTATGTACCGTGCTCTAGCGTTGTGGGCGATTCGCAACCGCACCAGCCTGGATGACATGCACCGCCTGGAACGATTGGCCTTTGAAGCAAAGATCGAGTTTGCCGCTGGTGATGGACGTGTGCTGTTGAATGGCGAGGATGTCAGCGGCTTGTTAAGCGACCCGGAAGTCACCAGAGCTGCTTCAAAAATTTCCGCTATCGGCAGCGTGCGCCGCGCCTTGATTCCTTTGCAGCGCGGCATTGCGGAAAAGAATAGCGTCGTGATGGAAGGGCGCGACATTGGCTCAGTGATCTTTCCCGAAGCGCAGGTGAAAATTTTCCTGGATGCGCAGCCGCGAGAGCGGGCCCGCCGCCGCGCCCAGGAATTGCAAGAGAAAGGCGAGCCGGTCGCTTTTGCTGCCGTCGCCAATGACATGCAAGAACGCGACACGCGGGACCGAACTCGTGTGGAAGCTCCGCTGGTGCAAGCGCCCGATGCTTATTTTCTCGACACTACCGGCTTAACCCTGGACGAGGTGGAGGAAGAAATTCTCCGTTTGGTGCGGAGCCGCACCTCAAACGGCAAAGAGGTTCATCGTTGAATAACCTGTTAGTGATGAAATTCGGCGGCACCAGCATGGGCAGCGCCGAACGTATGCGCGTAGCTGCTGGCCTGATCGCCAAAGCTAAAGCGGAACGGCCCGTTTGCGTGGTGGTTTCGGCCATGTCGAAGATCACTGATCTGCTGCTCGAAACCCTGCGCTATGCGGAACTGGGCGATCAATCAAACGTGGATCGAAACATAAAAACGCTGCTGGATCGCCACATGCATGCCTGTGAAGAACTGCTCGGAAGATCCGATCTGGCCGCCGTGCAATCGCTTGTGTCGGAGTTCCAGCGCATTGGCGGCGGCATCCTCATGCTCGGAACTCGGCCGCCTCGTTCAGTAGATGAGGCAGTGGCAATTGGGGAGCGTTTATCATCGGTGCTGCTGGCTCAGTTCCTGCAGGAAAACGGCATCTCCGCTGTTTCGGTTAATGCCGCGAAAGTGATTGTTACTGATGCCGTGTTCGGTAATGCTTCGCCGCAGATGGAACAAACGCGCGCCCGCTGCGAAGAACAACTTCAACCGCTGCTTGAAAAAGGCATTGTGCCGGTTGTGACCGGCTTTAACGGCGCTACCGCTGATGGCGAGCCGACTACGCTAGGTCGCGGCGGTTCCGACTTTTCCGCTTCCATTCTTGCCGCCGCGCTTGATGCTTCCGAGTTGTGGATTTGGACCGATGTGGACGGCATCATGAGCGCCGATCCAAGGCTGGTATCGAATGTGGCTGTGCTCGATGAAGTCACTTATGCGGAAGCAGCGGAGCTTGCTTATAACGGCGCAAAGGTGCTTCATCCGCGCACGCTTGCGCCACTAGTGGAAAAGAAAATTCCGGTTTGGAGCAAAAACAGCTTTGCGCCGGAAAAGCCCGGCACCAAGATTGTCGATCAACTCGCCGGGCCAAAAGGTGTTCGCGCCGTTACGTCCATGTCGCACGTTGCTTTGATTTCAATGGAGCCTGCCAATTCGCTCCTGAGCGGAACTCGCGTAATGGCGCGGGCGCTGGATGCGCTGGCCTTAGCAAACGTGGAAGTGCTGGTGTTCACCAGTTCCAGCTACCGGCAAAGCTTTTGCGTTTTGGTGCGAAACACCGATGTGACACTGGCGCTCGATGCGCTGGAAAACAATCTTTCACTGGAACTGAACCACGGATATTTAAAGCCGATTCAAGTGGATGAGAATGTCGGCCTGCTGGCCGTTGTGGGCGAAGGAATGCGCGGCACTCCCGGGCTGGCCGGGCGCGTTTTCACCGCAATTTCGCGTGAGAACGTAAACATCATCGCAATCGCCCAGGGGTCCAGCGAACTGACCATTGGCGTAGTGGTGCGGCGAAGCGGACTGGAACAGGCGGTTCGGGCGGTTCATGAAGAATGCAGCTTAGGCAAGCCGGTGTTGATGCCCACGTTTTGACAGTTCCCGCTCCCAATCGGTTATACTGGGTTTTTAGGGTGTAGTGGATCGTCAGTAGTGCGCCCGTGCGCGCATTTGTAGTAAGCCTCGCTGGGGGGACTCCCTTTCCGCTCCCTGATTTACCACCAGAACGAAAAGGATTTACGATGCCGAAGCGTACATTTCAGCCCAACAACCGAAAACGGGCGAAAACACATGGATTTCGAGTTCGCATGGAAACTTCAAACGGGCAGGCTGTTTTGTCGCGCCGCCGCGCGAAGGGCCGCCACAAGCTGACCGTGAGCGATGAGCGCAGGGTGCGCTACTCCAAATAAATTCTCCTACGAGTTTCGAAGCCGCTGTCACTGCCCAAATCAAGGCGTCTCCTTCGGTCTTCCGAATTTCGCGAGGTTTACCAAGCCGGAACCCGTATGAGCTGCCGTTATTTCGCGGTCTTTTGTTTCAAGCAAACGACACAACCTGCGCAGCAGCCCAGAATTGGTTTTACGCTTCCTCGCGCAGTAGGAAAAGCTGTGGTTCGCAACCGAATTCGTCGCCGAATGCGTGAAGCAACACGAATGTTGCTGGAGCGGGTGCCTGACAACTGGCTGATTGTGTTCAACCCGCGCCGTACCGTTTTGGATGCGCCCTTTGATGACCTCTGCCGGGAAACAGGCCGGATCTTTGACCGATGCAAAGAACGATCTTAGTGCTGCTGCGCGGTTACAAGCGGTTTCTTTCGCCCTTTCTGCCATCGGCTTGCCGGTTTTACCCGACCTGCTCTGAATATATGCAGCAAGCGGTTGAAAAGCATGGTCCCGCGAAAGGCGTATGGCTAGGTTTGAAGCGTCTAAGTAAATGTCATCCCTTTCATGCCGGCGGCTTCGATCCCGTACGCTGACAATAGTAGTTTGAACGAGTTTTACAAATGGCTGGTTCCCCTCAAAACATGAATCCTAATAATCCCACCAAGGGAATGGAACGGCGCCTGCTTCTCGCCTTTACGCTGATGATGCTGGTGTTGTTCGGCGCGCAATATTTCTTTAAACCGGCTCCTGCACCGAAGTCCGCTGCCAATATCACTCCCGCGAAAGCGACCGAACTGGCGAAACAACCAACTCCCGCTGAAGCACCCGCGACGATAATGAAAACGGATCAGCCTTCCAACGCGGAAGCTATTCAGGCCAGCGCGGAATCTACCCAAACGATTGATACGGATCTTTATCACCTTGTTTTCACCAATCGCGGAGCAGTAGCCAAGAGTTGGCTGTTGAAGAAATTCCGCGATGCGAGCGGAAAAAAGCAGCTTGACTTGGTAAACGATTCCGCTACCGGGCTGCCAATGCCTTTTGCGATCGACACCAAAGGCCAGCAGTTATCTTTCGATCCGAATCAGGTGTTGTATTCGGTGAAGCAGACTCCCGATCAGATGGGGATAACGTTTGAATATTCAGACGGCAAGGCAACGGTTCGCAAATCATTTCAGTTTCAGAAAGACAGTTATCTTGCTGAAGTGAAATCGGAAGTGCTCGCCGGCAACACGCCTATCTCGCATCTGCTGATGTGGCGGGGCGGCTTTGGCGATGAAAATATACGCGGCGCTTCCGTTCAACAGCATTCCGTTCACTACGATTCCAGCAACAGCAAGCTGATTTCAAAAACCGCGAAGGATGCCAAGAACGGTCCTTTCTCGGAAACCGGCGATTTCACTTTCGGCGGCGTGGAAGACAGTTTCTTTGCGGCGGTCGCGCTTCCTTCCGGCTCGTCACTAGAAGTTCGCACCTATGGCGATGATGTGAAATTGGCCGCGCAGGAAAAGCCGGAGCGGTTTGCGGGTATTGGCCTTTCCACCGGAGCGCAGAATCAGTTTGCTTTATTCGTTGGACCCAAAGATACCGACCTGCTCCGCAAGATTAATCCCAAGCTGGAAAAATTGATTGATTGGGGCTTCTTCGGCATTATTGCGAAACCGCTGTTTCTGGTTTTGAACTGGATTAACGATCACTGGACCTACAACTACGGTTGGGCCATTATTGTTATCACCCTGATCATTAACCTGGTCTTGTTTCCTTTCAAGATCTCGCAGTTGAAATCTTCCAAGCGGATGCAGGCACTACAGCCGCGATTGAAATCAATTAATGACAAATACAAAAACATCGGCTTAAGCGATCCGCGCAAAGCACAGCAGAATCAGGAAGTAATGGCGCTTTACAAAGAAGCAGGCGTGAACCCGTTGGGCGGCTGCCTTCCATTATTGATTCAGTTGCCGTTTCTGTATGCGTTTTACCGCGTGCTGTCGATTGCCATTGAAATGCGCGGCGCGCATTGGCTTTGGGTTTCCGATCTGTCGCAGCCGGAAACGCTGGCTATTCACTTACTGCCTCTGATTCTGATTGCTTCGCAGTTTCTTTCGCAGCGCATGACGCCTGCTACCGGCATGGACCCGAACCAGCAGAAGATTATGATGTTCATGCCGCTGATGTACGGCTTTATGTTCTATTCCGCTTCGGCCGGACTTGTACTATATTGGTTGACTTCGAACCTGGCGATGATTGCACAACAGTTGATTATCAATAAAATGATGCCTGTCGCTGCTCCTGTTCCGGCGGTGGCCGCGTCGCCTGCGGGGAAAGCTCCCGTGAAGAGAACGAAAAAATAGCTAATGAAATACACAGTCGATTCGCTCAAACCGAAGCTGACCCAATTTCTCGATCCACTGATCGCCTGCGCCGGTTTTGAGTTGAGCTATCAATTAAGCACCGGGCAGAGCGCGCATCCGGAAGTGGAAAATCCTGAAGTGACGGTCCGTTTCAGCGGCAACGATACCGACCTATTATTGGCGAACCGGGCCGAGCTTCTGCTGGCAATCGAGCATCTGGCAATGGAAGCGATTCATCTTCCGCCGGAAGACCATTCGCTAATTTCGTTTGACGCTAACGACTACCGTTTGCTCCGAATCGAGGAACTTCGCCTGAGCGCCCTGGCAGCAGCGGAGAAAGTGAAGCGGACAAGGGTCCCGTTTCATTTCAACCCGATGACCAGCCGCGAACGGCGCATCATTCACCTGGCCTTGCGCGATGAAAAAGAACTGCGAAGCGAAAGCCTGGGCGTGGGTCCGCATCGCGCGGTGGTGATTGTGCCTGCCGACATGCCGACCCCGCCAGCGCCGCCGGTAGCTCCGCGCCCGTTTGGTAATCGCGGTCCGCGTGAGATGACCGGCGACCGGCCCCGCCCGCCGCGCCGTGATGATCGCCGTCCGCCCCGATACAGCGACGATCGCGGACGACGGCCACAGTAGTGTTCTACACAGAATGAATCTGCGCGACACCATTGTTTCCATCTCGACTCCTTTAGGGCGAGGCGGCCTAGGTGTGGTGCGCTTATCGGGAACAGAAAGCCGGAACATCGCCGCGCAGATTTTGCGCTTTCGCTCCGAGCCGGCTTGGCAAACCTGGTCGAGCCAGATGGCTGAACTCGTTGACGAAAAGGGAAATGCTGTTGACCAGGTGGTGGTCAGCTTTTTCGCCGCTCCGCGATCTTACACCAGCGAAGATGTGGTTGAAATTTCGTGCCACGGCGCGCCGGTAGTGCTCCAGTTTTGCGTGGAGCGGGCAGTACAGTTCGGCGCGCGGCTGGCGGAACCCGGCGAGTTCACTTTGCGCGCTTACCTGCATGGGCGCATTGATCTGCCGCAAGCGGAAGCGGTGCGTGAACTGATCGATTCCACAACACTGTACCAGGCGCGGGTGGCGGCGCAGCAGATAGGCGGTTCGGTGTCGCGCCGGATTCGACCGATTAAGGAACAGCTTCTCGAACTTATCTCGCTGCTCGAAGCAGGCATTGATTTTGCGGAGGATGACGTGAGCGTTGCTCCGCCGGAAGAAATACTTCGCCGTCTTCACCCGATAACGAGCGCGATCAGAAAATCACTGCACAGCTTTGAAGCCGGGAAGCTGGTGTTTTCCGGATTTACGCTGGCGATTGTGGGACGGCCAAACGTAGGAAAAAGCAGTTTGTTCAACAGTCTGCTGGAACAAAACCGGGCCATTGTGACCGAGATTGCCGGTACCACCAGGGATCTGGTTTCCGAGCAGACCGCCATCAGCGGCGTTCCGGTGAAGCTGATGGATACCGCGGGTATCCGCAATACCAAAGATGTAATCGAGAGTTTGGGAATTGAACGCAGCTACCAAGCAGCAGCAGACGCCGACCTGACGATTCTTGTTTTTGATTGGTCAGAACCGCTGCACGAAGAGAACCGGCAACTATTAAACCGTCTTGCCCCGCAGCGTCCGCTGCTGGTCGGCAACAAGGCTGACTTGCCGCGCAAGCTGGAAGAAACGGAGAATCTGCTGCCTGTGTCGGCAGCAACCGGCGAGGGCGTTGACCCGCTGCGCCGCGCGATTCTGATGCGGCTTGCTCCGGAAGGCTTGGCAACTCCTGAAAGCGGCAGCATTACGAGCTTGCGGCATCAGCAACTCTTGCAGGAATCGCTGGAAGCTCTTGAGAATGCCCGACGCGCAGTGGAATTCAGCATTCCCCATGAAATGCTGTTGATCGACCTTTACGCCGCGTTAAGACCGATTGATGCGATTACCGGCGCAACCACCGCCGATGACATCCTGAACCGGATTTTTTCCACGTTCTGCATCGGCAAGTAGTTTTATTGAGATAGCGGTAAAAGCTCTTTCTAAAACCCGCTAACGGTTGGGTGAGCACCGTTGCACAGCGCTGTTGCCAATCGTTTTTAGGCCATACAGTTTTACAAGATGGAAGTTGAGGAAATGCAAGATGCGATCTTCAGAGATAAATGACGGGCTTGCTTCGGCGCTATCTGGGTGTGCCTCACGAAACGGAGTTCAAGTACGGTAAAGCACTTATTTGCACGATGTACGCGACAAATCTGTTTCGATTCGAGTATGCACTCGCGCCAATATCGGCGAAGACGCAGCTTGTGCTAAGTCGCTGAAGGCAAGATCGGTTTCTCCGAGAGATAATGCCACATATCCTCGGATCAAGTATCGAATCGGACTCGGATTGGCCCCAAAACCCCAAGTGCCGTTACGAATGCTTATATGGTCCTCCTGTAAGATGCGTAATACCTCTCGCATGTCATTGAATTGCCGAAACCAGTTAAAGCCCTCAGTGCTAATGCCCTCTCGAACAGCTTCGACAACGAATGGAAGATACTTGCCATCAGGATCAACATAAAATACGTCGGCTCTAGCGCACTCGGGCTGAGGAAACTTCTTGTGGAGAGTGTAGCGAAGATGGCAATCATATTCTTCTGGCATTGGCCGCCCATCATGTACTTCTATATGCCTCCATTCCGGTATGAATCTGAAGAAACGCCCCAACCTAACAGAAAAGGAGTAAGTAGTGCTGCCAATGCTGCTGGCAAGATAACTGTTAAATGATTGAAAGTTGATTACATCAACGTGCATGTCGCTGAATTTTCGTGCCGTGCGACTGCTAAAGGAAGTCCACCCCGCCATCTTAAGGACGGGTCGAACAAGTTTCCAAAGTTCTCGGCTTACGGTTTTGCTATCCATCAGTAACCCATGTAGCAAAGTTAGCCATAGAGTGTGACGGCTAATTTGAATTTTTTAGCAACCTAAGTTTTTGCATAGCCGCCAGAACTAAGCAGCGCGCGCCTTTTTAATCTCTCAGTGATTACCTTGAGTCTGCCGCTGTTCTACTTCGTGCTTTGCTCTTTTTTAGGCGCGTCGGCCGGCGGGAAATTTTTGGCCAGGTAATCCACGATCTGGGCGAAATCGTCTTCCGAGCCTTGCGCGCCGCGCGAAATCATGTCGCTGACGATTTGCGTCCAGCCGTCCTTGGTTAACCCTCTGCCAACAACAATTTCCGCGCCGTGACAGTTGTTGCAAACACGCTCTACCGCTTCTTTGCCGGGTCCATCAGGCAGTTGCTGCTTTTGCTGCGCCGCAGCGGTGGACGCAAACACTATGCCTGCCAGGCAGGATGCCGCCGCGCACCGACCCAAGCGCCGAAGGATTGTGTCTTGTTTCTGATCCACTGTGTTACCTTTTCCTATTCTAATTATGACGGCATCGGCGGTGAACGGATTCAATAAACAAGCGGTAATCGCCGTTTTTAATGTGATATACCAGGAAATACTTGAAACGTTAAAAGCGGCATTCTGCAACCTGCTGAAGTTTGCTGGTCAGGAAATTTGGGAAATGCGAAAACTAAGTGGTTTACTTGTGATTCTTGCCGGTTGTTTTCTGGCGCGAGGAGCGGACTGGCCTACTGACGGCGGCAGTTCGAAGCGGGACGCCTGGCAGAAAGACGAAACGATTCTCACGAAAGACAGCGTGAAGAACATGCAGTTGTTGTGGAAAGTTCAACTCCACAACGAGCCGCGAGAAATGCATTCGTTATTTCCGCCCATGATTGCCGAAAACGTGAAAACAAGCAGCGGAAGCAAGCAGATTGCCGTGGAAGCCGGTTCCTCGGACAACCTTTACGGCATCGATGTAGCGGATGGAACACTTCTCTGGAGCAAACACTTTCCGTATAAATCGGAGAAGCCGCAGTTGCCCGGACGAGGGCCGCTTTGCCCCGGCGGATTGGTAGCTACGCCGGTGATTGGACCTGCGACGGAGACGGGCATCCGACCGGTGTACGCAGCGTCTTCTGATGGAAGGCTGCATGAGTTGAATATGGCAGACGGAGATGAGATTGCGCCGCCGATGGCGTTTCTGCCGCCGAACGCAAAAGCTTATGCATTGAACTTGTGGAACAACGTGATCTACAGCACCACCGCGCAAGGGTGCGGCGGCAATAAAAATGAAGTCTGGGCGATTGATCTGAGCAGCCCGGACAAGAAAGTGACGTCCTTTAATCCGGGCGGCAACGGCGGATTATGGGGCCGCACCGGAGCCGCTATTGGCTCAGACGGCACTGTGTACGCGCCTACCGGAGACGGGCCGTTTAACCCGGAACAGCACGAATTGAGCGAAGCGATTATCGCGGTAACGCCGAAGGAATTGAAGCTGAAGGATTATTATTCGCCCTCGAACGCCGCTTTTCTATGGAAACGCGATCTGGATATGCAGGTGACTCCGGCAGTGTTTGATTTTCAAGGCCGCGAACTGCTGGCTACTTCCAGCAAGGAATGCCGTATTTTTCTGCTGGATTCCCAGTCGCTTGGCGGCGCTGACCATCGAACGCCTTTATACCGGACGCCGCTCATCTGCAACGAAGAAGTAAATTTTGCGGCAGCCGGAGTTTGGGGCGCATTGGCAAGCTGGCAGGATGCGAAAGGCACGAGATGGGTGCTGGCTCCCTTCTGGGGGCCGGTGCATTCCGATTTTAAAGCGCCGATCTCCTACGGCCCGGTAGAGCACGGAGCCATCGTAGCTTTCAAGGTAGAAGAAAAAGATGGGAAGTTTACCTTAACGCCCGGCTGGATGTCGCGCGATATGGACCAGGCGGAGCCGCCGGTAATAGCGAACGGAATTGTGTTTGCTTACGGTAGTGGCGAGAACAACACGCAGGCTACGCCGGAAGAAGGCTTGGGCGCGAATACTTCCGCCAAGCGCATTGCTAAATCGAAGCACGCCATTTTATATGCGTTCGATGCCGAGACGGGAAAAGAATTGTGGTCTTCGGGCAACCAGATTACTTCTTTCGCGCACTTCAGCGGTTTGTCGGTGGCAAACGGACGGGTGTACATCGGCACCTACGACAGCAATCTGTATTCATTCGGCCTTTCAGGAAAATAGCGAAACGACGGTGGAGATTCGTTTATGAAAAAGTTTGTTCTTGCGGCGGCGGTTCTCGCTTGCGCTTGCGTAGGGCGCGCGCAGATGGGCCGCACAACAGACTGGTGGACTTATGGCGGCGACGCGCAGCGCACCGGCTGGGAAAAGAACGACCAGAAATTTACCAAGGACGATGTTAAGAATTTTCAGCTTCTCTGGAAGATGAAACTCGATAACAAGCAGAAGGGAACTCATGCGCTGCTTCCGCCGGTGATTCTGGGCAACCTGATTGGTTATCGCGGGTTCAAGGAGTTGGCTTTTGTAGCGGGAAGCTCCGATGAACTATGGGCGATTGACGCGGACCTAGACCGATTGTATTGGCAGAAGCGCGTGGGAGCGGAGGGCGGGTCCCGTTCAGTTAAAGCGTCCGTTACTTGTTCGGGCGGGTTAACAGCGATGCCCAGCCTGCCGGCCCCGATCACGTTTCGCCTTTCTGCGCCCACCAGGGAAAGAACGCAAGCTGCCGCAAAGTCTGCGAGCGGCAGCGGACCGGCGGGCGGCGGCACCAATCCTGACGGCACGCCTAGGCCCGGCGGCGCGAACCCCGGGGCGGCAGCAGGAAAAACAACAGCCCGTCCTGCGGCCTCGGGAGAATCCGCTTCCGAAGCAGCAATGCGAAAATTCTTTGCGCCTAAGCCTGTGTATGTGCTGGCGAGCGACGGCAAGCTGCATCAATTGAATCAACAAGACGGCGCGGAGGTGGGGACGCCACTGCCGTTTGTGCCTGCCGGGGCCAAAGCGCAGAGTTTGAATATTTCCGACAGCGTTCTTTATACCACTACCAGCCGTGGATGCAAAGATACTCCTGACGCGGTTTGGGCTCTTGATTTGAGTGACTCGGAAATGAAAGTTGCTTCGTTCATGTTGGACGGAACCGCGGCGGAGGGATTAGGCGGAACCGCGATCGGCACGGATGGAACCGTGTATGTGCAAACAGGCGATGGGCGGTTCGATCCGGCAGCCAGTAAATACGGCAATACGCTGCTGGCATTATCGGCAAAAGACTTGAAAGTGCAACAGTACTTCACCATGACCGGCGAGAATGCCGTGAGCAAAAGCCCGGACATGAATGCAACAACTCCGGTTGTGTTTTCCTACAAGGGTCGAGAAGTGGTGGTGACGGCGGGCCGGGATGGCCGCTTATACGGACTAGATGCTAAAACGCTGGGCGGGAAAGACCATAAGACGCCATTGTTTCGCACTGAGCCGGTTTCGGCGGAGAACGGCGAGTCCGCCGGTCATGGTCTTTGGGGCAGCTTATCGAGCTGGGAAGATACGGACGGCACGCGTTATGTGCTGGCCACTGTATGGGGGCCGGTAAATTCAGATTTGAAAATGCCGGGCAGCAATGGCGATGCGCCGAACGGCTCCGTTGTTGCTTTCAAAATGCAGGAACGGAACGGTAAACCGGCATTAACGCCGGCCTGGATTTCGCATAATCTGCTTTCGCCGGCGCCGCCGGTAATTGCCAAGGGCGTTGTGTTCGCGCTTTCGAACGGCGAGTTCAAGCGCAAGCTGAAACAAACGAAAGGCATGATGCGCGTGGAAGAGCGTCCGCAAGGCTCTGCTCATGCCGTGCTTTACGCGCTGGATGGAACAACCGGCAAAGAATTGTATTCAACCGGCGACCAAGTGGATGCGCCGGGAAGCTTGACAGGCTTATCGATAGCCAATTCGCGCTTGTATTTTACGACCACGGATAACACGATCTACGCTTTCGGGAAATATCTGGAGCATTAGGAAAATGCGCATTGAAAATTAGTCATGAGAACAATTTCAGCAAAAACTATACTTGTTCTTAATCCTTGTTCGGAGACGCGCAGTCGTGTGTACTGCTAGGTTTACCTCATTTTCGACTTTTCCTTGAGAGACAGTCCAGATGGACTTCACTATGGATAACGGGATGGGAAACTAACTCCATCCCTATTCAAAGCAGATCTATTTGCAATTTGTAAACATGCTTTCTTTGGTCCTGCTTTGCTCTGGAGTCATTCATGCCCAGGGCAGTGACAGTAAAGAGGTTATGGCTCGTAAAGTTGAAGTGGCTCGGGCGCATGATAGCTCGACTGAAACAATATTTCGTCCAGAACAGAACAACTCCGAGAAGCTCCTCGGAATTGTTCAGCCAAACTCTTCCGCTCCGTCTCTGACACAGGTATTCGTTGCGAACGTTTGTTCCGATAAGGTGGGTTGTGAAACCATCAGCCGCGGACAGTTCTCAACGTCCCTGGTTCACGGCGGCTCTAACATTGATATTTATGTTTGGGAGATTGGCTATGGCAATGGTGAAATTGCCACACAAGGCGGAGCCAGTGTGGATAACCAGTATAAAATCGATTACCGTGGTGTTTGCTCCGCCAGCGGCGGAGGTTACACTGTGAATTGTCCTTCTGGCACAACGTATATTGGATGGCGATACGTATGGAATGTGGCGTATTATTTAAATCTGAATTATGGCTATAGGTTCGCCGCTCAAGACACGTCTAGCGTGAGTGAGGGTGTCCCAGGAATAGTTGAAGGTTGAAGAGCGGCTGAGTTCATATTATGCC
>CAXTWH010000077.1:16988-21724 GCA_964247975.1 uncultured Bryobacteraceae bacterium | reverse complement strand
TAAGGTTCCTAAATAGAAAAGAGGCTCCGGGGAGCCTCTTAAACTGACTCTAATCGGGCCTCTTGGTTATATCCACGCTTGGGTGGAAGCCGGTTTTACGGCGGAGACAGCGCACGGCAATGCCGTTCCGTTTATACGCTGACATAGATATAGTAAACCTATTCCAGTAAAAACTCAATTATGGTTATCAAGTTTCAGCCTTTAGGATTGTTCTGAAATTTTAAGCACTTTATTTTCAATAGCTAAGATGGCGAACCCAGTTTATGCGGGGCAGCCTGTTTCGGAACAAGTCCAAAAATGGTCAGAATGACGGAATGGTCCGGCCCACAGCCAAGAATCTCACTGGTGCCGGATCAGGCTGTCTCACACGAACCGAATATTTTCCTTTCGCGCGGTACCGCTCAGTTTACTACAAATGTCAGATCAGGTCGGGACTACTACAACTTATACAAAAACAAAACACTACTATGTTTGGGCACCACCGCCAACGCGATCAAAACGCAAATCCGGACCGCGTTAATTGCGCTACTGGCCGCCCAGTTCCTCCAAGCGCAGGTTCCGTTTGCCTGGAGCTTCTCGCGGCTGCTCGCTTTGTTACGGCAGCAACTGTTTGTCCAGCGTGATCGGCGCTGCCGGCCGGCGTCGCCTTTTGGGTCAGCACCGCTACCACGCTCAAACGCACCGCCTTGTTTGCGGGCGGGAACGCCTTGAGTGCTGTTACCTTGTACTCCTGATATTCAGTTTTCACCAGAGTTAATTTGGACACCAGCGGTATCGCAGGAACTGAAAGGCAAAAGCTTTGCGGTTGCTTCTCTTCCACCAGCCGAGATAGATGCCAAGTGCGGCGTCACAGTACTGCCGGGTAACAGCAATCATAACCAGATCGGCTCCCGCTACACAGACCTGTACCGTATCTTCCCAGTGCAAGTTGCCGATGCCCGGGCGCTTGCAATGTTAGACTGGCAGGCGAGCTTGCATTTTTTATCACCGAAGGCGGGCATCCCGGGGAAGAATGCCGCTTCGGCCTCGCCCGTTCAGGAATCGCGCCCGTCGCCGGTCGATCGAAACCTTGCTCTTTACCGGAACCTCGATCAGAAGCACATTCCGTCGCTCGACGGTTTTCGCGCAGTCGCCATTCTCCTCGTGCTCGGCCTTCATGCCGCCTACAACTTCATTCCGGGCCGCCTCGGCGTGGAGATTTTCTTCGTTCTCAGCGGCTTTTTAATCACCCGTCTTCTGCTGGAAGAACACCGGCGCGACGGCACTGTGTCCCTGCGCCGGTTCTACGGGCAAAGAGCATTTCGCATCTTTCCCGCCTACTACGTTTATGGCGTTGTCAGCGTTCTGCAATACCTTCCCCGCCCGCCCTGGGCCAAGTTCCTCACCTGTTTTCTTTACATCAGCAACTACGCCTCTGTCTGGATGCGCCCTGGTTTTCCCATGGCCGGCAGCTGGAGTCTCAGCGTGGAAGAACAGTTCTATCTTCTGTGGCCCGCCTGCTTTCGCCGCTGGATCGCCGGTGGTGGACAGCACGTCATCAAAATTCTGCTGGCTGTGATCGCTGCCGTTCAGCTTTGGAAAATCGTTTTGTTTTTCCTCGGAGCTGACCGTGAGTACCTCCATGCCGCCTTTGATACCCGCTGTTCCGATCTGTTGATCGGCTGTCTCCTGGCCATCCTGTTAGCGCGGCGAATCACCGTTCCCTCCTGGCTGCTCCATCCCGCCGCTGCCCTCCTGCCCCTTGCCGTTCTCTTTCTCGTAGCTGTCTGCGATGCCCTGGCATGGCATACCGTTGCCATCGCCTTTTTCTATACTCCGGCCGCCATCGCCACCGCCGTGTTGATGGTCCAGTGCATCGCCTCCTCTCACAAACCGCCGTTCTCGTTTCTGGATTGGCCCTGGGTCCGCTACACCGGCAAAATTTCCTACTCTCTCTACCTGTGGCACGGAATCGCCATGTGGATCGTCGTAGACATTCTGGAGCGTTCCCTGCGCGAACACGGAAGCCGCCTCGCTTATCGCTGGCACATCATATTGATCTTTGCTCTGTCTTTCCTGTTTGCTGCCCTCAGCTATCGCCTGATCGAGCAACCCTTCCTGAAACTCCGCGTCCGCCTGATCCCCTCACACTGACCCTGCTTTGTCGCGGAGAACAGCGGTAAATCATGTAATGTGAGTTCGATATAAGCGGTAGTCTATGTGGGACAGCCTGATCCGGAACAAATTGAGAAGTTGCCAGCCGGACGGAGCGATCCGTTCTAACGATCGCTTAGTGTGCTTGCGAACTCCTGATTGTTTTTGCTATTCTCGAGAAGTTCACTCGAACCCAGAGGTGCCGCGCATGATAAACACAATCCATCAATTCCTGTCAGGATCGCGGTTCCTGGTCGTTTCGCAGCATTAACCTCGTTGTTTTTCTAAACCGATAAACTGCGTTTGACCGGCATCCGCTTTTTAAGCGCGTTTATTCTGTAAGCCGATTTTCTTCGCGCTTTCTCCAAAAACTCTTTTTCTGTTTTTTGTTCCTTTCCGCTGCCGCAGGCTGAAGGATTGCGCGGCTTAAATACTCAATTGGTGCATGGTATGTCTTCTCATTCTGTTACTCGAAAAGCCATTGCAGATGTTCTCGCTTTTCTGCTGCGGCAATGGAAGCAGCAGGCCAAAACTGCTTTTGTGATTGCTGCCGGCATGACGATTGCCACGATGGCCGATCTTTTGCTGCCGCTTTATTCCGGCCGTTTGGTGGACGCGGTTGCTTCTTCCGGCGTGGCCCGCCTCGATTCGTTACATGCCGCTGAAAGAGCGGTCGGTTTCATGGCGGGTTTCGGCGCGCTGCTGATTACCGCTCGTTACGTTGCTTTTATGGCGATGTCGCGCTTCACCGTCAACATCATGTCCCGCATTGCGTTTGACGCTTTCTGGCGCGTTCAGCGCTTATCAACAGATTGGCAAGCCAATAACTTTGCCGGGTCCACCGTGCGGCGCATCACTCGCGGCATGTGGGCAGTGGATCTGATGAACGACACGCTGCTGCTCGCTTTGCTTCCGGCTGTTCTGGTGCTGGCAGGCTCCTCGCTGATTTTGGGCCTGCACTGGTTCAGCATGGGTTTGCTGGTGGCCGTCGCTTCGCTTTGTTATGTCTCGCTATCTATCCTGGTCTCGATGAACTACGTTGCACCGGCGGCGCGTTTATCCAACGCTCAGGACACTCGCATCGGCGCTGCTTTGGCTGATTCCATTACCTGCAATGCGGTGGTGAAATCGTTCGGCGCGGAAAGGAGGGAAGAATCACGCTTGAACCGGATTCTCGTTAAATGGAGCGCGCGCACCTTCCGCCATTGGACGTTTGCCACTCGCGGCAACGCTATGCAAATGTCCATTCTGCTCATGCTGCGCGTTCTGATTACCATTTACGCCGTGCTGCTCTGGTGGCGCGGCAAAGCGACGCCGGGCGACGTTGCTTTTGTTCTGACCAGCTACTTTCTGGTGCATGGCTATCTTCGCGATGTGGGGCAGCATGTCACCAATCTGCAACGCAGCATAAACGAAATGGAAGAACTGGTTTCGCTACAATCCGATCCGCCCGGTGTAGCCGATGTAGCCCAGGCACCCGCGCTGAACGTTTCCGAAGGGTCGATCGTATTTGATCGGGTGAGTTTCACTTACGGCGGACAAGCTGTTCCGCTGTTTACTGATCTTTCACTGCGCATCGAACCCGGCGAGCGCGTGGGATTGGTGGGCTATTCGGGCTCCGGCAAAAGCACGTTTGTTAAACTTCTGCATCGCTTGTATGACGTCAACGGCGGGCGCATTCTTATTGACGGCCAAGACATCTCGCTGGTGCGGCAGGATAACCTGCGTGTTCAACTGGCGCTTGTACCCCAGGAGCCGATTTTGTTTCACCGCTCGCTGGCTGAAAACATTGCTTACGGCCGTCCTCAAGCCTCGCGAAAGCAGATCGAGAACGCTGCCCGACTGGCAAACGCACACGACTTCATCACCGCGCAAGCGAAAAGTTATGCCACGCTGGTAGGCGAACGCGGCGTCAAACTTTCCGGCGGCGAGCGCCAGCGAGTGGCTTTAGCACGCGCATTTCTCGCTGATGCTCCTATTCTGGTGCTGGACGAAGCTACGTCCAGCCTTGATTCAGAATCGGAAGCCGCCATTCAGGAAGCAATGGAGCGTTTGATGGTGGGCCGGACTTCCATCGTTATCGCTCATCGTTTGTCCACCGTCCGTATGCTTGACCGCATTCTGGTTTTTGATCGCGGCCAGATTATTGAAGAAGGTTCGCACGAAACCTTAGTTCGGAAACTCGGCGGCGCTTACCAGCGACTTTTTGAGAAACAGGCTTTGGGGCTTGTTTCAGATCCGGCTTAATAAAGTGTATGCCTTAATCTCTGTAGTGCGGTTATCAGCCGCAGAAAACTGCCGCGACTCGGCGCATGGATGTAACTCAGCCCGGCAGAATCCAGCGCACGGGAACATGCTTTGCGATAAGCGAAAAATCGTTGGAATTTGCCGTGACAAGAACTGTTACGGACTTTACGGCAGTCACGGCAATAAGCACATCGTTAGTTATTCAGGAAAGATCTGCTCAATTCCCGCCAACACGGGTCCGTGCTTCCGAAATGTTTTACCAATTTCATCGCGAACAACAAGCTCCTGGAGAGCACGAGTTACCGCCTCCGTTTCGGTTCGTGCGCCGCAGATTCTTCCAGCTCGCTGGACCAGCG
>CAXTWH010000077.1:0-16888 GCA_964247975.1 uncultured Bryobacteraceae bacterium | reverse complement strand
ACCGCCTCCGTTTCGGTTCGTGCGCCGCAGATTCTTCCAGCTCGCTGGACCAGCGACGGATAACTTTATTGTTCATTCGTATTTCAACAATTCTTAGTTAACTGTTTATAACTGTGGCGCTCAGCCTAAAAGTATTGAATCAGGCTGTTCCACACGCTTCAGTTCGCAGTAAATAAAACGCTATTGACACGGTTGAGCGTTAAAACTATAACTGACTCATGCCATTCCCGGTCCGAACCTGTCGTGCGCCGTTTTCATTCTGCCGGCTATTTTGTTTGTTGATGCTGGTACTCAGCAGCACCCGAAGCCGGGCGCAACAACCAATCACCAGCGACATGCCGCAGCCCTGGGAAGACCAAGCTCCTACCTATCAAGATTTACCGAAAAGTTATAAACTTACCCGTTTAATCCCTGCGCCCGGGTTGGAAGCCAGTTCGCGAAATCTCAACAACCAAGGGCAGGTTGTCGGTTCTTCGTTCCTGATTCCTTTCAGACACTCGACGCTTCCGTATGCTTTTTTGTGGCAGGATGGGCAGTTTGCCGATATGGGGAGCGCTTTGAAGAACAACGTAAGCGAAGCATTTCACATTAACGACAAAGGCCAAGTGGTTGGCTACTTCGCTGCTAATGGAACACATGCATTCTTATGGCAGGACGGCCAGCTTACTGATATCAATCCGTTCAACAGCAGTTACAGCATAGCCACAAGCATTAACAACAGAGGACAGGTCGTCGGCTTTGCCTGTGAGGGTCCAAATCTTTATCCTCCTAGTTGTGAGGAGCATATCTTTTTGTGGGAGAACGGACAAGCCACTGACCTTGGCGTTTTACATGGTCCTGTTTTGTTTCCATCAATTAGCAACAAAGGGGAAATAGTTGGTTCATCAACCGACATAAATAATCTTTCCCGGCCTTTTTTGTGGCGAAACGGGCAGATCTCGGATCTCGGCACTTTCATGGGCGATCCTGAAGGCGCAGCTTTAGATATCAACGACAAAGGCCAAATCGTTGGCTGGTCAAAATCGAGCACCGGCAGTCATGCTGTTTTATGGCAAAAAGGCCAAATCATAGATCTCGGCGTTTTGGACAGCAGCGTACCGCCCTGCCAGTCGATCACTACTTATCCCTGCGGCTCCCTTGCCAACGCCATCAACAATCATGGCCAGGTAGTGGGCAGTTCGCCTGTCGGCATCTTACACAGACCAACCGCTTTTATCTGGCAGAACGGGCAGATCACTGACCTGAACAGCCTGATTTCTCCCGCTCCGGGTGTTACCTTGTTGAACGCGGTAGGTATTAACAATCGGGGTCAGATTGTGGTGGAAGATGACTATAACACTTATCTGCTGACTCCTTTGCCGGAACATCCTTCGTCCTCATCCCTGCAGATTTCCAGTTCTTCCTGGTACCTGGGCACTTACCCGGTCGGCCAGACCAGCGACACCGGAACGATCTATGCTTATGCCGATGGGCCGGACCCGGTTCGCTTTGCCCATACCGGAGTGGAAGGAGTTTCGGAAAAGGATTTCTTTATTACTGCCAATACCTGCGGTTCCACACTGGCGCCCTACACGACCTGCGCGATTAGCTTCGCTTACACGCCTTCTGTTGCAAGATGGCGCAGCGCGTTTCTGGCCTTACACGATAATTCCGCCGGCGGCCCGTATGCCATACCGCTTTACGGACTTGGCTATTAAACTTCTTACGAAAAACTGACTTCGCTGCGGTTTGCTAGAGTTCCTTCTTTATGGAAATTTGCATTTGTTGTTTTGCAGGCAAACGCTTCTGTTTCGCCTTTCTGTTCGTAGTTATGCTTTGTGCCGCGCCGCTCCTGCTGCAAACAAAAAACACAACCCCAGCACGCCCCGCCCCGGCCCACCCCACACCCCCCCCCCCCCGCGGCACCCGCCGTGCCGGACTGGGCGCAGCCGGGCTCCCCAACGCACAAGCAGGTGCCGCCGCCGCCAGATTTTCATCGGCCCAGCAGGAATTTTGAGACACCCATCGGTTTGTTTCAGGGCCAATCGGATATCGGCGCTGCGGTGGTGCCGGGTGACGCCAATTATGATCCCGCCACAAAGCAGTACACCATTCACTCGGCCGGTTACAACGTCTGGTATTCACGCGATGAATTCCGATATCTATGGACAAAGATGTCCGGGGACGTTTCACTGGCAGCGGACGCCGCGTTCCCGGACCCGAACGGCTATAACGACCGAAAGGCGATTCTGATTATTCGGCAGAATCTGAATGATGATTCCCAGGAAGCTATGGTTGCCGAGCACGGGACAGGCATGATCCACCTGGCGCAGCGTCCGAACCGGGGTGCGCTCATCACCGACATGCAATACCGCTTCGGCGGCTCGCTGGCGAAGGTTCTGGCCAAGCGCATCGGCCTGGAGAAACACGGCGATTCCATTGCCCTCTTCATTAGTTTGGAAGGCGAGCCCATGCACCAGTTTGGTCCGCCGATCACCCTGCACTTTGAAGAACCCTTTTACGTAGGCATCGGTTTCTGCTCGCACCTGCCAGACAAGTCGGATGCGGCTGTGCTCTCGAACGTTGTTCTTGAGAACTCCGCAGGCCAAGTGCGTTAAAGCAGTAGGACTCCGGCACTGTGCTTGTTTGTTACTTCGCAGGCATCTTACGTGTTTACTGCTGCTGTGCCGATACGCGGTTCACACGGGACTTCGGCTTTCCGTTTATTGGTCAGAGAAGGCATCCCACGGATTCACTAACGGAACGCCGGTTCGCTTGAAGTCTGCCAAGTTCCGGGTAACAACCGTCATGCCATGCACAATCGCTGTTGCTGCGAGCAGCGCGTCCCGATCGGAGCGCGGGTCGGGCACTTGAAGGCGTGCGCAGCGCAGCGCCACGGCTGCATCTACAGATAAAATCCGTTCTGAAAATTCAGGCAAAACGTGGTGATCCATCCAGGCGCGTAACTTCGCGCCCTGTGGGATGTCGCGCCGTTCGATTCGCAAGATGCCGAGTTCCAACTCCATCAGTGTGATCGAAGAGAGATAAAAAGTTGCGGCGTCCATGCTGGACATCCAAGCAACAACATTGGCATCGGCCTTACCGTCACCGGCTTTGCGCAACTCGGAAATGACGTTTGTGTCGAGCAGGAACATTACGAAAAATCAGCCGGACGGACGAGTTCGCGGGAGTGGGGAAACTCCACATCGATTTCCGAAAGTCCTGGCACAGATAAAGCTTTGATGATGTTCCGGTGCTGGCCGGTGATGCGTCGATATTCTTTAATACTGAGCAGCACATGAGCGGGTTTACCCCGATCAGTGATAAACACCGGACCTTTTGCGGCAGCTTTCTTGGCACGACTGGTGTCCTGATTAAATTCCCGGCTTGATAGGGTAGTGATGGGCATGGCAGCACTGCTGCGGCTGTATACAGCGGATATGTATAAACGTTACTACAAATCTGTGCTTCCGTCAATGCCTTCATTTTACTTCTAATAATTCTCTGTATATTGTTGATCACTCTGCTTCTTGCCGCGCGTAAAATCGTCAGGGTAATAGTGCCCCTGAATCAGGGTCCGAGGCTTTGAATCAGAAGAATCCGACTGCATAACTTATGCGCGTCCAACGCTGAAAGCCTCACTTGCTGGTATTGGAAAATCACGATTTCCTGTCAGTTTCCGGATATCCCGAAACGACCCGGATTTTTGCATCAGGTGGACTCCTATTCCGGTTGAATGCGGAACAGATCCCGTTCGCGGAAGTCCGTCTTCCCTTGCACTTTTCGCTAGAAGGCGATGCTTTGTATAACCTTCTCAGTTTGGCTACGCCTGCCAATGCAGCGCTTTTAATATTGCCTTCTATCCAGACTTACCAATCTTGGATTTTTCCGGTGGTTGGCAAGTATCGGTTCCACATGCCTCTGGTTCAACCATATTTGGAAGCTGGGCCGACCTTTCGCACAGTGTCCTCGCCGATCAGTCATTATTTGGCGAAAGCGGGAGTAACGGCGGGAATAGGCGTGGAGGCTGCGGCCTGGAAAATTCGCGTTTCGCCCGAAGTACGGTTTGTTCGCTGGGGCGCGGATGCCCCGGATGCAGCAGTGTTTTATGCTTCTCGAAGAAATCAAGCACAATTCCTGCTGGGTCTAAGTTACTAAACCAATGAATCGCACATTTCCTGTTTTAACCTGCAACGTATAGTTCACGTTACATCCAAGCGGAAAAACCCGGGCGCTATTCAACACGGAGTGCCTCCATCGGCTCAGTGGAAGCGGTCCGGCGGCGCGCCGCTTGGGTAACATCGCTCAAGGCGCACCAGTTGATTCGGGTGAGGAAACGGCAGCGGACGGAGGAGAACGCCGTAAAGGATCAGAAAAACGGTGAGGTTGGCCCCAATACCGAGAGCAAGCGTCAAAACGACAGCTAAGGTAAAACCAGGTTTACGACGCAGTTGCCGAACTGCATACCCGAAATCGTAGTTCCAGAAATTCATCGCCATCTCCTGAGCATTTTGAGTGCAGGCCGGATGCCACTGTGAACCAGGCGGAAGTAGATGCGTTTCCATACTGTTAAGGATTAGGGGAGCCGGCAAAGTGTCCGATTGCGGAAAAAGCATGTCCGTTTCCGCACTTGAAATAAGAGTTGGCGTCGGCAGTTTCCCATCATTTCAGAAACGTCAATAACCGATTACTAAACAATGTTTTGAATGACCTTGACTTCTGTGACAAGGTCTAATACATTTACCCTAGTCCAAGTGGATATGCTGGAGTGCAGCACATGCCCGGCAAGTTGCGTTAAGGAGTTTTAGTTCCATGTCGAGAGTTCGAATCCCGTTTGCGCTGTTTCTTTTGCTGCTTTCCGCCGTATTTGCGTTCGCTCAAGCGGACCGCGGCATCATTACGGGCCTCGTGACGGATGCGCAAGGCGCAGCGATGGCCAATGTGCCGGTTCAGGTTAAAGACACCAACACCGGCGTGGTGACTACCCTCCGAACCACCTCGGAAGGCAATTACAGCACGCCTCCTTTGGTCATCAGCACTTATGAAGTTTCGGTTTCCGAATCAGGCTTTAAAGCGTTTCGCGCCAGCGGCATTACATTGGCATCCGGCCAAACTTTTCGCCAGGACGTGGCACTGCAAGTCGGCGAAGTTCAACAATCGGTTGAAGTGAACGCGGAAGCAACGCAGCTTAATGCTGAGGATGCGCAAGTTTCGGCTTCGGTGAACCAGAAATTCTACGAGTCTCTTCCGGCGGTATTGGCCGGTGAAAATCGCGTGCCGGAAGCGCAGCTTTATACTTTCCCTACTTTCGTCGCGCCTAGCCAAGGCAACATTTACCCCGGCAGCGCGTTTGGCGCGCGTATTAATGGCGGCCAGCGCAGCGACTTTGAGAATTTTCTGGATGGTGCTTCTTACGGCGAGGTGAGCGGACATAACGGCACCCAGGAAAGGTCGGCTCCTTACGAATCGATTCAAGAAGCGCGCATTATCACGAATACGTTCAGCGCGCAGTACGGCCATACCAGCGGCGGTTTTGTGGAGTACACGACCAAGAGCGGCACATCCGATTATCATGGCTCCGCTTATGAATACTTCGATAATGATGCTTTGGAAGCGCGCGGTGAAATCGCGCCGATTCGCCCGCCGGTGAGGCAGAATCAATACGGTTTTACGCTCGGCGGTCCCATTGTGATTCCGAAGCTCTACAACGGGCGAAAGAAAACCTTTTTCTTTTTCAACTATGACATGTTCAAGTACACGAACGCGGGCTCGGGCAGCGGCTTAGGAACCGTAGCCGCCGATCCGCTGCGAACAGGGGACTTTTCTTCCTACTTAACCGGTAAACAGATCGGCACCGACGCTTGTGGGCGTCCGATTCTAGGCGGCCAGATCTTCGATCCGAACAGCAGCAGAGACGCTTCTACTTGCGGCGGCAAAGCGGGCGTAACGGTAAGAGATCCGTTTCCAAACAACATCATTCCGACTTCCGCTTTGAGCAAAGTGGCCCAGAACATCCAGTCCTACCTGCCAGCACCCTTTACGTCTGGAGTTTCTAACAACTACTTGTTGGGACCAACACAAAGTTTTCTGAACGCCAGAACCATACTGACCCGCATTGATCACAACATCACGGATAGTCTCCGCTTCGCTTTGACCTATAACTATACCGATCGCCCCCGGGAGTTGGACTGCAACAACATTGGCGGCTGCGGCGGCCCGATCGGACATCCTCGGATGCAAGACATTGTGACTCACACGGCGCACGCGCAGTTAACGTGGGTGATCAGCCCGAGCTTCTTCACTCATTTCGTCGGGTCGTACGACCGCTGGGTACTGCCTGATACTTATCCGCTGATTGTGGATAAAGGCTGGGCCTCAAAAGTGGGCATCACCGGCATTCCTTATGCAGATGCCGGCGGATTTCCGGCTATCAATTTCGATTCCCGGTACACCAACTTCGGCGTAAACGGCACCGGTGGATTGCAGGGAACAGACCGCTGGCAGATTTTGAACGACACAACAAAAATCATCGGCAAGCATACCGTGAAGGCCGGCTTTGAGTATCGATGGGAAAGATGGTTTACCGGTAATTATATCGGTGATGCCGGCAACTTCAATTTCCGCGCGGCCAACACCGGAGCTTTTGATGCAAGCGGCGCTCCGGTAGCAGGTACTGGTGACCCTTATGCTTCTTTCCTGCTCGGCCAAGTAAGCCAGGGCGGATTTACGATTCCTGCTTTTTCCGATTACCGGCGTCCGTACTTTGCGCCTTGGGTGAATGATGACTGGAAACTGACCGATAAACTGACCTTGAGCTTTGGCTTCCGCTTTGATTTGCAGTATCCGCGCACAGAACGCCACAACCAGTATTCTTCCTTTGATCCAACGCTGGCGAATCCTGCCGCGGGCGGACATTTGGGCGCGCTTGCCTTTGCCGGTTTGAACGGACACGGCAATACTTTTGAGCAACTGCAGGCCGATACCTACGGGCCGCGCTTTGGCTTTGCTTACCGGGTGACGGATAAAACCGTGGTTCGCGGCGGCTACGGCATCTACTATGCCCCGGTGACGATGAACGGATTTCAGGCAAACTCAAACTATGGCTTCAGCACCAATCCTTCAGTGACGGATTTAACCAATGGCCGGCAGGCTGCTTTTCTGCTGGATGGCGGCTTTCCACAAAGCGCGGTTCAACTGCCTCCGCAAATCAGTTCCACGCTTCAGAATGGAACCAGTGTTCTTTACATGAACCCGAAAGGGGTAACGCTGCCGCGCTACCAGAACTGGACCTTTTCCATACAACGGCAAGTGACCAGCAGTTTGCTGGTGGATGCCGCTTATGTAGCTAATCACGGCACCCGACTGATTACTGGGGATCAGATGAATGATTTGAACCAGAATAACCCCGGCATTCTGCAGCAGTACCCATTGAGCGTGCTTTCCGCTCAGATCGGCACTCCTGCGGCCAATGGTTTTCCCTCGCCTTATCCTGGCTTTACCGGAACAGTGTCGCAGGCCCTGCGGCCTTATCCGCAGTTTCAAAATGTGCCGCAGTTCAATGGCGCGAACGGATGGAGCACGTATAACTCGCTACAGGTCAACATCAATAAACGCTTCACCAGCGGGCTTCAGTTGACAGCCGGTTGGGTATGGTCGAAGCTGTTGAACAACGGCGCGGAAAGCGGCTTAAGCTCAGGCTTCGGCGGCGCATCGCCGATCAGCACTTACTTACCTACCAAAGCGCTTTCCATTGATGATGTGCCGCATATTGTGACCGTCACTTTCCTTTACGGCCTGCCATTCGGAAAAGGCAAAGCTTTCCTGAACCGGGGCGGCTGGACGAATTGGGTGCTGGGCGGCTGGAATGTTGCCGGCAACTTGCGCTACGAAGGCGGACGTCCCCTCGGAATTTACATCGGGCAAAATCAATACAGCGGAGTTCTTTTCAACACTGGAGAATTGCCGGACCGGGTACCCGGCGTGAGCGGCTACCAGAATACGAACAGTTCGAACTTTGATATTGTAAACAGCCGCTATATCAGCAGCAGCGCATTTACAAACCCAGCACCGCTGACGCTAGGCAATGAAGGAAGAGTGGATTCCGTTCTGCGCGGTTGGGCGAACTACAACGAGAATGTGTCGCTTTTCAAAGATTTTCCGGTTTATAAAGAACGGGTTGCCTGGCGGTTGGGAGCGAACTCTTCCAACCTGTTCAATCGGCATCAATGGTGTGACCCCGACACGAACTTAAGTGATTTGAACTTCGGCGCGGTTACAGGCCAGTGCAATCTGCCGAGAGCGATTCAGATTTATACGAAAATAACCTTTTAAGCAGTATGGTTGTTTTCCGGCGGCGCATTGTTTTCACAAGCGGGCTGTTCTTTTTACTCAGTTCCGGAATAGCGAAATCGCAGGACCAGGTTTTTCAGAAGGCGTTCGCCCTGTACCAAGCAGGTTCGCTTGATCAGGCGCGACGCCTTCTTTTGTCAGCGCCGGAGAAAACATTGTCCGCGCTCGACTATAGCCTGCTCGGCAGCATTGAATTTGAGCAGTCACAGTTCCCTGAAGCGGAGCGGCACTTGCGCAAAGCTTTAATGATCACTCCGGCCTTATCGGGAACGCGAGTGACGTTGGCCAATCTGTTGGAAGCAGTAGGCCGCATCCCGGAAGCGAAAAAAGAATGGGCGCAGGCGCTGGCTGCGAACGGGCAGAATCTGGATGCGGTTCTGGCGGGTGTTCGCCTGGCGATTGAGAACGGTCAAATCAAAAGAGCGGAAACTTTGGCGCAGCGGGCGGCTGTGATTGCGCCAAACGATACGCGAGTGTTGCTGGCCCAGGCACGAGTAAAAAACCTGCAAGGCAACACCGAAGCGGCTTTATCGCTCTTACTACAGGCCAAGCAGATTGCGCCTGATGAGCCGAGCATTCTTTATGCTTTAGGCGTGTTGTGCCTCCAAATGGATTTAAATAAGGATGCCACTACTAATCTGGAAAAAGCAGCGCAGTTGCAGCCCGGCAATTCCAAAACTCTGTATGCGCTGGCGTCTGCCCGCATTGCTAATCATGAATTTCCAGCGGCGATCAAGATTTATGAGGATCTGCTGAGCGCAGACCCGGCTAACTCGCAGGTTAGCTACGCGCTCGGGGCCACTTACTTCTTATCTTCGAATGCGGAAACGGCCAAGCCTTATTTTGAACAAAGCATCCGGGCGCAGCCTTCGCAAGTGGAATCGTATTATTATCTGGCGCTGATTGCGGCGCAAGAAGGCGATTCGGCAAAAAGCATGGAGTTGCTGAACACAGTAATTCGCCGCCGCCCGGACCATACGCGCGCCCACATCGCATTGGGAATGGCATACCGGGCAGCAGGGCAGCTTGCCGAAGCCGAGCGGGAATTGCAAACAGCGGTTCGATTAAGTCCCGATTCGCAGAAAGCGCATTATCAGTTAGGTCTGGTTTTAAGCGCCTTGAAGCAGGAGGGAGCAAAATCGGAGTTGGAAATTGCTTCCCGGCTGCGGGCAGCCACAGACGATAAAGTAAGTTGGGAACTGGCGCCCGCTTCCCGGCCAGCAGCAAAAAACGCGGCGAATTAAAATTATTTTATGCACCGCGCTGTTCTTCTGCTGTTTGTTCTTGCGATGCGGTGTTTCAGCCAAGCTGTTCCGGCCAGCGATGACGAGCAGGCGATTGATAAATTCGAATCGCTGATTAAAACAGAACAATTCATTGAAGCAAGCACCCAACTGGAAAGCTACACGGCTACCCATCCCAATTCCTGGCGCGCGCTTTATCAGTTGGGGTATGTGGATTTCCGCCTTCATCGCATCTGGCCGTCGCTGAAGGTGCTGTCAAAAAGCCTAGCTATTCATAACGACTTTGCGGAAGCGCATAAAATTCTGGCTTTGGATTTGAATATTCTAGGAAGTAAAGACTTGGCAGTAAGCGAATTGGAAAAGGCCGTTCAGCTTGACCCTTCATCCTGGGAAAGCCGCTACGAGCTGGGCCGGATTTATTTTGAACGCGGTTCTTATCTGCAAGCGGTGAATCAGCTTGAGAAAGTGAAACTGGCTGCGCCGGAGTTTGTGAAAACTTATCACAATCTGGGGCTTGCTTATTCGGCGCTGGATAATTCCGAAAAGGCCGCCGAAAATTTTGAAGCCGGGTTGCGCTTGAACAATAAGCAGAAGGAACCTTCCGCCTGGCCGCTGATTGATTACGCCACGTACTTGAACCTGCGGGGAGAGTTTGAAAAAGCCCGCAATCTACTTTTGCAGGCCATTCAAATTAATAATTCCTGGGCGCAGGAATTTGAGGAACTATCGAAAGCGTATCGCGGACTGGGACAAACCAATGAAGCTATTGACAGCTTGAAAAAAGCGGTCGCGCTTCATCCGCATAAGGTGGAGAACCACTATGTGCTGGCGCGCTTGTACCAGCAAACGCATCAGCCGGACGAAGCAAAACGAGAGTTAGCTGAATATGAGCAGGACAAGCGGCAGAACGGCGTGGCTAAGCAGCATACAGAGAAATAGCTGACGTGATGATTAGAAATAGATTTAGCAACGCTGGGTTTTGCGACGCGATCGCTTTGTTCAGTCTTGGTCCATAAAGGGAAGGTAAATGATTCTATCAGGATAAATTTCCTTCCATAACACTTGCTGTGCGAAAGAAATTTTCAATAGCACACCGTTTTGTCTTCTCTCCCGCTCATCACGGACTTTAGAAAACAGAAGTGAACCTCTGCTGTTTTTCCTAAAAGGGAGTTTGGCCGCCAGTGACTCCATAAACTTCGCCCGTTACATAACGAGCTTCGTTGGAAGCGAGAAAAACAAAGATGGGCACAATCTCAACCGGCTGCGCGGCTCGTTCGAAAGAAGTGTCTTTGCCGAAGCTTTTGACTTTTTCTTCCGGCATAGTGGCGGGAATCAGCGGCGTCCAAACAGGTCCGGGCGCTACAGCATTGATCCGCACACCCTGCTTCATACCAATTTGCGAAAGCGTTTTGGTCAGGCTCACAATCGCGGCTTTGGGCGCGGCGTAAGGAAGCAGATTGGGACTCGGATTGTAAGCTTGTATGGAAGCGGTATTGATGATTGCGCTGCCAGACTGCATGCGAGGTAGCGCGACGCGGGTGAGCCAGAACAAAGGTAAGCTCAGGGAACACTTGTACAAATAAACACGCACCTTTAAAGCCTTCCAGCATCTACTCCAAAAGCAGTGTTGAGCAGCAAAGGAGAGTTATGTATGTACGCTAACTCAACAGCGATTGATTCGGAAATTTACCGCGATGTTTTCAGTACGAGCGCTATGCGAGCGATTTGGTCCGATCAGTCCCGGATTCAATGTTATCTGGATATCGAAAAGGCACTTTCACTTGTTCAAAGCCGACTTGGGATCATTCCAGAAAACGCTGCCGAGGAGATTGCGGCACACTGCAACGCGAGTGAGATGGACTTCAATAAACTCAAGCCCGCTACCGAACACATCGGCTATCCGGCGCTGCCCGTTGTGCAACAACTGACTGCACTGTGTAAAGACGGTCTCGGCCAATGGTGTCATTGGGGCGCAACCACCCAGGATATTACCGATACTGCCACAGTCTTGCAGATTCGCTCATCGTTGCAGCTTATCGAGAAAGATTTGAAGGCAATCACCGGTTCGCTGGCGAGTTTGGCCCAGAAGCACCGAAATACACCGATGATCGGGCGCAGCAACCTACAGCAGGCGACCCCGATGAGCTTCGGGTATAAAGTCGCAATCTAGCTGGCCGGCATGGATCGACATGTGCAGCGACTGGAACAGATGAAGGAACGCGTGTTGATGGGCGAGTTTGGCGGAGCAGTCGGCACCCTGGCCTCGCTCGGCGACAAAGGATTGGCCGTGCAGCAGGGCTTAATGAAAGAACTTGGCTTAGCGCAGCCGCCGATTGCCTGGCATACCGTACGCGACACCATTGCCGAAGTAGGCTGTTTTCTTGGACTAGTATGCGGCTCGTTGGACAAGATCGCCTCCGACGTTAAGGTCATGATGATGACCGAACTGAACGAGGTGCAGGAGCCCGATGACAGCGGTGGACGGGGCGCATCGAGCACCATGCCGCAGAAGCGGAACCCGATCTCCTGTGCTTACATCACAGCTTGCAGCAGCGTGGTGCGGCAACATGCCGCTGCCCTGCTGAACGCGATGAATGCTGATTTCGAGCGCGCCACCGGCACTTGGGAAATCGAGTGGCTCGCGCTATCGGAAATTTTCTGCTATACGGCTGGCGCACTGCATCAGGCCCGTTTCATGCTCGATGGGTTGATTGTGCATCCTGACAACATGGGCAAGGATTTGCGCTTAACGGATGGTTTGGTGAACACCGAAGCCGTGATGATGGCGCTCGGCCCGCAGATGGGCCGTGGCACGGCCCATGACAAGCTTGCGAAAATTTGCATTGCGGTGTCTCAAGGTAAAGGACGATTGATTGACCTGCTGGCAAATGATCCCGAAATCACAAGATTCTTCGCGTCGCTCTCGAAAAACTGCTTGATCCTAACCAGTATCTCGGCAGCTCCGGCGTGATGGTCGACCGCGTTCTGGCAAACAGAAAAGAATCATAATGTACTTCGCCATACTTTGTTTTGATAAACCCGGAGTTGGCGAACTGCGGGAGAAAACGCGACCCGCGCATCTGGCTTACCTCAAACAGCACAGCGACAAGATGCATGTTGGAGGACCTTTTGAAAATGCTGAGGGCGTTATCGTGGGAACGTTATTTATTATCAATGTGGAAAACCGAGCGGCTGCGGTCGCCTTTACCGAAAACGAACCCTTCCACAAGGCTGGCGTTTTTGAATCGGTGCTAGTTCGGCGTTGGCGGCAGATGCAGCCCGAAATTGAACCGGGAGCGAACGCCGGCAGCGCAGCAGAAGCGGTAATGCAGTTAAAACAAGAAGGCCAGTAAAGTACGAAGCCACAAGGGCTACCGCGTGTATCTATAACGGCAGCCCTTTTTAGTTAATTTTGTCTTTTATTAAAATGCCGGTGGATTACCAGTGGCCGGTAACGAAACACTGGCTTGATTGTTTAAAGCTTCCTCAAGACAGTAGCCTACCAGTCCATTGCCAGGGGCAAGGAAAGGTTTCAAGGCGGCCACTGCCGAATTCGGCCCGTTGTACACGCTGGTTAAGCCATCGGTCTGCTCATAATTCAGGTTGTTGGCCGGATCGGTGCTGGAAATGACGCGCCCTAGCGCTCGGTGTTCGGATTCAACACCGAGGATTGATGCGGCTACTTCAGCAAAGTACTGCAACTGCGCGGCGCTGTACGGACCACCATAAGGACCATCGGGCTGCCGACATTCCCGCGCCCTGGCCGAAAGATTGGCGAACTCGCGAACAGCATTCAGATAAGCTCCGATAAACGCATTTTCCAAGGCATCCAGCAGCCCTAAAAATGAACCGACAGAATCGAAAGAGCCGGCAGGAAAGTAAAACGCCTGATAAGGATCGGTGGTCGCATCAGCGCCAAAATTGCCAACCGCGCGAAGCAGATTGGCATGGGCAATTTCCTGCGTCAGGGCGGCTCGCACATAAGCAACATTTCCGCTGTTTCCGGCGGATGAGGGATTAGCCGCAGTGCCGCCGGGACCGGCTAAACTGGGATCTTGAATGACTTGCCCAACCAGCCCGTTGTAGTAGAACGTAGTGGCAAGATCTTCGGCTATAAGCGCCGCCAAGAAAATTTGATTGGCTTGATCCTGGTAAGCTCCGCTGCTTTCGGCAGCCATTAATTTTGAGAAACTACTGCCGAAGAGCAAGGTGCCGGTAGTGGCTAGGCCGAGCCCACCCGTTCTCAGCAACTGCCGTCGGCCCATGCCAGATTTTGATTCGAGATCTGCAATACGCAACTTCATGTTCAACTCCTCAACTTCTTTCCCAAGCTTTGCTTCAAGAACAAACAGGCGTGTTCCGGGTTTTTCGAAAACTTACGTTTGCTTCCTACGAGACAGCAAACAACTTTTATTCTTGTTGTGCTGTCCAGGGTACGTAGGCAGACCCGCGAGTGGATGTGCAATCCATCGAAAACTTAGGTTACGAGTACCATGCAGGAGCTTTACTAAGAATGAATCAGAGGGAAATTTAGATATGGAAATCAATCGAAAACGGAAATGAAAAATCAATGCATTTAATGCGTACGAGTTCAAACTATTCTATAATTCTCATCGAAAAAGAATGTTGCGCTATACTGACGCGACAACCAACTTAATCTAGAATGTTCAGCGCAGGCCAGATTCTTGGCCACTACGAGATTGTCGAAAAACTAGGGGATGGCGGGATGGGAGTTGTTTACAAAGCCCGCGATACTCGTTTGAATCGACTAGTTGCGCTGAAGCTGCTGTTGCGGGAAAAAGCAGGTGATGAGGAGCAATTGCGGCGGTTTGAACTGGAAGCACATGCGGCATCGGCATTAAATCATCCAAACATCGTTACGGTTTATGACATTTCATCAGAGAACAATGTGCATTACATTGCGATGGAATATGTGCGCGGCAAAACACTCGACCAGATCATTCCTCGCAAAGGAATGCGCATTCCTGAAGCTTTGAAGCTCGCGATTCAAATTGCAGAAGGCATCAGCGCGGCAGCGGCAGCAGGCATTATTCATCGCGATCTGAAACCAAGCAACATTATGGTGACGGATGCGGGTCTGGTGAAGGTACTTGATTTCGGCCTGGCCAAAATGACGCTCGCCGGCTTTTCTGATGAAACGCTGCCGCTTGGCGCGGAAAAAACGCCGCGAACCCGCGAAGGCGCTCTGGTGGGAACCGTTGCTTATATGTCGCCGGAACAAGCGCAAGGCAAGCCGCTTGATACGCGCTCCGATATTTTCAGCTTCGGCGCGGTTTTGTATGAAATGCTGACCGGCCAGCGAGCATTCCGAGGCGATTCCAATATGGCGATCCTCTCATCCATTCTGCGCGATGATCCGCCGCTGGTCGGCCAAATGGCATCTGATGTACCGCATGAGCTGGAAACTGTTGTGAACCGATGCCTGAGAAAAGACCCAGCCCGGCGTTTCCAAACGATTGAAGATGTGCGGATCACGCTGCTCGACCTCAAGGAAGAATCCGAATCGGGAAAGCTGCTCGGCATTAAGGGTTCAGCAAACGCGACAAAACCATGGCGGTTCATTGCCGTCTTGTTATCAATCATCTGTTTAGCTGCGATAGGCGGCGCAACGTTCTGGTATTACACCTATTCTTCACGTTCGCCGCAACCGGAATTTCGCGTGACGCCGTTTGCCAGCTATGCCGGTTTCCAAGGATACCCGGCCTTTTCCCCGGATGGAAACCAGCTTGCCTTCACGTGGACGCGCGGCAAAGGCGAGGTGACTCACATTTTTGCGAAGATCATCGGAACCGACATGCCGCTGCAGTTGACCTCCGGTGATGTTTCGGACGCGCATCCCGCGTTTGCTCCCGATGGCAGGTCAATAGCTTTTCTTCGAGCATTCCCGCATGGCATTACAGGCATCTACCAAGTGTCGTCGCTCGGCGGGCCGGAAAAACTGATTGCGGAAATTCCCACCGCTTTTTACCAGGCTCTTTGCTGGTCGCGCGACGGAAAATGGCTGGTGACCTCCGGACGATCCGAGCAGGATAACCAATCGCATATTTTTGTTGTTTCCGCCGCAAGCGGCCAGCCGCGATTGCTTTCCTTCGGAAGCACAAGCGACGAATTCTATCCCGCACTCTCGCCGAACTCACGGCTGCTGGCCTTTTCCCGAATGCTGGGCTATTCGGAATGGGGTATCTTTGTTGCTCCGCTTGATGAAAACCTACAGCCCGCCGGAAGTCCCAGACGCCTCAACACACCAACCGGTTTAAACCGGCAAGCGACGTGGACGGCAGACGGCAATGATGTAATTTTCGCTAATGGTGGAACAGCTACCAGCCGTTTGTGGCGCGTTTCTGCCACTCGCCAAGCGCGTCCACAACCGCTGCTGATGATGGGCGAAGCCGTGTATCAGCCAGCGGTATCGTTAGCCGGAAACCGGCTTGCTTTTGCGCACGACTTCAACAACGCCAATATCTGGAGCATTCCGGTTACAGCTAACGGCAAGGCCGGAGCGCATACCCAGATTGTGAGTTCGGCGCGTTCCAGCTACGCGCGGCCGAACGCCTTTTCTCCTGATGGACGGAAGATTGCTTTTGAATCGAACCGTTCCGGTCCTTACGGCATCTGGACAGCCCATGCGGATGGGTCTATGCCCACGTTTCTATACGGAAATGCGGAGATCAATAGCGGCAGTCCGGCGTGGTCAAAAGACGGGCGATGGGTAGCGTTCGACACCAGGCAAAGCAATAACGTTCAGATATTTTTGACTTCAATCGACGGCGGCGCGGCACGGCTTGTTACACACGATCCGTTCGACAATATGCTGCCATCCTGGTCGCGCGATGGAAAGTGGATTTATTTTGATTCCAACCGCACAGGCCGTTTTGAAGTATTTAAATGTCCGCTTGAATGCAACAATCCGGTGCAGGTGACGCACAACGGAGGGTGGGGTGCGCAGGAATCACCTGACGGCAAGCTGCTGTATTACACGCGGACCCGCGAAGTGAACACACCGTTGATGGCAATGCCCGTGAACGGCGGGAAGGAGTATCAGGTTTTACCCGGCGTGCATGAGCGATGGTGGGCAGTAGCCGAACGGGGCATCTGGTTTCTGGAACGGGTGGGAAGCGAGGTTGACCCGGGGCTCTGGTCGATGGAAAGCGCAGTCAGCCAACGCGCAAATCTTCGTTTTCTGAGTTTTGCAACAGGCCGCGTTGCTACTGCGAGCGTGGTTGAGAGAAGCCCGGCGGGAGGCTTGGCGCTTTCGCCCGATGGACGCACGCTTCTTTATAGCCAAGTGGATCATC
>CAXTWH010000076.1:0-21799 GCA_964247975.1 uncultured Bryobacteraceae bacterium | reverse complement strand
GAATTTACGGCAGGCCGGTTGCTTTCGAGCACTTGAGCGTTTTGCTTGGCGGGAACCCAGACAGTGGCTGAAGTATTCGGAGGCACGGTGACGTTCAACGCGATCCGGTTTCCAGCGCGCTTCCATTCGCTGAAGATCAGGCCGTACATGGAGCGATGCGAAGTTCTCACAAACGAGAGATCGTTCATCATGTAAGGCCGGATCAGGATGTGCTTAAAGCCGGAATGGTCAGGGTCGGAACGGATGCCGCCGAGGTATTCGTAGAGCCATACGCCCAGATCGCCAATCTGCATGACGTGATTGCCGGAGTTCATGGCCGGGTCAGCGGTGTCGCCGTTCCACAATTCCCAAACGGTGGTTGCACCTTTCGACACCATGTAGCCCCAACCTGGATAAGTGGTCTGCGTGGCAATCTGGAAAGCTATATCAGGGCGGCCATTTTCGGTGAGAGTGCGCAGCAGCCATTGCGCTCCGACCAGGCCGGTTCCGACGTGGCCACGACTCTCATTTTCTACCCGGGCGATGAGGCGATCAAATACAGTGTTTTTGTTTTCGGGCGCAACCAGGCCGAAGGTTAAAGGGACAATACTGGACGTTTGCGTGCCGTTGCCATAGAAGCCGGTTTGGGGATTGAAGAATTTCTTATTGAAAGCGGTTTTGATTTCGTCCGCCAAATCGTTGTAAGTTTTCCGATCCGCTTCCTGGTTGCCGAGCAGCCCGGCGAAGCGCGCCAACTGCCGCGCCATCCAGTAATAATAAGCAGTGGCGAGCAGCGTTCCGTCGGTCTGGCGGGTGGGGTCCTGGGAATGGATCAATTTGGGGTTTTCCGGCGGAACGCACCAATCCGCGTAAGTGTCTTTGGCGATGATGCCGTTCTTCAAGAAAGAGCGCATGTGTTCCACCCACTTCTTCATGGATGGGTAATTGCGCTCAATCACGCGCAGGTCGCCGTACTGGTCATAAAGCATGGCAGGCACTTGGACGAAGGTGCTGGGCCAGGTGATGTCGTCGTTGTACAAACTCCAGTAAGGCGGCGCTACATCAGGAACGCTGCCGCCGGGCTGCTGCGAATCGGCAATATCGGTTTCCCATTTGGTGTAAAAAGCAGCTACGTCGAACAGATAGCTTTCGCTGCGGCAGACCACCGAACGATCGCCGAGCCAGCCTTGACGCTCATCGCGCTGCGGGCAATCGGTGGGAATGCTGCGGTAGTTGCCGCGCACGCCCCAGTAGATGCCGTGATGAATCTGGTTCAGCAGTTCGTTTGAAGAAACGAAATTAACGGTTTCCCGCATGTTATCCTGCACCACGCGGCCTTCCAGAGTTTGGAGCGTCGGCACACCGGGGTAGCCGCGAAGCTCCACGTAGCGGAAGCCGTGATAGGTGAAGCGAGGCTCCCATTCTTCTTTGGCTTTGCCGCTGAGAATATAGGTGTCGGTGGCTCTGGCGGATCGCAGATTGGCGACATACAGTTCGCCCTGTTCATCCAGCGTTTCCGCGTGGCGCAGTTGAACGCGCGTTCCCTTCGGGCCGGACACATGCAACCGGCACCAGCCCACCATGTTCTGCCCCAGATCGAAAATATACGCGCCGCTTTTCAGCTTCGTGAGCTTCACGGGCTTAATCGTTTCCACTACGCGCAAAGGTTCGGCCATCTGCGCCGCCATCGGGCCCATAGGCGCGGCTACGGCTTGCGCAGGCTGCCAGGCAGAATCGTCGAAGCCGATGCCGCTCCAGCCAGTTAATTCTTTTTGTGCGTCGTAGTCTTCACCGTCGTACTCGTTATTGGCGCGGATCGGCCCATCGCTGGTGAGCTTCCAGCTTTGATCGCTGATCACGGTTTCCGATTGTCCGTTGGTGTATTCAAGCTGTAACTGGATGCGCGCTTTGGGATAGCCGTAGCTTTTGCTGGGAATGGGATACACAATGCGCGGCGACCAGTAGCGGCCATTGCCGAGCATGATGCCGATGGCGTTTCGACCAGCTTTGATTTCGCTCGTGACATCGAAGGTGACGTAGTGAACTCGCTTATCGTAGTCGGTCAGGTTGGGCGAAAGTACTTGATCTCCGATTTTGCGATTGTTCACGTAAAGTTCCGACAAGCCCAAGCCGGATACGTAAGCAGTGGCGCGTTTGACCGGACCGCGAGCGGCGAACTCTTTACGGAGCAGCCGCGCAGGCAGCGTTCTTTCTTCCACATAGCCCAGATCGCCCCAAGGCTTTGTTCCAAATGCTCCTTTATCGAGGACTGCGCTGCTTTGCGTGGTCCAGGTTGGGCCGGTAGGAATCAACAAGGGATCACCGGTTTGAAATTCAACGCGAATCATGCCGATTAAGCCTGATGTGTCTCCAGGTGATGGCTCAGCCTTTATTTCTATCTTGTTCGGGCCGGTTTTCACAAAATGAGTGAGGTCCGATGTTAACGGAATCGTGATGGCGTCCTGTTGCGCGACCGATACGCCATTTACCGTTAGCGCGAAACTTCCTGCCGCAGCGAAGACGGAGAAAACGCGAGCAAGCTTTCGATCAGGGGGCACGGTGATTGTAGTTTGGAACAGTTGGCTATTCTCGCCAGGCGCCCAGATCCATCGAGCGGCTTTGAAATTCTGCAAAGGGCTCTCCGGGTCGTGATAAGTTCCGTCTTCGTCCTTGCCGATCCATTCGGCTTTCCAGTCACTGGCTTCTAATAAACCCATTGACCATTGGGCGGATGCGCTCCAAGGGGAGGGACGGTTGTTCTGATCCCACACGCGAACCTTCCAGAAAACAAGATCGCCGGAATGTAAGGGCTTACCCGAGTAGGGTATGTGAATGGATTGAGCGGAACTGATTTTACCGGTGTCCCAAAGGTCGCCCTGGTTCTTAACTAAATTTGCGGAACTGGAAGAAGCCACAATCTGATAAGCAGTTTGCGCAAGGCCACGCGCGGCAGGATTAATTGACGACATGATCCAGCTCAGGCGAGGTGCTATAACGTCGATGCCGAGCGGGTTTACGCGATATTCGCAGCGCAGTTCGCCGGGCTGCACCTGGGCCGCGAGATTCAGGCAAGCTCCGGCAAAAGCAGCCAGACCAACAATTTTCCACATTATGCTTCTTGGGACAAACATCCAGCTTCTGTTCATGTTTCATCCAGCATAAAAGAATTCTTTGGCGCGAAACTTTAAAAGCAACTGCGCACAAACGCTAGTTGGAGTTCAAACACATTCACCCGTACAATATATATAATCCTGATTGGAAATTAGGTGTATGACTGGAAACCGCATTTTTACCACAAATCGAATGATGAAAACCTTACTGCTTCTGTTGGCTTCGGCGTGGAGTTTGACATGGGCGCAGACCGCGGCAATTAACGGGCAGATTGAGGGAACGGTGACGGACCCGGCCAACGCGACGGTGGCGAATGCGCCAGTGAAGATCACGAACACTGGAACCGGATTCGTGCAAACGCAGAACACGAACGACCAGGGATTCTTTCGCTTTCCGCTGCTTCCGCTCGGCAACTACAACCTGCAAATTACGAGCGGGGGTTTTTCTGATTACGAGCAAACGGGAATTACGGTAAGCGCGGGCGGCATTGTGACCAGGAACATTTCGTTAACTGTGGCGAGCGGTTCGCAAAGCGTCCAGGTAACGAGCGATGCGCCGGTGATTGACCCTGGCAACACCAGCGTCGGGCAGACGCTAGGTTTAACGGAAGTGGCGAATCTGCCGCTGGTTTCGCGAAATCCGTTTAACTTCATTCTGCTGCAACCCAACGTGTCAGGCAGACCGAACACCGAGTTCGGCGTTCCGCGCAAAGTGAATGCCAATGGATTCAACGGACGCATTAATTACCAGATTGACGGAAGCAACAACACCGAAAGCGACCGGGCGGGCATTCGGCTGCTGCCGTTTTCCGATACGTTTGTGCAGGAAGTACAGATGGTGGAAAACGGGTATGCGCCGGAGTTTGGAAATACCGTGGGAACAGTATTTAACACGGTGACGAAATCAGGATCAAACGACCTGCACGGCGAAGCGGCTTACCTGTTCCGGCGAACTGATTTTTCCGCGCGTCCCGCTTTGCTTGCTTATAACCGGCCTACGCCGGAAACCAACGTTGATACGTTTTTCGGCAACGTGGGCGGAAAAATCATTAAAGACAAGTTGTTTTATTTTGCCGGAGTGGAGCATGTGAAGCGCGACCTGCCAACGCCGGTAACGGTGAGTCCAGCTATCATTTCGGCGCTTTCGCTTCCGGCCAGTTACGCGAATGCCATACCGTTTTCACAGGATGTGCTGTTTTTCCTGGGCAAGCTGGATTACCAGACCAACAGCAACAACCGGCTTTCACTGCGCTTCAACGGGCATCGTAACGATTCGCCTTACAACAACGGCGGCGGTTTGGTTGTCACTTCGCAGACTTACAATTTTATTGACCGCAGTTATTCAGGCGCATTGCAGCTTGTTTCCACCCTTTCACCAACATTGATTAATGAACTGCGCGTGCAGGCTCCGTACCGCCTGCAGCGGCAGCTACCATTTTCGGCAACGGGCCTAGGACCCTCCATCAACATTCCGGGCGCGATTCAGTTCGGCGGCTCGCCCAACTTATATTTTGTTTACAAGGAAGTCACACCGGAAGCGACCGACGATGTTCGGTATGCGCGAGGCAACCATTCCTACAGCGTGGGCTTTAATTATCGGGCGATTCTGGACCGCCAAGCCAATTCGCCTTCGCAGACCTACACATTTCCGAGCGTAGCGGCCTACCTGGCAGCAGCGAACGGCACGGCCCCGAAAGGCTATACCAACTTTAATCAAGCGTATGGACAGCCGAGCGTCACGTACAATTCAGCGTTCTACAGCGCATACGCGCAAGACAACTGGAAAGCGCGCCGGAATATTACGCTCACCTATGGCGTTCGCTATGAGTTGTACACGCTTCCCACTGCGAACAAGAATTCGCCTTACCAGCTTTCGCAGCAGTTCAACACCGATACAAACAATTTTGCGCCGCGCCTGGGAATCGCGATTGGTTTAGGACAAGACCAGAAAACAGTGCTTCGGGCGAGCGGCGGTATTTTCTTTGATCCGCCGCAGACAAATATTTACTGGCGAGCGTTGTTGAATAACGGCACGGTGCCGCCATTAACCATCAGCTTGCCGCCAACGAATGCGTATGCGCCATCATTCCCCAAGGTCTTTACTGCCCTGCCCACCGGCTTAAATGTGCCGCTGCAGGATGTGGTTTCGGTAGCACGCGATTTCACCAATCTTTACTCGGCGAACGGCAACATCAGCATTGAACGCGAGATTGCACGGAATACGGGATTGAGCTTCACATATCTGTTTACGCGCGGCAACCGGCTTCCGGTGTATCGGAATGTGAATCTGATTCCCACCGCGAATACGCTGGCAGACGGCAGGCCGATCTTCGGAACAGGCCGCGTTGATCCTCGCTTTAACAATATTTCTGTGGCGGAATCGGTAGGGCAATCTATTTATAACGGCGGCACTATCACGCTGAAGCATCAGCAATCATTCGGGTTGACCTTGTTTGCTTCTTATACGTGGTCCCATTCAATTGATGATGCGCCGGAGCAGAACAACATTGATAGCGCAACCCAGTACCCGGAAGACGCGACCAATCGGAAGCGCGATCGCGGCAATTCCTTGACGGACCGGCGCAACAGTTTCGCCACCGAAGGGGTGTACACGCCTTCGGTCACGAAAACATCCGGCACATGGAATTACCTTTTGCGGAACAATCAGTTGAGTTTCGCGTTTGTGGGCTACAGCGGCGATATTCTCAATATCGGCAGCAACCAGGTTCTGAATGGCGACCCGACCGTGGTATCGAGCTTGCAGCGTCCCTTGTATATCGGAAGAAACACGTATCTTGGGCCGCCGACTTATCAGTTGGACGCACGATACACCAGGCTGATTCCGTTTGGCGAACGGGTGCAAGCGCAGTTATTTGCGGAGTTCACCAATTTGTTGAACCATACCAATGTGACCGGCGTAAACACCACCGCGATAGTGAACCGGGCTGGCGTGATTACGGGCGCGCCGAGTTATGCCTGGACAACGGCGCTTGATCAGCGTTTAGTGCAGTTCGGAGTGCGAATGGCGTTTTAATTTCGTTGGTGAATTTGCGCGAAATGGTGTTACGTCGCGGGCGGAGTTTTTTGCCCCTCCTTGAACTACTGGTTTTTGCTCCCGTTCTGAGCGGCCATTGCGGCTCGTAGCTTGCGTTCTGAATCGGCGCTCCAATAAGCGCAATCGAGCTGCAAAAACACAGTGGTGTACGGCACGATCATGTTGGTTTTGATAATCAGGATGCGGAAGGTTTTGCCGGCCTGGTCAAGCTTAGCAATGATGTCCTCGTGAGGCAGCGAAACGGTTTCGCGCGAACCGAGCAGCGAACTCAGCTCGCGGCGATATGATTCCACGCCGGGCGCTTCGTCATCATGGATGAATCCAAGTTCCTGATCCAGGTAAACATCGGGCCGAACGTGGCGGGAAGAAGCCAGCAGATCCAGAACGTAGCGCAGCACCGCCGTCTGGTCCGCGCCGGATACAATCGTTTCAATGCCGTCGCGGGACTGCGCAGGGTAAGCTGAGTCGGCAATCACAATCCAATTGCGATGCCCGTACTGGGGAATGCGTTCTTTCAACAACTGCTTCCATTCGTAATCGCTGGCGCGAATAGCCATCGGCAGAAGGGAAAGCGAAAAACAGGCAGCGACGATTTTCAAAGCAAGGTGTGTCATCTTGATTGAGTGAAAAGCATTCGGATTGCGCACAACAAGCGAACTTAGAAGCGTATCAGAATGCAGTTTACAGTGAAACTTGTTTTTCATCAGCTAGTCTGTTCAGAAAAGGTCATCATGAAAAATCGCTTTCTTTGGGGCGCTGGCGCTTGCCTGCTGGCAATAGTCAGTTTACAGCCGGGGATTGCCGCCAAGCTTGGTATTTTTCAAAGCCAGAAGGACATCGGCATTACGCCCCGCAAAGGTAAAACCAAGTTTAATTCGAAGCAGGACCAGTATGCAGTGACCGGCGGCGGGGCAAACATCTGGGCCGCCCAGGACGCGTTTCAGTACGTGTATAAGCAGATTTCAGGTGATGTGACGCTGACTGCCGATGTTCATTTCGAGGGCCAAGGCACCGAGCAGCACCGGAAAGCCGCGCTGATGATCCGACAGAGCCTGCAACCGGATTCCGCTTATGCGGATGCGGCGCTGCACGGCGATGGCCTAACTTCGCTGCAATACCGCCCTTCCACCGGGGCGGCGACATTGGAAACGCGATCAGATTTGAAAGCTCCCACGGAAATCCGCATTGAACGCCACGGCAACCAGTTCACCTTGTTTGCCGGCAACAAAGGCGAGGAACTGAAGCCGACCGACCCGGTAACAGTTCAATTGCAAGACCCTGTTTACCTTGGTCTGGCGGTTTGTTCGCATAACGCAACGGTGCTGGAAACGGCAGTTTTCTCGAATGTCAAGATGACGGGCGGCACGCAGCAGGCGGCGAATAAATTGGAATTGTTTGCGGGTAATCACTTCGGAGGACTTCATTAATGCGATTTTCCGTTCTTCTATCCGGCTGCGGATTTCTGGTAGCATCCCTGCTGATAACGGCGCAGCAGGCTCCCACCGTAAAGCGAAGCCACATCACGATTTACAACCTGCACGACAAATCGACCAAGGTAATTTACACGGCGGACAAACTGATTGAAGCGCCGAACTGGTCACCGGACGGCAAGTACCTGCTGGTGAATACAGGGGGCGATCTTTATAAGCTGCCCTATGGCGGAAGCGGAACGCCGGAACTGGAAAAGATTGACCTAGGCAGCATTCGGAAGTGCAACAACGACAAAAGTATTTCGCCGGACGGCAAGCTGATTGCTTTTTCCTCATCCGCCAACGCTGCCGGATCGCAGGTTTACACCGTATCGGCAATGGGCGGAACGCCGGAAGTGAAAGTGACGGAAACGCCCAGTTATTTTCACGGGTTCTCGCCGGACGGTAAATGGATGGCAATTGTGGCGCAGCGCAACAAGAATTTCGATCTATTCCGCATTCCTACCGGGGGCGGCGCGCAGGAACGGCTCACTTCCAGCCCGGGCTACGATGATGGCCCTGATTATTCGCCGGATGGCAGATGGATTTACTTCAATTCCGACCGCTCCGGAACCTGGGATATTTGGCGCATGCCGGCGGACGGCGCAGGAGCAGATGACGGCAAAGCCGAGCGCATCACCAGCGATGACCAGGAAGACTGGTTTCCGCATTGTTCTCCAGATGGGAAATGGCTGGTGTTTCTCACTTTTCCGAAAGGCACAGCAGGCCATAACGGACGATTGAACGTGACACTGCGCATGATGCCGCTGCCAAAAGCACAAGTGAAGCCCGGGCAGATTCGAGAGTTAACCCAGTTTTTCGGAGGCCAGGGAACAATTAACGTGAACTCCTGGTCGCCGGACTCCAAACAGTTCGCTTACGTGACCTACGAACAATGAAGCTGCTTGTTCTATTGTTCTGCGCCGTTCTTGCTTTATGCGCTGAAGATGCGCCGCCGCGACCGCGCATTCTGGGCGTGGCGCACATTTCTTTGTTTGCTCATGATCTTGATCAGTCACGAAAGTTCTATCATGATTTTCTCGGATTTGCCGAGCCGTACTCGTTGAAAAACGCGGACGGCTCCCCTTCCCTGTTGTTTTTCAAAATCAATGACCGGCAATACATTGAGATTGCGCCCGAACGCGAAGCCCATTCCGACCGGTTGAACCACATTGCGATTGAAACCGACAATGCGGAAGCGATGCGCGTTTACCTGCGCTCCAAAGGAATCAACACCCCCGATCATCTGCCGAAAGGACGCATCGGTAATCTGAACTTCATGATTCAAGATCCGGCTGGTCATAGTGTAGAAGTAGTCCAGTATCCTGCTGATAGCTGGACCGCGCGACAGTTCGGCCATGATATGCCGCCGCAGCGGATTTCACAAAGAATGATGCACGTCGGCATTATCGTTACCAAGCTCGAGCCGGAAATGAAATTCTACCGGGATGTGCTTGGGTTTGAAGAAACCTGGCGCGGCAGCAGCAACAATCAAACGCTTTCCTGGATTAACTTAAAAGTGCCGGACGGACCAGATTACGTGGAGTTTATGCTGTCCCAGGATGCGCCTGCTCCTGACCGGCGCGGCAGCGCGCATCACTTAAGCCTCGAAGTTCCGGATGCAGCGGCGAGCGTAGCGGAATTAAACCGCAGGCCATATCGGAATGAATACGGAAAGCCAATTGAAATCAAAATCGGCAAAAACCGGAAGCGGCAGGTAAACTTATTTGATCCTGACGGCACGCGAACCGAATTGATGGAGCCAGCGACAGTGGATGGAAAGCCTGCACCATCATCGGATGCTCTGCCGCCGGTTGCGACCAAATAGGGAAATACATAGCAGCAGCTTCTCAATGCGTTTGCGACAGATGAGCTGCCAGCACGTCTCGCATTGACATGGGCGGTCGACCGAGCAGTTGTTCCAGGGTCGGATCGACGGCGACGAACTCGCCTTTGCGACTGGCGGCGAAGAGTCCCAGGAGTAAGTCCGCGACAGGTTCGGGCAAGTGATGAGAAAGCAGGTTATCCCGATGCTGTTCATCAGTTACCGTGACGCGCTTAATCTCGCGGCCGGTCAGTTCGGACGCAATCGCTGCCATACCGTCGAGATCAAGAGCTTCCGATCCGGTCAGGGGTGGCGTGATCCCGCTTAAACGATTTGCATCGGTCAGGGCGATGACGGCAGCCTCCGCCAAGTCGGGATGGGCAGTCCAGGAGACCGGACCATGTTCCGGCGCGGCGACTTCGCCGGTTTGCAGACCTTGGCCCATCAGCATAATGCCCGAATCCGCATAGAACCCATTGCGCAGCGAGGTGAAAGCGATTCCTGACTTCTCCAGTATGGCTTCCGTCGCGGCGTGGTCGCGCATGGGTGAGAAGAGCGAAGCCGCGTTGGAACCCATATGGCTGGTATAGAGCACGCGACGAGCGCCGACAGCCTTAGCGGCTTCAATGGCGTTGCGGTGATGTCTTACCGCATCCTCACCGCTGCTGTTGCTGGAAATGATAAGAACCTGCGAGGCTCCCTCAAAAGCATGACGCAGGCTCGCCGGATCTCCAAAATTCCCCTGCCGCACGCGGACGCCACGCTCAGCAAGAGCGGTCGCTTTTTCGGGCGCACGAACGCTGATGCCAATCTCTCTAGCAGGCACTTTTTTGAGGAGTTGCTCAACGATGTTCTGGCCGAGCTTGCCCGTAGCTCCTGTGACAATGATCATGATAATCTCCTTGTGAGTTAACAGCAAAAGACGCTGCTCGTTATCACCGATATCAATATTAAGTTATCATAATTAACAACTCGCAATTATCTTCGGGATTGTTGTAGACTCTGGTGTTTATTGTTTAAAACAATGATCAACTCCCAGACTGTGCAAACCGCTGATCCAAACCATTCCCGTGATGCCACGCGGGCGCGGATCGTTGTGGCTGCAATTGGTCTCCTCAATCGTGGAGGGCGGGATGCCGTAACAACTCGCGCGGTTGCAGAAGCCGCCGGCGTTCAGGCACCGACTATTTACCGTCTTTTTGGAGACATGAGCGGCCTTCTTCATGCGGTTGCCGATTATGGGTTCACCACGTATCTAAAGGAAAAAAAGACTCGCAAGCCCAGTGACAACCCGGTGGAGGATCTGCGCAGCGGATGGAATTTGCATGTCGAGTTTGGGCTTTCTAACTCAGCGATCTACAAACTGATGTACTGCGATCCTCAGCCGGGCTTGCAGTCCGCTGCCGTCAATTCTTATCGCGTTCTGAGGGAGCATATCCGACGCGTTGCCGTTGCCGGGCGCTTGCGAGTAAGCGAGGAGCGGGCCGCAGACTTAATACATGCCATTGGCTGCGGCACCGTTCTAACGCTGTTGTCGATGCCCGAAGAGAGCCGCGATATGGGCATGGCTGAGATCGCACGCGAAGCCATCATCAATGCCATTACGACCGAGTCGCCAGTGTTTCATAATTCCGGTCCGGCAGCGGCGGCGGTTGCTTTGCGCGCCGTTCTTCCTGAGGCTATATCGCTTTCAGAAGGAGAACGCACTCTGCTTCGGGAGTGGCTCGAACGACTCATCAAGGAATGACCGTGATGAAAATCAAGCACTTCCTTGAGTCCGCTATACCGAACGCTCAGAAATCGCGCGCTAGCTATTTGTTTAATTAGTAAACGGCTGAAAGAAAAGCGCAAACGATCCTCAAAAAGATAGCCATGATTCGCAATGATCCCGCATTCAACTTGGACAGCGCCGCAACGCTGCATGTTCAAGACTTGCTTCGAGGACGCGATATCTTACGCTGGCTTGCCGCTGCCGAGAACGGACAACAGAACAACTGCTTGCGCTTTGCAGGAGCGTCCCTCTCCTAGGTGTAGCGAGCTGAAAACATCACGGCTTCGAGTTGAGAACAAGCCCCAGTTTCGAATCACACTGGTTGAGAATAGCCGAGGTTGGCGGCTCACATTCGTTGGAAACGGAACCACATTGGTTAAGAACAGGTTGAGAACAAGCGGCGCGGCTCACATTCGTTGAGAATGGGATTTGCCTAGTTTCCGAAAGCGGTGTTCCGACCAGCACTCAGGCAAAAATACTGTCCAGATACGATTCGTGGCATATGGCCTTTACAGTGGATCTGTCTAGTTTGCGGCGATTTACCTTTGGAGATAACGTGTCCTTCCGATAAATGCACAGGTCGCGCCGGAACTCAACCTCGGCATGTTCCACTCTCCTGGTCTCATTCCTGACCAGCGGAATTGCAAGCACTCTATCTAAGTTTGCTTACTGCCGCGCTACATGCGGCTCGGGAAGTTGATTGACGACAAAGTTGGAGATCCGCTGCGCCGCGGGCGGGTCCATGTTGGCGAGTACCGCCACGACATAGCCCGTCACGGGGCAAATTCTTAAATCACCGCTCACACCCGGCCCCCCTCCGTCGTGCCCGAAACACCGCACACCGTTCAGGATGAGATCTTGGAAGCCGTACGCGTACTGCCCTCCTCGCGGCATCGCGACATGGCCGGTGGTCAGCAACTCCATCCCGTGGGTATCCAGTAATTTGTGATTTTGCAGTGCGTTGGCAAAGCGCAGCAGATCTCTCACTGTCGTCGTGGCACCACCCGCTGCTGTCGCACGAGGACCAGAATTCATGCTGTGATGCCAGGTACTTCCTCCCTGCTTTGTATACTCCACACTGCGGCGGGGTACGGGTTCACCTTCCTGTGCGGAGCCAGTCGAGATCATCCCGGCCGGAAGGAAGATGTGGTCTCGTAGGTAGTCGTAATAATTTTGCCCACTCACCTGATCGATGACCGCGCCGAGGAGTACGAACCCATAGTTGCTGTATTCCCAGCGGCTCCCGGGCGCAAACAGAACCGACCGGCTGCCGAACAACCGTATGTAGTCCTCATGCGTGCGCAACTCACGGCGATGTTGCTCAAACTCCGGGCCGAAGATGTCTCCCGTCCCACCCGTATGGCTCAGGAGTTCGCTGATCGTGACCTTTGACGCGAGCTCTCGATTGGGATAGTCGATTAAGTATTTTCCTATGGGGTCATCGAGCTTGAGTTTTCCCGCCTCGACGAGCTGGAGCGTAGCAACCGCCGTGAACATTTTGCCCAGCGAGGCCGTCCCGAATCGAGTTTGTAGTGTGTTCGGGAGGTGGCGCTCCCGATCGGCGAAGCCGTACGCATGCTCGACGAGCGGCTGCCCGTTCTTGGCAATCAGGACGACCCCGGAAAACTGATCGTGGGAGACCCGTTCTTGAGCATACTCACGGGTCCGGGCCAACAATTCCTGTTCCGGGAGATGGGCGGGAGGAATCGGCTGCGGGTGCAGCTTGACAATGTGGTGCGGTTCGGCAGCTTCTACCTCCATTACCATGCGGGCCCTCTGATCACTGTTCCGTTCCCGCACGATCGCGGTGACCTGCACGGGCGTCTCGGCTTCGATCTTCGCCAGGTCGAACCCTCCCGTCATGTCGCGAAAGGCGGGATTGCGAAGCATCGGCTCAGGTTCTGTCACGAAGCTCTTCTTCACAAAAGCGAGATAGCCATCCCAGTCGGCTCCGTCATAGGCCGCGAGCCAACTTTGCAACTGGTGGCTTGCCGGACTTGTGGCGGCGGACCTCTGGGCCGAAGAGACGAGAGCCAAACTCAACAGCCAACCAAACGTCCGCACATCCTGCCTCACAGGACTCCCCCTGGTCTTCCGGTAGGCTCCGGTTCGTCCCAACAATACTGTCCCCAGGAAACGGTGGAAATCCAGAACCGATTTTTGGAGCGAACCACTGTCCAGTATTCAGGAGCTTCGCAGGTTCCTCGCACCCACGCGCCCGTCGTCAGGATGACTTCTCGCTTTCCCGTGCGTTCGGGCGGACCATAACAAGATCGTCCTTGTGGGATGATCGGGAACCAATAGATCGCTTCGGGACGAACCACCGTCCCGGATGTTGGCGTTTCTGTGCTTCCTCCTACCCAGACGCTTGCCAGCAGTGCTGTCCCGAAAGCGGCAACTGATAACATCCAGGCTAAATGGGGGGACGAACCGATCTCTGCGTAAAGAGGCGCGCTCCTGGGTACAGGAGTGAAACGAGAGCGAACCTGTTGTCTCACAACTGAGAGAACCACGTCGGCCAGTAGATGCCAAGCACTTTGTTCCCTCTGACACTGTTCAAAGATGCCCAGCATTTCGTCTCCGAACTCGTGCCGAAAAGGCTCTGGATACAGCAAAAGGAACTGCTGATAAAGCTTGCGTGCCATCGATCTGGTCATTCCGCCCTCCTCGGCCTTATGCTCTGCAAGTAGGGTTTGGTTTGTCGGACCAGGTGATCGAGCCGACGAATCTCGTTCGAAAGAACAGCCTTGCCCGCTGCGGTCAGGTGATACAGACGCTTATCGCTATCCGAGGCGGGCGGCAGATCGCGAATCCAACCCTGCTCCAGAAACCGTTTGAGGTTGTCGTATAACGTGCCGGGGCCAATGCGAACACCGCCCCCGGACTGGGCCGACACCGCTTGGATGATGCCGTAGCCGTGAAGATCCTCGGTCACCAGGGCCGCCAGGATTTGAACGGCTGCCGGCGATAAGGGCGAGAGGGTCTTGCTTTTCGGTTCCATAGTCGAAATCCGACTATATCGGGATTCGACCATGTTGTCAATTCTAACTTGCCTCTCTGACCGGATTATTTCCCACAAACCGGCAATCCGGAAAGTAGCTGGACGCGCCTTCACGACAGGAGCTTGTACCATGCGGCCCAGAGGACAGAGCATCTAGGAAGCGGGGCGCTTTTTGTGGTTTAAAAAAACGAACGTTTTTCCGAACGACACAATTTCTGCTCCTTTCTGTCCCAAAAGGCTGCCTTCCCGTTCGAAAAACGGGCTTGAACCATTAAATTTCGATCTACGCCCGCGAGAAAATAGATTCGAACTGATCGTATCTACTGGATGCACTATTGCCTTGTTGTCGGCCTGTTCTCAGACCGCTACAAGTAGCAACGCAAGCTCGATAATCGGCAATAATCTTCGCGGGTAGCCTTCCGCCCTACGAGCTTGTTTTACTCAAATAACAGTGATGAAATTCAGAACCAACTACTCGCTGCCGAGCCAGATATCTTCTTCATCGTCGGCCAGAACGAAAAACAGCTTCCGCTCATCGCGCGATAAGGTAAAGCGTGAGTGTAGCCCACCAATTGATTTCGCCAGCATCAAGCGCAGTTGATGGCTCGGCAGATCCGCCAGATAAATTCCGTCGTCGCGGCTAAATAGAAGTTGATCTCCGTTGCGCAGCCAGACAACGGATGGGTAAGGAGCGACAGCGGCAATTTGCCAATAATCTTCCGTTCCCGGCGTGTAGATGAACAAAGCTCCGCGATTGAAAGCATCAGATTGCATTCTGCCCACCACCGATTTCCGATTAGGCGACCATGCCAATGGGCGAAACGCAGAAGGCACGGTCCATTGCGCGGACGATTTCGGGGAGGTTAGCAACACAACCGGTTTGCTTTTTTCGGGATAGCCGAGCAGCGATCCGTCAGGGGTCCAGGCTGAGGGAAGCGATCCTCCGTGGGTTAACTGTTGCAGGCCGCTGCCATCCGGGGACATGATCCAGGATTCAAATTTGCCGCTACGGTTCGACAGAAACACAATGTGCCTGCCATCAGGCGACCAGTGCGGCGAACGATCGCTGAAAGCATCATTGGTGAGCCGCCGCAAGCCGCTGCCGTTGGGTTTTAATAACGCCAAATCCTCCTGAGGATCCTGAATACGCGCTACCAGAGTTGAACCATCGGGAGACATCTCCGGTTCCCGGATGCGTTGTTCACCGGCTGTAAGCTGGATTTTGGAGTTCACATCCACTCCGGTTTCAGGAGTGAAGGGAGCTTCGTACAACTTGCTGGAAACCAAGCGGTGCACATAAGCGAACTGTGTTCCGTTTGGAGCAAACACGGCCCAAGCGCTGTAGGCGGAAGGAGTGGTGACAGGCTCCGGCGAGCTCAAAACCATTCCCGTTTCTTCGTCGATCCGCACCCGCCAAAGATTCATGGCTCCGCCGCGATCACTGGAAAAATACAGGTAGCGTCCGTCCGCTGACCAGGCAGGACTCCAATCTGTCCAAGGATCGTGGGTGACGGGAACCGGTTTCGGCAATCGTTTTGTTTTCAGGTCAATTTCTACTGTCCAAACGTCCCGGTTTCCATTTGGACCGGTACCCCAGAAGGCAATCCGATTCCCGTGGGGAGACCAGGCAGGCTGTTGAGCATCCAGCTTGTTATCGGTAAGCGGCCAGGTTATCCGGGTTTTAATGTCGATTGCCTGTAATACGCTGAGTTTTGCGGCCGCCGTTTCCATCGGATCATTAAAGGTTTCCGTGGCATACGCCAGCAGGTGGGTGTCCGGCGACCAGGACGGATAAAATCCTTCTGCGGTGAGCCGGGAAATGGAACCGGAAAGCAAATCAGCAGTAAAGATTCCGCCGCCGTTGCGGTCGCTTCTAAACGCAAGCAGGTTGTTGCGCGGCGCGTAAGCAGGTTGATAGTCGTCGTTTTCGGAGCCAGGAAAAAATGGCTTTGCGCCGAGGCTGCCCAGTTTTTTCCGATAGAGTTTCCAATGGCTATTCTCCTGTCGGGCATAGGCAATCTCTTTTCCGTCCGGCGAAAATGCAGGGAATGTACAGCGGAACGGCTCATCAGTGATTCGGCTGAAACGGACGAATCGGGGAGGAGAGGGTTTGCTGCCGAAGGACAAACGGAACCAAGCCATTGCTGTTAGAGCGGCGACTCCGGCCACCGCTGCTGTGATTGCCCAAGTCCGCTTTTTCGAACCAGATCGGGTCGGCACTTCGCAAATCGCAGAAGATTCTGTGCTTGTGCCGTTTACGGCTGCTTCCGCCTGGGTGTTTGACTTTAAAGCGATAAAGGAGGGGATGTAAGCTCCCCTGGGCAGCTCGATTCGGAGTTCACTGTTCGCGTCAGCTTCTTCATAGTACCGTTTAAGGCGGGATCGGAGGCGGCTGGCTTCCACCCTGACAATTGGGTCTAGGCGCGGATCAAACTGAGAACCCCGGTCGAAAACTTCCACGCCCAAGGTGTACTCCTTCAATTCGGCAGCGGCTCCGAGAAGGGATTTTTCCACTAAATAGCGAAGCATTCGCTGTTGGCGCAAAGCTCCGGTGAAAACCTCGCTACTGATAACTTGATCGAGATGGCAGCGCACCTGTTCCGGTGAAGGTGGAACATTCCCCTTCAGAATAGGAGGAGTAGAGTCTCCGTTCACCGTCGCTGCATTGTTATCCAAATTAAAACCGTTCCCTAAAGGGTTCTGTGGGCAAGCAGATTCCAGGGTATCCCAAGTGAGTGAAAAGCTTCAATGCTGTTCTTCTTATGAATTAAAAGTAAAGAATGTCACATTTGAGTCTATAAGTAACCGTTACTTTGAGGCGTTTACGTAGCCGAAACACTAATGTTTTCAATTGTTTTCACGAGTATAGTAAGGATGTGGCAGTTTGGAAAAATACATGCGCGGTGGCGGTTGGCTTCGTTTGTCTGGCGAGTTATCCATTAGTAGGATATGAACAGACCCAAGCTGCGCCGAGCAGTGATCCGGTTTCGTTTGAGCACACAGTTCAACCGTTTTTAGCGAAGAACTGTTATGCCTGTCATAACGCCAAAATGAAAACGGCTGATGTGGATTTTACCCGATTCAAAACCGATGAATCGACCAATGAAGCGCCGGAGTTGTGGGAAAAAGCAGCCGAGAAGCTGAAAACCGGCGCGATGCCGCCGAAAGGTATGCCTCGCCCGAAGCAGGCCGACATTGATGTGATTGCCCATTGGATGGATGCGGAAGTTATTCGAGCGGACCAGGCTACTAAGCCGGATCCGGGCCGCATCACGGCCCATCGGTTGAACCGGGCCGAGTACAACAACACGATCCGCGATCTGTTGGCGGTTAACTTTCATCCTGCCGATGACTTTCCGCAAGATGATTCCGGCTACGGTTTTGACAACATTGGCGATGTGCTTTCGCTTTCGCCGGTTCTGATGGAACGTTACCTGAACGCCGCGGATAAAGTAGTGCATACCGCGCTGTATGGCCCTGAAGCTTTAAAGCCCACCGTGGTCCGGCATCAGCCGACTACCCGCGAGTTTCCCAAAGAAAAACTGGCAAAGACGAGCTACGACCTGACCGGGTTAAGCATGCCAAACGCGTTGCACGTGACCCATGATTTCCCGGTAACAGCCGATTACACAATCCGCACCGCCATTGAAGGAAGACGCCCGAACGGTTCCGAACCGGTTCAAGTGGGCGTGTGGCTGGACGGTAAGCAAGTACAAACTTTAACTATCGATGGAAAAAGCGATGGATTCGGCATTGACCTTTTTGGCGCGCAAAGCGAGTTTCGGCTTCACGTGCCGGCCGGGGAACATTGGGTAGCCATTTCGGTGCTGCGTATTTATGAAGGTTTGCCGCCGAGCTATGGAGGTTTAAATCCCTCCAAACGCCCGATTCCACCACCGCCTGACCTCAGCAAGTTCATGAAAACTCCGCCGGCCGATGCCACTCCGGAGCAGATTGTAGCTTTGCGGAAAAAAGCCGAAGAAAAGCGGGAACAGGCCGTGGTTCCAGCGAATCGCGTTTATATCCACTACATGGAAGTCGTTGGGCCTTTCCATCCGGTGACCGGCCCCTCGGTAGCAAGCCGCGAAAAAATATTCATCTGCGGCCATCAGCACCAACACAACGCAAGCTGTTCGCGTTTGATTGTCAGCAATTTCGCGCACCGCGCGTTTCGCCGCCCAGTGACTCAAACCGAGCTTGAACCTTACCTGGCGCTGTATGCACAAGCACGGAAACAGGGTTCTACCTTTGATGATTCCATTGGCGTAGCAATGCAGGCCATTCTGGTGTCGCCTGATTTCCTGTTCCGCATTGAGCGTTCGGAACCGCCTGCGGCTAACCCGAAGCCGCAGTTCCTTCCTACTTCGTTCGGGCATGGAACAACGGCGACAGAACCGGAGTTTGAACCAATCAGCCAGTATGCGCTGGCATCGCGCTTGTCTTACTTTTTATGGTCGAGCATGCCGGATGCGGAACTGATGCGCTGCGCCGATCAACACACCCTGCGAAATCCGGCGGTTTTGAAGGCGCAAGTGGAACGCATGCTGAAAGATCCGAAGTCGAAAGCGCTGGTGGATAATTTTGCCGGCCAGTGGCTGGAATTGCGACGACTGGAATCCGTTGCTCCCGACCATGAAAGATTTCCGCAGTTTGATGATTACCTGCGGATGTCGATGCGGAAAGAAACAGAATTGTTCTTTCAGGATATGATCCAGAACAATCGAAGCATTTTAGATTTTCTGGATTCCAAAACGACGTTCCTGAACCAAAAGCTGGCGGAGTTTTACGGCATTCCGGGCGTACAAGGCACTGAGTTCCGCCGGGTGAGCCTGGAAGGAACCAACCGCAGCGGCGTGTTGACGCAAGCCAGCATTCTGACGGTTTCCTCCTACGCGACGCGAACTTCCCCGGTGCTGCGCGGCAAGTGGATTCTGGAAAACCTTCTGAATGCGCCGCCTCCCCCGCCGCCGCCGAACGTGCCGCGTTTGGATGAATCGAAAGCAGGGCTGGCAGCGTCCATCCGGCAGCAGATGGAAGAGCATCGCGCAAACCCGATGTGCGCTTCCTGCCATACCAAAATGGATCCGCTAGGTTTTGCTTTTGAAAATTACAGCGCGATTGGCCAGTGGCGCAGCAAAGATGGGCCTTTTGAAATTGACGCGACAGGCAAGCTCCCGGACGGACGCAGTTTTCAAGGGGCGCCGGGTCTGGAAACGCTGTTCCGCCAACAGCCGAATGCGTTTGCAGAATGCGTGACGGACAAGCTGCTAACTTATGCGCTAGGCCGCGGGCTGGAGCGTTATGACCGCCCAACCGTAAAAAATATTGTGAAGCGTATCTCGGCAGACGATTACCGCTTTTCCAGTTTAGTGATGGAGATTGTAAACAGTCTGCCCTTTGAAATGCGTAGAGGAGACCGCACTTAAATGCCATACATTACCGGTAAACACGTACAAAGAAGAATGTTTCTACGAGGACTGGGCGCGGCTATCGCACTGCCGATGCTTGATGCGATGACACCGGCAATGGCTTCTCCGGCAGTATCGGCCGCGGCCAAGACTGCTCCTTTGCGCATGGCGTTCACTTACATTCCGAATGGTGTCAATCTGAAGTATTGGAAGCCGGCGACCACAGGAACGAATTTTGAGTTCACGCGCATTCTGAAGCCGCTTGAACCATTTCGGCAGAACTTAATGGTGCTTTCCGGGCTCGACCATCACAATGCCGAAGCATTGGGCGATGGAGCAGGTGACCATGCCCGTGCTGGCGCTTGTTTTTTGACCGGCGTACATCCGAAGAAAACCGCCGGCGCTGATATCCACGCAGGCATTTCAGTAGACCAAATTGCCGCCCGCAGCCTGGATTCCGTTACGCGCCTTTCTTCGATCGAACTGGGCTGCGAGGATTCGCGCACGGTGGGCAACTGCGATTCCGGTTATAGCTGCGCTTACACCAACAGCATCTCCTGGCGCGGCGAATCGACGCCAATGCCGCCGGAAACAAATCCGCGCCTAGCTTTTGAACGACTGTTCGGCACGGAAGACTTCAACGCTGATCCGGCCACTCGCGCCCGGCGCGCCCTTCTGCGGAAAAGCATTCTCGATGTGGTAAACGCGCGCACTCAGAAACTGGTGAGCGATTTAGGGCCAGCCGACCGCCATAAAATGGATGAGTACCTGACCGGTTTGCGCGAGGTGGAACACCGCATTCAACGGGCAGAAACTGATAATCAGCAATTTAAGCCTTCCATTGAAAAGCCAGCCGGAATTCCAATTGCTTATTCCGATTACGTGAAGTTGATGTTTGATCTTCAAGTGTTGGCGTTTCAAGCCGACATCACGCGAGTTTCCACGCTGCAGCTTGGCCGTGAAGCGAGCGTTCGCACTTATGCGGAGATCGGCGTGCCTGATCCGCACCACCCGCTTTCGCATCATCGAAACATGCCGGATTCACTGGAAAAGCTGGCCAAGATCAACACATTCCACGCGGGTCTGTTTGCTTATTATCTGAACCGGCTGCAGAACACCAAAGAAGGCGATTCCAATCTGCTGGAGCGCAGCATGCTGGTGTATGGCAGCGCGATCTGCGACGGCAATGCGCACTCGCACGAAAACCTTCCGGTGCTGTTAGCAGGCGGGGGCAACGGCCAGTTAAAACCGGGACGGCATCTGGTTTATCCGTCCGGCACGCCAATGACGAATTTGTATGTTTCGCTGCTGGAGCGCATGAAGGTTCCGGTAGAGCATTTAGGCGACAGCAACGGCAAGCTGACCAACTTGTCTGACGCTTAAGGTTGATCCATAAACGTTTTCTGCGCTGTTATTGCCTAATGGCGCAGTTTCTAGTTCAACATCCAGCAAACTGGGGTAAACTGCCAGGCAGTTTACCCGTATCTGGACCTGTTGCCAAAGGCCAGATAAAAAAACAGGAACTGCAGGCTGATCCCACTTCGCCAGCAAGAATTAAAGCGCGCTTTTTCGGGTCTTTTGAATTCCGTTCTGAAAGCAATTGAAGCGGAGAAGCAAAAAATTTAAAAACTTGTTTGAGCAAATTTGCCCTCATTATTAAAATCAGCAATGGCTTAATTTGCTCCTTTATCTGAACTCATTAGCACTTGGGAGCTAGTCCGAAGGACACAGCCGCCAATTCTAAATCTGCAAGTTGTTGTACTGCCGAAACGTGGGAACCTTTTGCCCAGCCGCGGTCCGCGCTCGCGCCGATAATTCCCACTCCTAACGTTGCCGCCATATTGATTCTCCTTGTGCTTATCGTGATCGCACGGTTTTTGTTGAACAGGTCGTACATAAACTCTAAATCCGCCGAAATCTATCCTGCGATGAGCCATTTTCGAATCTTTGGTTATGCTTTCTCTGATTTTCTTCAGAAACATTTTTTACAAGCAGATCAGCATGAGTTTCTTTCCGCTAATTTAAACATCGGAGTTTGCTTGTAGACTGATGCAGGTGTTTAATAGGGGTTTCCAGTACTCCGCTATGGTTCGCTGTGTGAGAGAACAACTGTGTCAAGTCAATCGAGCCTAAGTAGGTGGCCATAATTACTGCAACAAGTGTTTGAGCCAGAAGTTTCCA
>CAXTWH010000075.1:0-21993 GCA_964247975.1 uncultured Bryobacteraceae bacterium | reverse complement strand
AACACTCCACCCCTGTCTGCAAGGAGTTCCGCTTACGTCGAACTCACGTTACTTATGGTTACGTAACTTTTCGCGGCTGAATTGGTCGGTATAAAAGCAGTTTGAACTGACTTGGAATTACATTTTATGAAGAAAAGAAATGCCGCTGCTTTAGCAGCTATGTTCTGTGTTGCCGCCTTCGGTGTTCAAGCGCAAGATCGTCCGCATGACCACGATGACCGTGACGACCACCACGATAACCGTTATTATGATGCTAGCCATCACGATTACCACCAGTGGGGTCCACAGGAAGATCAAGCGTATCGCCGATACCAGGAAGAGAATCACCGTGAACCGCAGGAGTGGAATAAAACATCAAAACGGGAACAGGCTAATTATTGGAAGTGGCGGCACGACCACCCAGACGCTCGTTAAAACTTCGCTTGAACGGCAGGCCCATTGGAAATCTCTTGTTCCTGATACTGCAATTGGTAAAGTTTCCAATAAATACCGCGTAGCGTGAGCAGTTCCTGGTGTGTGCCAAGTTCCCGCAATTCAGCTTTATGCATCACCAGGATGCGGTCGGCGCGCTGAATGGTGGAAAGCCGATGAGCAATCACCAGAGAAGTACGCCCGGTTATCAGCCGTGTTAAAGCTTCCCGAACCCGCAGCTCGGTTTCAGTGTCCACGCTCGAAGTTGCTTCGTCTAGAATCAGAATGCGAGGATTGTGAGCTAACGCGCGGGCGAAGTTGATGAGCTGCTTTTGGCCGGTGGAATAGCCGTTTCCTCGTTCCCGGACCGGTTGAGCGAAACGTTCGGGAAGAGTGCTCACAAATTCCAGCAGATTCACCTGGTCTGCTGCTTTTTCAATTTGTTCATCGGTAATGCTTCCAGTGCCGAGCCGTATGTTGCCGCCGATCGTGCCGGTAAACAGGTAAGGATCTTGCAACACAACACCGAACTGCTGACGCAGTGAGCGCAGATCGAAACGCCTGATATCGATGCCGCTGATCCGAATCGAACCGCGCTGAATGTCGTAGAATCGCAGCAGAATATTCGTCAGAGTCGTTTTGCCTGCGCCGGTGTGGCCCACTACGGCAATTGTTTCGCCGGCTTTAATGCGAAAGCTAACGTCTTTCAAAACCCAATCTTCATCTTTGTAAGCAAACCAGACATGATCGAATTCAATGCTGAGCGGTTCTTCAGGAATTGGAACTGTGTTTGAGGGCGAAACAATCGCGGGCTGCGTGTCCAGCAGCTTGAAAATGCGCTCCGAAGCTGCCATTGCGGATTGCAGAATGTTGTACTTTTCGCTCAGGTCCTGAATGGGCCGGAAAAAACGAAGGCCGTATTGAAAGAAAGCAACCAGGACGCCGAGCGTTAAGGCTCCCTGGCGGATACGGAATCCTCCGTAAGCCAGCAGCATTGCCAGTGCCATCATGCCCAGAAACTCAACCGTGGGATAAAACCAGCCGTAAGCCGTGATGGAATCTTTGTACGCGTCCATGTGATCGCGGTTAATGCGCTCAAATTCAGCGTAGCTTTGCTTTTCCCGGTTAAATAATTGCAGCACCGCCATGCCAGCCACATGCTCTTGCAGGTAAGCGTTTATTCTTGCGATGGCCACTCGAATGGTCCGGTAGCTTTGCGAAGCTAGTCGTCGAAACTGAATGGTGACCAGAACCACAATCGGCATCACGCCCAGCATGAGCAGGGTCATGCCAGGGCTTAAGCGGAACATTGTGATAATCACAAACGACAACAGAAACAAGTCGCCAATGATAGTGACCAGGCCGGAAGCAAACAGATCATTCAAAACATCTACGTCCGTGGTGACGCGGGTGACTAATCGCCCCACGGGGTTGTGATCGAAAAAAGCCACATCCAGGGTTTGCAGGTGTCCCATCAACTGGCGGCGCAGATCGAACATGGCTTTTTGCCCGGTCATCTGCATCAGGTATGTTTGCCCGAAGTCAAACAAAAAACCAAGCAACAGAGTAATCAGGTAAATCCCGCTGATCTGGCCTAAACCGGTGAATGCATCAGGCGAAAGATACCGGTCGATAATTGTTTTGGTAGGATGCGAAGCGGGGACCAGATAGCGGTCGATCGCCAGTTTGGTCAGCAAAGGGCCGATTAACTGAACGAGGGAATCGAGCAGGAGCAGCACGAGCGAAATCGTTACCGCCACGCGATACGGCTTCATATAGAACAGCAGTCGCCGCATCAAGCGGCTGTCGTAAGCTTTGCCTAGTACTTCTTCTTCCAATGCAACTCCTCGTACGCTTTCGTTACCAGCCTACCAAGCGAAGTTTTACCGAAAAATGAACGGACTCGTGCTAATTGACAAACCTTCCGGATGCACCAGCCATGATGTGGTGAACCGCTGGCGTAAGCTGGCGCAAACCAAGCGCGTAGGCCACCTGGGAACCCTGGACCCGATGGCAACCGGCCTGCTGCTGCTAGTCACCGGCACAGCAACGCGATTGGCGCAGTTTTTCGGTAAACATGACAAAACCTATGAAGCCGAAATATTGTTTGGGTTCACGTCCGATACCTATGATGCGGAAGGCGAAGTACAGGCTACGGAAGCAGCGTTGCCGGAACCGGAAACCGCCAGGCGCGCGTTGGAAGAATTTCAGGGATCTTCCCTGCAAGTGCCGCCGCCGATTTCCGCGAAAAAGATTAAAGGCGTTCCCGCTTATAAGCTGGCCCGGAAACAACAGCCCGTTGAACTGGGTCCGGTGCCGGTTGCAATCAAAATAATGCAGATCACAAATATGACGCGCAATCAGGTAACTGTGGTGGTGACCTGTTCGGCTGGCACCTATATTCGCAGCATTGCGCATGATTTAGGAGCAAAGCTGGGCTGCGGCGCGATTTTAAAATCTTTGCGGCGAACCGCCAGCGGCCCGTACCGCGTTGAAAACGCTTACCGTTTAGAGCAACTGGAACAACTAACGCGTGAAAACAGGCTGTACGACAGCGTGCTTCCGTCCGCGACGCTGTTGCCCGATTTTCCTTCCGCTTACGTGGATGATATGACCGAAGCGCAGATCCGGCAGGGCCGGGATTTTCGCGTGTCGCCTTTTGCTATGCAGCCAGGTGCGCCAATGGTGAAAGCAATTTCGCTGGGAGGAGAACTGATTGCCATCGGCGAAATCAGGCTTCCGAACGTGTATCATCCTTGCCTGGTTCTTTAGATTTTTTTGTGACTGTGGCCCGCCGCCGCTTTGCCCAGCCTGGCTTAGTTTCCTGCCGTTCGCGGGCGATGGCCAATGAATCCGGTTCCACATCGGATGTGATTACCGAGCCTGCGGCGATGTACGCTCCGGCACCAAGCCTTAGCGGAGCAATGAGGGTGGAATTGCTTCCCACAAACACGCCTTCTTCGATTTCCGTTCGATGCTTGTTCACGCCGTCATAGTTACAGGTGATTGTTCCCGCGCCGACGTTGGTTCCGCTGCCGATTGCAGCATCCCCTAGGTAGGCCAGATGATTGGCCTTAGCTCCGGCCTGCATGGTTGTGTTTTTCAGTTCCACAAAATTGCCGATGTGAACTCTCGCGCCGACGTTTGCATTTTGCCGAAGCCGGGCAAAGGGCCCCACCCAGGCGCCATTAGCAATTCGAGTGTCCTGAGCCACCACATAAGACAAAATTTCCACGTCGTCGTCAAGAACACAGTTACGCAGGATCGATCCAACGCCGATTCGGCAGTTGGTTCCAACCGTGGTATTGCCGCGCAGTTGAACATTTGCGCCGATCACTGTATCCACTCCCACTTGAACGTCCACATCAATCAAGGTGCTATCGGGATTTTCCATGGTGACCCCGCTCAACATCAGTTCGCGCGATTTGCGGTGGCGTAGGACACGATCCGCCACCGCCAGTTCCGCTCGCGTATTAATGCCCAGGAGTTCGGTTTCATCCCGAACCAGCATCGGCGTAATCGGACAGCCGTGCTTGGTCAGAATCTGAACCATGTCGGTTAGGTAGTATTCGCGAGCCGGGTTATCCGGTCTCATCTCATCGACATGCGCCCAGAAAGCGCGGGCATCGAACAAGTAAACACCGGCGTTGATTTCACGGATCGCCAACTCCGCCGCGTTTGCTGCTTTTTGTTCCACAATGGCTGCAATACGCCCCTGCGCGTCGCGGCGAATGCGTCCGTAGCCGGTCGGGTCGGCTAGTTCGGTGGTGACTACGCAACCTCCTTCCTGTCGCGATTCCTGTAAATGCAAAAGATCGGAAAGTGTTTGAAACGTCAACAAGGGGCCGTCGCCATTCAGAATCAATAACTGGCCCTCCTCGGTAGGCACCAGGCGGCGGGCGCACAACAAGGCATGACCGGTGCCAAGCTGTTGCGGTTGCTCGGCGAAGCGTACTCCGGGTAGTTGAACGCTGTTCTGAACCTGCTCGGCTTGATGCCCCACCACAACCACAATCTGTTCTGGAATCGCAACGCGGGAAGCGGCTCGGAGTACATGATTCAGCAGCGTATCGCCGCCTGCTTCGTGCAGCACTTTGGCGCGGTTTGATTTCATGCGCGTGCCGAGTCCGGCGGCCAGAATCACAACAGTAATCGTTTGGTTCATTTCAAGTTATTTTGTATGCGCAAGCGCGTTCTTCAGGTCAAGAACACGGTCGCGGCTGGATCTGGCCGCCAATTCCATGATGATCCTCGCAGTGGCAACCGGATCGTGACGAACGAGTTTCGATTCGCCGACCAGATCCGCCGCAATCACGCGCACACCCAGAGCATTCAATCGCTCAAAATCATTTTCCACCGGCCGGACATTTTGCGCTGCGTATTTGCGCCGCAACGCGGCAGAAATGGGCGCCGTATTTAAAACCACGTAATCGAGCACGGAGCGATTGCCAGCATGTTTCAAAATAGCTTCCACATGCTGCGAAGCCGATAAATTGATGGTTTCTCCCGGCTGCCACATTAGATTCACAAAATACAGCTTTAATGCAGGGGATTGTGCAATAGCTTGCGGAATGCCGTTTACCAGCAGATTCGGAATAACGCTGGTATATAAAGAGCCTGGCCCCAAGGTAATTACATCAGCGGCGGCAACGGCGGCCAAGGTTTCCGGTAGCGGTTGCGAGCGTGCCGGACGCAGATACACGCGATCAATCGGCTGGCGGCTTTTACTGATCCTGCTTTCGCCGGCGATCATCTTGCCGTCCGCCAGTTTTGCTTCCAAAGTTACCTTCGTGGCCGTGGCCGGGAAAATCTTGCCGCGAATTGCCAGGATCTCAGAGGAAAACCGCAGCGCGTGGGCAAAATCGCCGGTAATCTGATTCAAAGCGGCCAAAAACAAATTTCCAAAACTGTGGCCTTTCAAACCGTGGCCGGTTTGGAACCGGTACTGGAACAGCTTTGATAACAGTGTTTCATCTTCCGACAAAGCCACTAGGCAGTTTCGGATGTCCCCGGGAGGAAGAATGTTGAAATCCCGGCGCAGGCGGCCCGAGCTGCCGCCATCGTCGCTTACGGTCACAATAGCTGTGATTTCGGCTTCGAGAGATTGCGTGGAAGGCTCGCCGCGAGCGCTGCGGGCATAAGTCTTTAGTCCGGAAAGCAGCGTCGATAAACCGGTACCGCCGCCAATAGACACTACTCGTAGCAACTTGCGGGCAGGCGCAGGAGGCGCAAGCGTTACGATCTTAACTCGACTGGACATACCTTGCTGCTGGAATTTCTGGTCCAGACAGGCGCAGGACGGATACCGTTTTCCTCACCGACGATGGTGATGCGGTTGCGGCCGCTTCGGTTGCTGATCTTCTTCTTCTTCATAAACCGGAACCGAATCTAAATCTTCTGCTTCAAAGACCTGGTCGCAATCCAGGCAACGGACGTAATCAACGCCGTCTCGCCGGTATAAAAATTCGGTTCGCTCGTGCTGACAACCTGACATAGCGAGATTTCCCTTATTCTAGTCTCCACTAAATAAGTGTCAAGTCCTGCCGGATTGTTCTGAGGCTTTTCTGCTTTTTACCTATTACAATCAAACAGGAATTGCTGCGCATTAGTTGATGGTACCGCTTCCCAATTCGTTGAATCCGCGCGCGAGTGAAATATTTTCGCAAATCATTGAAATTCCTAACAGTTCTGGTGTTTATCTATTGACGCCTGAAATCGGCTCTCCGTATCTGGGCTGGAGCGCGTTTTTGCGGAAACGTTTGACGCGCCTGCTTTTTCCTAAAGTTCAATCCAGCAATCCAACTGCCAACCTGCGCGACACGCTGGCGAAAGTGGAATACTGGCTCACCGGATCGCGGCTGGAAACCAATTTACTGTTGTACTGGCTGGCTCGCCAGCACCATCCCGCTGCCTATCGCAAGCGTTTAAAGCTGAAAGATCCTTTCTTTGTCAGCTTATTGGCGGGCGACGGTCTTCCGCGATTAGCAACGCGAAATCGTATACAGGATTTGGCCTTAGCTACTTATGGTCCCTTTCCCAGCCGTGAATCGAGCGAAAGATATCAACAAGGCGCTTTAGGTTTGTTTCAAATTCGTCGCTGCGAAGAAAAGCTCCACCCCGCGCTTGACCATCCGGGTTGCATTTACGGCGAAATGAATGTATGCCTGCGCCCGTGTCAGCTTGCGGTAACAGAACAGGAGTACCAGGCGGAAGCACAACGTCTAGCTGATTTTCTGCAAAATAATGGCAGTTCTGCGCTCGCGGCGTTGACCGCTGCCCGCAACGAAGCCAGTGAACAAACCGACTTTGAAAAAGCCGCGCACTTACACAAAGAACTGGAAAAGGTGAAAACCGTAGCCGGCTTTCGAGACAGTCTGGTATCGAACATCGATTCTCTAAATGGCATTGCAGTCACGCGAACCGCTGTCAATAATAGCGTTGCTTTGTGGCCGATGCTGGCCGGATACTGGCAAAAGCCATTATTTCTGTTTATTGCGGAGGCTGGAGAGCCCGTTTCATTGCGGGAGCGGCAGATGCGCGAACAGTTAAGCGCGCATCTCGAAACCACTCGCCAGGAAGGATCGCGCGCCGAAGAAATTGCGCTGCTTGTGCGTTGGTATCATTCCAGCGGACGCGATGGAGCATGGTTTCCGTTCCGCACCCTAGCCGATCTCAATGGTCGGAAGCTGGTTCGCGAAATCGCAACCATTTGCCGACAGCCGGCGACCGTGGAATCCTGAATTGTGTTAGTTTATTTGGGATGTCGGTCCACGAGGAATTAGAAGAACAGATTCATCATGCGCACGAGCCTTTCGACCGGAAAGTAGCGGTTACTACCGCGGTTGTTGCTGCTGGTTTAGCTATTGTTTCGGTTTTAGGGCAAGTGTTAACAACCGAAGAATTACTGCATCAGGAGAAAGCTTCTGACCAGTGGGCTTATATGCAAGCCAAAGATATACGGCATTACACAGCGCAGGTAGCCCACGATTTGCTGAACAGCGGAACCGGAAAAGCCGAACTCGTTTCGAAGTACGATGCAGATGACAAACGCTATAAAAACGACACCGCTTCAATTCGAGAACAAGCGCAAGAACTGGAACGGGAAAGCGACCGGGCCGGGCATAAAGCAGCGCGTATGCACCTAGGCGAAGTGTTTTTGGAAGTAGCCATTGTGCTTTCGTCCCTGGCTATTCTCAGCAAACGGCGATCCATGTGGCTGATTGGTGTTTGCTCTGCTTTGGTGGGCGTTGGAATTGCCTCCACCGCCCTGTTGCTGTAGTTTATCGTGCGGTTACATCTTCCCCGGATTGGGCTTGCGATTGGCTGATTGATGGACAGGCCGTTGATCGATCAGTTTCTCCACCGTGGTTTCTGGAATCGATAATCCCAGGTGCATAGTGTTGCCGGAAGCGGTTAACTGCATCGCATCTAATGACGGCGCGAGCAAAGCCGCTATCGCTTGATTCTGGCTTTGCATCTGCACCATGCTGGCCAGTGCACGCAGCACATCTGTTAACGACTGCGTGTCCTGATCGGTTTTGGTCAGCGCGTCCAACGCCACATCAACGGAGCTGTCGCCAAAGTGAATGCCGCCGGAAGATTGCAGAACGGCTTGCAGCACCGTCCCGTTGATCTGCTGATTATCCGAGCCGATTCCGGCTTTGGGAAACGCGCTTCCCGGAACAATGGAAGCGAACCAGGCTTCGTGATCGCGGCTCGCTTGGTCCACCTTGGCGCTGAGTTGCGCGTCCAGGGTGGTGGGAATGCTACGATTTGCCACTGCTGCCTGTACGCCAGCGCTATCTCCTGCCACGGCCAGCGTTGAATCGAAAAACGCCACGGCACCCGATCCTCGACGGTTACTGAACACTACATCAATTCCGTTTACTGTTTCAACCCGGCCGCCTTGCGTGATCATTGCTTGTTTCAAACGGGTGACGTCGAACGTGCCCCGCGCAATGGCAAGCGAGGGGTGAAGCTGAGTGGCGCCCCTAGTGGTATTCCAGGTGGCAATCAGAACTTCCTGAAGGTCGCGCCGTGGATCGAAGCCGGTAGCGTCCAGCAGGTTTTGAAATTCTGATTCCTGCTTGGCGGCTTGTAGCAGTAGATATTGCCCAAACGAGGAAGCTTTTCCTTTGTCAATCTGAACTCCGGCCAGCATCTGAGTGTTGCCGGGAACTAAACCGAGAAGACCCTGATCGATTCCCGCGCCCATCAGGCTGCTGGCGGCGAACAAAGCGGCTGCTAAAAAACTGGTACTGCGCATAAATGCCCTCGCCTCACTGTACGATGAACGGTTCGAGCAGGTTCCATGAATTTAAACGAGTCACAACGCCAAACGCAAAAAATCGTACGCTAGCGAATGTAAAATTAGATGCCGAGTTGCATTTTGTTTGCCGACGATCTGCTCGGAACAGCCGTGACAGCTTGGATAAGCGCATTAGCCTGTCGTCAATCGAGGACATGCGCATTCAGGTTGGCTAAAGTCTTCTCCTGTGTCAGTTTGCTGCGGTGTGGGTCGTCTTCTGCTGAGATGAGCGGCTGAATCGCAAGGCGGGTTGTAAGGAGAAGTAGTCGCCAGTCTCCATATCCTCGAGGAGGGTTGCGTGGGTGGGTTTCCAGCCCAGCAGTTTGCGGGTGTAAGCGCTGGAAACGGGCGCATCAGTGGCAAATGCCTTAGCCAGGAATGGATTTTCAAAGTGGGAGGCGGCTTCCTCTGGAGTCAAAGAGGCAATAGGTATCCGGAGAAACCGCCCGATGTGATGCGCGATTGTCTCGAAAGTGATCGCGCTTTCCCCCGCGCCGTGCAAAGCGCTACCGGCCGGCGCCTTCTCAACGGCGAGGCGAAAGAGAGTGGCCGCATCTTTCCGGTGGACCGCGGGCCAGCGATTTGCGCCGTCACCGATATAGGTCGAAACGCCCGTTCTACGAGCGGCCGCGATCAGAAATGGAATGAACCCGTGATCTTCCGGGCCGTGAACGGTCGGTGCCAGCCGCACGACGCTGGACCGAACACCCTGATCGGCGAAAGAAAGACAGGCTTGCTCGCCCGCTATCCGATAACTGCCGAGCGACTCGGAGCTGGGCGGATCCTGCTCGGTGCTGAGATGGCCGGGAGCCATCACCAACGTGCCCGAAGTACTGACGAACGGCTTGCCGGACCCGGCCAGGGCTTTTCCAATCGCGTTGATCGCCGAAGTATCCCGCCGAATCATACTCTCGGGATCAGCAAAATCGCCGCCATAAGCCATGTGGATAACGCCGTCGGCAGTCCGGACGCACTCCTGCAGGATGTTGAGATCTTCCAACGAGCCGCGGCGAACGTCGGCCCCGAATCCGCGCAGGCGGGCGGCCGCCTGATCAGACCGTGCCAGTCCGGTGACGGTGTGGCCGGCTGTAATGAGTTCAGTGACGACTGCGGGACCGGTCTGTCCGGAACCGCCAGTGACGAAGATGTGCATGCTCATTTCCTTTGTGAAGGAGTAATGTTCCTCTGAGTTAAGCCTATCGTCAATAGCATGTACGATCAATGCTGAATCGTTCGTTAAATCGTCGCCATCGTACATCTTCATGGATCCACTTTCCGATGTTCTTTCACTTTTAAGACCTCGCACTTACGTCACGGGGGGCCTCGCTGCTGGTGGTCAGTGGTCTATTAGCTTTCCTGCTCATGAGCCCATCAAGTGCTACTGCGTCGCTAAGGGGGAGTGCTCCCTATTGATGGATGGCGTTAAAGAGCCGTTCAATTTGCAAGCGGGAAGCTGTTTACTTCTTCCGCATGGAAGGCCTTTTACCCTCGCAAGCGACCTCACGCTGCCGCCCAGGGATGCACGGGAACTTCTCTCAACAAGGAAAAAGTATAACGGCATCTTCTCGGTCAGCCCCGGAGAGGATTTCTTCATTCTCGGCAGCCATTTCGCACTCGAGGGCGATGCCCGCTTTCTGCTGGATGTCTTGCCGCCCATTGTGATGCTGGATAACGAGTCGCAACGAGAGTCGCTGCGCTGGGCAATTGAGCGAATGCTGAGCGAAATGCGTGATCCGCAACCCGGCGGCACCCTGATTGCGCAACAGGTCGCTTACACCATGCTGGTCGAAGCCCTCCGGCTGCATCTCGCAGATACTCTGCAGCAAGGCACTGGTTGGCTCTTCGCGCTGGCGGACAATCGCATGAGAGCGGCATTATCGTCCATGCATCGGGAGCCGGCACGCGCATGGACTTTACAGGAACTAGCCCGTTCCGCCGGAATGTCGCGGACCGCATTCGCGCAGATTTTCAAGAGGACCGTGGGAAAAACGCCTATGGATTATTTGACGCATTGGCGAATGACGCTGGCTGCGAAACGAATGCAGGACACCGGTGAAACCATCTCATCGATAGCTTCGGCACTAGGCTACAAATCCGAGAGCGCGTTCAGTGCGGCTTTCAAACGCCAGTGGGGCGCCTCTCCTCGAGAACACATCCGTGCTCAGCGCACTCAGTACCTTTGAAAGCTGTTGGTATTCGTAAACGCGCATTGCATCAGGTGCAACATCGTGTGCCTCAAACTAAGTATCCTGTTTTTTCCATTATGGGACCGGTATCCAGCAGCCTTTTTGGGAAGACTCCAATCCCTTTTCGGCGAGTTGCACGCCTTTTGCGCCAGCTTCCAGGTTCCAGGGGAACGGTTCATTTTTTACGACGTGCTTCAGGAAAAGCTCCCACTGCGCTTTGAACGCATTATCGAAAAATTGTTGTTCAGGAACTTTCTGCCATTGTTCAAGATAATTGAGTGGACTTTCGATATCCGGGTTCCAGACCGGTCTGGGAGTAGCGCCGTAATGCTGAATCCAGCAGTGGCGCAGCCCGGCGACCGCTGAGCCTTTGGTGCCGTCCACCTGTAAAGTCAATAAATCATCGCGGCGGACGCGAGTACACCAGGAAGAATTGAAATGCGCCACGATGTTGCCGGCCAGCTTGAACGTGGCGTAAGCCGAATCGTCCGCCGTGCATTGGTATTCGCGGTTCATCTCATCGCGGCGGACAGGGATGTGGGTAGTTCCCAGGCAAGATACGGCCTGCACCGGCCCGAACAAGTTGTCGAGAATATAGCGCCAATGGCAAAGCATGTCAAGGATAATGCCTCCTCCGTCCTCTTGGCGGTAATTCCAGGCGGGGCGTTGCGCAGGAACGATGTCGCCTTCAAACACCCAATAGCCGAACTCGCCGCGAATCGAAAGAATCTGGCCGAAAAAGCCGAGATCGCGCAGCGTTTTCAATTTGATTAATCCCGGCAGCCAAAGCTTATCCTGCACTACGCCGTGCTTCACCCCGGCTTTTTCAGCCAGTGCGTATAACCGGTAAGCGTCGGCGTAGCTAGTGGCGGTCGGCTTTTCACAGTACACATGTTTACCCGCTTCAATGGCTTTAGCGACCGCTTCCACTCGCCGATCAGTGGTTTGCGCATCGAAATAGATGGAATAGGCTGGATCTTTCAATGCGCTTTCGACATCGGTAGACCAGCGTAGGTTCCCATGCGCTTTCGAAATATTGGTCAGCTTATCGGAATTGCGCCCGACGAGCAGAATATCCGGTATTATCACTTCCTCATCGGAAACCGCAACGCCGCCTTGTTCTTGAATCGCCAGAACCGAGCGTCGCAGATGCTGGTTGCAGCCCATGCGCCCGGTAACGCCGTTCATGATGATGCCTAGCTTATGAACCGTTTTGCTCATAATTAATTTATTCGGAAAAGGTTTTTGTGCATTGCGGCTGCGCTCCGGCTGGTAACGGAGGCGCGTCCACGCCTGCTTTCGGCAGCGTTCCATTCAGTTCCTGCCGCCAATGAGCGACATCTCCAGCTGGGCCATAACAATAGATCATCAGCAAGGGCGTGTTTCCTGTGTTGGTTAACTGATGAAAAACACCGGAAGGAATATAAACGGCTTGGCCCGTGTGGACCGTTGTGCGCTCCGCGCCCAAACACATTTCGCCGGTACCTTCCACAATAAAATAAACCTCTTCTTGTTCCTGGTTATGCCAAGGCACCTGGCCGCCATCCGGCTCCAGCGTGACATAGCCGAGCGAGAAATGGGAAGCCTGAATCGGGCTGGCGCCGCCGACCAGGTTCTTCGTTAAGCGGCAGGCCGGATAGGTGCGACCGGAAATCGTACTCAGATCAGCGATAGTCATCAGAAGACGGACTCCAGAAAGTGAGGTAAGGCTGCGCGGTATTCAACCGCAAAAGGTATAAAGCGAGTTCACGGGCATGGTAATCGCCCCACATTGAAGATTCGTTGCAGGGAATCGCGGAACCGGGCGGAACGTAATCCCAACCGTTAGGCCGATGATAAATCGAATGCAGCAGCAAGCCCTGGTGTTCTGAATCCGTGCTGAGATATGGCTCGTCAAAAATGGTGGAACACACAGTAAGCCCTGCCTGCCAGTAGCGTTCGTTTTTCAGGTAATGGCCTAAACGAAGCAAACCCTGCGCGGCAATGGCGGCGGCGGAACTATCTACCGGTTCGTAATCGTTGAACGGATCAGCTACTTTGTTCCGCCAATCCGGTAATTTCGCTAAGCCCGGAGCGCCGGCATCCCAGTAAGGAATGCCGTCAAGCGCAGTATTGGCAAGGTAGAAATCACAAACCGATTCGGCGGCTCGCTGCAAAACGGCGCGAAACGCGGCGCCTCCTCCGCAATTCTCAAGATCGTGATCAGTTAGGGTGTCCAGAAATTCTAGCTGCTCCGCAAAGCCGCAGATCGCCCAAGCCAGTCCGCGAGTCCAGGTGGTAAACGGCGAGTAGCCCTGTTGCGTATTGGAACAACGGTAATTTCCGTCGTTCGGGTTGAAGATACACTCATGCGCCACCCGGCCCCGCTCGTCATAATGATCGCGGTTTTCGCCATAAAACACGGAATAATTTGCTGTGGCGCGGGCGTGTTGGCACAAGCGTTCCAGCAGTGAGTATTGCCGATCGTTTTCACCCAGTAGGGTATGACCCAGCAGATGACCGATACCCAACACCCGCAATGAGCGGATTGTATCCACAAACAAAGACTGCGGACCGTTGAACGAGTAAATGAAACCGTCGCCATCGGCTGTGCGTGACCAGCGCGACGCTTGCACCGCCGCCGAGCATTTCAGGGCCAGTTCGTAGAATCGTCGCTGCCAAGGGTCCTGATCTAATCTGCTTTCGTGCCATAAACGCAGCAGATTGCCGTAAGTGCTTACGTTATTGAAACCATGATCGTGAACCCCGAAATGGGTCACGTGCCTGGCCATCCGCTCTGCTGTTTGTTGCTGGCCGAGGTTGAGAAAATGCTGTTCGCTAGTGGCATCGTATTGCAAAATGGCGGAGCCGAACCGGAATCCTTCCGTCCATTCCGTCCAGCCGCGACTGGTGTAGCGCCCGGCCGCGGTGAAAACCGGCGAGCCGTCGCGCTCACTCCAATTTTGTTCGAGCGAGCGAATTTTCGGCGCGGATAATTCGAAAACTCTCAACACTTTCGCTTGGAGCGACGGAGCGGTGAGATCGGCGCGAATCTTCATAACAGTAAACGATGAGCTTGCATTTCTGTTGTAGCAGGTCATTTCCGTATGCAACCGCAACAAAGCTTTTGCGCGTCAAACGATTTATGCTGTTAACCGGTCGTGAATTAGCATTTGTAACCATTTGTCTGACGGTGGCTGGCGCAAAAGCGCAGTATGGTCCGCAGATTCCGATTCCTTCCATAGGACACAAACGCAAAACTACGTCCGATCAGAAGAAAGATCCAAACCAGCGACCATCCATTGAAACCGAAGGGATAGTGCGATCAATAGATGGTAAAACGCTGGTGCTCAGCAGCAAGGACGGGCGCACGTTCACAATGGCCGTTACCGACCAGACCGTCTTTAACCACAGCGGCAAAACCATCGCCAGCGCGACCATTAAAACCGGAGCCACCGTGCAAGCCGAAGCGGTTCCCGACGATCAGGATAATTTAACGGCCAGCAGGGTTGAACTATTAAAAGACCCGGAGCCCGAAACGCAAGCTGCCGCAGCAAACCAAAACGCGGATGCGCCGGAAACACCGGAAGAGCGGACCACGATTTTGCGGTCTCCGGTGGATGCCCCGAACCGCCCAATTCTGCATCATGGCACAGCGCGACGGCGTACCGGGCCTGCTGATGACAGCGACAGCGACGTTCCTGCTTCTTCAACGAAAACAGCGGTGAACAAAACTCCTGCTGAGGAGGAGGATGGCATCAGTGTGGAGCCTGACCCGTCCAGCCAAGCCGGAGCAGCCAAAACAAAGTCCGGCTCCACTGATTTGATTTCGCGCACCCGCGACTGGGTAGGCTCTTTTTCCAGCACGCTTCCCAATTACGTGTGTCAACAATCCACCACCCGCTACGTGCAGGAATCGAAGCAGACCGGATGGCAGGCCCAGGACGTTGTCACGGCGCAAGTGATATATGAGAATGGCCGGGAAAACTATCGGGACATCACAGTCGGCGGCAAGAAAACCAACAAAAGCATGTTGGAAGTAGGGGGAAGCACGTCCACTGGAGAATTTGCCACCACTTTGAGGAGCTTGTTTTCGCCGGGAAGCCGCGCCTCATTCAGGATGAAACAGTCCACCCGCTTGGGGCAGTCCGAAGCTGCGATCTACGATTTTAAAGTGGCTTTGAATAATTCCGATTGGCAGATCCGCGTCGGCGGCCAAACTCTGCGCCCTGCATATAGCGGCAGTGTGTGGATTGATAAGAACACAGCGGAGGTTCGCCGCATTGAGATGGAAGCTGATGATGTTCCAACAGATTTTCCGCTGGACGCGGTGGAATGGGCAGTTGATTATGACAAGGTTATGTTAAGCGGAGCTTCGTTCTTTCTGCCGACTCATGCGGAAAACCTGGGCTGCCAGCGCGGCAGCTCTATTTGCATGAAGAACGCCATTGATTTTCGCAACTACCACAAATACTCAGGCGAAAGCACCATCACGTTTGGACAATAGGATTGGCAACAATTTAAGTCGGGGCTCGGGCATCCAGATGAATGATGCCGCGCTGCAAAGCAATGGTCACAGCGTGGGTACGGTCTTTTGCGCTCAGCTTGCTTAAAATGTTCTGAATATGGGCTTTCACCGTTCCCGGTGCAGCGCCGATCTGTTCGCCAATTTCCTTGTTTCCTAAGCCGCGTCCTACCCAGAGAAGCACTTCCGCTTCGCGCGGAGTGAGAGCAACTTCGGGAAAGAAGTCAGTTAGATGCTCGGAAACTTCGATGGGAATATAGCGTTTACCCGCGTAAACGGTGCGGATAGCGCGTATCACTTCAGTATGGACCATTTCTTTTAAGAGGTAGCCGCGCACTCCGGCTTCAAGCGCGCGGTAGATGTCCTGATCGCCATCATAAGAAGTGAGCGCAATAATTTTGGCTGCCGGAAACTCATTGCGGATTTCTTTGGTGCATTCAATTCCGCTTTTGTCGGGAAGGCGCAGGTCCATCAAAGTGACATCCGGCTGATGAATACGAAACAGCCGCAAAGCTTCCGCAGCATGGTCGGCTTCGGCAATCAACTGCAGTTCCGGCTCGGTGGAAAGAATCGCGGAAACGCCTTTACGCACCAATGGATGATCATCCACGCAAAAAACAGAAATCGCATCAGGAATCATGGCCGAACACCTTTTGCTCCTTGTTCGGAACGAGAAACAGTTTCCAGCAAACCCGGTTCAATGGCTGGATGAGTCGCTTGCATTGTTACTACAACTTCCGTCCCGAAGCCGCGCACACTGTGAATCGTCAATTTTGCGCCAATCTCGTCGGCCCGCTCCTGTATTCCTACTAGTCCGTAATGGCCGAACTGCGCTTGTTTTACATCAGTGTTAAACCCTTTTCCATCATCGCGAACGGTTAACTGAAGCTTTTGTTTTTCGTTGTGTTCCAAACGGATTTCCAGCGTCTGCGGTTCGCCATGACGAATGGAGTTTGTTATTGCTTCCTGAGCAATGCGAAGCAGTTGATATTCCACTTCTGGGGAGAGTTGATCTGTGATCCGCGCTACTTGCAATTCCAAGCGAATGGATTTTCCCATCACGGCGGTTCGAGCTAGTTGAGTTAGCTTTTCCGTAAGACCGTTTTCCGCGCTGCGCGGACTGCGCAGATCCCACAAGGAATGCCGGGCTTCGGTCAGGCAGGTGCCTGCATCCTTAATAATGTCTTGCAGTACGTGTTTTTCTTCCGAAATCGGTAAGCGCGTCCACAATGCTTGAAGCTGCATGGTAACACCTGATAAGCCCTGCAAAAGGGTGTCGTGAAGTTCACGGGCGATGCGGGTGCGCTCGGTAAGAACCAAGTTGAATTGTGATTGGAGACGGCGAATACGCAACTGATAACCCAGCCATACCATTAGTCCGATGAGTAAGCCGAGCAAAGGAAAAAACCAGGGGCGCTGATAAGGCAAAGGTTCAATAGTGAAATCCACTACCGCGCCTCTGCTGCTCCACACGCCATCACTATTGCAGGCTATAACCCGAAAGCGAAAATGGCCGGGCGGCAGATTGGTATAAAACGCTTCGCGCCGGCTTCCGGCCTCGATCCATCCTTTTTCATAGCCTTCCAGGATGTAGCGAAACGTGACTTTTTCCGGCGTCACAAAACTTAACCCGGCGTAACGGATCTCCATGTTTTTCTCGTAAGGCGCAAGCTGGAGCGAGGCATCCGCTTCACGGCGCTGGCCGTTCACAAAAATAGCTTCAATCTGCGCCGGGGGCGGCAGGGTATTAGGCCGCAGGCGATTCGGATCAACCATCACCAAGCCATTCGTGGTGGAAAACCATAAACGGCCATCTCTGGTTTTCCAGGCTCCCGGCTGTACGCCGGATTGACACTCGAACCGCAGTTGGCCGGTGCTGAACGGAAGGCTTTCCACGCTTTTCCGTTTTCTATCCGCTACGTCTTCCAATTGATCCTGGCTGACCCGGAAAATGCCTTTGCTGGAGGCAAACCACAAGTTCTTATGGTCGTCGGCCAGCATGGCATAGATTTGGTCATCAAATAACCCATCCTTCACGCGCAGGTGTGTCAACGCTGCGTTTTTGAAACGAATCAAACCGCTCCCCATTGTTCCCATCCAGAGTGCGTGGCGCTCCGGATTCGGATAATACGCGGTTATAGGGCGGGTTGGATCAGGGGGTGTGTAAGCCGTTACTTTTCCATCGCGCAGGAAGTAAAGACTTCCCACCTCCGTGCTGACCACTAACTGCGTCGATCGACCCCCGCCTAAAGCCACAATCGGCTCGGAATTTAGTGGGAGGAACTGCTTGGACCTGATGAAGCGGCCCGCCTGCCATTGAAACAATCCTTGCTCCGTGCCGACCCACAGATTTTCGCTTGCATCGATAAATAAAGAGTTCACTCGATTGATGCGCGTGCCGGGCGGCAGGCGATAACTGCCTATGATTCTTCCCGACCGCAGCCGGTTTAAACCTTTTCCAGTGCCGATCCAAAGATCGCCGTTCGGGGCCGTTAGCAAGCTGGAAATATCACTATCAAGAAGACCATTTTTCGGAGAAAGACAGCGAAATGAATGGCCGTCGAATCGCACCAATCCGCTTCCGCGAGTGCCAATCCATAAAGAGCCTTCCTGATCTTCCGTGACCGGGCCGATGTCGTTGGTGGGCATGCCTTCGCTCAACGTGTACGGCGTTACGCGGGGATCAGTGAACTGGTCCAGGCCGTTTTTGGTGCCGGCCCAAAGGCTGCCTTCACGATCTATCAAAAGGGAAAACACGGTCGTATGGGACAACCCGTCCCTGGTGCGATAAGTGCTCCACTCACCATTGCTGAACCGGCTGATTCCGGTTTGCGTGCCGATCCAGAGGCCGTTGCTGCGATCAGGCATGAGCGTCAGCACTTGGTCATCGGCCAAACCATTGCGGGAAGTAAACCGTTGCAGCGAGTTGTTTTTGATCTGAAACAAACCCTGGTCGGTTCCGGCCCAAACGAACCCATCAGGGGTGCACAAAACGGTTCGAACGCTGCTGTTAGGGCCAAGCGAGGCATTTCGAAAAGGCTGAAATCGTCCGTTTGCCCCTCGGCTTAAGCCTTGGTCAAAAGTGGAAACCCATTGTGTGCCGTCCACTGCTTGACAGGTAGAAGAAATGCGATTGCTCGGCAGACCATCGGCAGTGGTGTAAGTTTTTGCCGGTTTGTTTTGAAAATCAACCAGACCTTGGTTGGTGCAAAGCCATAAGCCGTTTTCGCCGTGAGGCACAACGCATGTTACGATGTCGCTCGGCAAACCGTTGCGCGTGTTGAACCATGTTTTATTCCGCGCTGAAAAACGCAACAAACCATTGCCGATGGAGCCGGCCCATACCACGCCTTGCCGGTCCTGGTACAGCGACCTGATCAGGATCGGCTCCCCGGTCAGATTCCCCGCGCCGATTTGCAGCGGTCGGAAACGTTCGCCGTCAAAGCGAATGAGTCCGTTCTGCGTACCAAGCCAGAGATAGCCGTCCTTGGTTTGGAGCATCGAATAAACAGTCGGGTCCAGCAAGCCTTCTTCTTGATTCCAAACCCTATGTGTGTACTGCGTCAGGATTTTTGCCGAGTCCAGCGCCCAACCGGAAACAGCGGAGATTCCAGAAAACGCGACGGCAGCTAGAACATGGTGGAGTTTCATGGGTGGCCCAAACTGATAAGTGTCGGCGTTTGAACTGCTAAACGCATTAGACGTTTTTTTGATGTTCTCAGGTAACGGCGCAACCGATTTCTGTATTCTTCTCAGTTTAGCTACATCCTTTCTACGCCGAACGGCATAGAAGAACCTCGGCCATTCGACAGTGGTTGGGCTGCAAGCATAGCCTCATACTGAAAGGTAAGCGCAAACCTATGAACGAGTATTCCCGTACAGCGATTGAACAAGGCCAACCATCCGCTCCAGCCGCCAATCCCGATACCCCGCATGTTACGGGTCCGGATCAGCCAGGCTCGCCCCGCCGACTCTGGTTGTGGGTTCTGCTGTTAGTGTTACTGGGTATAGGCGGATATTATTTTTCTTCGCGAACGAAGAAGAGCCAAACGCCTGCTGCACCAACCACCGGCAATGCCACGAAGCAGGCGGGCGGAGCGTCTGGCGGACGGACCCGGGGAGCGGGCGGCGTTCCGCCGGTGGTCGCCGTGAAAGCGGTAAAGGGAAACATCGGCGTTTACTTCAGCGGGTTGGGCGCGATCACGCCCATCTACACCGTTTCGGTAAAAAGCCGGGTGGATGGGCAGTTGATGCAAGTGGCCTATCGGGAAGGCCAGATGATTCGGGCTGGCCAACCGCTGTTAGAAATTGATCCCCGCCCTTTTCAAGTTCAATTGGAAACTGCGGAAGGCCAGTTAAGCCGTGACCAAGCCACTTTAGAAAATGCTAAAACCGACTTGACGCGCTACCAGCAACTGATTACCCGGCGCGCGGTTCCGGAGCAGACCCTGGCTACGCAAAAATCTTTGGTGGCGCAAACCCAAGGAACGCTGAAAACCGACCAGGCGGCCATTGACAGTGCCAAACTGAATCTGACTTATTGCCACATTACCGCTCCAATATCCGGTCGTTTGGGCTTGCGCTTGGTCGATCCCGGCAATTATGTGCAGGCTGCTTCCTCTACGCCGCTCGCGGTGATTACGCAGATTGATCCGATCAGCGTTATCTTTACGCTGCCGGAGGACCAGTTAGCGCAGGTTGTGGAAAAAACGAGCAGCGGCGTGAAACTGCATGTGGATGCTTTCAACCGCGACCTGAGCAAGCGTCTTTCCAGCGGTATATTGTCCACAATCGATAACCAGATTGACCAGACTACCGGCACCGTCAAGCTGAGAGCCACGTTTCCAAACCCAGGCGGAAAGCTATTTCCGAATCAATTTGTGAATGCGCGGCTGCTGGTGGAAGAGAAACGCGGCGTCGTGCTGCTGCAAAATGCAGCGATTCAGCGCAACGCGCAGTCCACTTATGTGTTTCTGGTGAAGCCTGACCAGACTGTGACGGTCCGGCAGGTTGTGCTTGGCACCACGGACGGAGACAACACCGAAGTGAAATCCGGCTTGGCGCCGGGAGACGTTGCGGTGATGACGGGCGTAGATAAACTGCAGGAAGGCAGCAAAGTCAGCGTTCATATGGCGGATGCGCAGGGTAATGTGGAAAAACAGCGAAGCCCGAAAGGGCAGGGCATTGCCGGCGGACGCACCAAGCAGGAGGGCGAATGAGCCCGTCGCGAACATTCATTCTTCGCCCGGTTGCTACTTCTCTGTTGATGGTCGGCATTCTGCTTGCCGGAATCGTTGCCTATAAGCAATTGCCGGTTTCAGCTTTGCCGGAAGTGGATTATCCGACGATTCAGGTCACTACGTTTTACCCGGGCGCAAGCCCTGACGTGATGGCTTCCTCAGTAACCGCGCCGCTCGAACGGCAGTTCGGGCAAGTGCCTGGGCTGCAACAGATGACTTCCACCAGCTCGGATGGAAGCTCGGTAATTACGCTCCAGTTCAATCTCAGCTTGAACATTGATATCGCGGAACAGGAAGTACAACAATCAATCAACGCGTCCGGTACTTATCTGCCTGCTGATCTGCCGACGCCTCCCATTTACAGCAAAACCAATCCTGCAGACACGCCCATTCTGACGCTGGCTTTAAGTTCCAAGGATATGTCGCTGCCGAAAGTCGAGGATTTGGCAGATACGCGGCTGGCTCCGAAGATTTCGCAGTTGCCCGGCGTGGGACTGGTCAGCATCAGCGGCGGGCAGAAGCCCGCAGTGCGCATTCAAGCAAACCCGACTTCGCTGGCTTACTACGGTTTGAATCTGGAGGATGTGCGGAGCGCGATCACCGCCGCCAATGTAAATCAGGCCAAAGGTAATTTTGATGGACAACATCAGTCCTATCAGATTGGCGCGAACGATCAGCTTGTTTCGAGCGCCGATTACACGCCGCTGATTATTGCTTACCGCAACGGTGCGCCTGTGAAACTGACTGACGTGGCGGTGGTGAAAGATGATACCGAAAACATCCGCCAAGCCGCCTGGATGAACGAAACTCCGGCGGTAATTGTGAATATTCAACGGCAGCCGGGTGCAAACATCATCGCTGTGGTGGACCGGATTAAAACCCTCCTGCCGCAGTTGACCGCTACGCTGCCGACGGCAGTACACGTCGCCATTCTCACAGATCGCACCAACACCATTCGCGCTTCGGTGGAAGATGTTCAGTTTGAACTGGTGCTCACGATTGCGCTGGTCGTGATGGTGATTTTTTTGTTCCTGCGGAACGTTTACGCCACCATCATTCCTTCCATTGCGGTGCCGCTTTCGCTGGTCGGCACATTTGGCGTGATGTACCTGATGGGCTATAGTCTGAACAACCTAACGCTAATGGCTCTTACCATTTCCACTGGCTTTGTGGTGGATGACGCAATTGTGATGATTGAAAATATTTCCCGCTACATCGAAGAAGGCGAATCTCCTTTAAAAGCGGCATTGAAAGGATCGGAACAGATTGGCTTCACGATTGTTTCGTTAACTATTTCGCTGATTGCGGTGCTGATTCCGCTGCTGTTCATGGGCGATATCGTAG
>CAXTWH010000074.1:6190-22781 GCA_964247975.1 uncultured Bryobacteraceae bacterium | reverse complement strand
TAGTGTTGTTAGTAATATTTGTGTGCGGCCCAGCCCTTAAAGCTCAACAATACTATCTCTTATCTTATACATGCGATGGTCAAAAAAGCCATGCGTTTTGTTACAAAGTCGTAACTGGAACTCCTGGAACAGTATGGTCAGGTTCAATGGCCGTACAGGGTACCTTCTACCGTTCGCAAACTACTAACTGGTATCGAACAGCCATCACTAGACTGTTTTCGAATTACTGTTCTGCTCTCAATATTATTGCTCAAGGTTCTCAGACCACTGACTACAGCAATCTGAACTTGGGAGACGGAGTGGTTTCCGACACTCAAGGCGTTCAGGGTGGAGTTACCTTGCTGAGATGGACAAGAACCGCTTACCTTAGCAGAAGTGTTGACGTGTACCGTCCAACAGGATTACCGGCTTCCCCTTGCCGCTAATAAAAGCAGGCTAAGGAATCTAGACGAAGCCGATCCGTACGCGGTTCGGCTTCTGACAGAGATTCGCGCGACGAAATTAGGAAATTAGGGACGGAGGCACATAAGATCCGAGAGACTACGCCGGAATAGCTCATCTTCCCAGTCATCAGCCTGTTCTCCTACTTTTTCGCTCACCTGAACTACGCAGAAATCAGAGACGGAGGCACACAAAATCCGATAAACTACGCCGGCGTAGCTGATCTTCTAAGCTGCCAGCGTATGAGACCATTTTCCGCTCACTCACACCATTGCCCGAAATCCAGTTCAGATTTTTTCATATTATTTTTCTTTTGTCTTCTATAATTTGCCTGAATTGTGACAGCAACTGCGGTTTGAGCTGTACTACACTCTGAACCGCATGAACCCCGAACAACCTACTGACAACACCACTCCCGAAAAACAGCTCAGCGACGCCCGGCTCCGCGCCAATCGCGCCAACGCAAAAAAAAGCACCGGCCCCAAAACCGAAGCAGGCAAAACCCGTTCCGCCCTGAACGCCACCCGCCACGGTATCTTAAGCCAGGTCATCCACCTGCCCGAAGAAGAACTGAACTCCTATCACGAGTTCACCGAACAATACGTTTCTTCCCTGAACCCGGTCGGCATGGTGGAAACGCAACTCGCCAACTCCTGCGCCGATCTTCAGTTCCGTTTACATCGCCTCGCCGCCGCCGAACACAATCTGTTCGCCATCGGCCACGACGAACAAGGCGAACTCTGGAACACCGGCCACGCGGAATCTCATGCCGCTCTCACGATGGCCGAAACCCTGCGCCAAGCTGCCAACCCGTTAGCTCTCTTGACCCTCTACGAATCGCGCCTCAACCGCAGCTTCCTGCAAACCTTGAAGCAACTCCGCGACATCCAGAAAGACCGCAAACAGCAGGAACAACAGGAACTGGAAGAACTGCACCTGATCGGCTACAACCACCCGCAACTGGAAGATAAGATTGAGCCCGCTCAGTTTGGCTTCGTTTGTTCGAACCAGACGTGGCAGCTCTTCCGCGAAAAACGTTTCCTGCTCGGTTCTGTTTCTCAGCCGCGTCCGCCCCAGCGGCCCGGATCGACGGAAACCTCCAAACCCATCCAAGTGGCTGCCTGATTTTTTGAAATGACACTCCAGTAACTCAAAACATCAGCTTCAACGAAAACTGGATCTGCCTCGAAGTGCCGGCCGTCCGGTTAATCAATCCGAACCCGGAGCCTTTAATCGTATTTGTCGGCAGTCCGAAGTTCACTATGTTGAACAGATTGAAAAACTCCGTGCGGAACTGCAAGTCCGCCAGTTCGCGCCCGGCCCGGCTGCCCAGCAGTATGTTCTTAATCAGCGCAAAATCAAAATTCACCAGTCCCGGACCCCGGAAGGTATTGCGCCCCAGTGTTCCGAACCGGCCCTCGTTCGGTCCGCTGCCGCCCGCAACCTGCGTGGGAATGGAGAAAAACTCCGCGTTGTTCGCCCCTTGGCCGAAATAATCTTCGCGCACCGTCCGGCTGATGGAAAGCGTCGGGATGCCGATCTGGTCAGGCCGGTCTACTCCGTTCGAGCCTGCCCCGGTCTGCTGCACGCCCGAATACACCGTGAATGGCGGACCGCTCAACAGCGTGGCGACCGTCAACAACTGCCAGTTACGCAACGCCCTCGGCAGTGGTCCCGTCGGCAGATCCTGAATCGCGCTCAACGTGAAAGCCTGCGCGATATCGAACGAAGACGGCCCTTTCTCCGCCCGCGTGTCGAACGGGTTCTGCGGCACGGCGGGCGCGGTAGCCCCGGAAGCGCCGCTGATGAAGCCGCCTACTACCGTGCTGGCGTCGTCCAGCGATTTGGACCATGTATAGCTCGCCTGTATGCTTGGCCCGCCATGCGGCACTGTCCCCTGCAAGGATGTTTGCAGCGCATGGTAGCTTGAATGCGAGCGGTTGGTCATTAAACTTTCCGTGCCGAAGCCGCCGCTTGGCTGCTCCGCCGCGTCAAACTGCGTGTACGGCGCAAAGCCCGGCGCGGCCCCTGAATAGCCGTTCGGAAAATTAATGGCCGGTAGGCTGATGCCTGCCGTTCCCACATACGCCGCGTTCGCCGTCAACCGGTTAAACTGCCGTTCGAGCGAAACGGTCCAGGTAGCAAGGTAAGCGTTATGGAAATCCTTGCTGATCGCGTTCACGTTCAACGGCGTAATCTGGTGGCTCGGGTTCAACGCCGCAATGCCTTGTTCAAAACGGTTAATGTCCCAAACCGTGTTCGGCGGCACCAGCTTGGAATTGCCGCTGGCTAAAATGTTCACGCCGGTGGGCGTGTAAACTCCCGGCAGATCCTGCGGCGAGATGCGTGTTCCGATCAGCAGCGGTACGGTGGAAGCAGCCGTCAATCGTGGGTAATCCACATAAGGCGCGGCCCCGGTCAGCAGGTTGTCCTGCCAGATGTTAGGCGGTATGGTCGTAATCGCCCCGCCTGCTCGAAGCCATAGATGCGGCGCAAGCTGATGACCGATGCTCACGCGCGGCCCCCATCCGTTCGCATTGAATTTGTAAGGAGGCTGCGGATTAATCAGATAGTCCTGGTGCGGGCCGGTCGCGTCGTTGTGGAACGAAACGCCCGCGCCTCGTTGCGCCCGTTCGGTGATCGGCCAGTAGAGTTCGTAGCGCAAGCCGTAATCCAGTACCCAGTCAGGAGAAATCTTCCAACTGTCTTGAACGAAAAAGTTTACCCCGTAGCGTGAAACCGCCGCCACGCCGATTTGGTTGCCTTGTGGAAAGTTCGCCGGCGCCACCGCTCCCGTGTAGGCAAACGCGCTGCCGGTTAGCAATGCGGAAAGTGTATCGGGAAGCGGGCTGCCTGCTTGAATATCGTGCGCCCCGCTCAACGAGCGGATGTTCACCGGCGCGTAGGAAGTGCCGCCTCCGAAGGTGTACTGGCCGTTCGGAGTCAGGCCGAAGTAAGTGGAATCGCGGTTGGCGCGGAACTCCGCTCCCGCTTTAAAAGAATGCCCGTGCCTCGTCCAGGCAAACGACTGGCGGCCTTGGTACAGGTTGCCGATGGAATCCGTCACCGAGCCGCCGGGCGAATTGAACGGCTCATAGAATCCGTCGCTGAACACCAGCGCCGGGTCCGTACGGTTCGCCGTCGGAAATGACGGCGTGGTTCGCGTCACGCTTATCGACGATTCGGAAATGAAGTTCGCCGTCGGCGTTCGCGTCCAGGTCAGTACACCGTTTCGCTGATGGTCTATGTAAAGAATGCCGAAGCTCGGGTCAATCGCGGTCTGGTCCGGGTTAGTGGTCGGGCCGGTCAGGTTGTTGGCCGCAAACCGGGCAAACAAGCTGTTCTTGCTGCCATGCTTATGGTCCAGCCGAACCGAAAACTGGTCGGCGTTGGTGGTCACCTTGGATGATGTGGCGTAAGTCCGCGCCCCGAACGAGCCATGCGGGTCGTTCGGCAGCGGATAACGATTAATCAGCGCCGCTGCTTTCTGGTTTACCGGAACCAGCAGCGTGTCGCCCGGAAACGCGGTCGTGTCGAAACCCGCGCGTTCCGCTGCTGTCGGCACCGGCAGCACTTGCGTTGTGCCGAGAACTTGGCGAAAGCCCTGGTATTGGGCAAAAAAGTAGGTCTTGTTCTGACCGCTGCTTAAACCCGGAACAAACAGCGGACCGCCCAGCGTCACGCCGAATTCATTCCGGCGAAAAGGAGGAATGCGCCCCGGATTGGCGAACGAGCGCCGGTCGAAAAAATTGCGCGCGTCAAAAGCCGAATTGCGGACAAACTCAAATAACGAGCCATGAAACTGATTGGTTCCCGCACGCGTAACGATGTTGGTGAATCCCGCCGCGCCGCGCCCGATCTCCGCCGGCATGAAGCCCGAAGAAGATTGTATTTCCTGCACCGCATCCACGTTGAAGTTCGAAAACGTCGCGCCGCCCAGCTCCGGGTCGCTGATATCAGCCCCGTCCATTGCAAACACCGCTTCCACGCCGCGCTGGCCGTTGATGGCGAACTGTTGGGTGAAGTTGGTGGTGCCGTTGGCATCCGTCATCGTGCCTGCCGCCAGCAGCAGCAGTTGGCTGAAGTCGCGCTTGTTCAACGGGATCTCCGAAACGGATTGAGCGTTCAGCGTTTCACCGCTCGTCACAATAGGAGCTGTTTCGGAAACGGAAACTAGATTGTTGGGAAGCAGGGTGAGCTCTGCCGGTCCATTGCCTGGAACTGTTACTGATTGTGTTCCGGTTATCGTGCGCCCGTCGCAGTGGATGGATAAGTTGTAACGTTGCGCTGGAACCGACGCAAACCGGTAGCCGCCGTCAGCGCGGACCGCCGTTGTGAACTGAGCGTTGTTGAGCCTCAGTTCTACCGTGCCATTGGCGCACCCGTTTCCCGATTGGTTGCGGACGGTCCCGCTCCATTCCGCCGTCTGCGCCCGTTGCGGCCAGCACAAAAGAACTGCTGCGATGAAGAAGCCGATGCGCATTCTTGCAGCATACAATCTTGTCAACTTTTTGGGGAACAAGCCGTTAAATATGGAGGAAGACGTTTTATGAACAGAACGCCGTTTGTTTTGTTTTTCACCCTGGCCGTTGTTGTCGCGCCGTTTGCCGCAGCGAAAGACAAAAAACTGGCGTTACCGAAGGTTTCCGTGCGAAACCCGCCACAGTACCGGGCCTTTTCGCAGCCGCTCCCGCAGGCAGATGCGCCGCTTCACGTTCTAAACCGCCTGACCTTTGGACCGCGCCCAAACGATGTTGCTGAATTGAAGCAGATGGGCGTTCGTCGCTGGCTCGATGCGCAGCTCAATCCGGCAGAACAAGCTGAACTGCCGCTGCTTGCGCAGAAGTTGGAGCCGTTTGAATCCTTGCGAATGAGCATTCGTGATACTTACCTGCAATACCCGCAGCCGCAGTTGATCGCGGCGGTAGCCAAAGGCAGGCAGCCTTTGCCGGACGATCCTGAACTGCGCGAAGTGGTTCAGCATCTCGCGGAACGCTATCTGCAAAAGAAAGCCGCTGCCGCAGGCACAACCAACGACGAAAACGATCTTCAACCGCGTACTCCTTTAACTGCCCTTCTCACCGCGCCACAGATTGAAATTCTGCAAACCGGAAAGCCGGAACAAAAGAAACAAGTGCTGATGAGCATTCCTGAAGTGCGGGCCATTGATTTTGCGTACGCTCTGCAACCGGACGAGCGCAAACAATTGATGGCGCTTGCTCCTGTTTACCTGCGTCGCAAGCTGTTGCTTGCAACCGCGCCGTCGCAAGTGGTGTTGCAGGATTTGACCGCCGCCAAAATTCTACGAGCAATTTACAGCCGCAATCAGCTTCAAGAAGAAATGGCGGATTTCTGGTTCAACCATTTCAACGTTCTGTTCGGCAAAGGAGCGGACCGGTTTACGCTGCCCACTTACGAGCGGGAAGCGATTCGGCCTTACGCGTTCTGCAGATTCTACGATTTGTTATTGGCCACCGCGAAAAGTCCGGCCATGCTGTTCTACCTCGATAATTTTCAATCGGTCCGCGCCGACCTCAACGACCACAAAAAGCACGGCTTGAATGAAAACTACGCCCGCGAACTAATGGAACTCCATACGCTCGGAGTGAATGGCGGCTACACGCAAAAGGACGTAATCGAAGTTGCCCGCTGCTTCACCGGTTGGACCATTGCCGCGCCCCGTAAGGGAGGCAGCTTCGAGTTCAACGAGCGTGTTCATGATCGCGGACAGAAAATGGTGTTCGGCCACGTCATTCCTGCCGGCGGCGGCATGGAAGACGGCTTAGAAGTCTTAAAAATCCTGGCCCGTTCTCCGCAGACCGCTCATCACCTTTCCCTCGAACTCGCGCAGAAGTTTGTCGCGGACGATCCGCCGCCGTCGCTGGTGGACCGCATGGCGAAAACTTATCTGAAAACGGATGGCGATATCCGGGAAGTGCTGAAAACCATGATCTTGTCTCCCGAATTCTTCTCGCAGGGCGCGTACCGGGCCAAGGTGAAAAGCCCGTTTGAAATGGTGGTGAGCGCGGTGCGCGCCGCCGGAGCCGAGGTGGATTCTACTCTGGCGCTCAATCAGCAGATTGCCCAACTGGGCGAACCGCTCTACCAGAAAGTAGAACCGACCGGCTATTCCAGCGCCAATGCGGAATGGGTCAGCTCCGCCGCTCTGCTCAGCCGCATGAATTTTGCTTTGGCGTTGGCAAGCAACAAGATTGCCGGTGTGCAAGCAAAGCAAGCGTTGAACCAGTTCGCGCAAGAGGATCCGGTGCAGGTAGCGCAATCACTGTTGATGGCTCCGCCCGATGCGCAAACCATCAACGCTATTCAGAAAGTTCTCAACAATCCCGATGTGCAAAGCCAGTTGGGGCTGAACGCAAAAACAGTTCCATCGCAGCCAAACAGCATTGTGGCAGGCGTTGTTTTAGGCTCGCCGGAGTTCCAGCATCGTTAGCAAGGAAGTATTTATGTCATCACGCCGCGTATTTTTAAAAAATTCAGCGCTCGCCATGTTTGGCGCGGGCGTTCTGCCGTCGTGGCTGGGCCGCGCCGTTTACGCCCAGGACGCGCCAGGCGAGCGAAAGAAGATTCTAATTGCCATCTTCCAACGAGGCGCGGTGGATGGCCTGAACGTGGTCGTGCCGTTCGGCGAAAAACGCTACTACGATCTGCGCCCGACTATTGCCGTTCCGGCCCCGAGGAATTCTCATGATGAAGACGCAGTCATCGACCTGGACGGCTTCTTTGGATTGCACCCCAACCTTTCTTCGTTGAAGCCGTTGTGGGATCGCAAAATGCTGGCGATTGTGGAAGCTGTTGGTTCGCCTGACCCGACCCGCTCGCATTTCGATGCTCAGGATTACATGGAATCGGGTACGCCCGGCTACAAGAACGCGCCGGGCGGATGGCTGAACCGGGCTCTTACTCCCAACGTGAAGCCGTCGCCGCTGCGGGCCGTCAGTTTAACGCCCGATCTGCCGGTCAGCCTGCGCGGCAAAAACGAAGCGCTCGCGATTAACAGCGTTTCCGGCTTTCAAGTGAAGGACCGCCAGGCGGCCAACATCTTCGAAAGCATCTATGACACTACCGCCGACCGTGTGTTGAACAACACCGGACGCGAAACATTTGAAGCCATCAGGATCATGCAATCCATGCAGAAAACCGGCTACACTCCAGCCAATGGCGCGAATTATCCCAAAGGGCAGCTAGGCGGCAGCCTGCAACAGATTGCTCAACTGATTAAGGCGAACGTCGGCTTGGAAGTGGCCTTCACGGACATGGGCGGCTGGGACACGCATGTGCAGGAAATGGGGCCGCGCGCGTCCGTCGGCCAGCTTCCCAGCCTGTTGCGAAATTTCGGTGACGCGCTGGCCGCGTTTTCGCAGGACATGGGCGACCGTATGCAGGACATCACGGTGGTTACCATGTCCGAGTTCGGCAGAACTGCCCGCGAGAACGGCAATCGCGGCACCGACCACGGCCACGCCAACGTCATGTTCGTCATGGGCGGCGATGTGCGCGGCGGCAAAGTGTATGGCCGCTGGCCGGGCTTGGCGGAAGAACAACTTTACGAAGGGCGCGACCTGGCGCTAACCACCGACTTCCGTTCCGTGCTTTCCGAACTCGTTCGCAAGCAGATGGGTAACCGCGAACTGGCCACAGTGTTTCCCGGCTTTCAAGCGCGGCACATGGAAGGATTATTGGTTGGCTAAGAACGCCGGTTAACATGGCGAGTAGCCCTGCGGCCGGAATAATTGGGAAGTCCGGCGAGAGCAGCGGCAAACTCAACCTGCGCAAACAAGCGCAGATCCGCATCGGGAACTCGCTTGAGAAACGCCGCGCCTTCGGTTCCTAAAGTCTTGCCTGCTTCGTACAACAAGTTGCGGAACGCCTGGCTTGAAGGCCAGCACTCCAGAATCACGTCGTTCGATTGAGTATCGGCAGCAAGCAGGTTCAAGGCTTCAATGAATGCTGGTTCAAACTGCCGGAAATTTTTGCCTTCGGCCAAAGCCTGGTGGAAGGGCATTTCTGAGCCGGAATCCATGATAATACATGCTTTCCCGGCTGGTTGATTTGTGTTTTGGGCTGCAAAGTATTTTGTCTGTGCTTCCTGAACGGATTCTTGTCCCCAGGGTAAGTAGTTAGCTGCGGCGGACAATTCCGAGTTTCTAGCTAGAAGAAAATCGGCAAGCGCAGGGTCGAGACGCCGAATCACGTGAAGCAGTTCAAAGAATTGGTACTGCCGAAGCGATGTGAACTCAACTGGACACACAGGATCGAAACTAGCTTGTATGGTCAGGTCAGGTAGTTCAGAGATCTGCGCTACCAGATCACGAGTGATAGCGATTGCTTCTGCTGAATCGATAAGCGTCCAGTGGTAAGCAAATAAGCCCACAAAATCGTTAAGGCCCATAAATAAACGATTAGGCGGCAATGGCGATTGAATTGTTGAACTGTTTCGCCAAGCTTGAATAGAACTGCGCAGGAGCGCAAGCTTCACGCCGGGATCGGTGCATTCGCGCATCACAGTAGGAATAAAGTCATACGGATATGAGGCCGGATCATTATAACTGAGAAGATATTTAATTGCAGTGTTTAGGTGGCCGTATGCCAGGAGAACGTGAATAAAACCAAATTCCCGCTTGTCGTGGCTCATAGCCCGACCATAATTCTTGGCCATGTTGATGGCCAGATCGGGCGCAACCGCCGCGGTCAGCATATGGGCTTCGCGCTCCAATACGGAACGATCAAAGGGATTTAGATCCAACGTTTGAATCTCATCGAGAGCCGATTGGAGAACGCGGCGCGCCTCATCTTTGTCGAAAGCGGTTAATACGCGAGCGATATGGAGGCGAGCCGCAGCGCGAATCGGCGGTATGGCCCGATCTGCCTGTGTGATTGCATCGTCGATAAGAGAGCGATCAGGCATTTAGAACTTTCGAAACACAGTGGTTCCGGCGATGCGGTCGCCCAAGCGACGTCCGGTGGCGAGCAACAGGATCGCTTCTCCGGAAAAGATAATAAAAGCTAAGACCAGCTCGAAGATGAGGCCGAGAAACGGAATCATCCCAAAAAGTCCGGGAATAGCTAAAGGAACATTGCGCAGAATGCGCTGCTGCGTGCTGGCCGGAGTGCCGTTCGTGCTGGCTACAAAATCGCCTAAAGCCAATTTGCCAAGGCTTGCGCCGTTAACGTCGCGGAGCAGCCAGTAGCAAGCATGAATGAGTCCGTACAGCATCCAGCCGATCACCGGCACAAAGTGGAGCGTCGATAGCAACAGCATGGGTATAACATCGATCAGGTAAGCCGCTATGCGCCTGCCGTTTTCTTCCGGCCGTTCGGAATACGTAACGCCTCTGGAAGAAGGCGCTGAATAGGAAGCCGCGCTGCCGGTGGAAGCAGTTAACGCGGTCCCGCAGTTCGGGCAGTAAGTAGCGTTGTCGGCGGCGGTTGCGCCGCAGTTCGGGCAGAACATAATTTTTCTGTCTCCCTTTTTATTACACTCGTTGCTTGAGACTACGAACTATTATCATCTTTTCGTTAACCGTGATGTTGTTGAAAGCAGCGGAACCGGGTCTGCCCGAATTAGACAACGCTGCTTCACTGATTACGCCCCAAGGACTGCTGCGGCACATTCAGGAGTTGTCTTCCGATGCTTACGCCGGACGATTGCCCGGCACGGAAGGCGAGCGGAAAAGCGTGGCTTACCTGATTGCCCAGTGCCGGGCGATGGGTTTGGAGCCGGGCGCGCCGGAAGGCGGCTGGACACAAAAGGTTCCGTTGTGGGGAACGCGCTCGCAAGGCAATCTGGATCTGGTAGCAGGCGGAAGAAACCTGCCCATCACGGCGCAAAAAGATTACGTGGCCTGGTCGGTGCTGCCGGATGAAAAAGTGGAAATTGAAAATTCCGGTCTGGTGTTTGTGGGCTACGGAGTGGTTGCGCCGAAATACGGCTGGAATGATTACGGCGATGAGAACGTGAACGGCAAAACAGTAGTGATGTTCAGCGGCGATCCGCCGGTAGCGGACAAGAACGATCCGTCGCAGCTCGACGACAAGATGTTTCAAGGGCGTGCGTTGAGCATTTACGGGCGCACCGGCACGAAGCTGGAAACTGCTTACGCACATGGAGCAACAGCGGTGATTCTGGTGTACGCGACCGGCCAGCCCGGAGCTAACTTGTTTCAGAACTTCAGCCGTGAAAATATGATTCTGCGCGGAGCGCACGACCGCGACCGGGTGAAAGCGCAGGCATTGTTGAGTCTGGACCGAGCCAAAGAAATGTTTACCGCAATGGGAAAAGATTTTGAAGCGATGCGCCGAACTGCCGCGCAGCCCGGCTTCCGTCCGGTTGTGCTGCCGGGGCAGGCATCATTTCAAATCACCAACCGGGTGCATCGTTTTGATTCGCAAAATGTGTTCGCAAAAATCACGGGCAGCGACCCGAAGCTAAAAAGCGAATACGTCATTTACAGCGGCCACTGGGACCACCACGGGCAGGAAGGCAATCAGATATTTCATGGCGCAAGCGACAATGCGGCGGGTACAGCCGGAGTGCTGGAGTTAGCACGTGCTTTTCGAAGCCTGCATCCCGCGCCGCGTCGGACGCTGTTGTTTTTCTGGCCGACAGCAGAGGAAAAAGGACTTCTAGGCGCAAGATATTACGTGGAACATCCGTTGTATCCGCTGCCGCAAACAGCAGCCGACATTAACCTGGATTGTTTCAGTAATTGGGGTTGGGGCAAAACAAAAGATTTCAGCATCGTGGGCCTGGGCAATTCAACGCTCGATGACCTCACGGCCCAAGCAGTGCAGCGGCAGGGGCGCACCTTGACCGGCGACACAGCCCCGGAACAGGGATTTTACTTCCGCTCCGATCATTTCGAGTTTGCGCGAGCCGGTGTGCCGTCGCTTGAGATGAGTCCTGGCATTGACTACCTGGGAAAACCGGCTTCGTATGGAGTGGAGAAGCGGAACGAGTATATACGGAACGATTATCATCAACCGTCCGATGTAGCAAAACCGGATTGGGATTTGACCGGCGCGGTGCAGGATTTACAAGTGCTGCTGGAAGTGGGCTACCGGGCGGCGCAGGAACAGGAACGACCGGCATGGAAACCAGACGCGGTATGGCGGCCCAAACCGGAGTAGGCCCTTTAAGCCACCATTTGTACTTCTGCTGCTGTTTCCACTTGTTGGAGGAGCCGGGAACGGGATCGCCAGTACAGCACTGCAAAGCAGGAAACAATGAACACGTTAGAAAGAACCGCAGCTATCGCCATGCCGACACTGGCAAAGTGAGCAGTTAAGATGGAAGCGATCAGAACATGCAGCACACCGGCAGAAAAGAAAACGTAGTTGAACTCGCGATCCATCCGTAAGGGCAGCAGCCATTGAAATCCGAACACGGAAGCAATCGCCGTAAGCGGCGTAAGCAAACCCAGAACGCGCAGCGTGGGAACGGCAGCGGCAAAGGACGGGCCAAGCGCCAAACGGATGAGGAACGGCGCGCCCGCGCTTAACACCAAACCCGAGCAGATTCCTAGCCCACCCAGAACTTTAATGCTGCGTTCGGTGGTTCGTATCGCGCCTTCTTTATTTTGATGAAATTCCTGCGCTTGATGAGGAAATAAAGCCTGGTTCAAAGGCCATAACGACTGCCGGGACACCTGCCCCAGCTTATCGGCGCCGGCATATAAACCTAACGCGGCAGGCGATGCAAAGAAGCCCAACATAATGCCATTGAAGCTGGTTAACAAGCTTTGCGAAGCCTTGAACAGAAACAGTGACCAGCCGATGCGGAGTGTGCGCCAAATTAATGGAAAGCCGGGAACACGGAAACCGACTTCTCTATAAGCAGTGGCCAAGGTGATGCCATGTGCCACAACACAACCGATAGCCTGGGCAGCCATCACTTTCCAGCCATCCGCAGGCTTATGCACCAGCAGAAAAATGCTAAATGTAGAGGCAAGTTTTCCGCCCACTTCCAAAACACCGGCATAGCGCATCCGCTGCTGCCCTTGAAAGTACCAAAGCATGTTGATGCCTTGCGCGATGCCCCAAACAACGCTGCTCCAAAAGAGCACTTCCGAAGGCGCAATCACCAACGTAAAAGGCCGCGCGATCAGTGCGCCGATTAAGCAAAAAGCTGCCAAACAGAGTTTTGCGCCAAGCACTCCGGCGACGAGTTCCTGCATGTGGTTTTGGCTTTGATTGTGCAGAGCCGTTTCGCGGGTGGCGGAAAAATCAAAACCATATTCCACCACAATGGCGATGATGGCACCAATGGATTGCGCAAATAAAACGGCGCCCCATCCTTTCGGGCCGAGAGTGCGCGCCAGATAAGGAAACGTAATCAGCGGAAGAAGATAAGTGCAGGCTTGCACCGCATACAGAGCGATCACATTTTCCGCGATCTTACTTTTCACATGCACTCCGATTTGGGCTAGAGAGTCGCCCGTATGCATGGTAAAACGCGGTACGTTTCAGCGCAATTCAGAATACCCTGATTGCTTAGCAAAACAACTTATAGCTTTAAGTGAGGAGATTTCGGCGGCATCCTTCCACCACCGCGCCGAAAAGAAGATGGGCGGCGAAAGCGGAAATGTGGGCATCCGGTTTTTTTTCGAACGGATTGGAAGCGCCTAGCGCGTAAACGGCTATTTCGTCGCCAAAGACCCAGACAAACACGCCGAAGCCGGTCCCGAAACCACCGCTTGTTTTAGGCGCTCGATCAACCAGCACGGCATAAGCAGCACCGGTGCCGATTCCATAGCCATAGTGAAGAGCCAAAGCAATTTGCTTGGCGTCTTTTACTGATACGGTTTTGTGAAACAGAGAGTTTGCCAATATCTGGACCGAGTTCACATCGGCTTCTTCATCTAATCCGAACACAGTGCGTTGAGGATCGTTGTTGACCTGTGAACCCCACCACAAGACCGCTTGCCGCATGGCAAATGCGCCAACGGCTCCGGCTAAGGAACCGGCCACGATTTGTTTCAGAAGATTTTTCATTCGATCCTTTTCGTAAAGCCCGGAAAATAGAAAGGTATGTTTTCCTGTTCGTATTGCCGATAAACGTTGCCGTAAGCAGCGCGAAGGCGGACAGCCTCATGCCAGGACCCCAATATCAGATAAACCGTTGACACCAGATTAAAGGCGAGCAGGTTCGCGGTCAGCCGAGGATTCAGCCACAAAATGGGTAAGGGCGCGAAGTTTAAGGGATGACGGCTGAGTTGAAACGGTCCACCGGTTTGAAGCTGACCGGATGAGTTGAGAGAAGGCCCTTGCGCTTCCGGTTCCGGCGCAATTAAAGTTTCTCCCGCCAGCCATTGAGCGACGCTTCGAATGCCGAGAATCTCAGAGAATCCCACCTCAGCAGCGGCATAAACGGCCCAGATAAATCCGCCGAACTGCGCCAAACGAAAGCATGCTGCTGTGAGACCGCGAAAATCGTACAACATCCGGCGCGGCTGGCGGCGGATATAGACCACTAGAAAAAGCATCGCGGCACCCGATTGCAGCAGGTACAAAGGGCGATAAAACGCATTACGGTAGCGGTCGCCCAACAGCTTTCTTGTGACTTGCTTCGCCTGGGTGCTGGCAAGTGCGCTATGAACCACGGCAAAAAGCAGGGTAGCCGCCGTTGTTTTGAGAAAGCTTTTCCACATCAATCGCACCAGTATCTTAGCTGATTCTGTGGCAGACTTGTCAGATGTATAATCCAGTCCCTTTTGCGGAAAACCGGCCTGAAGAGTTACGCGCCTTTATGCAACAGCATCCGTTAGCTGCGCTGGTAACAAGCGGAGCGGAAGAATTGGAAGCAACGCATGTACCAATGATTTTGGCGGATGACGGTTCACCGCAAGGCGTGCTGCGATGCCATCTGGCGCGAGCCAATCCACAATGGAGAACGCTGGTTGATTCCGGGCCGGCGCTGGTGATATTTCAAGGGCCGGAGCATTACATCACGCCGAACTGGTACCCGTCTAAAAAAGAGCACGGCAAAGTGGTGCCAACCTGGAACTATGCAGCGGTGCATGTGCGGGGACGAGCGGGATTATTTGAAGAACCGGCAGAAATGAGGCAGCATTTAAAAGAACTGACCGAACAAAACGAGAGCTTATTTCCTGCGCCCTGGTCGGTTGAAGATGCGCCAGCGGAATTTATTCAAGCTTTAAGCCGGGCGATTGTGGGCGTTGAGATTTCCATTGAGCGCATCGAAGGCAAATGGAAGATGAGCCAGAATCGTCCGGATGCCGACCGTCAGGGAGTGCTGGAAGGCTTGGAAAACCTCAGTTCCGCGCGAAGCAGGGAAGTGGCTGAGATGGTGAAGCATTTTCTCAGCCACGATCGGTAATTACAACTTCGATTTGCCGCCTTCGCTGATGTAGTTGCGATTCCAGCCAGGAATTTCTATCGTAACGTCGCCTTTTACAACCGCTTGACACCCTAATCGGGAGCGCAACGTGAGTCCCGCCGCCATTTCGAGGCGATCCAACTCGTCATCGTCCGCTTCGGTCAGGTTTTCCATTCCTTGTTGAACAATTACGTGACAGGTGGTGCAAGCGCAGCTTCCGCCGCAGGCATGTTCCAGGTCCACTCCAAAATTGATGGCGACGTCGAGAATCGATTCCGGTTTTCCGTGATGGTCGTAGGGCATCTTGCCGGTTTCAAATTCAAAGGTCTGGTTTTCCGGCAAAAAAGTAACTTTCGGCACAACACCATTATGCCGGACGAGCGTGAATAGTTAGGACTAACGGTATTACGAGCATCTGTGTTTAGGTAGAGCGGGACACTTCCGTTGCCGCAGAAGCTATCGGCACTCAGTTTGTTCCGAGGGAATGCTACCGGTAGATCAATAGCGCATCCAGTGTTACTGAAGTTAAGCTGAATCTGATGAAATGCGTATTGATCCTTGCTTTAACAATACTTCTTGGCGTTGCTGCTGCTGAGACTGGCGCAAAGACAGAAATTGAACTTGCTCTTCCTCAACAAAAGGGTCAGCTCAAGTGGTCTGTACCTAAATTTGAAATAGTCCAATCGTCTGTCAAAGCAAATGGGCAGGAAATTGGGGTTCGCGGAAAAAGTGAATCCGGCCAAATCTCTTTTTTAGGCTTTGTGTTCCTGTTTTCTGAACAAGCTCCGCTGACCAGCGCCAAATGCCGTGATGGGGTGCTTGGACCCGAAAAGAAGATGAATCCGACGCTGAAAATTTCGGAAGAATTTGAGGATGCCCGTTCGAATGGAATTCCGGTCGCTTGGGTAAGCTACACAGCCAAAGCTGACGATGGCAGCACAGCTTACAAGCTACGGGGTTTTGTCGCTACCGGCGATGTTTGCGGTGATTTAGAGATTTACAGCAAAAGCCCGATTAAGCCTGACGAGGGCGCGGTAAAAGCAATTCGATCAACATACCAACTGGATGCGCAGTATGAACCCAACTTTAATGATGTGTTCGTGTACGCTCAAGTTCTCTACAATCAACATCAATACAAAGCTGCCGCGCCGATGTTTGAACTGGCATTAGCCAAGTTGCCAACAGCCGGTGACAGCAACAATAAGACAGTTCAGCGTATTCTGACAGACCAAGCTGGAATGTCCTACGGCATGTCAGGAGATTTAAAGAAAGCTCGTACTCTCTTTGAGAGTGTGATTGCCGCTGATCCTGAGTACCCCATATACTATTACAATCTTGCTTGCGCCGATGCTGAGGAAAAGAAGCTTGCTGATGCCAAGATTCACTTACAGGAAGCATTTGCTCGCAAGGCTTATATGATACCCGGTGAACCAATGCCGGTTCCCACTGCGGATAATTCTTTCCAGCCCTACCAAAGCGATAAGGAGTTTTGGACTTTTCTGGAACATATTCATTAGAGATTTGACTGCTCATCTCCAACCATAACCAGATTGCCCGCTTGCCTGTTCAATTTCTCCAATGCCGGGAGCAAGCGCAGATGTAAAACAGTGGAACGGTTGGCGTCCCAGGATTCTTCCACTGCAGCAAAAAACTTCACAAGCCGCCTTGTTCCAGACGATCTTGATGGTCGCGGGCAATCAATGCCAAGTCGCTTACCGTGTCTGCCAGACCTGCCACAGTTTGGGTGAGACCTCTCACCTGTTGTGAAACTTCGTTTACCTGTTGTGAAACTTC
>CAXTWH010000074.1:0-6090 GCA_964247975.1 uncultured Bryobacteraceae bacterium | reverse complement strand
GAAACTTCATCAATTTGCTTCGTCAAAGTTTGCTGAGATTGCACCAGCATCTCCACACTTTGCGCCAGCGCTTCATGCCGTTCCGTTAATCGATCAAGCCGTTGATCAATGTTCATATAGCATGTACTAATTTATCAGCTTTGTAGCCGCGCTGCGGCTGACGAACGTAGTTTTGCAGGAACAATCATTCATACTGAGAAAACAGTGTTCCAGGAACTTGAACAACGAATTTCAGCCGCAGTGGAGGCTTATCTGGCGGCGCAGCACGGGTCTGCCTTGAAGGTGGCGCTTGAACAGCCGAAGCAGAGTTCATTCGGCGAACTGGCGATTCCGGTGGCCTTTCAACTGGCCAGGCAGCTTAAGAAAGCGCCGAAGCAGATTGCGGAACAGATTGTAGACGGCCTAGGCAAGGTGGAAGGCGTAGCGGCTTTTGAGATTGCCGGAAACGGTTATATCAATGTGCGGCTGGACCGGGCGGCTTATGTGTCGTCGCTGCTTGCGCCGCCACCAGAGAAGATCGCAGCGGGCGGCAAAATTGTGGTGGAGCATACCAATATCAACCCCAACAAGGCCGCACATATCGGGCATCTGCGGAATGCGGTGCTGGGCGATACGTTTGTGCGTATGCTGCGCAGCGCCGGGCGCAGGGTGGAAGCGCAGAACTACATTGACAACACCGGCGTGCAGGTGGCTGATGTGGTGGTGGGATTTCATTTTCTGGAGCATCGAACGCTGGCGGAAGTGAAAGCGTCCATCGACAATCCGGATGATGAGCCATTTGATTACCTATGTTGGGATTTATATGCGCGCATTTCCGGCTATTACAAGGAAAACTCGGAAGCTTTACGATGGCGGGCGGAAACGCTGCATGCGATTGAAGCGGGCGAAGGCGAGATTGCGGAGCTGGCCCATGTAGTGGGAAACGCGATTGTGAAAGCGCATGTGGCGACCATGCTGCGCTTAAGCGTCCAATACGATGTGCTGCCGCGGGAAAGCGAGATTCTGCATTTGCAGTTCTGGGCCACGGCATTCGAGCTGTTGAAAGAACGCAAAGCGATCTATTTTGAAACCGAAGGCAAGAACGCCGGGTGCTGGGTGATGCCTGCTTCCGCTTTCAAAACCACCACGGAAGCGGAGAGCGAGAACAAGGAAGAAGACAGCAAGGTGATTGTGCGGTCAAACGGCACGGTCACGTATGTCGGGAAGGACATTGCTTACCAGCTTTGGAAATTCGGGCTGCTCGGAAAAGATTTCTATTACCGGCCCTGGTTTGTTTATCCGGACGGCCATGAGCTGTGGGTAACAACGGACCAGCCGCAAACGGAACCGTCGCCGCAGTTCGGCAGGGCGGAGCGCGTTTATAACGTGATCGATTCGCGCCAGTCTTATTTGCAGGACGTGGTGGTAGCGGGATTGAATGCGCTCGATTACAAGGAACAGGCAGAAAACTCGATTCATTTTTCTTATGAGATGGTGGCGCTTTCGCCGCGCACCTGCGTGGAAATGGGCATTGAGCTTTCCGAAGAAGACAAGCGGCGGCCTTACGTGGAAGTATCGGGCCGCAAGGGACTGGGCGTTAAAGCGGACGATCTGATCGATAAGCTGATTGAAACTGCGCTGGCGGAAGTGGAAGACCGGCATCCTGAATCGCCCGATGCGGAGCGGCGGCAAGTGGCGGCGGCAATCGCTATCGGAGCGCTGCGCTATTTTATGCTGAAGTTCACGCGCAATTCGGTGATTGCTTTCGATTTTCACGAAGCACTGGCTTTTGAAGGAGAAACCGGGCCTTACGTGCAGTACGCGGCGATGCGGGCCGGAGCCATTCTGCGGAAATTTCAGGAGCAGGGAGAAACGCTGCCCGATTTCGGAAGCGTGTTGAGCAGGGAAGTGCTGGAGCGTCAATTGCAGTCGGAAGATTTCTGGCAACTGGTGCTGGACGCTTCAAAGATCGACAGCGCGGTGGAGCGGGCGATTGCCTCCGGCGAACCGGCGCATGTGGCGAAGTATGCGTTTCAGCTTGCGCAGGCGTTCAACAACTTCTATCACAGCTACCAAGTGATTCGGGAGAAGGATGGCGAACGGCGGGCTTTTCTGTTGTGGCTAACGCAGTATTTCCGGGAACAACTGCTGCAGATTGTGCAGATTCTGGGGATTGCGATTCCGGCGTATATGTAACACCAAATTGCGATCAGACGACGGAAAATCCAAATCAGCTACCGATTTCTCGTTAGAATAAGCTCATGCAGCATATATCCGACGCGGACGCTAAGCAAGAGTTTAATTCCTTGCTGGATCGCGTGCAGCAGGAACCTGTCGCCATTCGTAAACAGGATCAGGATGTGGCGGTCCTTTTGTCACAGGAAGAGTACGACCGGATCTACGGACTCAATCTGGAGGAGTTCCATCAGGCTTGTCACCGTCTCAGCGACGAAGCGCGGGCGCGCGGCTTGACGGAAGAAAAGCTGGCTGAAATTCTTGCTGACGAGGACTAGGCTGTACCGTGTTGTTGACACCAATATCTTAATCAGCAGCGCACTGTTCCCGGACTCGATGCCGAGCCAGGCCGTAGCCAAGGCGCTCAGCACAGGACAGCTTTTATTTTCTGAAGCGTCTTTGGCCGAAATAGTTGACGTTCTCGCGCGACCCAAGTTCGATCGTTACTTATCTATAGAAGGCAGACGGGATTTTCTGAAGAAGCTGATTCGGATTTCCCGAAAAATTGTCGCCACGCATACCGTAACGGCTTGTCGAGACCCGAAAGACAACATGATCCTGGAACTAGCTTTGAGCGGCAAAGCCGATTTTATTCTGACAGGGGATCAAGATCTTCTCGCCTTGGGCAGTTTTGAAGGAGTTCCTATCTGGACCCCGGCTCACTACCTGACTCAAGGAGCGTAAGGCTATATGGCCATTCCGAACCCCTGTATGCCAAACATCATTCAAAAGAGCAATAAAAGCTGCTTGTGAGACTCACCCCATAGCGTAGGGCAGTAGTTGGAATTTGTTGTTTGATCGCAAGCTGGTATAAGCAGAGCTTTTCACGGTCTTTGTTCAGCGGCTGCTTATAATCTAACTAACTAAATTTCGTTGTGTTTACTCCGTATCACAGCCTGTACTGGGCTACGCTTTTAACACTTCGCGCGCCGGTAGGGTCGATGGGCCGGTTGTCGCAGTCCTTGGCGACGGCCAGGGTGGATTTAAATCCGCATCAGGTGGACGCGGCGCTGTTTGCGATCCGGTCGCCTTTGTCCAAAGGCGTGATTCTGGCCGATGAGGTCGGGCTCGGGAAAACGATTGAAGCGAGTCTGGTGATTGCGCAGCGGTGGGCGGAGCGGCGGCGGCGCGTGGCGCTGATTGTGCCGGCCACGCTGCGCAAACAGTGGCAGCAGGAGTTGAGCGATAAGTTCGGTTTGCCGTCAATAATTCTCGAAAGCACCCAATTCCGGCAGCGCGGGGTGTTGAATGCTTTCGACAAGCCCGGCACGGTGATGATCTGCTCGCATCAGTTGGCGGCGAACAAGGCGTTTGAACTGCGAACAAACCCGTGGGACCTGGTGATTATCGATGAAGCGCACCGGCTGCGGAACGTTTATAAAAAATCGAGCAAGATCGCGACGGCGATCCGGGACGCGGTTCTCCCTTACCCGAAGATTCTATTGACGGCCACGCCTTTGCAAAATTCGCTGATGGAGTTGTACGGCCTGGCGAGCATTGTGGACCCGCAGGTGTTCGGCGATGACCGCTCGTTCCGGGAACAATTTGCGGACGCGGCCTTGAACCCCACCAGCCAGGAACGGCTGCGGGAACGGTTGAAGCCGCTTTGCCAACGGACGCTGCGCAAGCAGGTGTTGGAATACGTGCCGTTTACGGAGCGGCGCTGCCTGACCCGCCAGTTTTTCCCTTCGAACGATGAACATGATTTGTATGAACGGGTGTCGCAGTACCTACAGCGCGAAACGCTGGCGGCGATACCGAACGCGCAGCGGCAGTTGATTACCCTGGTGCTGCGCAAGCTGCTGGCTTCTTCCACATTTGCGATTGCGAACACGCTTGAAGGCATGGCGAACCGCTTGGAAAAGCGGCTGCAGGAAACGGAAGCGCCCGCGCCGGACCAGGACCGATTGGCGCTTCCTGACGACGATTACGAAACAGCGGCGGAAACAGCGGAAGAATGGGACAAAGACGAGGATGTGAACGAAGAACCTTCGGCACTGAAGCTCGATTTCGACCCAGGAGCGGCGCGGACGGAGATAGCGGAACTGCGCGGTTTTGTCCAACTGGCGAGACGGGTAGCGATGAACGCCAAAGGGCAGGAATTGTTATCGGGCCTGGAAGCGGCGTTCAGCGAAGCGCGGGAGTTGGGAGCGCGGCGCAAGGCGGTGATTTTCACGGAATCGTGCCGAACGCAGAATTACCTGCTGCAACTGCTTTCGGAACACGGCTACGAAGGGCAAATAGTTTTGATGAACGCGACGAACGGGGACGCCGATTCGAACCGGATTTACCGCGAGTGGATGAAGCGGCACGAAGGCACGAACGCGATCTCCGGCTCGGCCACAGCGGACAAGAAAGCGGCAATCGTGGAAGAGTTCCGGGACCGGGCGACGATTCTGATTGCGACGGAATCGGCGGCGGAAGGCGTGAACCTGCAGTTTTGTTCGCTGGTGGTGAATTACGACCTGCCGTGGAACCCGCAGCGGATTGAACAGCGCATCGGGCGGTGCCATCGCTACGGCCAGAAGCATGACGTGGTGGTGGTGAACTTTGTGAACCAGCGGAACGCGGCGGACCAGCGGGTGTATGCGTTGTTGAAAAACAAGTTCCGGTTATTTGAAGGGGTGTTCGGGGCGAGCGATGAAGTGCTGGGCGCGCTGGAAACAGGAGTGGACCTGGAAAAGCGCATTGCGGCGGTGTACCAGTTGTGCCGGACAACGGAAGAGATTGACCGGGCGTTTACGGAGTTGCAGCAGCAGTTGGACCAGACCATTCAATCGCGGATGGCGGAAACGCGGCGGCAGTTGCTGGAGCATTTCGACGATGAAGTGCGGGACCGGCTGCGGATGAGCAAGGAAGAAGCGGAAACCGCGCTGGGCGAGCGGCTGGAGTGGTTTGCGAACCTGCTGCGGCAGGAGTTGGGAACGGAAGCGCGATGGCCGGACGCGAAGGGACTGCGATTCGTTTACACGGGCAATCGGGGATTTCAAGGCCGATGGAATCTCGATTGGCAGGACGCAGAACAGCGGAACGAAAGTTTTCTGCGGGTGGAGCATCCGTTCGCGCAGGCGGTGTTGCAGCAGACGTGCGCAAGGCGGTTGGGGCCGGGGCAGGTGCGGTTTTGTTACCGGGCGCATGGGCGCAAGATCGGGATGCTGGAGCCGCTGGTGGGCAAGCGCGGCATGTTGCGGGCCTGGAAGCTGCGGGCGCATTCGTTTGAGATGGAAGAATTTCTGATGCTGGCGGGGGTGGATGAAACCGGCGCGGTTTTGTCCGATGAGCATTGCCGGAAGTTGTTGAGCCTGCCCGCCGAGATGGAAGGAGCGGGCGCGGCGGTTCCGCTGCCGGAATTAATTGAACTGCGGGACGAAGCGGCGGCGGAACGGTTGAAGGACGTGGATGAGCGGAACGGGCGGTATCTGGATGAAGAACAGTTGAAGCTGGACCGCTGGGCCGAGGATTTGAAGCTGGGCCTGGAACAGCAGATTAAAGATACGGACAAGCAGATTGCGGAAGCAAGGCGAGCTTCGCGCGCGGGAACGGGCTTGCAGGATAAGCTTGCGGCGCAGAAGCAGATTAAAACATTGGAAGGGACGCGGAACAAGAAGCGGCGCGAATTGTATGAGATGCAGGACAAGGTGGACGCGGAGCGGGAAGAATTGATTGAGCGGATTCAATCGAAGATGAAGCAGACGCATGAGCTGCAGCCGTTGTTTGCGTTCCACTGGATGCTCGGGGAGTAAGGACGCGGATGGCGCAGAAGCAGAAGCTGGAGTTAACGTGGATCGGGAAAGAGGAGCGGCCTCGTTTGGAGCCGCGGATTTTGCTGGAGGATGCGGCGAAGAGTTACCACGCGGCGGAGCGGGTGAGCGAGAA
>CAXTWH010000073.1:0-22796 GCA_964247975.1 uncultured Bryobacteraceae bacterium | reverse complement strand
TTTTCGAAAAGCTGTTTTCGAGCGGCTGCCGCTCTCAGAAGCCGATTGTGGCCTGCATCAATGGACCGGCGCTTAGCAGCGGAGTCGGATTGGTGGCGCAGGCCCATGTGGCCGTCGCCGCGCAGGGATCGTTATTCGGCCTATCCGAAATCCGTACCGGAACCTGGCCGTTTCTCGCTTTTCGCTCCGTGGAAGCAGCTATCGGGGCTCGCCGCACGCTGGAATTGAGCCTTACCGGACGCTTGTTTTCCACTCAGGAAGCATTGGCTTGGGGGTTAATTCACCAAGTAGCGCACGCCTTTGAAATTGAAGATCGAGCAGGAGCAATCGCCAGAGATTTAGCCAAAGCCAGTCCGGAAGCGGTTCGGTTCGGGTTCTCTTATTTCCAGCAAAGCCGCAGCAAAACCTGGGGTGAAGCGGCGGAGATCGCAATGAATCTTCGCAAACAGTGCAACTCCGGCTCCGATTTTCATGAAGGAGTGGCCGCTTTTCATCAACACCGCGAACCACAATGGCCTAGCATGCCTCGCGGCACATACACCAAAGCGGCCCAACTGCTGCGAACCGAGAACAATAGCATTAAACCAAGTGATTAAGCGCATCAGACTGTTTGTAGCAGTTCTTGGCATCTGTTGCTTGAAAGCACAAACCGGCGTTCCCACTTTCTACCAGAACATTCTGCCGATTCTGCAAACTCATTGCCAGAACTGCCATCGCGCAGGCGAGATCGGGCCGATGGCTTTGGCTACATATGCACAAGCACGGCCTTGGGCCAAAGCCATCCGGGAAATGACTATCACCAGGCAGATGCCGCCCTGGTTCGCTGTTCCCGGTTCCATTCACTTTGCCAATGATCTTTCTTTAGCAAGCGACGAGATCGCGGTAATTTCGCAGTGGGCTGAACACGGTGCGCCAGCCGGCAATCCGCAGGCAGCTCCTCCCGTCGCTTCCTGGACAAACGGCTGGAACATCCGGCAGCCTACGTGCGTTTTTCAGATGCCTCAGGGCGTCACCCTTCCCCCCAAGGGCGATGTGGATTACACCTACGAGATTGTGCCGACCGGGTTCAAACAGGATAGGTGGGTACACATGGCGGAGATTCGGCCCTTCTTGCGGTCCCATGTGCATCATGCGGTGGTTTACGTGCGCCCTCCGCAGTCCGGCTGGCTCCGCCATGCGCCGATCGGAATTCCCTTCACCGCGTCAGACCTGAAAAGCGAGCAGGACCGCCAAGATGCGATGTGGACCGATAGCGATGTGCTGCTGGTTTACGCGCCCGGCAGTTCGCCCGATCAATGGCCTGCGGACATGGCTAAACTGATTCCGGCCGGCTCCGATCTGGTGTTCCAACTGCATTACATCACCAACGGAACTCCGGGCGTTGACCGAACCTCAATTGGGTTGGTTACTGCGGCGGAGGCACCACCTAAACGGGTGTTGACGCTGCAACTCACCAACGATCATTTTCTGATTCCGCCGGGGTTGGACAACTACCGGGTAGAAGCGCATGGCACTATTCCTAATGATGCGCTGCTGCTCAGTTTCTTTCCACACATGCACTTGCGCGGCAAGCGTTTTGAATACAACATCGTGAGCCAGAACAAACAGCGCGAAACCCTGCTGCGGGTCAACTATAACTTCTATTGGCAGCTCAGTTACCGGCTGGAAACTCCGCTGTTTCTGAAAGCAGGCACGACGCTGGAAGCGGTGGCTTGGTTTGATAATTCGAAAAATAATCCTCATAACCCTGACCCGGACAGCGCGGTCGCCTGGGGCGATCAGACTTCAGATGAAATGATGGTCGGCTTCTTCGATGTAGCCGTTCCGAGCAGTGTTGATAAATGGAAGTTCTTTGAAAGGCCGCAGCGCCGGTAGACTAACAGCTTAAGCTTTAACTCAAATGCTATCTTCTATTGCATGTCAACGATGCGCGAAGAAATCCGGCAGCAGCCGGAGGCTCTGGAACGGACTCTAGGGAGTGAATGGCCGCAAGCCGAGCAGTTAAAAACGCTATTGGCTGAACGGCGTCCGCGCTTTGTTGTGTTGGCGGCGCGAGGCACCTCCGACAATGCTGCGCAGTTTGGCCGCTATCTGATTGAGATCACCACCGGCATTCCGGTCTCATTAGCGGCTCCTTCGGTGTACACGCTGTATCAAGCGAAAGTGGACCTTCGCGAAGCGCTGGTGGTGGGCATCTCGCAATCGGGTGAATCGACTGATACGAATCTGGTAATTGAGCGCGCCAAAGAAGCCGGTGCAATCACAATCGGCATCACCAATGAAGAAAACAGCGCGCTGGCAAAGCTCGCGCAGCACACGTTTCTGGTGCGGGCTGGTAAAGAGCGGAGCGTAGCCGCCACCAAGACCTACACTGGACAGTTGTTTCTGTTTTACCTGCTGGCTTACGCGTTAGGCGCGCCGCTTCAATTGGATGATTTGAAAAAACTTCCCGATTTTGCTCATTCCGCCTTGCAACTGGAACCGGAAATCAGTTCGCGCGCGGAACGGTATCGCTTTATGCGCCATGCAGTAGTGGTAGGGCGCGGCTTGAACTACGCCAACTCGTTTGAGTTTGCGTTGAAGCTGATGGAAACCTGTTACGTAATCGCCGAACGCTTTTCATCCGCCGATCTGCTGCACGGCCCTATTGCGATGCTCGAAGATTCGTTTCCCGCTTTCGTGCTTGCTCCTTCCGGCGTAACCTGGAATACTTTGCGCGAACTGATTACGCGCCTTCAAACCGTGAAAGCAGACACTTTGCTCATCACTGACCAGAGTAACCCCGATGCGCTGAAAATTTCCGGGTTGGAAAACAAAGTCGCTGTTGTGCCAGCCGTGTTGTGCTGGAAATCCGCGCTGCCCGACGAGTTGTATAGCCCCATTCCCTACATCATCCCCGGCCAGTTGTTTGCGGCCAGTCTCGCGGAAGTGAAAGGGTTAAATCCGGATCAGCCCCGCACTTTAAGTAAGGTAACGCTTACACTTTAAGAAAGTTATGTATAGATTTCTCGCTTTAGTATTGATTCCTTTCGCTTTAAGCGCCGCGCCCCAGCCTCCCGCACTCCGTTTAAACCATGATGTGGAACCGATCCGCATCAACCTTGATCTCAACCTTGATCCGGCCCAGGACACGTTTTCCGGTTCCATGACGATAAACCTTGACGTGAAACAAGAGGTAGCTCACTTCTGGTTGAACGCCGCCGATATTCAGGTCACGGAAGCCCGAATTGAAGTTCAGTCACAAAAGCTAAACGCCCAAATTATTCCGGGGGGAGAAGATTTCGTCGGCTTTCAGTTCCCTGCCCCCTTAAGCAAAGGTCCAGCCCGATTCACTTTACGCTACACCGGCAAAGTGAATCTGAAATCGAGCGAAGGCATTTTTCGCAGCAGCCGGAACCAGGATCAATACCTGTTTACCCAGTTCGAGCCGCTTGATGCCCGCCGCGCTTTTCCCTGCTTTGATGAACCCGATTTTAAAATTCCCTGGCAGATTACCTTGCATGTTCCCGCGCAGCAGGTAGCTGTTTCAAACACGAGCGTTGAAAGCGAAACGCCGGAATCAAACAACCGGAAAACCATTCGCTTCCGCGAAACCAAACCGCTGCCCAGTTATCTGATTGCTTTTGCCGTCGGCCCGCTGGAATTTGTGGAAGCCGGCCACGCCGGAAGCCATCAAGTGCCGGTTCGCATTGTGGTGCCGCGCGGAGATAAAGATCGGGCAAAGTATGCAGCCGGCATCACGGCGGAAATCCTGACCAGGCTGGAACAATACTTCGGCATTCCCTACCCTTATGACAAGGCGGATCAACTGGCAGTGCCGCTTTCTTTCGGCGGAGCGATGGAAAATCCAGGATTGGTGACCTACGATTCATCGCTCATTCTTTCGCCGCCTGGGGCCGATACAGAAGAGCGGCAGCGCCTGTACACTTCGGTAGCTGCCCACGAATTGTCGCATCAATGGTTCGGGGATATGGTCACGATGTTCTGGTGGAACGACGTCTGGCTGAACGAATCCTTTGCCACTTGGTCTTCCGCGAACCTGCTTGCGCATTGGAAGCCGGAATGGGAAACCAGAACCAACGATCAAACCGCGCGCTTGTATGCTGTGGCAGCCGATATGAAAACCACCGCCCGCCGCATCAATCAGCCGGCGGAAACCAAAAGCGATATCGGCAACGCTTTTGATGGCATTACTTATCAGAAGGGTGGCTCCGTTCTGGCTATGTTTGAAAACGCCATTGGACCCGACCAATTTCAAAAAGCCGTTCACAATTACCTGCAAGCGCATCTGTTTGGCAATGCGCGCGCGGAGGATTTTCTAAACGCGATCGGCCAGGAAAGCAATCCGCAGTACGCTGCGGCTTTTTCCACATTCTTGAACCAGAACGGAGTGCCGCGAGTGAGCATCAACCTTCGATGCGCTTCGGATACCAGCCCTGTTTTGCAAATCGAACAACAAAAACTGTTGCCTGTTGGCTCGGCAGGAGATCGCAATCAGGCGTGGACCATTCCCATATGCGCTGCTTACTCCTACGGCGCAGGCCGCCAGCAAACCTGCCAGCTCGTTAAGGAGAAACAATCGGAGATTACCCTTTCCGGCAAAGGCTGCCCCACTTGGCTTTTGGCCAACAACAAGGAAGTCGGCTATTATGAAGCCGTTTATCCGGCAGAGTGGCTGACAAAATTAGTTGGCCACCGTGATCAACTTAGCTTGGCGGAACAAACCGGGCTGCTTCGTGATGTGCATATTCTGGCGGATTCAGGTGAAGCCCCGCTGAATCAAGCTTTAGGTTTAGCGGCTCAAACCGCCAATGATCCGCATCGCCAAATTGCTTCGGCAGCAATTGAACTGGCCACGGTGCGCCCTCAATTGATTCCCACCGACCTGCGCGGCAAATACAGCAGCTTTATTGCAAGCTTATTCAAAACGCGGGCGGAACAGGTTGGCTGGAAAAGCAAACCGGATGAAACACAAGATATTACTCTGCTCCGTCCGCAACTGGTTCCTTTTGTGGCAACCGCCACGGATGACCCGGTGCTGGTGAAAGAAGCTACGGAACTCGCAAACGCCTGGCTGACTGATCGGAGCGTCGTCACACCCGACGTGGTGGAAGGACTGCTGACCGTCGCTGCCCAGCACGGCGATGAACAATTGTTTAATAAATTTTTGGCTGCCGCTCAAGCAGAAAAGGATTCCTACTTCCAGGAAAGACTGATCGGCGCGCTCGGCCACTTCAGGGATCGAAATTTAGCGGCCCGCGCGGTCCAACTCGGAATGGATGGAACGTTCGATCAGCGGCTCACTTATCGTTTGACGAGGGGCATGACGCAAGAACCGGCGAACGCCGGCTTGCCTTACGAATACACGAAAGCTCACTATGATGAGCTGATCGCCAGAATGCCTTCCGGCATCGGCACCGATTACGCGGCTGCGTTTCCGGGGCTCGCCACGGCTAACGGGTGTAGCGATGCTGCCGCAGCGGATTTGAAAACTTCCTACACCGAACGCATGCAGAAAGTGCAGGGCGGGCCGAGATCGCTTGCGATTGCGCTCGAAACCATCAAGCTTTGCGCGGCGCAGAAGCCCCAAGCGGAACAATCGCTCCGTTCTTTTCTGGAATCCTTTGACGGAAAAGCTCAGCAATAATTCTTGAAATCATTGTGCTTGCTAAAATTGAGCCTTTATTCTTGAACAGAAACAGACTATTGTTTCGCAGGTAGAAAAGGCTCATTACTCGGATGCAACTGACCGCACTCGATTGGGCGGTGATTGCCGCTTATTTTCTCTTTAACATTGCTATCGGGCTGTATTACAAAAAACGCGCCGGCAAAAACATGTCGGAGTTCTTCTTATCGGGGCGCAACGTGCCGTGGTGGCTGGCTGGAACATCAATGGTGGCCACCACCTTTGCTGCGGACACTCCGTTAGCGGTTACTGGTTGGATTGCTCGAAACGGCATCGCGGGAAATTGGTTCTGGTGGTGCTTCGTGGCGGGCGGTATGATGACCGTATTTTTCTATGCCCGGCTTTGGCGTCGCTCCGGCATCATGACCGACATTGAATTCTCTGAAATCCGCTATTCCGGCAAACCCGCCGCCTTTCTGCGCGGTTTTCGCGCTCTGTATTTGGGCATTCTGATGAACTGCATCATTCTTGGCTGGGTCAATCTGGCGATGGTGAAAATCCTGCAACTGGTTCTGGGCGTCACTCGCGATCAAGCGCTGATTCTTGTTCTGGTGTTGATTGCTTTTACCTCGCTCATCTCCACTCTGTCCGGTCTTTGGGGCGTGCTGGTCACGGATCTTTTCCAATTCGTCATCAAGATGAGTATGGTGATTGTGCTGGCGTATGTATCGGTGCAGGCGGTCGGCGGGCTGGATGCGATGAAAACGAAACTCACGGCTATTGATGCCGCGCACGGCGGCGCAGGCTCCATTCTCGCGTTTGTGCCGGATATGAATTCGGTGTGGATGCCATTTATCACGTTTTTTGTTTACATCGCCATCAACTGGTGGGCAGTATGGTATCCGGGCGCGGAGCCGGGCGGCGGCGGCTACATCGCGCAGCGCATGTTTTCCGCCAAGGATGAAAAGAATTCTCTGCTGGCTACTCTGTTTTTCAACATCATGCATTACGCGGTCCGGCCCTGGCCCTGGGTAATTACCGCGCTTGCTTCCGTGATCCTGTATCCGCGCTTGGCTGACCCGGAAACCGGATACATCAAAGTGATGGTGGATTACCTGCCCTGGTATTTTCGCGGCTTGATGGTAGCTGCTTTTGCCGCTGCTTATATGTCCACCATCGCAACGCAGTTAAACTGGGGCGCCAGCTACCTGGTGAACGATTTTTATCGCCGCTTTCTGCAGAAGCAGAAAGATGACCGGCATTATGTAATGGTTTCGCAGTGGGCCACCATTGTTCTGACTCTTGTTTCTATTTTCGTCACCCGCCACATGGATTCCATCGGCGGTGCCTGGAAGCTGCTGACGCTGACCGGGGCCGGTTCGGGCTTGGTGCTGTTGCTGCGCTGGTTCTGGTGGCGCGTGAACGCCTGGAGCGAAGTTTCCGCCATGATCGCTTCCTTTGCGGTATCACTATTGATGCAGCTTGGCTTTGGCTTCGATAAAGATCAGCCGCGCGACTTCGCTTACATTATTATGGTCACGGTCGGCATCACCACGGTTGTCTGGCTTGGCACGACCATACTCACTAAACCGGAATCGGATTCGGTGCTCATCCACTTTTACCGCCTCACTCGTCCTTCGCTGGCAGGCTGGCGTCGCATTGCCGCGCTCGCGCCCGATGTGGTGCCGAATCGCGATGGCTGGTCCAATACGCTCGATTGGTTGGCGGGCTGCGGCTTAATTTACGGCTTCCTGTTTGGCGTTGGAAAACTGATCTTGAAAGAATGGACCGCTGCGGTGGTGCTGCTGGCAATCGGCATTGTCGGTGGTCTAATCATCCATTGGGATCTGACCCGGCGCGGCTGGAATACGATTGTGGATTAACAACGATGCCGAACAACCAGCTTGAACAGTGCTTATTCTGCCGCATCGCCGCTGGTGAACTGCCGGCTGCGATTGTTTATCGAAACGAAACGGTTGTCGCTTTTCTGGACATTCATCCATTATTTTCCGGCCATGTTCTTTGTTGTCCGGTGGAACACTATGCCACCCTCACCGATGTTCCTGCTCATGCCATCAGCCCGTTTTTTGAAAAAGCGCGGATGCTGACCAAAGCAGTGGAAACGGCTTGCGAAGCAGAAGGAAGCTTTCTGGCGATCAACAATCGGGTCAGCCAGACGGTTCCTCATCTTCATCTGCACATCGTTCCCCGACGGCGTAAAGACGGCCTGCGCGGTTTCTTCTGGCCGCGCACCAAATACACTGACGAATCGGCGATCGAGGAAGTACGAAATCGAATCGCGCAGGAAGCAATTCGCCTGGATGCGAAAATCGGATTGAATGTTTGATCCTTTGATTGAAGCCGCCCTGCAAGCCCGCGAAAACGCCATTGCGCCTTTTTCGCGCTTCAAAGTAGGAGCTGCCTTGCAGGACCATCAAGGAACCGTTTACACCGGCTGCAACATCGAGAACGCCACCTACGGACTTACGCTCTGCGCCGAGCGCGTGGCGGTATTCAAAGCTCTTTCCGAAGGCGTGCGCTCCTTTTCCCGCATCGTGGTCGCGACCGACACCGAAACCTTAGCGCCTCCTTGCGGCGCTTGCCGCCAGATCCTTTGGGAATTCTGCGGCGATATTCAGCTTACATTGACCAATCTGCACGGCAAACATGACCACTTGCGAATGAATGCGATTTTTCCCAGGCCCTTCGATGCGTCGTTTCTTTAAACTTCCGGTCCTGCTCTTGCTGAGTTTTATTTCCGCTGCGGCTGCTCGTAAAACGGAGCGGGCAGACTGGCTGATCAAAGCTCGCTACGTTCTCACAATGGATCGCGAACACCATCTGATCGAAAACGGGGCTGTAGCGATTCAAGGCGAAAACATCGTCGCCGTAGGCGCTGCTGCTGATCTGGAAAAACGCTATCAGCCCATCCATCGGTTGAATCAATCGGATGCAGTTCTGATGCCCGGTTTAATCGACACCCACACTCATGCGGCCATGTCCTTGTTCCGGGCCATTGCGGACGATAAGCGATTGCAGGACTGGCTCACCAAATTCATCTTTCCGGCGGAATCAAAAAACCTTTCTCCTGAGTTTGTGGACGCGGGAACGAAACTCGCCTGTCTGGAAATGGCTTTAGCGGGAATCACCACCTACACCGACATGTATTATTTCGAGGACGTTGTGGCGGAAGCAACCAAGCAGGCCGGCCTGCGCGGCGTGCTGGGACAAACCGTGATCGGCTTTCGAACGGCGGATTATCCGAACTGGCAGGCCGCTATTGCCGGCACGGAAAAATACATTAATCGCTATCAACACGATCCGCTGATTACGCCCGCTGTTGCGCCTCATGCGATTTACACCACTCCCGATGACGCGCTGAAAAGCGCTCATCAGCTTGCCGTGAAATACAGCGCGCCTTTGCTGATCCACCTTTCTGAAACCAGAAAAGAAGTAGATGACTGCCTAGCGCAGCGCAGCATGACTCCCACGGCGCTGCTCGAAAGTCTAGGCGTGCTGCAAGGCAGAGTTGTCGCCGCTCACGCTATTTGGGAAAACGTACAAGACATTCAGATTCTGAAAAGATACGGCACCGGCGTGGCGCACTGCCCCAGCAGCAACACCAAGCTCGCGAGCGGCATTGCTCCGGTTGTGAAGATGCTCGCCAGTAACATCAACGTCGGGCTCGGTACTGATGGATTCGCCGGCAGCAACGATACCGCTGATCTTTTGGCGGAAGCAAGCCTCTCCGCCAAGCTTCAGAAAGTAACACAAATGAATCCTGAAGTTCTTCCGGCGGAACAGGCGTTGGAAATGGCCACCATCGGCGGAGCCCGTGTGCTTGGCTTGGATAAGCAGATTGGCTCCCTAGAAGCAGGAAAACGCGCTGACCTGATTACTTTGTCTTTAGCTAATCCTCATTCGGTGCCGCTTTACAACGTTTACTCGCAACTGGCTTACGCGGCGAAAGCTGCCGATGTGCAGAATGTCTTTGTCAACGGACGCGAAATCGTCAGCAACAGAAAAATGCTGACGCTTAATGCCAGCGAAGTGGAAGCGCAAGCACGCCGCTGGCAATTAAAAATTAATAATACGTTGAAGCCCTAAGCGCTCCGATTTGAGGGTGTACTGGATTTTGTATAAGTATAAATCCTCCGACTCACATTTACTTTATCGAACGGGCCGCTGAAGAGCGGCTTCGATGCGATCACTGCATACAGCATCAAATGGTTCAGCGCCGTTCGCCAGTTCGGAGTGTGCCGCCTGATCAAGCTCAACTCGTATCTGCGCTCGGAGTTGCATCTTGCCTTGTTCTTACTTTCCGAATAACTGGGAATGGAACCACGGCGAGCATTTTGAGACTTTTATTGTTAACCTCACACAATTTAACTGAGATTGTTTTGTTTTGTTAGCTATGTTCAGGAAACGAGAATACCAGTCTTTTATACTGCTGGGTTTTGTGCTGGTATTTGCTCATTCGGTGCGCGCTCAGGCGATTGCGGGCGGAAGTGCCACAGGCGTTTCTTCTACGGCCGCCGGAACAGGCTCATCCGCTTCAGGCGATTACACCATAGCACTCGGCCAAAACAGCATTGCTTCAGGCCAGAGCAGTACGGTTCTGGGTCAGGGCAGTACTGCAACAGGCGACTACAGCGCGACCCTGGGCCGGAACAGCACCGCTTCGGGCGTAGGTTCTGTTGCTGTCGGTGCTTACAGCAACGCTTCAGGCGCTAACGCGACAGTTGTTGGTGGAGGCAGCACAGCTTCTGGTGTTTATAGTACATCAATTGGTGCTTACAGTAGCGCTTCCGGTAATCGCGCCACGACCCTAGGTATGAATAGCCAAGCTGTTGGCGATTTTGCCACGGCCCTTGGCCAAAACAGCACAGCTTCAAATTTCCTTGCTACGGCTCTTGGCCAATCCAGTAGTGCTTCCGGCGGCTATGCAACTGCCTTGGGCCAAGGCAGCACGGCTTCAGCCAACTTTGCAACGGCAGTGGGCCAGAATAGCCAAGCTTTAGGCGATCGCTCAACGGCCGTAGGTCAAAACAGCACCGCTTCGGGTAACTACAGCATCGCGCTCGGCCAGGGCAGTACTGCTTCCGGTTGGTCCAGTACGGCTGTGGGCCAAGTAAGCCAAGCTACGGGCGACTACAGCGCGACCTTGGGCCGGAACAGCACGGCTTCGGGCTACGCCAGCACGGCCTTAGGGTATGGCAGCAGTGCATCGAGCAACTACAGCACGGCTTTAGGCCAAGCTAGTGCGGCAACGGGTGACTATACAACTGCGCTTGGTGCATCCAGCACGGCTTCAGGGTATGGCAGCACCTCTGTGGGAAGCAACAGCGTGGGTTCAGGCGACTACAGCACGGCTGTAGGTCAGAACAGCAGCGCGGCAGGGTACACCAGCATGGCTGTAGGTCAGAACAGCAGCGCGGCAGGCGACTACAGCATGGCTGTAGGCCAAGCTAGCAGCGCGGCAGGCAACTACAGCATGGCTGTAGGTCAAGCTAGCAGCGCGACAGGCAACTACAGCACGGCTGTAGGACAGGGCAGCGCATCGGCCGACCATGCCACCGCACTTGGTGCGTCCAGCACGGCGTCGGGGTATGGCGCAACGAGCGTGGGCCAGAATAGCCTCGCCTCGGGAACGGCTGCTACGGCCACTGGCAAAAACAGCATTGCAGCGGGCGACAACAGCAGCGCTTACGGCCAGGGCGCTTTGGCTGGCTACGACGCTTCGGCTAACAACGCCTTCACCAATGTAGGCTCCACGGCCCTCGGCCAAGGCGCTCATGCTGGTACAGGCGCGGCCGGCCAGACCAATGCTACAGCAGTGGGCGACAATGCTACCGCCAATGCCTTCAACGCGACGGCCCTCGGCCAGGGCAGCTCTGTTACCGCCGCGAATGCTGTCGCTATCGGCCAAGGTTCCATTGCGGATGTTGCTAACACTGTATCTTTTGGCATCGCCGGCGGAGAGCGTCGCTTAGTCAACGTCGCGCCTGGCGCTCTCTCTTCCACATCGACGGATGCCATCAACGGCTCTCAATTAGTTGCCTCCAATCAGCGGATCGCGACCTTGTTGGGCGGCGGGGCGACTACGGGTTCAAACGGTTTGTTAACCTCCCCTACTTACACAATAGGTGGCCAGACGTTTTCAAGCATCGGCGGCGCGCTCAGCCAATTAAATAGCCTCACTGCTACCAACACGACCAACATTAGTACCCTACAAAGCGGCTTGTCCACAGCCAGTATCACTCTCGGCACCTTGCAAACACAAGTGGGCACGAACACAACCAACATTGGTGCATTGCAAACGCAGGTTGGCACAAATACAACCAACATCAATGCTCTGCAACAAAACTTATCCCTGACTACCTCCAATACCAACACCGCCCTGGCTACATTACAATCGCAAGTCGGCAGCACGGCGACCACCCTTGCGACTCTCCAGAATAATCTGGCCACGAATTACACTACGAGCGCGCAGAACCTTCTTCAACAAAATGACGTGACCAAACAGATCTCCTTGGGAGGAATTACCGGAGGTGCTGCGGTTAGTCTAACCGGCACTGACGGAGATCGCCGTTTGACTGGGATTGCTCCTGCTACGGCTAATAATGATGCCGTGACGCTCGGCCAGCTAAATAGCGCCCTTGCGGCAGCCGAAACTTTGCAGCAGCCTGTTAGTGCTACCAATAACAACGGCAGTTCCATTAACAGCACCACCGCACTTCAGGTCGCCAGCGGTTCTAACTCACTAGCCGCTGGTTATAACTCCATTGCGAACGGAAGCAATACAACCGCCTACGGCTCTGGCAGCGTTGCCGCCGCTGCTAACTCAACCGCGCTCGGACAAGGAACCCAAGCCACCGTGAGCGGCGCTACTGCCATCGGCACCGGCGCTCGTGCAACGGCTGACCCCACCACGGCAGTTGGGTTTAATACTGTCGCTTCAGGCGATGATGCTTCTGCTTTTGGCGCGTTTGCTGTTGCTGCGGCTCGCAATACTACGGCACTGGGGCGTTCTGCTGTTGCGGTGGGCGCCGGCAGCACCGCAATCGGTCATAGTGCCGCGGCCAGCGGCGTCAATAGCATTGCACTCGGCCAAAATGCATCCGCTACCCAAAACAACGCCATAGCGATCGGCAGTGGCGCGCAGACTGCCCGCGACAATCAAATTGCTCTCGGCACGGCTGAGAACACCTATACCCTCACTGGAATTAATTCTGAGGCAAGCCACGCGGATCAGACCGGCCTTGTCCATTTCGTCACCGCCGATGCAAACGGTAATCTTTCAACCGGCGATGTTGACCTTTCTGGACTGATCACCGTTAATAATCGAGTTGACGCGCTCGGCAGGCGCGTGGACGCCGTTGAACAGCGTGTGAATCAACTTGCTGTGGACGTGAGTTCGCTAAGCGGTAGCGTGAGGACGGCCTACGAAGGTACTGCCATTGCCCTTTCAATGGCTGGTGTCGCTCTGCCCGGCGACAGGAAATATGGCGTTTCGGCTAATTGGGGCACGTACAAGGGTGAAAACGCCTTTTCGAGCTCGGCATCCGTACGTCTTTCCGGTCGTGTCGTCCTCAGCGGCGGCATCGGCGTTGGCACTCGCGGCAACAGCGGTGGCCGGGCTGGTATTACACTGGGTTGGTGACTCGAAGGCTCTGCCTTTTCGCCCTGCTCGCCGCCAGTTGGTATACCGGTGCGCAGACACCGCCAGCCCAGCCCAATATTAATTCTGCTCCATTGGATCGTGACACCCTGTTAGTCCTTCTTCGGCAGAGCCTGCTGGCTCTCGATGATGCGAACCGCACAGGCAATTACACGGTTCTGCGCGATCTCGGCTCGCCCGCTTTCCAGGTGAACAATACCGCTGCCCGACTTTCTGAGGTTTTCGCCAGTCTACGCCAGAAAAACGTTGATCTTTCCAGAGCCGCCGTGCTCGAACCTCAATGGACAGCGCCACCGGAAATTAGAGGCAACGGGCAGCTTTACTTAGCCGGTTTTTATCCGGCCGGTTCTCTTCGCGCCGAGTTCGACATTGTGTTTGAACCTGTGAACAATCATTGGCGTGTTTTCGGGCTTTCCGTTTACCTCGTTCAACCTACTCCGAAGCACTAACGGGCAGACAAGCCGTAACTGATCAACCGCAATAAGAACACCTGACCTGAAAACCTAGAGTTTCGCTACAGGATGAACCACAAGAAATGGTATGCGCTCGAAAGACTTTCGATTTGCGCATCGCTAGCATAGATAAATTTCTCTTGTGCTATTTTCCTAAACTATACAATTTACTTTCCGTGCAACAAACAAAAAACCTCCGGCCAAAACCGGAGGCTTAGAGAGCAGACAAAGTGGTTCGATTAAATAATTGTTAAACGCTTTCTGGCGAATGCGACCATCACCAGGCCGGTACCGAGCAGCAGAACCGTGGTGGCTTCCGGCACAGCGCTGGGGTCTCCCGGAGAAGTGGGATTACCGGTTCCACCGCCACCCGAGCCGCCGCTTGTACCGCCCGAACCGCCCGATCCACCGCTGCTATCCAGAGTGAGGGTTGTGGTGCCGTAGGAAACGTCCGACAAGACCAGATTCGATCCGGCAGTTGTTGCCAAGGTGGCAGAAGTAATGGGATGCGACACGGAAACGCCGAAGATGGTTGTGCTGCCCGACAGATTGAAGACTTCGCCATCAGAAAGCGTTATGGTGTAGCCGCTGGCAGAAGGCGTGCTGCCCAACAAGAAAAGAAGCGCGGTATTACCGGAGCCGGGAATGGCCACATTTAGCTGAGCGGATGAATCACTTCCGTCCTTGAGGGAAGAATAGCCCTGGTAAGACAAGCCTTGCAGGAAGAATCCTGCGCCATCAGGACCAGTGATGTTGTAGCCATCGCTGCTGGTGTACCCTGATGAACCATAATTGGTGTACTGGATGTGAGTGAAATCCACATCATGGGCACTTCCTGTGGTGATGCTACTCATCCAGTTACTGAACGAGTAAGAAGTGATAGTGGTGGCTCGAAGCGCGGGCACGCCTACGAACACAAGTACGGCTGCGAGAAGCGCACCTGCTTTGATTCTCATGAAAGATTTATCTCCGTTAGAGTCTTTGAAATTTATAGTGACAGGAGATGTCGTACGGGGAAATACGGAATTGCCTTGTGTGTCAATTTCGATTTGGAACACTGCAGAATTGGAAAGAATCGAAGGTAATGTCTTGAATTTTCTGTAAGTAGGAACTCTCTTCCTAAAAGAATCGGTCATGAAGTTGTTGTATTTGGCCCTGCGCAGCATCTCGGAAACGCGGGGGCTGCTGCCCCACCGCAAAGAAGCCCTTAAGCATTTCGGGCTCCTGTAAGAAGCGCTACCCACAGTAGACACTGTAAGCAGAAAAGAAAGACAAATAAATTTATTTACGCAGATTACCTGCCGCTACAAACATAGAGTACGATGTGTTCCCGAGTTACTTGCGAAACATCTAATCTTTGGCGGGCGCAAAAGCCGAGAAAACCTTTGACTCCTCAGTGGTAGACAAGCAGCGTATGAGGAGCAGGTTCTAAGTTGGTTTAGCTCGTGAGCCAGCGATCCAGTTCCGTTTCTCGCATGTGACTCCCCCTAGGATTTCTTGCTGCCATAAGCCAATGTCAGATGATGTTTTGATTTCGTGTAACTTATCATTCAAGCAAAGATTGCGATCCTGCTTCATCGCTTTCGATCAACTCAGATCCAATTGAAGCACCGTCACCGAAGCCGGTGGCGCGGGATATGCAAGTGTGTTTCCTGAAACTGCGACCGAATGCTGTTCCGGCTTTACGGCGTTCGGTTCCGCGAACGTATTATGCGCATGAACGTCGCGGGAAGCCAGCACCGTTGCTGTGGCCGATTTTACGCTTGCTCCTTGCAATCGAACAAGTGCTTGCTGCGCTTCCCGTGCGCTTGAATTGACGATGGACAACACCGCTTGTTTATTCTGCACCGAAGCGGAGCCGGCCAGAATCGGCATTTCCCCAGCACTCGCGCTATCGAACACTGTTCGCACCGATTGGCCGCCTTTATGCGCCGCATACATACTAAACACATGGTAAGTCGGAGTGAGAAGAAATTGGCTCTCTTTCGCCAGAAACAAACAATGCAGGTTATTCACCAGTTGCGCTGCATTGGCCATTACCACTTTGTCAGCATTCCGGTTAAAAATATCGAGCGTTAATCCGCTAATTAATGCATCGCGCATGGTCGGCATCTGGCCGAACAGATAGGTTGGGTCAATTTCCGATCCGCGCTTGTGCCACGCTCCCCATTCATCCACCACCAGCTTTACCCGATGCTCGCGGTCCACCTCGCCCATAGCGCGCCAATGGTCCTGAATAATATTTTCCATTCGAATTGCTTTATGCAGCAGTTCGTACCAGTCGGCTTCCGTGAAGTCTACCGCTTGGCCTTTACCTGCTGTGCCGCAGTAATAGTGCATGGCCCAGCCGTAAACGTGCTTGGTTGCGTTTTTGTCATGTTCGGTTAAAGCCTGAAAGAAACGTCGGGTCCACTGCACATCATCGCCATTCGGACCCGAAGCAATCAACGATAAATTGTTGCCGTACTCGGGCACCCACGCGCTGAAGCGCCGGAACTCGGACGCATATTCGTCCGGCTGAAAATTGCCGCCGCAGCCCCAAGCCTCATTGCCAACGCCCCAGAACTGCACCTGAAACGGCGCAGGATCGCCATTTTCCGCGCGCATCCGCGCCAGCGTTGTTTTGCCTTCCGGCGAGTTGCAGTATTCCACCCATTGATAAAAATCTTTGGCGGCCAGGCTGCGCAGGTTGGCGGCAAAGTAAGGTTGTGCGCCGGTTAATCGGCAGAACTGCATGAACTCATGCGTGCCGAACGCATTCGGATCATACTTTTGCGGACCGTCCGGCGCGTTTCGCAAATCCGGATCGTTGATCCAGAAATTCGTTCGCGTCGGGCGATGCGCGGCGGAGCCGATGCCATCCCGCCAATCGTAGCTATCCGCAAAACACCCGCCCGGCCATCTCACCACCGGCGGATTCAATTTTTTAAACGCATCCACCAAGGATTTGCGAATTCCCTGGTAGTTAGCAACTTTGGAATCCCGACCTACCCAAAGCCCGTCGTAGATCACGCCGCCGATATTCTCGGTGAAATGGCCGTAAATATTCGGGTTGATGGCCGCAATCGGCTCATTCACAAAAACAGTTACTGCCGCGTCTGCGGCCCGGGCCGAACGCGCCAATAGAAGCGCGCCTGCTCCGGTAAGCCCTTGCACAAACTGCCGTCTGCTCGTATTCATATTTTTAACTCTGGGGCTGAATAATCACTTTGCAAACATCTTCACCCGCTTGAAATCGACCGAACGCCGCCGCTACTTCCTGCAAGGGAAAGATATCGGTAATGATGGGCTGAAGCGGCAGCTCCGGAGCTAAATGAATTGCTTCCGCAAAATCCTGGCGCGAATACACCCGCGAGCCGATCATGGTGATTTCCTTAAAGTTCACTGCCTGCAAATCCACTTCCGGCGGTTTTTTGAATACGCCGATGTTTACAATCGTTCCCCGGCAGCGCACCAGCGTGGTCATTACCCTGGCCGCTCCCGCAGCTCCCGCGCATTCAAACACAATATCCGCGCCTTCATTCCGGGTCAGATCATTCACTGCGTCCGTTAATGACTGTCCAACTTCAACTGCCTGCAGCCCCAATCTGCGGGCCAATGCAAGGCGCGACGGCAAAACATCGCTAATGATTACTTGCGCCGTTCCCCGTGAACGCGCTACCAACGCGGTTAATAAACCGATGGGGCCCGCCCCGATCACCACCGCCGTTTGCGCTTCTCCTATCGGACCGCGTCCCACGCCATGCACCGCCACCGCTAACGGCTCAATCAGCGCGCCGATTTCCGGCGTCATCTGTTCCGGCAGCCGAACTAAACTATCGACCGGCAGTTTCACAAACTGCGCCATTCCGCCTGCCGCGTCAAAGCCGTACAACCGCAGTGTGCGGCACACATGCGGGTTGCCGGTTCGGCACACGTAACACTGGCCGCACGAAATCAGCGGATAAGCCGTCACGAAATCGCCTGGCTTGAAGACGCTCTGCTGCGAATGCATTTCCACCACGCGCCCGCAAAATTCGTGTCCGATGGTCAACGGCGCTTTGGCTCGCGGATGCACGCCCGACACAATCCCGATATCGGAACCGCAGAAGCCGCACGCTTCCACTTGCAGCAGACATTCTTCATCGACAACGGAAGGCACCGGCACTTCCACCGGTTCAATCCGGTTCGGGCCCAGATACTGGGCTGCTGTCATATTCTGCATTCGCATCACCGGGCCGTGTAGCCGCCATCCATCATCAAAACCGATCCAGTAAAAAAGCTCGCCAGATCGCTAGCCATATACGCGAAAAACGCCGCCACTTCCTGCGGCTGGGCAATACGCCCGATCGGATGGCCGGTGCACAGCATATTCCAGAAGGCATCGGGATTGCCGGAAGCTTCCGCCGCCCAGTGCACCAAAGGCGTATCTACCGTTCCACAGCCAATTGCGTTCACGCGAATTCCATAGGGAGCGTATTCAATCGCCATCTGCCGCGTCATTTGATGCAAAGCTCCTTTGGATGGACCATAAGCGCCCTGGCCGGGAATGCCCGCTTCGCCGGAAATGGAACCAGTAATCAGAACCACGCCTGCGCCCTGTTTCATCATCTGCGGAACCACGGCGCGCGCCAGCCAGAACATCCCTTTCACATTTGTATTCATTACTTTGTCCCATTCCTCCGGCGTGTGTTCGTGCAAAGGCTTTACCACGCTCGTTCCCGCGTTGCTCACCAGAATGTCAATGGATTGGAACGAATCAAGCGCGATTTTTGCTGCTTCAACTGCCGTTTGTTCTTCCGCTACATCACCCGACACAATTTTCAAACGATCTCCGAACCGCGACTGATACTGCTTCAGCTCCTGATCAGGATCGCCTGTTCGGAACACGCCCACTACACCCTTTGCGCCGCATTCAAGAAACTGCTGCACAATCGCCAGCCCGATCCCGGAAGATGCTCCCGTCACAATCGCTGTTTTATTTCGCAGCGAGATTTCCACGCTTATATTGCTCCCTTATTAGTTGTGAATCGCTCGCCAGTTTATCATTTGAACAACTTTAAATCATGGCAAACGTAAACTGTTTGTTTGCCATGTAAGACTGAGGGGGAAACTGTCGATGAGCATGAGTAGCAGTGTGGAAAGACCGGAAATGGGTGGTGAATGCAATTTAATTTACGGGTGATCATGCTGTTGTTCGCAACCGTCGCGGCTGCATTGTGTGGTTTGCCGAAAGCGGCTTGGGGCTACTCGGTGCAAACCCATGAGCAACTGATTGACATCACTTGGCAGAACTGTATACAACCACTCTTGCTGGCGCGCTTCCCCGGAACCACGGAGGAACAACTGCGGCAAGCTCATGCTTATGCTTACGGCGGCAGCGCCATTCAGGACCTAGGCTATTACCCGTTCGGCAAAGAATTTTTCAGCGATCTTACCCATTACGTGCGGTCCGGCGATTTCGTGGCGAATCTGCTGCACGATGCCCGCAACGTAAACGAACTGGCCTTTGCCGCCGGCGCCTTGTCTCATTATGTGGGCGATAACATCGGACACGCCGACGCGGTAAACCCTTCCGTGGCAATTGAGTTTCCAAAACTGCGCAAAAAATACGGCGATTCGATCACCTACGACCAGAACCCCCACGGGCATGTTCGTACTGAATTTGCTTTTGACGTGAACGAAATCAGCAAACATCATTTCGCGCCGTCGGCTTACCTGCGCCATGTCGGTTTACGCGTTCCGCAGCCGCTGTTGGCTCGCGCTTTCTTTGAAACTTATGGACTGAACGTATACCAGGTGTTAGGCGTAAAAAGACCCACCATTCGCGGCTATCGCTTTGCTGTGCGCAGTTTTCTGCCCCGCATCGCTTATGCGGAAGTGGTGATTCACAAAGATAATTTCCCGCCTGATGTGCCGAGCGACGTGCTGGATCAGTTTGAAAAAAATCTGGCGCAAGCAGATTTCCAGCATGGCTGGAACGCTTACCGGAAAAAAGCAGGCATCGGAACTCATTTGTTAGCCGCATTTATCGTGGTTGTGCCCAAAATCGGCAAACTTTCCGATCTTGCCATTCGGGGGCCGAATGCCGAAACACAGGAAAAATATCTGCAAAGCGTAAACCGCTCCGCTGAGTCGCTTCGTCAATTACTTATGCAGTTAAACACAATCAAGAGCTCGTTCGGACTTCCTAACTGCGATCTTGACACCGGCGATAAAGTGCATCCGGGCGCATATCGTTTAACCGACGAAACTTATGCCAAGCTTCTGAATAAGCTGGCCCAAAAACAGAAAGCATCAGTGCCACCCGCTTTGGCCGGTAACATTCTCGATTTTTACCGAAACTCGGATGCCCCCATCAACACCAAGAAGAACCCAAAGCAGTGGGCGCGGGTACAAACTGAATTGACAGCTCTGAAGAACCATCAGCAACAGAACTAAAAATAAAATTTCAACGCCAGCACCAGACGACGCGCCAAGGCAGCGGTTGTGAAATAACCGTAGTTGGTATTAGTTTGTACGTTGTTCCGATCAAATTTTGCATTTAAATCAATTCCCGTGAATTGAGTGTGGTTAAACGTGTTGTATGTTTCGAACCGGAACTGCAAGCGACGCGCTTCATTGGCGCCTAGTCTGAAGTTTTTGAATAATGAAATGTCCCAGTCATTCAAACCCGGCCCGTAGATAGGGGCTTTGGAAGCATTTCCTATGCCGTCAACCGAATAGCCCGGAAGCGGCGCTTTCACTGCATTTACATTGAACCACTGCCCGGCGGGAGCCTTCGCATTCGGGTCGCCCACCAGAACTGTGCGGGAATCATAACCGATAATCTGATTGTTAGTCAGTCCGCTGCTGGAACTGGTCGTCCCGCCGGTCAGATCAACCGAACTCACCAAGCTATAGGGCAGCGACAAGGGCGCGCCGGTTTGAAAAGTGCTCACCCCGGAAATCTCCCAACCGTCCAGTCCAATGCGAGTCGCGGCATTGTTCCAATACTTGCTGACTGAAGGCAAATTATACGTGTAATCCACGGTGAGCACTTGCCGCCGGTCGAAGCTGGCCGGGCCGTAATCCCGCATACGATAGTTCAGTACCGGGTTCACGCTGTTTCCGATTCCATCCACCAAATCGAGCGCCTTTGACCAGGAATAACTCAGGTGAAAAGTCAAATCATGCGAAAAACGTTTGGTGAGTTGAACCTGTAAAGCGTTGTAATTGCCGAATCCGGCAAACTCAAGGTAGTTGATGTCCGTGTATCCGGTGCGGGGCCGCAATAAGTTGGAATTCAGCGGCTTTCCTGGTGCCGTCGGGTCCTGGCTCGATGGAAGAAAATTTGTACCGTAAGGCACCGGATTTAGATTACGTGTTTGCAGGAGATGTTTTTGTTCATTACCGGTATAAGCCACGTCGAACAAAACGCCGCCTCCCAGGTTTTGTTGAATGCCGAAGCTCCAGTTATAAACGGCTGGCGGCTTGAAATCCCGCTGCACGGCCGTTACACTGGTTGGGCTTAAGCTGAGTGGAGTTGCCAGCAGATTGCTGATTGTTGTATAGTTTGCCGTGGCTGTTGTCACCAGCGGAGGCGATTGCACAAGCTGCAAAATCTGATCATCGTTGAACCGGTCATAAAAGATGCCGAACCCGGTTCGAACCGCTGTTCTTCCATTGCCGAACACATCCCAGGCTAAGCCGATGCGCGGAGCAGTCTGAATAGAAGGCGTGTTCAGAATGCTTTGATTGTGCAGTGTCATGCCTTGAAAAGGCGTTCCCGCCGCGGCAGAAAAAGTGCCGATCTTCACGGCGGGCAGAATCTGCCCGGTGACCGGATCGCGTCCTACGCGCTGCCCATTTGCTGGATTAGTGTAAGGCTGAATCAGCGGCGGCTGCGCGCTCGCGTTGTAAGCATTTAAATCAAATGCTCCCAGCGTATCGCCCGCGCTTAAGGTCGGTTGTATGAAATAGAATCGCACTCCGGCGTCAATCGTCAGCCGCTTTGTGGCCTTCCAGGTGTCCTGGCCATACCATTCCAGGTTGATATAGCGCCCATGCGCCGCCGGATGCGCATTTGATTCGGTATAACTGTCCACCACGCCCAGCAGCGCGTTTGAATAATCGTACCCAGTATCCAGCGGGTTTGTGGCATCCCGGTTAAACGCAAACGTGCCGTTGAAGTAAGTGGATCGCGAAGCATTGCGCGTGCCGCGTTCCAGAAACGCGCCGAACTTCAAACTATGCTGACCAATCACATCGGAAAAATTATCCGAATAATTCCAGATGTTATTTGTTCCGAAAAACGGAAACCGTTGTTCGATATTCAAACTACCCACGTTCGGAATAGCGCCGCTGAATGTCACGTTCGGAATCAATCCATAAGGATTTACCTGCGGAAAGAACTGCGGAATTGACAGTCCCAGGTCTGCGCGGCTGTTCTGCGTCAGCGCCGCTTGAGTCAACGGGGCCACCGTCTGGTGCGCCCGGTTCACGCCAAAGGTGGCCTCATTCACCATCGTCGGGCTAAACGTATGGAGCAGCGTTGTAACCAAGCCGGCGCTATGTATCTCGTAGCTGATCGGAAGCTGCGGCCAATTATTGCTGCCACCCAAACCAGCCAATAGTTGATAGCCGCCCTGCGATGCCTGGTAATCCTGAATCAAACGGATGTAAAAAGTAGTGTTTTGCGAAACGTTGTAATCGGTCCGCAGAATGCTATCGCGCCGCGGCTGCTTGTTCAGGCTCACTCCGGCCCAGTTATACTGACCGCCCGGCCCCGTTGTGTTTGGCAGCGGAAACAGATTCAACAGCTTCTGCCCGTTCGGGTCAATTCGATTCGCGGGAATGAGGTTGCCTGCAAATGGAGCGTGCGTAATTGGATCGATGATTGTCACTCCTGATCGGGAAAAATCTCCCTGCCGCTCCAGCGCAGTAGGGAAGGTCTGATCTTGAATAGAGGAAGGAATCGTCAGGGGCAGAAAATCCTGCGACCAGAAGAAAAACAGTTTATCCCGATTACGGTTGAAGTTCGTGAAAGGCAGCAGCACCGGACCGCCCACAAAATAGC
>CAXTWH010000072.1:0-22861 GCA_964247975.1 uncultured Bryobacteraceae bacterium | reverse complement strand
AACCGTCGACCTCTTCCATGCCATGGAAGCGCGCTCCCAACTGCGCCACAGGCCCGCTGCAAACTTTTCTCAGAATAACACAAACAACCCGCAAGCCAGTGGCCGTTCCCTTCTGTCGATTTCGCTTTCCAGAGTGATTTCGGCTATTCCGTACTGCTGTGGCAATGAATTCTTTAAGATAAATTGTTGAAAAATTCTGGAAAAAATTATTCTTAATTTTAATGAGATTTTCTATTGACTCCGACACGCTACAGAGTCAGAATCAGACGGTGCCACCTTCTGGCTCGAACAGCAGAAGAACTGGGCAGTGAATTCCATGACTCATGAATTTGTCGGTCGGCTTCCTCAAACCTTGCGCTCACATCCGGGAACAGATGCGGAACAATCAATCCATTGTGAACTCAGCAACCCCTCTGCTGAGTTTTGTGATTTTGTTCATGATCTGCGCCAGCCGTTGAGCACGATTGAGTGTCTTACGTCTTATCTGGAATTGGTTTGCACAGATACGCAAACGCGCGATCACCTGCAGCGAATCCAAGACATGGTGATTGAAGCGAATTCGATTTTGGAGCGCGCTTTTGCACGCGACACGCACTAATGTTTTTCCATCGCTTCCAATCGGGCTCGCAGTTCTTTCATCTCTTTAAATAACTCAGGCAAGCGTCGTAGCGCCGCTAATTGGCGCAGATACTCTTTAAGCGGTCGTGCAGGAGTACCCCAGAGAGGTTCACTCTCGCGCACAACTTTTGAAGATAAAACTCCTGCTTGCGCGCCGAGTATGGACTTTGCATGAATCGTTGCTTTATCCGCGATTCCCACTTGGCCGGCGAGCACGGCGTAATCGCCAATTGTGACGCTGCCCGATAAACCAGTCTGTGCCGCGATCACCACGTGTTTTCCGATTCGGCAGTTGTGAGCGACATGAACCAGGTTGTCGAGCTTGGTTCCTTCGCCGATGTACGTGACTCCCAAGGCCGCGCGATCCACGCAAGTGTTTGCGCCCAGTTCGACATTATCGGCGATTTCCACATTGCCGATCTGCGGAAATTTTTCGTAATGCGCTCCGTTGAATGCAAAGCCGAAGCCGTCTGCGCCTATCACGCAGCCAGCGTGCAGAATTACGGAGTTTCCAATGTGAATTTTTGGATAAATCGTGACATTTGGATGTAATATGCAATCATTTCCTAAAATAGAATCGTTTTCGAGGACGCAGCCAGCGTGTATGATGCACTTGTTCCCAATCACGACCCGTTCGCCAATTACTACATTTGGGCCGATGTAGCAGTCCGTCCCGATCTGCGCGGAAAGGCAGATGCTGGCCGTGGGATGAATCGCCGACACCGGTGTTTGATCGGGGTGCAAAACAATGATCGCGCGCGCAAACGCAGTTCTGGGATTTTGCACGCGAACGATTGTGCGCCCTGATGAGTTATCGAATTCAAGCGGAACCAATAAACACCCGGCTTGGCTTGTTTCGGCAGCGGCGGCATTACGGCTATTGCCCACAAAGCCTAATTGTGTTGGCTCAGCGGTTTCCAGCGCGTTAGCGGCGTGGATCTCGATTCTGGTATTGCCTTCCGCCCTTCCGCCGCAGAGTTCTGCAAGTTGGGCAACTGTCAGTACAGGCATCCCCCATACTTAGCATGAGCGCCGTTATGCCGATTGATTCTTCCGTTTTTCTTGCTTCCACTGCCCGCGTGCATCCTGACGCAATCATCGGCCCGGGAACCAGGATTGGGGAGTTTTGCGTAATTGAGCCGGATGTGGTGATCGGAACCGAATGCCGCCTGGAGCCATACGTTTATGTGAAGCGTTGGACCACGCTCGGCGACCACAACGAGATTTCAGCAGGCACGGTGTTAGGCACGGACCCGCTGGATAAAAACTTCACTGGTGAACGCAGCTATCTTGTGATTGGAAATCGCAATAAAATCAGGGAACATTACACGATTTCACGCGGCACGCAGCCTGAATCCATCACCCGAGTCGGCGACAACAATTACATTATGACTTCCGGCCATATCGCTCATAACTGCGCCATCGGCAGCCATACGGTGATTGCCAGTTGCGCACTGGTGGCAGGCCATGTGGAAGTGGAAGATCAAGCCTTTATCTCCGGCGGCGTGGTGATTCATCAGCACTCAAAAGTGGGTCGTTTGGCGATGGTCGGCGGCAACACGCGGGTCAATAGCGATGTTCCCCCGTATTTTCTTTACTCCGATTTCAACGTTGTTCCCAAAGGCTTGAACTTAGTGGGCCTGCGCCGCGCTGGATTTTCGGGCGCCCAGATCGCCAGCTTGAAAACGGCGTACCGGCTGCTTTACCGTTCCGGCCTGAAATTAGAGGACGCTTTAAAGCGAATCGAAGAAGACGCGCCCACCAGCGAAACGCTGCATCTGGTCCGCTTTATCCGCTCCAGCCGTCGCGGCATTACTCGCGAACGGTATTGATTACATTAGCGGTCCGGCACCAGCAGCGGGAAGGCACTCGTAAAACAGCGGCGTGATGGAAAATCGCTGCTGATAAGCTTTCGTAAGCTGTTCGCGGAACTGCGGCACCGCATTAGGAGACACCAGATTCACCGTACACCCGCCGAAGCCGCCGCCCGTCATGCGGCTGCCGTACACGCCTTCCAGCTTGATAGCGGTGTCCACCAGAAAATCCAGTTCCTCGCAGCTAATCTCGTAATCGTATTGGGCGCTACGGTGCGAGGCAATAAACAAACGGCCCATTTCCGGCAAATTCTGGGCTCGTGAAGCAGCAGCGAAAGCAAGCACGCGGGCGTTGTCAGTTACCACATGCCGCGCCCGCTTCCGGGGAACCACCGGAATGCTGTCTTGGATCTCTTCCAGATACGCGACCGATATGTCGCGCAAGCTGTGAACCGCCGGATTCAGCTTTTGAATGGCGCGAACCGCTTCCTGGCATTCCGCTACCCGCTGCCGGTAAGCCGATGTTCCCAACTCATGCTTCACCAGTGAGTTCACTACTATCACGCGAAGCTCAGCAGGCAGCGCAACGGCTTCGCTTTGCAGAGAGCGGCAATCAATCTGAATAGCCGCTCCCTGCTGACCGAATACGGAAGCGTACTGATCCATGATGCCGCACGGCATCCCGACAAACTGAGATTCCGCCCGCTGGCAAAGCTGCGCCAGTTCGAGTTTCGGCAGCGTTTGCGACCCGAGCAGCGCCAAAGCAACAGCTACTTCCAAAGATGCGGAAGAAGAAAGCCCTGCGCCGCCCGGAACTTCGCTTTCGAGATACAGATCACAAGCAGGAAGGGTGAATCCACGGCGAGCGAGCTGGTTGGCGACGCCCAAAACATAGTCGCCCCAATCATTCTGCGCGATGGCGGAAGCGATTTGCTCCACCGGCCACTCGCGGGTTTCATTCAGATTGGCTGAATACACCCGCAATTTGCCATGTGCAGCCGGAGCAATTGCCGCATAACAAGCCATTTCCAGTGCCATTGGGCAAACCAGCCCAAGATTGTAATCAGTGTGTTCGCCCATCATGTTTACGCGGCCTGGAGCGCGATAACACTGCGGCTCCGCTCCAGTGGCGAACTGTTTTTGAAATGCTTCTACGATCTCGCGCGACGTGACAGCCAAAGCAGTATTCCTCCAAAAACAAGCAGCGCCAGCCCGCACCACAAATTCACATTGGCATCCGTCATGGGCGCGCGGGCAGCCGGATTTATCAGGGCATAAATTAACAGCAGTATGCCTAGGATCGAAAACAAGAGCCCTGTTGGTACGCGAAGATCATCCATTAGGTTTACCAGAAAATAATGTTTACAACCACCAGCACCGCTGCCACAATCAAAGCCAGCGTGGCCGGCTTCTGATGCCAGGAAGCGTCTGTTTCTTTAGGTATATTGGTGAACCCATATACCAGATTGTGCAGTTCGCGTTCCGGCTTTGGTTTGGTTGTCAGGCTGATCAACACAGTCACCAGCAAACAACTCGTCCATGAGAAGATAGCGATCCAGTAGTTCTGCGCCATTGTGGACGGAAACTGATGAAGAACTGTGATCCAGCCGCCTTTGCCTTCGGCCAGCGTCAGCCCATGCGTGGCCGCCGCGGCGGTAGTTCCCACAATCAACCCGGTGAAAGCGGCGTGGCCGGTAGTGCGCTTCCAGAACATGCCCAGCAGAAACGTGGCAAACAACGGCGCATTCACGAAAGCGAATACCAGTTGCAGGAAGTCCATGATGTTGTTGAATTTCGTCGCTAGATAAGCCGTTGCTACTGATAAGGCTACGCCTACTACCGTGGTTACTCGTCCTACCCAAAGGTAATGCGCGTCAGGCGCATCCTTTCTGATGTAGCTTTGATATAGATCGTAGGTAAACACAGTGTTGAACGCGGTTACGTTTCCGGCCATGCCGGACATAAACGAAGCCATTAAAGCAGTGAGGCCCACGCCTAACATGCCGGATGGGTAGAACTGGGCCATCAGCGTAGTGAGAACCTGGTCGTAGTCAGGACCGCCATCAGCTTTTAAAGGAAGCCGATAGCCGCTTGACGAATGCATCAGCGCCAACGCCGCAATACCCGGCAGAATGACCACAAAAGGCATAATCATTTTAGGAAACGCGGCAATCAGCGGAGTGCGCCGCGCGCCCGACATGCTTTCCGCCGCCATCGCGCGCTGCACCACCAGAAAATCGGTACACCAATAGCCGAACGAAAGAACGAAGCCAAGCCCGGCAATCAGGCTGAACGCTTCCACTCCCATTGGATTGTCTGATGGGTGCGCCAAATATTTCCACGAGTGCAGCATGACAGGCTGCAAGCGTTGGTGGAATCCGGCCCACCCGCCAGCTTTCACCGTTGCCAGAATAGCCAATGGAGCGAAGCCCAGCACAATCAGAAAGAACTGCACCACTTCGTTGTAGATTGCGCTGGTCAGCCCTCCAAGAGAGGTATACACCAGCACAATCACCGCCGAAAGCAGCACGGACTTAGTGAAGCTCCAGCCAAGCACCAATTGAAACAGAAGCCCCAAAGCATACATGCTGATGCCGGAAGAGAACAAAGTCATAACGGCGAAGGTCAACGCGTTCAAGGCTCGCGTTTTTTCGTCAAACCGCAGTTTTAAGTATTCCGGCACGCTGCGGGCGCGGCTTCCGTAGTAAAACGGCATCATAAACACGCCCACAAACAGCATGGCCGGAACTGCGCCCAGCCAGTAAAAATGCGCCGTCATAATGCCGTACTTCGCGCCGGAAGCGCACATCCCGATCACTTCCTGCGCGCCGAGATTGGCGGCAATAAAGGCGAGGCTGGTGATCCAAACTGGAACTGACCGTCCGGAAGTAAGGAAATCTTCACTGGTGTTGACCTTCTGTTTCACCAGCCAGCCGATGCCCAGAACAAACGCAAAATAGATCGCAAGGATCAGGTAATCAATGGGAGCGAGAGTCAAATCTTGGACCTCGTAAGTCTTTCTGCATTTAAACTTGTTACTCCAGCATAAATCGAACTGTATAATTTTCCCCAGTGTGGACCCAAGATTACTCATTCGCCGGCGGCAGTTTGTTGTTATCGGCCCTGATTTCTGCGCTGCCCATTGTCGCGCTCCTACTGGCAATCGGAGTGTGGCACCTATCAGCCTGGAAAGCAGCATTCATCGGGTTTGCCGCCGCGTTTTCGGTAGCGGTTTTCGCCATTCACATGCCGCTGAAGCTGGCGCTTAGTTCATCTGCATACGGGGCTGCGTTCGGAATATTTCCGATTTTCTGGATTGTTTACTGGGCAATTGTGCTGTATCGCGTGACGCTTGAAACCGGCAAACTGGAAATTCTGAAAGATTCGATTGGGCATTTAACTGGAGACCGCAGCATTCAAGTTCTGCTTATTGCCTTCTGTTTCGGCGCTTTTCTGGAAGGCGCTGCCGGGTTCGGTACGCCGGTAGCGATTGCTGCCGCTATTCTGGCCGGTCTTGGATTTACGCCTTTCTTTGCCGCTTCCATCTGCTTATTGGCAAATACCGCGCCGGTAGCTTTCGGCTCCATTGGAATTCCCCTGGTCACTTTGAGCGCAACCACCGGATTACCGTTGTTGGCATTGAGCGCGGATACGGGCAGAATTGTCGCTCCTTTGTCCACGTTGATTCCTGTTTATCTGGTGCTGGTAATGGGCGGCTGGCAAGAACTGCGGCGCGTTTGGCCGGCCTGCGCGGTTTGCGGCATTAGCTTCGGCGCATTGCAGTTTCTGGTTTCTAATTTTTCCGGTCCTTACCTCACTGACATTGCGGCTTCCCTGATTTCTTTGGCAGTGCTCATTGTGCTGCTGCAATTCTGGCAGCCGCGCGGCAGTCAGCCATTTTCTCGTCGCTCCAATCGCTATAGCATTTCACAGCTCCTTCTAGCCTGGAGCCCTTACCTGCTGTTGGTGATTTTCATTCTTCTGTGGAGTTCACCAAGCGTGAAGGCCGTGTTGAATCGCGCTACACTCAACTTCCGCTGGCTCGGCATTCACAATTTGGTTCAACAACTGCCGCCGGTAGTGGAACACGCCCGCCCTTACGCCGCACTTTATAAGCTGGACTGGCTGGCAGCGGCCGGCACTGCTTGCGGACTTTCCGCTTTCGCAGCAGCGTTGGTGCTGGGCGTTTCCCTACGGCAATTTATCAGGATTTGCGGAACCGCAATCCGACAGCTTTTCCCCGCCTTTGCCAGTTTTGTTTTTGTACTGGCTTTGGCTTTCCTGATGAATTATTCCGGGGCGACCGCCACGTTGGGGCTATTATTCTCCCAGGCGGGCCGCGCATTTCCATTTTTCAGCGCGATTCTCGGCTGGCTCGGCGTGTTTTTAACCGGCAGCGATACTTCTGCCAACGCTTTGTTTGGAAATCTACAACAGATTACTGCTCTGCGCCTGGGATTAAAACCGGAATTGCTGGCTTCCGCCAATTCCGCCGGCGGAGTGATGGGCAAGATGATCAGCCTGCAAAGCATTGCTGTAGCAGCCGCTGCTGCCGCTATGCCCTCCGGCGAAGAAGCAAAACTTTTCCGGTTTACGCTGAAACACAGCGTTTTTCTAGCGGCACTGGTTGGGCTGCTCACGCTTTGCTATGCCTACCTGGTTCCCGGATGGGTTTTGTAGCGAAAACCTTGCGATTTTAGGAGGGTCAAATCAAGAAGGGCGCAGCGCAAAATTAACTCAATTGTTATGCCCTGAAGACCGTGAATACATGCTTTAATTGACACTGTGGGTATCGTTCTCCGCATCCCCTGCCCACGTTATTCTACGTGATTTTCAGGAGTATTTTGCATTGACTTCAAAAGTGGCAGAACCCAACCAGGTCCGCGAACCCTTTGATCGCTGGACTGTGACCGACGCGAAAGAGTTGTACGACGTCGCCAGTTGGGGCAAGGGATATTTCTCGGTAGGTGAAAACGGCAATCTGTTTGTTCATCCGAGCAAAGATGTGCAGCGCAAAATTGACTTGAAGCAATTGGTCGATACGCTGGAATGGCGCGGCATTTCACTGCCCATCCTGATTCGCTTCGGCGGCATATTGAAGCACCGCTTAGGCGAAATGAGTCAGGCGTTTGATACGTCCATCCGCGAGCACGGTTATGGCGGCGGCTACTGCTGTGTGTTTCCTATCAAAGTGAATCAGCAGCGCCAGGTGGTAGAAGAAGTGTTTCAATATGGCCGCCCTTACAACTTCGGCTTGGAAGCCGGATCGAAGCCGGAACTGCTCGCCGTGCTGGCGATTGCCGATAACAACACGCCTATCATCTGCAACGGTTTCAAAGACGACGAATACATCGAAATGGTGATGCTCGCGCAGAAAATCGGCCGTAACATTACGCCGGTGGTCGAAAAATTTACCGAGCTGGAATTGATTGCGAAGTATGCCGAAAAGGTCGGCGTGCGACCGCGCATCGGAGTTCGCGTCAAGCTTGCCAGCCGCGGCTCCGGCAGGTGGAAATCTTCCGGGGGCTACCGTTCCAAATTCGGCCTGACAGTGACTGAAGCGTTAAAAGCGGTTGAGTTTTTGAAAGAACGCGGCATGGAAGATTGCTTGAAGCTGCTGCACTTCCACCTCGGCAGCCAAATCACCAACATTCGCCAGATTAAAGGCGCGGTGATTGAAGCAGCGCGCATCTACACGGATCTGAAGAAGCTAGGTACCGGCCTTGCATTCATGGATGTGGGCGGCGGTCTGGGAATCGACTATGACGGTTCGCAGACTGATTTCGAATCGAGCGTGAACTACACCCTGGAAGAATACGCGCGCGACGTTGTGTATCACATCCAAAGCATCTGTGATGAAGCGGAGGTGCCGCACCCCACTATCATCACGGAAAGCGGCCGCGCTGTAGCTGCTTACCATAGTGTTCTGGTTTTCAATGTTGTCGGCGTCAGCGGTTTCGGGGAAGAAAATCTGCCGGAAGCGGTTTCCGAGGAATCTGAACAGTGCTTGATCGATCTGGTGGAAACTTACCGTTCCATCACGAAAAAGAATCTGCTCGAAACCTATCACGATGCGCAGCAGGCGCTTGATTCCGCTTTGAATCTGTTCAGCTTGGGCTATCTTCCGCTTGACCAGCGCAGTTTAGCCGAGAATTTTTACTGGGCAATCTGCCGCAAAATTTTCCGGTACGCGCAGGAACTGGATTATTTTCCGGAAGACCTGGAAGGGCTGGAAGCGATGCTGGCCGACACGTATTTTTGCAACTTTTCGCTGTTTCAAAGCATGCCTGACAGTTGGGCAGTGAAACAGCTATTCCCCATCATGCCGATCCATCGTTTAAACGAGCCCCCCACGCGCCAAGCGGTGCTCGGCGATATTTCCTGTGATTCCGACGGCAAAGTGGACCAGTTTATTGATCGCCGCGATGTGAAGAAAACGCTTCCGCTGCACACCGTAAACGGCAGTCCGTATGTATTAGGGGCGTTTCTAGTCGGCGCGTACCAGGAGATCCTGGGCGATCTTCATAATCTGTTTGGCGACACCAATGCTGTACACGTCACGCTGGATGAAAAAGACGATGTCGTGCTCGAAACCGTGGTGCAGGGCGATACCGTTCGTGAAGTGCTCAACTACGTTCAATACAACGTGCAGTCTTTGCTGGATGCTTTCCGCAAAGACGTGGAAAGGGCTGTGCGCGAACAACGGTTAGGATATGAGGAAGCTGGCCGCTTAATCAAATTCTACGAGGACGGCCTGCAAGGCTATACCTATCTCGAACAGTAAATTGACTAATTCCGTGCGGATCGTTTTGGTCGATCCGCGCAACCCTTTAAACATCGGGGCGGCGGCTCGCGCCATGAGCAATTTCGGTTTCACTGAATTGTGTCTAGTACGCCCGTATGACATAGCTTTTCGTGAAGCGAAATCGGCGGTCCGCTCCGCTTACATTCTGGAACAAGCTGGCGTGTACGATTCGCTGGCCGAAGCCTTAGCCGGCTGTACGCTGGTTATCGGCACAACATCACTGGGCCACCGAGACTTGCATGTTCCCTTGTACCGCCTGGAAACGGCGGGACATTTAATTCATGAACAAAGCGGTAGCGGCAAAACTGCGCTGCTGTTCGGCTCGGAAAAGTTTGGACTGGCCAATCAAGACTTGAGCTACTGCCATTGGCTGACCCGCATCCCGACGCGAACCGAACACGGCTCCATGAACCTGGGCCAAGCAGTAGCTATCTGTTTGTACGAATTGAGCCGTGACGAAGAGGCCGCCGCGCAGCCGGAATACCCGGCCCCCGAGCTAGCTGACGCTGTTAACTTGGAACGTTTGGCCGGAGTAGTGAAAGAACTATTAGCCGAAAGCGGCTACTCGCAGGAGCGCACTTCGGAATCAGCCGATTTGAAACTGCGGCGCTTGCTGCGGCGTTTGCAGATTCGCCAGCACGACGCGCCGGTTTTGTTGGGAATGCTGCGGCAAATTTTGTGGCGCATCCGAAATCCGTCAAGCAGCGGGTGACGATGCTATCCTGTTGGCCGATGACGAAGGTTCAAACCACCTACCGCTTGTCTCGTAAGCTGGACGATCAAGACCTGGAAAATGTTGGAAGGATTAACCAAATTTACGGTATTTTTCTGATAAAAACAACGCCATCGCTGGACCAGTTAGTGATTGAGTGGGACGCAGCGCGGCTCAGTACGGACGGTGTGCAAGCCCGGCTGAAACAGCATGGACTTCCCATCATCACTGATTAATTAACGCGCCAGCCAGGGAAGAATAATTGTCGACAGAAATAACGCCGGCGGCATCACCAGCGCGCCGATTTTCAAAAACTGCCAGGCGCTGATGTTTTCTCCTTCTCGCCGCAGCGCAATCAACCAAAGCACCGTTGCGAGTGATCCCGTAACGGAAAGATTTGGCCCTAAATCAACGCCGATCAGAACTGCCGAATGCAGGTAATTCGGCATAGGCAGGGTTTGCAAGGCTCCGCCTGTAAGCAGACCGGAAGGCAGATTGTTCATCAGGTTGGAAAGCAGCGCCACCCCGAAAGCGCCTAGAAACGAACCGGCTAGATGCGGAAGCGTAGTCAGCCACTTCAGGCCAGCGCTTAAACGGTTCTGCGCGCCGGTTTGATTTAAAGCTTCAACCATCACAAATAAGCCTGCTACCAGGGGAAGCACGCTCCAGGAAATATTCTTAACGATTTCCCAAAGTGCTTTCGATTTGAATTTGGTGGTGAGCAGCACTGCCACCGCTGCCGCCACGCAGGTAGGCAGGCCCAGATCGCGCCCCAAAGCAGAAGCAGAAATAAGAATGACTCCGGTAGCGAGAATACCCCAAGCCGCATGACGACCGGAAGCGGAAAGCTCCGGTGTTTCCACATCTTTATCGACTTCTCCCTCCAACTCTTTACGCGACACAAAACGCAGAATAAAGTAGGTTGCCGCAATGGAAAGAACAGAAGGAAGAATATAAATCTTCAACCACGGCAGCAGCGGCGGGATGTGTTTTCCGTAAACAACCAAATTGGCGGGATTGGAAATTGGCAGCACAAAGCTAGCGGCATTGGCAATAAACGCACAAACTAGCAGATACGGCAATGCTTCTGCCTTGGCTTTTTTCACGGCGGCGTAAACGGCGGGTGTTAAAACTACGGCGGTGGCATCATTCGAAAGGAACACGGTGACCACAGTTCCTACCCCGTAAACCAGCGTGAACAATCGCGTTCGTGATCCATGCGCTGATTGAACAGCTTGGCCTGCTAGCCAATCGAAAAGCCCTTCGCGCCGGGCCAGTTCGGCCAGCAGCATCATGCCGGTCAAAAACAAGTAAACATCAGTGCCTTTGCCGATGGCCTGCCCAGCTTGTCCAAACGAAATTAACCGGAAAACTATCAGCAACGCCGCGCCCAGGCAAGCCCACACCGCTTCCGGCCATTCTCGAGGGCGAAATAAAATTCCGGCAATCATGCCGGCGGCAATCAACCAGATGAAAATATTTTCTATCGGCACATGATCTCCAGCCCATTCAATGTGAATTTAAGTTTGCTCATCAGTTCTTTTTATGTAGACAGCGCTTCCGGCTTGCTATCCCATTTTTCCTGCAATGGATTTTCTTCCATGTTCCGTGTTTCAGGAACTAAAGCCGTGAAAATTACTGCGCCGATAGTGGCTAGAACCGCAAAACAGTAAAACGTAGCGCGAAAGCCAAGGTGCTGCACCGTGAAGCCGGTCATCAGCGGACCAAGAACGCCGCCCACCGCTACTGCGGTTGCAAAAAACCCTAGAAGCGTATTGAAGCGGCCTTTGCCCCGCGTCAGATCAGCCGCTAAAGCAACTACCGCCACGCCGTAAATGCCGGCTCCAATTCCATCTAAAGCTTGCAGATATACCACCGCTTTCGGATCAGCTACCAAAGAATAGGAAAAAATGCGCAGCGGCAGAATCCAGAATGCTACAGCCATCACCGGCTTGCGGCCCCACGAATCGCATAAGCGCCCGGAAGCGAGCGCGACCGGAACCATTACCAACTGAGCGGTTAAAACCGTAGCTGTCATCAGATTGTCGGAGCCGCCCAGTTTTTTCACGTACAAGGCCACGGTGGGAAGAATCGGGGCGTTGGCTACATGAAAGAGGAAAATAGAAAACAGCAGGAACAAAGTTGTTCTGTCGCGGAATAAATCTTTCCATGAAGCATTTTGGTTCTGGTCTTCTGTTTTTCCAGTGGCTAAACTTTCATTTAAATCGCTTTCGCGAATCGTCATTACGGATGCAGCAGCCAGCACCGAACATACGCCCACGGCGTAGAATACGGAACTCAGGCCAAGGCGCGAAACTAAAGCCATTGCCGACAACGCCGCCACAATGTTTCCGGCGTGATTCCAGCTTTGATTGGTTCCCATTACCTTGTTCAGATATTTGTGGCCGACCAGTGCCAAGGCCAGTGCGCCCAGCAGCGGGCCAAAAAAACTTTGCGTGATGCCGGATAAAAACAACAATGAATCTACGAAGGGATAAGTTTTCGGAACCAGCGGTAGCAGCAGAAAACAAACGCCCGTTAAAATCGACATAGTCGCAAACAGATGGCGGCGGCGGTTGAAGCGATCAGTGATTAACCCTGCCGGAGTTTGAAACAACAAAGTGCCTAAACCCGCCGCTGCCGTAGCCACGCCGATGGAATCGTAGCGCCAATGCGCTTCCCGCAAAAATGCGCTTAGAACCGGCAGAATTACGCCGACCGCTTCGGCTTGGAAGAAGTTAGCCGCATTCAAACCGAGCAGGCTTTTTTGGGGAAGCGACATAGGTGAAGTTTTTCTGTTTGCTGCATTCACGTTGTTTCCATGATCAGCCTGTTTGCGTCACAGCGTTGTTATTGTGCCGGAGCGGGCGGCGCTGCGGCAGGTCCGCCCGGTGCCGGCGGGGGTGGAGGAGGTATCAACCGCGCACGCCGCCCCGGTTGGCCGCGCGGAGGCGCAGGCGCCGCCATTGGAATGGTTTGCCCATTGGCGGTAAGGGATTGCACGTTAACAACGTTGATTCCAGTTACCGTCTGACGCACGGTTCCTGATAAAGTGACTTTCGTTCCCGGCTTGATTTGCGCAGGAAGAACATTGAATGGAGCAGTTCTCGCTAATGTGCCGTTTTCCAGCAGAAAACCATTTACTTCGCCGCGACCGCCATAATTTAATTGTTTGATAACGCCGCTTCCATTAAACTGCTGGAACTGGCCGGGTTGGTTTCGGGTGAAGGTTTTGCTTCCGATCTTCAGGCTCTGCGGTTCAACGATTTTCATACCGGAAGCACTGGTTGTTTGAAAGCCCGTTCCGCTGATCTGATCTCCAATATAAGGCATGTCACTGGTTGTCGCACTCCATTCGCGGGGAAGGTGAATGAGTGTGTTATTCGACAAAACAAACCCATCCACATTTCCTTCCGGGCCGTAATTCAAACGTGAAATAGAGCCGCTTACGGTGGTGCTTGCACCTTGCATCATCCTTGCATCGGGCGGAGCTGACGGCGGGGCGATCTGCGCCGTAGAACCGTTTACGGTGGAACTTGCGCCTTGTGTTGTTCCTGCATTGGGAGGCGCTGCTGCTGGTGGGGCGATCTGCGCTAATGACAATCCGAGTGTTCCCGCTGCCAATACGCTGATGAATAATATTTTCACTTGCTACTCCTTATTTCTTTTTGCGCGAACAACGCGCATAAATGAAGAAGCAGGTCAGTCGCCATCGGCAAATCGTTGATTCTATTTGTTTAGTTTTTCTTTGTTTACAGAGTTGATCAGAAACCGGACAGAAGTTCGGGCCAACAGCGTACACTTTCAACAAGACCACAAACCAGAATCAACCGTTATCGGCATGGAAAACCAGGCTTTCATTTTCTGGCGTGTAATGAGGTGAATGGCTTATATCTTGCTGTCCTAAACTTATGATGTTCAGCAAACAAGTAGGAAGTTGGACAACATTTGCGGCAATCTGCTTGTTTGCTGGAAAATTGTGTTCCCAACCGTCCCCTCCCCCGCACGGGCCGCCAAGACCAGGCCCGCCGCATGGCCCCGCTCAGGACAAGCCACAGATTGAACGGCGAATCGAGGAAATTCAAAAGCGTTTGGCTGCCGACTCGACCGGCTCCACCATTAACCGCGAATTGAAAAAATACGTTCAACTTTACCTTCAGGACACTGACCAAGCGCTTGGGAAGAGCGACATCTTTCGGGCCGAACGTTTCGTGGAAGCCGCAGACGCCTGCCGCCGGCCTTTAGACCATCTTGCTCATCTTGAAAACAAAAAAGCTCCATCGCCGCCCGCCAATACGCCGGATGATCTGCGGCGAGTTTACTTCCGTTTGCAATTATGCAGCTTCTTTTTGGAACAGATTCCGAATCCGAAACCAACGCGGCTGCTCCAATTGGCTGAGACTTTCTACCAGCAAGCGGTGAAAGCCCGTGATTCAGAACAGAATGCTGCTGCCGGTGAATACGCGCGCGCGGCTGATGACTTGACGCACGCCCTGGAAAATCTGGCTCAGGCTTACGCGCCGCAATCTCCTCCTGCGCCGTTGCTCCCCAAACCATGAAACAGCTTCTTCGAAAACGATTGCAGCTCCAATTGTTGTTTGCCTTGCTGGCCGCTTCGTTTGTGGGAGCGCTGGCGGTGATCTTTGTTTCTGATTCACTCCGCCATGCGGAGAAATTTGTAATCACTGACGCCGGCAAAAACCTTCAAAACGCTTTGCAGGAACTGAACAAACAATGGAATAACAGAATCTCCGGAGATAGCTCCTGGTTTAGTTTGCCCGCTAACGCGCAGGACGTTTCGCTGCGCGCCATTTCGGAAACGGTCCTCAGTTCTTTCCCCGGTATTGAGGGCGGATACTGGAACGGATCACGATTTCTGGGCTATTCGTTTCCCACGCACGATGGCGGCTCGCCCAAGGTCGATATGCCTGAATCAGAACGGGCCGTGATTTTAAGCGTCATCGGCAAAACAGCAACAACACAGTATGCGGAACAAGTTCTGCGCGGCCGCCGTGATCTGGTGGTGATTGCCGCTACAAAAGCCAACAACGGCGCGGCTTGGGCGATGAGGCGACTTTCGGGCCAAGCCGAGCAGTCACAGCAAGATCATAGCTTGGTGTTAACGGCCTTGATTGCTGCTGCGCTTCTGAGTGCCGGTGGTGTGCTGGCTACCGGCGCTGCTCTGCATCGCGGTGTTTCGGAAATCACGCAAGGCTTAACGCGATTGCAAACGGATACTGCTTATGGCTTGCCGGAACGACGTGACGAGCTAGGCAGCATCAGCGTAGCCATCAATGAAATGGCTCGCATTCGGCGCAAACTGGAAGCGGAAATTCGCCGCGAGGACCGCCTCCGCACGATGGGCCATTTGGTGTCTCGCGTTGCTCATGAAATGCGGAATCCTTTAAACAGCATCAGTCTCTCCTTGCAAATGCTGGCGCATCGGCTTTCGGCAGGCAGATTGAAAACAGAAGACTTTCAAATTGTGATTGGTGAAGTGGATCGCATGAACCGGCTGCTTTCCGATCTGCTAGCCTTCCAACAGCCCCGTCCGCCGCGCCTGGAAGAGCACGAAATCGCACCGATAATTGAACACTGTATTCAAGTGCTTGCCCAGCAACTGGAAACGGCGCAGGTTCAAGTTGTGCAGCAGTGTGATGCCACGCCGGAGATCGGCCTGCTTGATTATCATTATTCCGTTCAGATTTTGATGAACTTACTCTTAAACGCGGTGGAAGCTTCTCCGCCCGGCAGCGTAGTACGAGTACAAATTGAATGCACAGAACACAACACTGAAATTCACGTTTGCGATCACGGCTCCGGTTTGGCTCCTGAACAGCAGGAGCATCTTTTCGAACCGTTTTACACCACTAAAAACAATGGGCACGGTTTGGGACTGGCCGTTTCTCGGGAACTGGCCCGCAGCATGGGCGGCGACCTGAGCTATCTGCCTGTAAACGATGGTTGCGGAGCGACGTTTATTTTAAAACTTAAAGGCGTTTCGCATGGCTTCTAAAGGAACAATTCTGGTTGCGGAGGATGAAAAAACGGCGCGTTTAGCTCTAGCCGAACTGCTGGAAATGCAGCAGTATCGGGTGGTGCTGGCGGAAGACGGCCAGTCTGCTTTTTCCGAACTGATGCATCGCAATCTGGATGCGGTTCTGCTGGATGTGCGAATGCCGGGTCTTGATGGATTGACCATTTTAAAGCGAACTCGGGAAGCAGGAATTGATGCGCCGATCATTATAATGACTGCTTTTGGCGATAGCGATACCGTGATTGAAGCGATGCGTTTGGGCGCTTACGATTACCTTTCCAAGCCGCTCGATTTTGCTCAAGTGCTGGAACAGCTTCAGCGCGCCATCTCCCGAAAACGCCTTTCAGAACACGCTTCTGCTGCTGAAAAATCGACTTCCAAATCTGCCGCGCCCATGATGGTGGGCCACAGTCCGGCCATGCAGCATGTTTACAAAATGATCGGGCAGATCGCTGCCAGCGATGCTACGGTGATGGTCCGAGGCGAATCAGGAACAGGCAAAGAATTAGTGGTGAACGCCATTCACCACAACAGCAGCCGCGCCAAAGGGCCGCTCATCAAAGTGAACTGCGCGGCTATTCCGGAAACACTGCTTGAATCGGAACTGTTCGGCCATGAAAAAGGCGCGTTTACCAATGCCTCGTACCGCCGCATCGGACGATTCGAGGAAGCCAGCGGAGGAACCCTGTTTCTGGATGAGGTGGGCGAACTCGCCCCGGCGCTGCAATCAAAACTGCTGCGCGCTATTCAGGAGCGCACCGTGGAACGATTAGGAAGCAATACGCCGATCAGAGTGGACATACGTTTAGTAACAGCCACGGCCAGGAATCTGGAACAAGCTGTGGGCGATGGCCAGTTTCGTGAGGACTTGTATTACCGCTTGAACGTGGTTGTGCTTGAACTGCCTCCCTTGCGCGAGCGCAGGCAGGACATACCGGCACTGGTGGAGCATTTTCTACGCCGTTCACTGCGCCAAGTGACAATTACGCCCGGCGCGTTGAATCTGCTTTGTGATTACCATTGGCCGGGAAACATTCGCGAACTGGAGAATACGGTGGAGCGCGCGGTGGTGCTGGCTCGCAGCGGCATTATTGATCAAAGCGAAATTCATTTTGGCCCCAATCGGAAAAAATCGGAAGCAAACTGGACGGACCAGATTCCACTCGAAGAAGGCTGGAAAGTAAATGTTGCCGCAGCGGAAAAAGCGATGGTCATTCGCGCTATGCGCGCGGCGGAAGGCAATAAGTCACGCGCTGCCGAGCTGTTAAAAATTCATCGCCGGCTTTTATATGAAAAACTGCGTGAGTACCAGTTGGAAGATTCTGTTTAATCACTTCTTACCGTAATCCGCGATTGCGGGCTTCCGCTAGGTGCTGCGGCAGATCGGGTAACGGTTTTCCCGGCCCGCGCTGGAAACCGGCCCGCTTCAAAGCAGTACGGACATTGTTGTTCTGCATGAAGTATTTCCAGGTGTAGCCGTTCTGCAGATTGTCAATGCTCAACAAAGAAATGCCGATATCAATGCCGACCACATCAGGATCAACCCACAATCCTGCGCTTTGCCATTGCGGATTAAAAGCGTCGGCAAATCCGTAGCGGCCATAAACGGAATCGCCATACCGGGTCAGCATTTCGCGCAGCACCGGCAGGCAAATCTGCGGGGCCATCATCAGGGAGCCTGCTGCCGCGCAAGGAACGATCGTGCCGTTGATCGGTCCTTCAATCGGCGGACCGCCCCAGGCTAGATAACCGCCTGGGCTGTCGGAAGCGGTAATGCCCCACATGTTCGGCCCAAAGCTCGGATATTCAGGATGCAGGCTCAAACAAAAATCGCGATGCGCATAAGTAGCAATCAGGGAATTACGGAAGAAATCCATGCCGTCACCATCATGGATGTGGCGGAAATCAATCCAGGCGTGCGAGAACTGATGAGTAAACAGCGGACCTCCACTGATAAACGCCCAGTCGCGGTATCGCACCCAAGGACGCTTCCAGGCATACCAGCTTCGGGCCGGAATCGGATGCGTACTGGAGCCGATTGCCAGCAGATATAACAACGAAGCTTCGCAGTAGCTATCCCATCGATATGAGATAAAGCCTTTACCCGGCATATAGCCGTGGCTCAGAAGTGCCGGGCTGCCGTTCAGCATCCAGGCAAAATCGACCCGATCATAAATTTTCTGAGCGAGAACTGAGATTTCGCGGTACTGGCTGAAATACTCGCTAACGGTTAAAACACCGGCCAGCAGCAAAGCCGTATCGATGGATGAAAATTCAGAATGCAGTCTGGGTTCGCCTGTGTCCGGATCCATAAAGTGCAGGAAAAAACCTCTTACTTGGGGCGCTACCCGGTCCAGAAAGCGAAGAGTTGCCATCACGCGGTCTCTCGCTTCTCCCGGTTCTATCCAGCCACGCTCCACACCGATGCACAACGCGGTTAAACCAAAACCGGTAGCCGCTACGCTTGCCACCGGGCGATGCAGCAGGCTGCCGTTAGCGAAGGCCCGGTCCTGCACCATTCCGGTTGTGCTGCTGCTTTGCTCCAGAAAATAACGGAACGACCGCCGCGCATACTCGTTCAGAATAAAAATGTCGTCGAGTTTGGGCGAAAATGGCGTTTCATACTGCGGCAAGGCGAAGGCGCACCTTGCCATTGCGCTTCCTCCTGCCAAGGTCCGCAAAAAGATACGGCGGTCAACACGAGAGATCATTTCGGGCGGCACATAGCGTCAGCAAAGTGCTTCCGCTTCTAATTTAGTTGGATGAGTTACAGGATATCTCAGGTACAACTTGATTATTTTGGCTGGTAAGCTGCTACGGTTGTCAACCAGTACTGTTCGGGTGGTTCGATTTTTGATAAGAAAAATGGCGATGAATGTTTTTAAGCCATTTCCACCAGAATTTTGCTGAACTGCTGCGGTGCATCGCTCCAGGCTTTCAACATATTCCCGGCTTCGGCTAACGGTACGGTAGCGGAAATCGTTTCTTCTACCGGAAATCGTTTTTGTTGCAGCACTTCAATCGCCTGCGGAAATTCGGTTAGAGAATTTCGGGAGCCCATGATATCCAGTTCTTTTAAGATAAACAGCTTTGTTTCATAGGTGATCGGTTCCTTAGCCCATCCGATGTAAACCACTCTGCCGGTGTAGGCGACTTCTTCCACTGCCGCTCGAAAAGTATCCGCTGCTCCTACTGCTTCAATCACCACATCCGGCCCATGCTCGTTAGTTAACTCCTGCAAGGCTTCGTGAAGGTTTTGTTTGCCGGAGTGAATGGTATTCTGTGCGCCCGCTGCGCGCGCCAATGCCAATTTATGGTCGTCCAGATCAATGGCAATCACTTTGGCTCCCAGGCGCGAAGCAGCGGCCACTGCGCCCAATCCGACCATGCCGCAGCCGATCACCGCAACCGAATCCGTTGGCTGCACCCGGCCCCGCGTTACGGAATGAAATCCTACTGATAATGGCTCCACTAAACTCAATTCACGCAGTGACAAGCCTTCCGCTACAAATATTTTCTGCCAGGGAGCGGTGAAGAATTCCTTCATGGCCCCATCACGCTGAACGCCCAAAGTTTCGTTTCGCAGGCAGGCGTTCACGCGTCCGCGCAAACAGGCGGCACAAACTCCGCAATTGTTTAACGGGGAAACGGTGACGTTCAGGCCGGGTTTCAGATGCACCGGTACTTCCGCGCCTGCTTCCACAATCGTAGCGGCAATCTCATGACCGGGAATTCTCGGATACGAAACCAGCGGGTTCTTGCCGCGGAACGTATTCAAATCCGTTCCGCAAAAACCGATCATCTTGGTTTGCAGCAGCACTTCTCCTACGGCTGGTTTTGTTTCCGGAACTTCGGCAATACCGCTTTCGCCCGGCTGACGAATTACAAACGCTTTCATGGTTGAAAGTGTATCGAATTGGCGGTTTTCTTTTGTCATGCGTGCTTCGCCCGTTACACTAGGAATAGATGACTTTGGAAGAACTGGAAAGAGAGTACGTTACGCTCCGGCAGCAGGCAGACGCTGTGCGGAGCTATCTTTGACGCACCCGCCAAACAAAAGAAGCTGAAAGAACTGGAAGGCGAAATTTCGCATCCAGAATTCTGGAACCAGCCCGAAAAAAGCCAGCGCGTGATGCAAGAGCGTAAGCGCCTGGAGCAAGCAATTAATGATTCTAATCGTGTAGCAGGCATCACGTCTGACATTGACACGCTGTTTGAGCTAGCGCGTGAAGGCGAAGACGTACTGAGCGATATTGAGCGCGAATTAAAGTCGCTCACCAGCCGGTTGGAACAGCTTGAAACCGGAATGCTGCTTTCCGGCGAGAACGATGCGCGGGACGCGATTGTGATTATCCACCCGGGCGCGGGTGGAACCGAAAGTCAGGATTGGGCGGAGATGCTGCTTCGCACCTATCTGCGATGGGCCGAGCGCAATGGTTTTGAAGCGGTAATCACCGATCGGCAGGAAGGCGAAGGAGCAGGCATTAAATCCGTTACCTTTGAAGTGAACGGAGAAAACATATACGGACGCCTGCAATCGGAAGTGGGCGTGCATCGCTTGGTGCGTATTTCGCCGTTTGACGCTAACGCGCGCCGCCATACTTCGTTCGCGTCCGTGTTTGTTTACCCGCAGATTGAGGATGAAATAAAAATTGACATTCGTCCGGAAGACCTGCGGGTGGATACGTTTCGCGCGAGCGGCGCAGGCGGCCAGCATGTAAACCGTACCGATTCCGCCATTCGCATGACGCATCTGCCCACCGGCATTGTGGTGCAATGCCAGAACGAGCGGTCGCAGCATAAAAACCGGGCCAGCGCCATGAAGCAGCTACGCGCCAAGCTGTACGAGCATGAAATGGAAAAGAAGCGCGTGGAAGATCGAAAGCTGGAAGACACAAAGCTTGAAATCAACTTCGGCAGCCAAATCCGTAGTTATGTGCTTGCGCCTTATCGCTTGATTAAAGATCACAGAACCAAACTGGCAATTGGCGATGTGGACCGCGTTCTGGACGGCGACATCGATCAGTTAGTCCATGCCTTTCTGGTTTGGAAGAAAACCGGAAAAACCGCTGGCGGAGAAGGCAAGGAAGACTTGGACGTGTAATGCCGTCAATGGTGGATGAAGCCGATTTCAACCGCGCGGTTGAAATTCTGCGCGGCGGCGGTTTGGTGGCTTTTCCGACCGAAACGGTATACGGTTTAGGCGCTAATGCGCTGAACCGGAAAGCCGTGCGCCGCATCTTTGCTGCTAAGGAGCGGCCCGCTACCAGTCCGTTGATTGTGCATATCGCCAGTTTTGAGATGCTCACTGAAGTAGCGGCAAGCTGGCCGGAACAAGCGCAAGCATTAGCTGAAAAGTTCTGGCCGGGCCCATTAACGCTGATCGTTCCCAAGAGCGAGAAAATCCCTGATGAGGTGAGCGCGGGGCTCGGTACGGTCGGTGTTCGTATGCCAAGTCATCCCGTGGCGCTGGAATTAATCAGCCGTAGTGGGCTGCCTTTGGCGGCACCAAGTGCTAATCGCTTCACGCAGATTTCCTCCACCACCGCCGAGCATGTACGGTTAGCCTTAGGTGATCGGGTTGACCTGGTTTTAGATGGCGGTCCAACAGAGATAGGCATTGAATCCACAGTGCTTTCGCTGGCCGGACCAGTTCCGGTTTTGCTGCGTCCCGGCAAAATTCTGGCTGCCGACATTGAAACGGTAGTCGGTCCTCTCGGTTCTGCTGCCAATCCCAGTGCCGGAAAAGCGCACGCCGCGCCCGGTATGCATCATCGGCATTATGCGCCACGCACACCGCTGTTTCTTCTGGACGAAAAATCCTCTGCGCCGCCCGGTCGGGGCAAGATACTTTGTTTGTCTGCTGATCCTGCTGTTTTCGCTGCCGCGCTTTATGCGGAACTGCACGCTGCCGATGCGGAAGGATGGGATTGGATCGGCATTCAAGAGCCGCCTTCTTCGCCGGAGTGGGCGGCTATTGCGGATCGTCTACGGCGAGCCAGCACCAGAACGAAGGATTAATTTCCGGCAGCTTTCGCCGGCTGGTAGAAGCCAAGATCCTGTGTCGTTAAAAATTTGGTAATGAAGATAATCTGCCCGGTGTGTTGTTGAAAATGGCCGACCACATGATAAACAGCTTCAAGAACCGCTTTCACTTGCCCATCCTGCACGGGCACGTTTTCTATTAAGCGTTCCGGATCTGTGATTGCCTTGCAATAATTAAAATTCCGCTTGACTTGTATCTGACAGGCGCATAATATAGACCGAGCAGTTGAACTCTAGGTTTAGGAGCTTCGATTATCTATGGGTCGAAATTGCCAAGAATCCCAATTGTTTTCGCAATTGGCTGAAACTTACCTTCGCGTGCATTAGTTCTATAACGCTTGGGGGGATACTCCCAATCCTGGCTGCCTTACTCACCTGTCAGCTCCCAACTAATCTGACAGCCCAGAGACAAGGGCGACCTGTATTTATAAGTCCGTTGGCCAGCACGGGGTTCCAATCTTGCTGGGTTGTCTATGTCAAAGGCGTTGCGACCAGTACTCCAGCCATTGGCATTCCAATTTATTGGAGTTTAACATCCAATCATAACGCAGGGCTCCATAATCACGACAATCCAAACTCCCCTACCGGGGGGCTCTCAGCAAACCCCACTTACACCCAGTCCAATGGTTGCGTATACACGACTTACTATGCGCCATCTCCTGCTGGTTACAAAGGACTTACGATGACGACTCCGAATGGAGTTACCTATCAACAATCAACGATCCAGGTCTATATCTCTGGGTTAACTCAGTTGGAATCGGCAAACAATTACAACCTAGAAGTCATCCCTAAACCGTTTGGAAGTTACTGAGCAGCCTTTTCATCCGTAC
>CAXTWH010000071.1:0-23719 GCA_964247975.1 uncultured Bryobacteraceae bacterium | reverse complement strand
CCACCGTAAAACCTTCATACGAAGAGCCGATCATGCCCACGCGCCCGTTCGATTCGGGGACGTTTTTCACCAGCCAATCAATAGTGTCGTAAGCATCCGTCACGTGGTCGGTTTTGCTGTGATTCAGCGGACCGCGCACCGGGCGCGTCATCACGTAACTGCCTTCAGAGCCGTATTTGCCGCGCACGTCCTGGAAGACTCGGATGTAGCCGTCCTTCACAAACACTTCATCGCCTTCCGGCAGCGTTCCCAGCATGTACGGGCTGTTGTTGCGAGCGGTTCGCTTGGCGGCGTTGTAGGGCGTGCGAGTAAGCAGCATGGGCGCGTTCCTGGCATTCTTCGGCACGACGATGACGGTGAAGAGTTTCACGCCGTCGCGCATGGGAATCATCACTTCTCGCTTCACGTAATCGTAGCCGGTGAGCGGGAAAGAGATATTCCTGGGAACATCGCTTTTGTCGGCTGTGGGCGGGGTTTTGGGCGCGCCGTGTTCGGCTAAATCGGGATCTTTGGTTTGCGGCGCAGGCGCGCTCCAGAGGAGCGGCGATGTTAGCGCGGCGAACGCAAGCAGGGCCGCGGTTCCGGTTTTCGTTCCAGTAGCTGATTTCATTTTGTTTTGGCTGTTCGCGGGCAGCGGGGACTGAACGGTGTCCGCGTCTGCCGGTTCATGGTTCTTTCCATTAAACCAATCGGCCATCGATTTCATTTACCGTCAAGCGACTTTTTGGTTGATCAAAGGACGGATAGGCCGTGGGGCGGCGAGTTGCCGGCGGTCAAAATAACGTTGCCAATCCTGGTTCGAACAAACGAAGCCAAACTGAGTCGGTTCAATCTTATCTTTGAGTTGCGGGTGGGCAGCGGCAATTGCGTAGAGTTCTTTAAATTCGGTTTGTTCCTGTTCTTTACGATCTTTCTGGATGTCGCGAAGCTGCTTGAGGGTTTGCAGGAAGCGGCGGTTCAAGCGCGATTCGTAGAGGGTGAGTAACGCTAATGGATTGGCAGCTTGGCGCAGGGTTTCGGCCATTGTTAATGCGGCGTGCGATTCGGGTTGGCCGGTGTTCCACAAGTTGCCTTGTTCGTCGTGGCCGATGGCAAACAGGTTGTGTTCAGCAGCGGCGAGGCGATGCAAACGGAATTGAAGATCAGCGCAGGAGTTGGCGAGTTGCGTTTCGACGGCTCCGACGGGTGATAAGGAAGCAACGTAGGTTTCAGTGAACTCGTGATACGAATTCAGTTCTTCTTCGGGCAAGTGAATGACTTGGCTCAAGATGCCGTGGCGAGTGGCGTTCAGGGCGGAACGCTGTTTGCCTTCGGCGGTTTTCGGACCGGTGCTTTTTTTGGCGTTGGCGCGATTGGCGCGGAGCCGGGCTGCGCTCGGCTGCTTTTTCGAGGTGTTCGGTTTGGCCATGAGGTTTCGATTTCCGCTCAGAGTGTAGAACGGCAGAAGTCGCCACCGCAGGCAGGCTGAAGCTAAGTTAAAGAAAAACAACGAGAAATAAATTTGATTTTTTGGAACTGGCCTGGTGTTGGTGAGCGGAAATGGTTACAGCAAGGGTCAGATCTACTGTGCTTTCGTTCGTGGATTTTTGTCAGGCATTACTACCGGGGCAAACGAATTATCAATTTGAATAGTTTGTACGAAACTCGGCACACTCAGATTTAGTTTTTCGAGAAGATTTGCGAAGTCAATGCCTATGTCTTGGGCCTGTTGGTGCGGTTTATTGACGAAGGCGCCTGGAGCCAATTCATAGAGATTTCTCAGAAACGCTGACGGGCCAATACACTGTACTCGCCAAGGTTCCAGGGCCGCCGCTGAAAAATCTTTTTTGTAGCCCGGATTCAGCCAGGCTTACGGGAAAGCTTTACGTATCGCAGACTCCCGTTTGGCGACCTGTTCAGGTGACAAATTAAGTTTGTCGATGAGGGTACGAGAAACCTCTTCCATAATCTTGTCGCTCCCCTGCGGCAAGTAGAGGCAAGGCGTTTCCGCCATGCGGAAAAGAGTGTCTGCCAACGGCATGGGTATCAGAACGCAAGAATCCAGAACTACCCGAAAGTCGGCAATTATTCATCCTCGCCGCCTTCTGGAATACCAGAAGAGACAGTATAAAGCCCTTCGGCACAAGCTTCTCTGGACAAATCCCGGAGAATCGCTCTACGCTTCGCCTCGCAGCGCAGTTGACATGCCTGTAAATCCCTTAATGAAACGCGACGGTGGCTACCCGTTTTGCGAAACGGAATTGCTTTGGTTTCCAGAAGCTTAAATAACGTGAGTTCGGCGTAAGCGGCACTCCTGACAGGCGTGGGTGAAGTGTTCTACCCTACAGTTGCGAATCTGTGTCTGCCGGGAGTGCCGCCGTGGATATTGTAGCTTTATTTTGTGATCTGGACGATTTCTACCAACGCTTTGCCCCAATCTGGCAGAAGCGTCTGTTACCCCCAGCCGGGCGGCATCGTCGGCGTGAATGGGGCCTCAGTCCGAGTGAGATCCTGACGCTGGTCGTGGCGTTTCCAGCTTCCGACTACCGCACCTTCAAGCATTTCTATCAGAACCAGGTGTGCCGGTACTGGCGCCGTGAGTTTCCCGCGCTGGTCAGCTACCAACGCTTCATCGAATATCTACCGTCGGTGCTGGTGCTGTTGGCGGCTTATCGGGAAACGCGGCTGGCTGCTTCGCAGGTCTAGCCTTTATCGATAGCCTGCCTCTTCCGGTATGCCACAACCGCCGGATTCACAGCCACAAGGTGTTTGCCAGCTTGGCCGAGCGCGGCAAAAGAGTGTGGACTGGTTCTATGGCTTCAAACTTCACTTCGTGATCCAGGATGACGGCCAACTGTTGGCTTTGCGCTTCACCGCCAGCAACGTGGACGATCGAACGCCGGTGCCGGCCTTGGCCCAGGGTTTGTGGGGCAAACTGTGCGGGGATCGCGGCTAGGTGAGCCAATCTTTGTTCGAGCAGTTGTGGGCGCAAGGTCTGCAATTAATTACCAAACTGAAGCGAAACAGGAACAACAAACTGCTACTACCGCAAGATCAATGGCTGCTGCGCAAGCGGGCGCTGATTGAAAGTGTCGGTGAACAACTCAAGCACGTCTGCCCGATTGCCCATACGCGCCATCGCAGCGTTTCCCATGCCTTTACCCACAGGCTGGCCGCGCTGGTCGCTTACACCTGGCAGGAACACAAACTCTCGCTCCATCTCACGGACCAAGAACGCGCGTTCTTGATCGGACTCCGGTAAGCTTACGTCGAACTGACGTTAATTAGGTTTGATATGCCCCGATCCGGGTTTACCTGGGAAAAGTGCTTCAGCGTGAGTAGCTTCCTATCAAGTGCAACTGTTCATTTTCAGAGATTCCGCAAATAATTCATTCAGCCAAGACGCTAGATGTTCCGGTCATGACCACGAAAAACTGTATTGGATCCACTGGTCCTCACACGGGCAATGCCAGTTGTTCGAGTGCCAGATCAATCAGTCTTCTGTCGAAAAGCCGCAGCTTGCGTTCTGCTGCGGCCTCCCCCGCAGGCCATTGGCTCAAAGCAGCGCGAATCGACTCCACCGTGGGCTCAACCTGCTTGCGCTCGATCAACCAATCAACTGTCGCAAGAAGTTCCATGCCTAATGGCGATTCGAAACCATCTATGCGCTTAGTAGCCACGTCCAGAATTTTAGTGAGAGACTCTGATCCTTTTTGCTTCAGAAATAGATCCAAGTATCTACGATGCTCTTCGTCGAACCAGATTGTGTCAGTGGGAAGCGCATCGGCAAGCCTCTTATCGCAGTGAAGATATGTTCCATCGAGAGCGTTTAGCAGGTGGCGCAGACGATCAGAGTACGGTCCGTATTTGTCCGCCTGAAATCCGAGTTTAAGCGGATCATCGATTTTCAGCTTGAATGCTTCTCGTTCCAGAAACCACCCTAGCTTCTGAACTTCGAGATAGGTACATACTGTGCCGAGTACCCAATACCGGCGGACCATCTCAGCGATTAGTGCACGGGCTGGTGTGAGTTGCTCGACTCCGGCACACTTGGCCACGTTCTGATACTTATCGGTAGGCTCGTACACAAACACTTCAACTTCGTTGAGGTCGCCCAGGATACGTTCTATCTCTACTCGCACCTTCTTCCATTCGAGCCCGCCATTGCCGGCTCCCAAGGGAGGCAGTGCGACAGAGCTAATGTTTAGATTCTTTATGACTCGGCGCAGGTCCTCAAGTCCTTCGATTATCCATTCCAATTTAGATGGATGCCGCCAGTGCTTTTTAGTTGGGAAATTGATAATCCAGCGTAGCCCATTTAGAGCAGCAGTTTCGGTCACAAACATATGACCAACGGTCACATGCTTAAGCTTGCACGCTTCTTCATACGCTCTGAAGTTTGCAGGAAAAGCCTCTTTGAACATGAGTGCGATCCCTTTACCCATTACGCCTACTGTATTGACAGTGTTCACAAGCGCCACAACGGGAGCATCCAGCAGATTTCCTCGGACGAATTCGATCATTAAAAGTACCAGTTTTCCTGAACTCTCGTTTTCAGATCCATGTCGCGCTTTGCAAGTTGTGCTTTAAGCCAGGCGTCCACCTCGTTCTTACAAGTCGCGACGCCTAATAATGCCTATATCGGGAGATGCTTCCAAATGAGAGCCTCGGCCTGATAGCGATCAGTTTTTGCAGGATCGTCCGCATCATATTTGAAGTTCTTCCGATTTAGTAGAGCCCAATCAATTTTTTCAAGATCCTGCAATTGAGTGAAGTACGATGCAGTTCTTCTAAAAGCGTGCTGATCCGTGAAAACGAATGGAATACCTAGTTCGTACACCTTGTGCAATGACGAGACTAATACTACGATATCGTCGTTCAGCACTTTAGCTACGTTATAGCCGGTATGTATGTTGAACATCATCATCGAAAATGGCGTGAAGTAAAAGGGAATATAGTCGTTTAGCATTCCACCCGGTCCCACCTTCACAATGCGGGTAGTGCGCTTCTGAATCAAATCTGGGCTGCCGATGCTCCTGTGATTCGGATCGAAACGGGTTCCATTGGGCGCATGCAGCCCATTGTCAAGAATCCACGGAATATTTTCTCGATGTGTGATTCGAAAAATCCGCGCCCTTTCCGGATTGAGGATGTCTGCCACTAACGTTCTGCCAGTCTACTATTAATGAGGATGCCACACGACTAATTATGGACCCGAGGCGGGCGCTTAGAGCAGCGGGGAGACCAACTTCAGGAATGGCAAATCGGCTTACGTAATCACTTTTGAAGCCGCTCTCTTAGAGCAAGCACGTTGTCTTTCCACCTCTACTTCTCGCTCGGGCTATCGTCCGCTTTCAAATCGCCGAGGGCGTACTGAATTCCCGCCAGCATGTGCATCACAAAAGGGCGCGAGTAATAAACTTTCTCATCGTGGCCGTGCGCTTCGTAGAACATGCGGCCGCTGCCGACGCGCTGGATGTAGCTCAGAGCGTAGTCGCCGTCCGTGCGCTTGGTAGCGGCGGGTTCCTTCGCTTTGTCTTCCGCGCTCATCTTCGGGTAGTTGATGCTGGTTAAGACGTGAACGCGCTTGCGGCTGAAGGAGTCCTGGGCGAAGGTGTAGGTTTCGTCCACAATCTCATAGCCGCGAGCCGGGAACATGGCGGTCAAAGGGCTGTTAGGGTCATCAATCTTAACGGGAATCAGGGTCGGGTAAGTCCAGTGGAATTTGAAAAAACCGCCGATTATCTGGTTAAATTCCGGCCAGGTGCCGGTGGGGGCAGTGGCGGCTTCAGGAGAACCGGGGCGGCTGGTCGTGTGATAAGAATCGCTGGCGGCGTGAATGCCGGCCAATCCCTTGCCGCTCTTGATGAAATCGAGCAGCGCTTGCCGGCGGGCTTGGGTAGCAGCCTTGTCGTGGGGGTCATCCAGAAACTCGCCGGTGGTGCTGTCGAGAAAAATAGCATCATAATGCTGAAGATTATCGGCGGTGATCGCGGCGGGGTCGTAGGTGATAGTGGTCATCCATGCGCCTGTTTTGTCGCCCAGATATTCCACCATCTTTGAGGCCAGAGGAATTGAGGTATGGACCCAGCCAGCGGCTTTGCACAGCACGAGCACATGACGAAGACTCTGCGGCGTTGCCAGCGGTTTATCGGGCAGGGCCGCCATCATTCCCGCGACATCGTATGGGTTGGCGAACTGTTTCTGCGGACAGCCGTAGCTGAACCCGCCGCTGAAGCCTTCCGGCGGACAGGGCTTGTTAGACTGCGCTTGCTGCGCCGCAAGAAGACGGCAGAACAACAGAACACTGACACAAGCCGCGACGCTGAACTTTTTCATGATGGTAGAAACTCCGTTTTTGTGATCGAGCGCAAATGTTAGTCTATGCCATCGAGCTGCAGAAACAGCATAGGGAAGGATACTCGCTCGTTGGAGCGGGCATCCTTCCCCTGGAAGCAAAGGAGCGGAAATTTCTACGGCAGTACGTTCAACTCCGCAATAGACCACCACCATGAGGAATTGCTGCCGGTTTGCACAATCTTCAGGTAGCGGGCTTTTTGAGCGGCAAAGTGAATCGTCACCAGCTTGGAAGCGCCCGCGCCGGTTGCCACTGCGCTGCCCCAGTTCTGCCCATCACTCGAAACAAACACCTGGTAGCCGCGCGGATAATCATTGGTGGAAGTTCCCGCGTCGAGTGTGACCGTGCTGAAGCTTTGCGTTGCGCCCATGTCCACGGTAAACCACTGCCCCGCTGTTTGCGTGCTGCCGGTGGACCAGCGGCTGTTTGTGTTGCCGTCAATCGCGGAAGTAGCGGCTTGCGTTATTCCGTTGTAAGCGCCGCCCGCAGTGGAGCTGGCGCTCACATGCCAATTGGTTCGGGAAAGCGCGGCCTGCGACTGCGGCACAACAATGACGCTGGCGGATTGGGCCGGAAACGTGGCCGAAATGGCGGAGTTCATTACCGGCAGCGCGGACTGTTCCACAATCTGTTTCAGGTTGGCGCTGGAGTAGGTGTAGAACAAAGCGGAAGCAACCGGATTGAAATTGGCCAGGCTGATGGAAGTGCTGAGGCTGCCGGTAGTTTTATTGATGACAATTAATGTGAGTGCGCCATCGGAAGTGCGCTGCGCTCCATAAATAGCCAGTTGGCTTTGGTTGCTGCTTTCGGAATCCACCCACGTGTCGCCGTATTGGCTGCCCTGCCCGTCGTAGTTGCGGAACAAACGGAAGCTGTAGGCGGTCGGGTCAGTCGGCTGCGGCGGGTCCCACATATCCGCGAAATCAACTTGTTCACGGCCAAAAATGCCGAGAATGTCGGCTTGGGCCAGCGCGCCTACCAGTGTATTGTGGCCGCCCCAACTGTATTCGGAAAATGCCAGCTTGGTGCCGGGATAATATTGGGCGATCCAGCTTTTAAATCGCGGAATCAACTGCATATTGCCGAAGTAATACTGCTCGACCCAAGTGCCGGAATTGTACGTCGGGTCCCAGAACGAGCGCGTTGATTCCAGTTCATAAGCATTATCGGTGGTGCTGCCGCCGTAGTAGTGTTCGTCGAAATAATCCAGTATGCGCTTGTTGTTTTTCTGCGCGTAAGCCTGCATCTGCTGTAGGTACCATTGCCCGGCATATAAATTGCCATGCTCCTGCATATCAGCGCCCGAACCGATCCAGCCGCCCAGAGTGAAATCGGAAGGCCCCATCACCTGCGCGGTGGAATCAGCCGTTTTAATCGCCGCCGCGTACTGGCTTCCCAGGCTAAAGATGGTGTCGTAATTGGCCCCGTTCGGCAGCACATCGCGATGCGTGTTGCCCCAACCGTCCGGCTCGTTATCAAGCTGGTAATAGGTGACGCCGCCGCTTGCCGCATTACCAAAGGTTTGCACCAGATGATTGATCCAGTTCTGCTGAAACTGCGGGCTGTTGTTGATGTGGTTCGCATAAATGTTCTTATCAATAAGCTGCGCGCCGTTTGCGGCGTTGGGATTATTCGGGCCCGCGATGCTGTTTCCGCAGTTATCGCCGTTTGGGTGAACGTAAGGGTTAGCGGATTGCTGCGGACCATAGACGGAAACCGGAAAACTACAGGTAGTGGCGGCGGTGCTGTTGATGTAGGGAATGATGGGAATGGTAATCAGCGGATGCGTTCCGGCAGGCTGAAAACTGCGGACCATCGCGTCAGGTCCGGCGCTTGCCACTGGACTGGAATTGCCGCTGCCGCCCATGAAGTACCAATCGAAACCGGCATTTGTGCTATCTACCTGCCAGTTATAACGAGTGGTGCCGTCGCCCCCCCAGCGCGTGTTCGGCAGCTTGATTTCTTTGGCGAAGTTCGTATCCAGACCGTAATTGACGATTCCGTAAACGTCCGGATTAATAGGATGCCGGTTGGCGGCCGCATTTACCGACAGGGTAGGTGCGGAAGCCTGAGCCCACAACAGGGTGCCGGCTAGCAAAGGAAGAACAATTCGAAATAGCATCAGGTACTAAAAACTACAGTACCCTATTTTTCGTAAACTTAGTTTACAGTTTGTTTACTAATTCCTACTAAGAATTATCAGGTGCTATACATTAAATTAAGTAACCTTTTCCCATTGTCTGCTTTGGGCAGAGCGTAACACGGCCTCAGTTACATAATCGGTCTTTAAACCATCCCTGGCTGAGGGAATAGCCGGCTTTTTTTCGCCCAAGGCTTGCAGGAACTCCGCGAATTGATGAATGAACGTGTGTTCATAGCCGATCTGCAAGCCGGGAACCCACCACTGCTTCATGAATGGATGGTCGCCGTCAGTAACGTGTATGTTTTTCCAGCCGCGCAGTCGCCCTTCGTCCCGGTGATCGAAGTATTGAATGCGGTGAAGGTCGTGCAGATCCCACATGGCGGAAGCGTTTTCACCATTGATTTCGAGCGTGTACAGTGCTTTGTGGCCGCGCGCGTAACGAGTCGCTTCAAACGTGGCAAGCGATCCGTTTTGAAAGCGGGCCAGAAACGCGCTGGCATCGTCAATGCCCACCGGTTCAACACGCCCGGTCAGGTTGTGTTTCCGTTCTTTGATGAACGTTTCCGTCATTGCCGTTACTTCGCTGATGCCGCCGTTCAACCAGAGCGCAGTGTCAATCGTGTGCGCCAGCAGATCACCGGTGACGCCGCTGCCTGCGACTGAGGCATCCAGCCGCCACAATGCCGCGCCGCCCTGCGGCAGTTCACTGGAAATGGTCCAGTCCTGGAGGAACTTAGCGCGGTAATGGAAAATGCGTCCGAGGCGGCCTTCGTCGATCAAGTGTTTTAACAGCACCACTGCGGGAACACTGCGGTAGTTGTACCAGACCATATTGGCGACGCCCGCTTTTTCCACCGCATCTACGATCGCTTTCGATTCCGCCGCGGTGCGACCTAATGGCTTTTCGCACAACACCATCTTGCCTGCTTGCGCGGCGGCAATCGCGATCTCGGCATGAGTATCGTTCGGGCTTGCAATATCGATCAGGTCAACGTCTTTGCGTTCAATCAGCTTTCGCCAGTCCGTTTCAAACGATTCGTATTCCCAGTTTTCGGCAAACTGCTGGGCACGCTCCGCATTGCGAGCGCAGACAGCTCTCAACACTGGCCGGTAATTCAGATTGAAGAAATGGCTGACCTGATGAAACGCATTGGAATGAGTGCGCCCCATAAAACCGCAGCCGATCAGCCCGATATTTAAATTTGACTTAGCCATGTGATTCTAATTCCAGCCGTGCGCTTCGCGTACTGCCAGCATCGTGCGCAGGATGTCGGACCATGTTTCCGGTTTCATCATCACGGCATTCGGGAACATGCAGCCATCCCAGCAGATGTGCTCAAAGGCGCGCGTTTCTTGCCCCTGGTCATCGCGCATCCACGCGCCGGCCTCGCGCACAATGTCCATTTTTCCTTGTGGATCATTAGGCAGGCAGTGGCGGCCGGTTTTGTCGTGCGAGCCGGAGCCTTTCACGGTCGCGTCATTCTGCGCCACATGAAAATCAATAGTCCAGGGCCGCAAAGCGCTGGCCATCGTGCGGTAAGCTTCGGCTAAAACGCTGCTCTGCGACCAATCGAAATTTTCCGGCAGAATGCGGTCTTCCGGCGCATTGTAGCCAGCCGTAAACAGAAATGTATGCGCCATATCGGCTTGAAAGCCTAGCGTTTTGGGCCGGTCCACCAGTTCTAACAATTGCAGCATTCGCTTCCAGCTATGCATTGCGCCCCAGCAGATTTCGCCTTCCGCCGCCAGCCGTTCTCCATAATCTTCTGCGATATCACAAGCGCTGCGGAACGTTTCGGCAATGCGAGCTGTGTTCTGCTCAGGGTTCTGCGCCCACTCCGCCGGGCTGGCGGCCGAATCAATGCGCACTACGCCATAAGGCCGGATGCCCAGGTCGCGCAGTTTTCGCGCAATCGAGCAGGCTTTTCGCAGTTGCGTGAGAAAGCGTTCACGGTCTTCCTCGCTGCCCATTGCTGATCCGCCGCCGGTGGGCGGCCATACCGGCGCTACCACCGAACCGACAACTAAATTTTTGGATGCGATGCGCTCCGCCAATTGCTTCAACTCATCGTCAGTCGCATCAATGTTCACGTGCGGCGCGTAAAGAAAAAGATCTACGCCGTCGAAACCAACGCCATCCACCTTGGCCGCCGCGGTTAGCTCCAGCATGGTATCGAGATCAATCGACGGTTCCGAATCCGATCCTTTGCCCACCAGCCCCGGCCACATGGCATTGTGAACAGCAGGAAATTTATGTGAAGATTGCACGCTCGTTAAAACTCCTCAGTCCAGCATCTCTGAAACGTATCAAATCGTTTGCAAGCAAAGTCTATAATAGTGGTTCATCAGAGTCAACGTGTTCTGCTGATGTAACCCTGCAAATCTGTGTCAACTATTAAGGAAGTCGCAAAACTGGCGGGTGTTTCCATTGGAACGGTGTCGCACGTCGTCAGCGGCTCTGTTCCCGTAAGCGAAGAACTTCGCCGCAAAGTTCTGGCTGCAATTCGAACGCTCGATTATCATCCGAACCACGTGGCCCGCAGCCTGAAAACCAGTAAAACGAAAACACTGGGAATTGTGGTTCCCGATATGACAATCCCGTTTTTTCCCAAGCTCATCCTGGGAGCTGAAGCAGCGGCCAAGGTACATGGATATTTCTTCGTGGCCGTTAATTCTTATGACGATCTGTCGCGCCAGAAAGAAGTATTGTCGCTGCTCCGATCGCAGCGAGTAGAAGGCATTCTGCTGGTGATTGCTTCCGGCAGCGGCTCCCGCAGCCACATCACGCAACTACTGAATTCCGGTATTCCGATCGTATGCCTGGATCGCTTGCCGGTTGGTCTTCGCATCGATTCGGTTTGCGTTAATGACTGCGCCGCAGCAGAAATGGGAGTTTCCCATCTGCTTTCAAAGGGCCATCGAAGAATAGCCATCCTGACCGGCCCCTTGTCGCTCGCTAACGAACAAGAACGTTTGCGCGGTTATAAACAGGCTTTACAGCACGCCGGCATTGCGCTCGATGAATCCTTAATTTGGGAAGGATCGCTGCGCCAGGAAGAAATTGTTTCTCTCTGCGAAAAACGGCTGCTGAAAATGAAAAAACGCCCGAGCGCCTTGTTCAGCACTAACGGCGTAACAGGCATGGGCGCGCTGCGCGGTCTTTCCGCTTGCGGCATAACGACGCCGGACGATGTAGCTTTTGCCACGTTTGATGAATTGACAGCCGACGATTTTTTCCGGCCCGCGATTACCTCCGTGGTTCAACCCGCTTATGACATCGGCTATCGTGCTACGGAAACTTTATTGAATCGTATTGCGAATGGTCCTGCGCCTACGGCCCGAACCGAACTTCGTTTGCCGGCCACGCTGAAAATTCGCGAATCGTCAGATTTCTTTTACCGGGCTAAAGCGGGTATTGCTTGATTGCGGCATCCATTTACGATTGGGGTGCGATAAGCTGTCATGGGCGAAATCACTGGAGGCAAAATGTCGATCACAAAGAAACATGGTCTTGGCGGCAGAACAATCTATCTCTTACTCGGACTTAGTCTTCTTGTGGTAATATCGGTCGGCACTTACGCCCGCCAAACTGCGCCTGTTGCTTCTTCCGCACAGCCGCAACGCGGAGGGTTTCCCGATTTAACTAAGCTGATTCCGCCGATGGAAGAAACCGGATTCCAGCCGATCTTTGACGGCAAAACTCTGAATAACTGGGACTGCGATCCTGATTTCTGGCGCGCCGAAAACGGCGAAATTATCGGTGAATCGAAATTGGATCACCAGCCGAAACAGAACACGTTCTGCATCTGGAAAGGCGGCCAACCGGGAAACTTCGAGTTAAGAATGCAATATCGTTTAACCGGCACCAACGACGGCAACAGCGGCATTCAGTACCGCAGCATCGAGCGGCCCGACGTAGCCAAATGGGTGATGCAAGGCTACCAGGCTGATATTGATTTGAAGCAGATGTTCACCGGCCAGATTTATGAGGAACGCGCGCGCGGTTTTGCAGCGTTGCGTGGGCAGATCACTTATGCCGGAAACGGCCAGAAGCCGGCAATGGTCGGCTCACTGGGCGATAACAGTCAGTTAAAGGCGCTCATTAAAGAAAACGACTGGAACGATGTGGATATCATCGCCCAAGGCAATATTCTGGCCCAATTATTCAACGGCCGGCTGATGAGCGAGATGATTGACGATGACGCAAAGGCACGAAAAATGCAGGGTGAAATCGGCATTCAGCTTCATCGCTTACCAAACGCGGCCATGAAAATGGAAACCCGCAACATCAGAATCAAAATGCTATAGCCTGCGGTTTATGCGGAAGTTCAAGTTATCTGCGGCCGCCGTCGCGCTTGTGCTTGGCGCGCTTCTGGGGCAATCAGCGGATTGGCCTACTGTGGGCGGCAGCCCGCAGCGAACCGGTTTTCAACCGCACGAAAAAATCCTAAACACCAGCACAGTGAAGGACCTGCGCCTTCTTTGGAGGCGCAAGCTCGATAATCAACCGATTGGTTTGCATGCGCTGACTTCGCCCATCATTTTAGGGCGCATCATCACTCATCACGGTTTCCAGGAGCTGGTGTTCGTGGCAGGAAGTTCCGGCGCTGTTTTTGCCATTGACGCTGACCTGAATAGGATTTTATGGAGCAGGCAACTAGAAACTGCCGCGCTAAATCCGGATAACGGCTGCGGAGCGTTAACCGCCACGCCGGTGTTTCCCTCATTGCCCGCCAACCAATTGGATGACGATGAAGATAACCCATTAGCTCCCAGGCCGGTTTACGTTCTTTCCGGCAGCGGCAAAGTTTATTCGTTGAACCCCATGACCGGCACCGATTTTTCAGCGCCTTTCCCGTTTCTGCCGCCAAATGCAAATGCTTCCGATCTTAATGTAACTGGCAATGTTTTATACGCTGCGATATCCGGTTCATGCGATAGTATTCCTGCCGGCGTGTGGGCGACTGATCTCAGCCATCCTGATGCCAAGCCCAGTTCGTTTCTTTTGGATAACGGGAACACGGCCGGCAGCGCGGGAACAGCGATTGGAACCGACGGAACAGTTTATTCGGTTTCAGGAAAAGAATTATCGAATGCTGTGTTATCGCTTGCTCCGTTCAAACTAAAGCTGAAAGATTATTACGCGCCTGCCGGCGTTGCACCCCTGGTTTCTACCTGGCGGCAGCGGGAACTGATCGCTACCGCCGACTCCCACGGAAGCCTGGTTCTGCTGGACGCGCATCACCTGGGCGGAGCCACTCATCACGAAGCGCTCTTCCATAGTGCGTCGCTGCCGAACGGCGCATCGGTCAGTAGTTTGACTTTGGGCGAGGACGCTGATAGAACAATTTGGCTCTACGCCGCGATTCGAAACGGAAACACCGGCCGCATTGCCGCTTTTAAACTGGTTGCTCGCCAAGGCCAGCTTGAATTAGTTCCTGTTTGGGATTCTCGAAATCTCGTTGCTCCTGCCCCGCCGGTAACGGCAAACGGCGTGGTGTACGCGCTTTCCACCGGCGAGTTCACCGGAAGCGCAAAATCCGCTTCGGAACGCGCTTCGCTTTCCGTTCCGGCCACCCTGTATGCCTTTGACGCTGCTACCGGGAAAGAATTGTATTCGAGCGGCAGCGTTGTTTCTTCATTTACGCATTCCGGCGGCTTAGCTGTTGCTAACGGCCATGTCTGCTTCGGAACCTGGGACAATACTCTATACTGCTTCGGACTGCCTGTTGATTTATAAGAAAGCTTCGTATGCGGTTGTTCAACAAAACTGTTTTAAACTCTGCCTTGTTGCTTGCCTTGGCTACTAGCGTAAAAGCACAAGCGCCGAATGTGGATCGCATTATGTCGGAAGTATCGGCCCATCAGGACGCAGCCGAACAACTGCGCGCGAAATACACCTACACGCAAAAAGTCCGCATCCGAGCCATACGCGGCAGCGGCACGCTTTCACGGGAAGAGTTTTCCGTTTACAACGTGACGCCCATCGACAAAGGCACCAAAAAAGATCTGGTGCAGTTCAAAGGGCGCTACGAAAACAAAGGACACATCACCGAATACAAAAAGTCCGGCGAAGAAATACCGGACAAGAAAGTAGATATTGACGCTAATATTCTGCCAGGACTCCGCGATCACCTGGTAGGAGATGAAAACTCAAAAGACGGTTTAGCAAAAAGTCTGTTTCCGTTAACCAGCGCCGAAAGCAAGAAATATCAGTATGAACTGGAAGGGGAACAACCGTATCAAGGCGAGCCGGTTTACCGCATCAAATTTTGGCCCAAAAAAGAGTATGAGGGGTTCGATGATGACAAAACCGTATGGGCAGGCGAGGTGCTGGTAAATAAAGCCGACCTGCAGCCGATTTCCGTAACAACGCATATGGCCAAAGGTCTTCCATTTCTGGTGAAAACCATGCTCGGCACCAATCTGCACGAACTTGGTTATGCCGTGAGTTATAAGAAATTCGACAAGACTGTATATTTTCCCGTCAGCTATGGCGGCGAGTTCGACGTGAAAGCCGTTTTCTTCTACAAACGGACGTTCACGCTTTCCCTGGAGAACACCGACTTCCGCCGCGCCGAAGCTGATAGTAAAATCACGTATGCGCCAACACCATAAATTGGAGCGGATTCTTTATCCTTAATTGTTTCGCAGCGTTAACCTGAAGAGTGGAGATCAACACAAGCTGTATCCGCCGCTGCACCGAAGCCGACTTTCACGCTATCTGGACCATTATTAACGATGGTGCGCAAGCTTACCAGAACGTCATCCCAGCCGATCAACTGCGCGATCCATACATGTCAGCTCAGGAACTGCAACACGAAATTGCTGATGGCGTTCAATTCTGGGGTTATGCGCAAGAAGACGCACTGCTTGCCGTCATGGGCATACAAAGCGTTCAAGATGTCACTCTGATTCGTCATGCCTATGTCCGTAGCCAATGGCAAAAGCAAGGAATTGGCGGACAACTGCTTCGTTCTCTACTGGAAAATCCTAGCGGTTCCGTACTGATTGGAACGTGGGCAGATGCAGCTTGGGCTATTCGCTTTTATGAGCGTCACGGCTTCCGCCTAGTTGGTTTAGAGGAAACACAGAAACTGCTTAGAACCTATTGGAAAGTGTCGGATCGCCAAATCGAAACATCCGTAGTTTTGGCGAATAAACATTGGCGTGAGGGACAATCCAATTTTAGCGATTCATCACTTCTAGACAGATAAGATCAAATTATGCGGAACTACCTCGATCCGGAGATGGCTGAAGCTTTGCTGACGGAAACACCAGGCGATGCAGCAGATGATGATTTCGGGCTTATAGTTCCCGTGCGATTAAAACCAGGACCGCGTGATCCTTCAGGAGCCACTGCACCAATAAGACTCAGCCCACCATCGGATGATGGATCGTTGAGCTGAGTCTTACTTCCTATTTCACTACTGCTAATAAATCAGCCAAGCCTGATTGCTGTTACCGGATGCTCCCCAAACCTGCAAACCGGTTCCTGCTTGCGTGCTGAAGCCGGTCTCGTCAACCACCAGCCCGCTTGCTTTGTTGTGGATTACGTAGCCTGAGCCGGAAACGGTCAACGACCATAACTGCGAATCAGAACCGTCTCCTGTAAGCTGTTCCAGTTTGGTTCCATTGTTTTTTGATCCGCCCGGATCAGCCAAATACAAACCGCTCGAAGCATTGCGAATTGTATAGTATCCGTTGCCGTTATTCGTGAAAAACCACTTCTGATTAATGCCGCCGTTTAACGGCCATTGAATAATCTGCGTGCCGGATGTTTGGTTAAAACCAGGATCGTCGATCACCAGCGTGCTCATCTGTCCGGTGATGGTGTACTCGCCGTTCGGAAGCGGCAGAGCCGGTAAAGTGCCGAACACACCCACGCTGTTCGTGGTGCCGACGAAGACCTGGCCATTGGCCACCGTGGCGGTGATGTATTTGTTGCCTGCGCCGATGTTGTCGCGCCCGTTTGCCGCTTGGCTGCTGTTGTAGAACTCGGTGGCTAGATTATTCGCGTCGTAAGCGTGCAGAACAGTAGGATTGGTGTTCTCTACCGCCCACAGGATGCCGTTCGCGGAACCGCTGGCGGAAACGCTCGGCAACGCGCCCGGATACCCAAAATTATGCGTAGTGGCTGACGAGGGAGCCAGCTTCGCATTGTTGATAGAGAACGATTGAATCGCGCCTCCTTGCGGACCAAAATAAGCATGATTGTTGAAGTAAGCGGACGTGCTCCAAATGCCGCCCGGCAGAGCGCCGGTGAGTTGTTGATAAATGGTCGCGTCTGAACTTGGGTCATACTTGCCCATGTTGTCGCGGTCCACTACGTACAGGTTCGAGTCTTTACCAGCGCCAACGGCTAAATGCCGCGCCAACCCATTGGCATCTACCTGATCCGGCAGCAGCATAATGCTGCCTGAACCTAGATCCGTATCGTTGCCCGATTCATTATTGGAGTTATACATGGTCCAATAATCGGCAGCTTGAAGTTGGCCGTTCTGCAAACTGAGTTTAATAAAGGAGTTGCCAAAATCGCCGCGCGACGGAAAGCCTTGCGCATTGAGAGTCGTATCAAAAGTGCCGTTTGCCAACGATGCGTAAATGTTACCTTGCGCGTCCGCTGCCGGTGCGCCGCCGCTGTTCCAAAGCGCAGCTTCGCTTCCGTTCGGAGCAAAGTTGAAAACACTGGTCTGTTTTAGGGTTAAGCGATCATAACCCATAATCCAACCTGTATAAGGCTGAATGTCGCAATGGGATCCCCAGCTTGTATAAACAATTCCATTCAACAATAGGAGACCGGGACGATCTTTATACTGCTTGGGATCAAACACCACTTGCCCGTTGCTGCTGTTGGCGCCCGTGCCGGGGTAGGTGGCTTGAATGGTTTGCGGCCCGCCAAATTGCTCCGCGCCGGTAGTGATGTCCAGTGCATGAAGACGATGATAATAGTTGCCGCTGCCGTCTTTGCTCATCGCAATCAGATAAATACTGCCGTGCGGACCAGCGCTCAAGTCAATAACCGGCGTAGCTGTAATGCCGATTTCCGGAGTCACTTGATTGCAATTTCGGGGGTCTGATGTTGTTTCCCCGGATTTCAGCAACGAAACATGCCAAAAAATAGAGCCGCTATTAGCATCAAACGCGTAAATGCTATCGTGCTCGGTCGCCGCGTACACTATATCATGCACACCACGACCAGGGATGTTAACGGCGGAAACGTATAACGGCTGCGCATCCACTTTGCCGTCCAATGTGACGTTCAACAGTTTGCCGAAGTTGGATGATTTCACCGTTGCCGGGGAAAGAATGGTTTCAGTCAGGTCTTGCCCGGTGCGGGCATTGTCGTTGTGGTATGTCAAAACGTTTGTCTGCCCAAAAACGGGTAAAGAACAAACACTAAGTGCGAGAACAGCGCAACCAAGACTCAAAGCCTTGTGAACAGGGCGCATATTTACGTCTCCTTAAGACAATTTCTTTTCAGTTAAATAATTAACTTAAAGCTGTACTAGGACGTAGATTACAGGTAGGTTGTTTCTGAGATTCCACAGGATTTCTTTCTTTTGCTCAAAATTATTTCACAGTGGTTTGTCTGCAAAATAGCTTGTACAAACACTTTTGGCTTTTCATGACTCGGCTGAAAGCGGTTGCTTTCAGCCGAAACACTCACGTAGAAGGCAATTTATTAGTTAATTAGCCAAGCTTGATTACTGTTGCCGGTAGGCCCCCACATCTGCATGCCGGTGCCAGGGGTCATACTGAAACCGCTTTCATCAATAACGAGGCCGCTTGCTTTGTTATGAATAACATAACCAGAGCCGGAAATGCTAAGCGACCATAATTGTGAATCAGAACCGTCTGCAGCCAACTGTATTAGCGTGGTTCCAAAATTTGCCGAACCATACTGATTTGTTAAACATAAGCCGCTAGCAGCATTATGAATTGTGTAGTATCCATTACCGTCGCCTGCAAAAAACCATTTTTGGTTGATGCCACCATTTAAGCTCCATTGAATAATTTGAATGTTGGACGATGGATTAAAAGCCGGATCGTCTAGTACAAGCGTGCTCATCTGCCCGGTGATGGTGTACTCGCCGTTCGGAAGCGGCAGAGCCGGTAAAGTGCCGAACACACCCACGCTGTTCGTGGTGCCGACGAAGACCTGGCCATTGGCCACCGTGGCGGTGATGTATTTGTTGCCTGCGCCGATGTTGTCGCGCCCGTTTGCCGCTTGGCTGCTGTTGTAGAACTCGGTGGCTAGATTATTCGCGTCGTAAGCGTGCAGAACAGTAGGATTGGTGTTCTCTACCGCCCACAGGATGCCGTTCGCGGAACCGCTGGCGGAAACGCTCGGCAACGCGCCCGGATACCCAAAATTATGCGTAGTGGCTGACGAGGGAGCCAGCTTCGCATTGTTGATAGAGAACGATTGAATCGCGCCTCCTTGCGGACCAAAATAAGCATGATTGTTGAAGTAAGCGGACGTGCTCCAAATGCCGCCCGGCAGAGCGCCGGTGAGTTGTTGATAAATGGTCGCGTCTGAACTTGGGTCATACTTGCCCATGTTGTCGCGGTCCACTACGTACAGGTTCGAGTCTTTACCAGCGCCAACGGCTAAATGCCGCGCCAACCCATTGGCATCTACCTGATCCGGCAGCAGCATAATGCTGCCTGAACCTAGATCCGTATCGTTGCCCGATTCATTATTGGAGTTATACATGGTCCAATAATCGGCAGCTTGAAGTTGGCCGTTCTGCAAACTGAGTTTAATAAAGGAGTTGCCAAAATCGCCGCGCGACGGAAAGCCTTGCGCATTGAGAGTCGTATCAAAAGTGCCGTTTGCCAACGATGCGTAAATGTTACCTTGCGCGTCCGCTGCCGGTGCGCCGCCGCTGTTCCAAAGCGCAGCTTCGCTTCCGTTCGGAGCAAAGTTGAAAACACTGGTCTGTTTTAGGGTTAAGCGATCATAACCCATAATCCAACCTGTATAAGGCTGAATGTCGCAATGGGATCCCCAGCTTGTATAAACAATTCCATTCAACAATAGGAGACCGGGACGATCTTTATACTGCTTGGGATCAAACACCACTTGCCCGTTGCTGCTGTTGGCGCCCGTGCCGGGGTAGGTGGCTTGAATGGTTTGCGGCCCGCCAAATTGCTCCGCGCCGGTAGTGATGTCCAGTGCATGAAGACGATGATAATAGTTGCCGCTGCCGTCTTTGCTCATCGCAATCAGATAAATACTGCCGTGCGGACCAGCGCTCAAGTCAATAACCGGCGTAGCTGTAATGCCGATTTCCGGAGTCACTTGATTGCAATTTCGGGGGTCTGATGTTGTTTCCCCAAACCCTAACAGTGACACCTGCCAGAAAATAGAGCCGTTATTGGCGTCAAACGCGTAAACACTATCATGTTCGGTCGCTGCAAAAACCACGTCATGCACACCGCGACCAGGGACGTTTACACCGGACACATAAAGAGGTTGTGCGTCGACCTTGCCGTCCACAGGGACGTTCAAAAGCATACCGAAGCTGTTGGAATTTATTGCTGGCGATAAGATTGTTTCCGTTATGTTCTGCCCAGTTCGGGCATTATCGTTGTGGTATGTCAAAACATTCGTTTGTGCGAAACCTGGCAAAGAACAAATATTTGTGATGAGAACAGCGCAGCCAAGAACCAATGCCTTGTCGCTGATGCGCATTATTATTACTCCTTAAATACAATTTCTTTTCAGTTAAATGAATAACTACAAAAGATGTACTAAGAGGTTCGTCACACAAATGTTGTTTCGAAAGTTATAGTAATAGTTTGTTGTGTCTTACTACATAAGAATCTCTTACAGCATAGCTGAATCTTGGATGATTATTTTAATAAAACTTACAAAATAAAATAAATATTACATTTTTAAGTGAGTTCTCTCCACATTTTACGAAAAATAATTTTGTCTTCGCCTGTTTTGTAGAAGTCGCGAATGCGGGCTTCTTCCTCGAAACCGCATTTGCGGTAGAACTGCCGTGTGCGCTGGAAATGCGGAAGCCCGGAAGTTTCTACAATTAACATTCGTTCCCCGCGCTCAATTAATATCTGCTCAATATAGCGGACCAGTTTCGTGCCGCGTCCCTGCCCTTGCCGGTCAACTCGAACGCCGATCATGTATAAGTACCAAACTCGATCCGCCATCTGCGCCGGTCCGTAGTAGGCGACGCCTACCGAGTCGCTATCGTCTTCGTCGATGATACAGAAATGATCGCTGTCGAGTTTACCATCGAAGTAGTCGGTGAGAATCTGGTCGAGCGAACCAAGTTCAGCAGGTTGAAATAAGCCGGCAGAAACAGCCAGTGTGAGCAGCGCGGCTTTATCATCAGGAATGGCAGGTCGAATAATAATAAACTCCAGCTTAAAATAAATACTATCTCGTCAGCGAACGCTAATCCTGCGTTTCATCCTGATAATTGACGTTAACGCGCGAGCACATCAAGCGCCTAGGATGCTCATGAAAACCGAGGCGGCGATAGAAACGAGTCGCTTTTTTGTTGGCAAGATCTGCTTCCAGCAAAACGTTCGTCATATAAAGCCGAGCGCATTCGGATTTCGCATGATGAACTGCCGCGGCTCCCAAGCCGTGTCCTCGATATGATGCCGTGATAAAAAGTTCATCAATGAAGCCGTGCCGTCCGCCGAACTCTAAGCTGAATCCAAACGTGAGAACCAGGTAACCTGCAATCGTTCTTTCGGCCTCAATCACCCATATGCAACCCGCTTCGCGCTCCTCGATTAATTGTAGGGCTGCCCGGCGCGATCTATCGTCGTCAAATGGAACTCCGTCGTTCGCGTAAAGTTCACTCATCATGGCGAGCAGCGCCGTTACGTCGTTCGGCTCCGCTTCGCGGAAAACAGCCATCATCGTTTAGACGCTTCCCAAGCTTCGCCGCAGCTCCAAACCGCCGCGCCCAGAAGAAAGAAATCCTTCATCAGGAATCCTTGCGCATCAGGCCCTTGATTCGGAGTCGTAATTAAGAAGCTCAACGTAGTAAGAAACATGAGAATTCCGCCAGCGCTTCCAATAGCGGTCAACTTCGGCGACCAGCGGCGCACAACAATCAGCAGCGCAATAACAAGCTCGATAACACCAATTACAATGGATGCGCCCTGTACGCTTGTAACGTGGTAAAGCCACGACAAAAAAGGACTATGGGCGATCCAGGGCCGGATCCCTTCCGCTTCTGCCGCGGTCCATTTTTGCAGGCCGCCCATCAGCAGAATCAGCACAAGCCCATATCGGAGCATCAACAAGCCAATCCGCTGAAGCCGAATTTCCAGCGAAATCGGTATCGGCCTGGATAGAGTGTGAGTGGTCGCGTTTGTCATGCTATCTAATCTACGCGCGAACGCTCCAAAAAGGTTGTACGCGGGCGAACATCATCATTGGTTACATTGGCCTTATATTTAGAAGGAGGATCATGCGTCACGTTAGCGACCTGACATTCCAAGCTCATGAACAGTGCGAAGCGCTCCGCGCTGTTGTGGTGGAGAGCATGATGAGCGAAGGGTTGCGCGCGAAGCGGCGGGGACTGCGAGCCGGGGATCTGATCTGGAATCCGGCGGCAAAACCCGACCGGGTGTTTCAATTGAAGTCTGGCCGGGTGCGCATTGTCGCTTCTGACAGGCGGGGAAATGAGATCCTGGTTCGCGCGGTGAAGCCGGGGGAGATGTTTGGAGAAATCTGCTTTTGCAGCCATGCCGATGCGCCGCATGGAACAACAGCAATTGCAGCATGTTCAACCGAAATTCTGGAAGCGGGCTACGATGATTTTCGCCGCAAACTGAATACTGATTCCACCCTGATGACTTCCGTTTTGAAGCTGTTCTGCAGCCGATTGGCCGAAGCTGACCAGCGAGTACAGATTCTAGCGGAGCGCGATGCGCGGCAGCGCCTCAGAAAACTGTTGGCGCATATGGCTGCATTTCGTGGAACGCCTTCCAAGCGCGGCGGCGCCGAGATGAGCGTTACGCTCACCCACGCGGAGCTTGCCTCTTTTGGAGGACTCAGCCGTCCTCACTTGAGCTTGCTGATGGCGGAGTTTCGCGACCAGGGTTTGGTTTTCTACCAAAGAGGTTCAGCACTGCGAATCAATGTCGGGAAAATCAACGAGCTATCTTGATCGCCTGTTATCAATTTTCCGCGTTGATCTTCAACACGAGAACAATTCCTGCAGAAGTCATATTCGTTCTTAATTTTCCACTATAGCGATAGCCAATCAGGCTAAATTTGCTTTTGGAATAGAAAAAGGCAAAATCTTCTTACCATTATTGCGGCGGCGGCGGTTTGCAGAAATACACACGAGTGGATTGAGGTTCTCGGCTAAAGTTGAACATGTAGTTTCCGAAACGGTCGCTGTGGTTGGTTAATCTGATATGGACTTAGGGAGGCCAGCACTCCGCAGTAAAACTATTTACAGCGGGCGTTAGTAAGGCCGAAATTGCACGAAGATTATCAATCGGGCGCACGTCTGTGCGCCGCCTGCTCAGTTAGGCCCTCAGAAATATGTCACGAGTTTCTGGGCGTCATCGCCATTGCTCCTATTTTGATAATTCGTGAGCGCTTCCAGCAAAGCATCATCGTTGGCGGCTGCGAGGGTTGATCCGTGGGCGTGATCTGAAAATGACGCTTGTTGAATTATATCTAAAAAATTGTACTTCGTCGGATCAGTCATGCTGTATTGAGCAGGTAACTGCTCGCCAGGAGCGGCTGCATACGCACAAGCAAAGCCATCCAATACGGCCGCTTCATCTCCGCTCAGTTTCCCCCCCGACCGGAGCTTTTGAGCTGCGTTAACCGCTTCCCCCCTTGTCATGCTTGTTAAATTGAAGGCAGCGTTTACTGAACTTCCGAATCCTACAGTTCCCATATAATCTCCTTTTTTCGAATGAGCAGCATCGTGCTCATAATGCGACCGGTAGTTTAATGCCCAACCTTTAGTGTGGACTTGAGATGAAGGATTGCAACATCTTATTTACAGACTTGAGAATTAGAAATTCGCGAGAGATGTCAAAAGTCGTCAGCCCCCGGTAACCGTACGTCACGAAAAGGGTGAAGTAGCCAGTTTATTGTGCAACCGGAGCGTCGCCCGTCTCGCTTAATGCTGAATATTTAAGAAAGTGCTGAGGGTATTGAATGGACTCACGCGAGGGTGTCCCAGGAATAGTTGAAGGTTGAAGAGCGGCGGGGCAGTCGGTTC
>CAXTWH010000070.1:0-24366 GCA_964247975.1 uncultured Bryobacteraceae bacterium | reverse complement strand
CACACGCTGAGCTCAGTCTACTCCTGTTGCTCTCTGATGACAAATCGGTATGACAAGGGTTTAACTGCTGATCCGGGACTAACCCAAGCCAAACAAAAACCAAGCCGGCAATACGGAATGTTCAAAGGTCAAAATAGCTTAATTGATCCTCACGCCTTAGGCGCTATGACGGATGAACAAGCCGAGCAGTTTATTATGACCGGCGATTGCGATTCGAATTTTAATGAATACGCAAATAAAATAGTTTTCATGTTCCCACTCCTTCCTGCTCCCGCAAAAACGCGCTAGTCGGCCCTTGATTTCCCGGAAATAACAAAGCGTACTCTAAGGGCGTGCATTCCACGATTTCGCCCGGCCTTTCATAATGCCCGGGAAGTTTCACCCGCACCGTTAAATCAGCGCCTTGCTCCACCAGAAATCGCACGACTGGAAGCCCGCTATCATCAGGCTGAGTAGCCGCGTGAAAGATAGCTGGCTGCCCTCCCACTCCCGCCTCGTTCACGGTTGCCGCCGCGTTCACATCGGCCCCGCGATTAATCAGCAATGTGGCTGCTTCCAGATTTCCAAACTCCGCAGCCACGTGCAGCAGCGTCGCGCCTTGTAGAGTGAGCATTCGCGCTGCCGTACTACCGAAATTCAGTGAGGCAAATCGTTGTTGAATCAACGTCTGATCTGCATTAAGAAGTTTTATAAGTTCTTCTAAGCGACCACTGAGTATCGCCATCACCGCTGGAATTTCATACTTCGATTTTCCGCCTGCCTGGAGCAGCAAATCTATACAGCTACTCAATGCTTTCGGTTCGCGTACATAGGTTCCTAATAGGTAATCCAGCGCAGTGCCGGGATGAGGAATGCCGCGTTCTTTCCATGCTTCCTCGTTTCCGCAGTTCGGATCGGCTCCCCGTTCCAACAACCATTGCAGCGAATTGGGATCAAGCGCCTCGCAAGCGGCAAAGATAATCGGATAACTTCCGTGCCAAGCCGCGTTCACATTTGCGCCATGCCCGACCAGCAGCTCCATCATCGGAATGCGCTTCCCATTCAGCGCGGCCCGCATCAGCGGAGCATTACCGCCCTGGTGAACGTCCGAACCGTTCTCGATCATCCACTTTGCCATTGCCAACCGAGTCTCGTTCGGTCCTGTCCGAAGCGTCCGGCATTCTGCCGCAAGTGTAAGCGGACCATCCTTGGCATAACCTATGGGTGCCTGGTGCAGCGCCGGATTTCGCCGCATCAGCAACTGCACTCGCGCGAAATCGTTCCGGTCGATAGCTGTTTTGAGTTGACCAACTTCCGCCAATGAATCGAGATGCGTTTTCAGCTTAGGCCAACTGGCGAATCCATAGAAACGGGCAATCTGCCATTGCGCATCAGAAAGAGATTGGGCACCGCCGCGCTTCAACAGATCTTTGGCTTGTTCTTTTAAGTGCCGCAGACTGGGGCGATCAGGAAGTGTGCGTTCAGCATCAGGAGAATGGTTCGACATAGCGAACTCCTTTCAAAAATGCCTGTTATCCGCTTTTTCAGGCTGAAAGAAGTTTCGCGAAAGTCTGTTGTTGAACAGGTGGGCTTCTACCCTTTCCGCGGACCGGATGCGTCCTTGTACGCTTTTGTCAGCTTACTACATTGCATCTATCACTGGGTTACTTATCAAGTAGACGCTCAGCAAACTCCTGATAAGAAGTTTGAGAGATTCTCAAACTGCTGGCTACTAAGCGTTCAGAATGGGTTTAGCAGTTGCATTATTGGCACAACGTTCATTGGTGTTTGAACTTTATGCCGCCACTTTAGATGGCTCCTCGATTGACGATTTAGCTTTCCAGTATGGTTTGTCCAAATACTGGATTCAGGAACAATTGCAAGCTGTTGGTTACGTTCTCAGGCATCAGGTGAGCCTGCACATCAACACTGCGGCTTTCAAAGAACGCGCCGCTTCACTTCAAGCAGCATAGCTTTATAAAAAGTTACTGCTCCTGTAATAACGCAGCAAGTTGGCTGAAGTGCTTTTGTTTTTGCCACAATTCCCGATCGCCAACCACATAAAATCGTTGCTTCGCGCATGTTAAAACTGTGTTCAAAATACCCGGCGTAGAAGCAGCCCGAACTTCGGAGTCCTCATTGCCGCCGAGAACAAGAAATACACTTTCTTCGCTTCTGCCCTGAAAATCCTCTACCAGTCCGATTCGGGACTCAACCCATCTTTCCAGCTCCACTCTTCCAGGAACTCTTCCCGCTTTCACTCTCTCATTCCACTCATTTGGATTGCGCAGAAGTATTTGCAGGTTTCGCACAATAAATCGAAATGGCGAAAGAATACAAATCGCAGGCAGTTTGTTGTTATTTTCTGCATACAGCGACGAAATTTTGTTCATCACAAATGCGCCCTGTTCCTGAACGTATTGTCTGTCGCAAGCGAGACCGCGCACATCAAACCATCTACATTCATTCAGTCTTACTATCAATTCGTTTTGATCAGCAGCCCTGTTGATCGCTAAAGGAGTGCCGATCCACAATTCACCTTTTTCCGATTCCATCACCGTTCCAAAACGGTTCGCCCGATCAGCCAAAGTTTTCACCGATACCGTTTGCGGATCTTTATTGGCTGAGTGCGGATCTCCTCCCATCACTAAAACGCGCTTCGTTCTGCACAAAGCGCCTACCGCTGCTTGGGGCGGTGCCTGGTCGCCATCATGCACGAACAACCAGCCTAGTGATTGGGGCGGCAAACTCCGAAATCGAGAATGAAAATGCTTCAATGCGCAGGAAATCAACGGCGTAGTCATGAACGACCATTGCCAGGCTGCAAGCGTGTGTTCAGAGTTTGCAGGCTGACATCCCGCGTTCAATTTTTCCGCAATTTCCATGCTGCCATTAAAATCAGTTTGTTTCGAGATATGCGCCAGCCATGCCTGGTGCAGCCGTAATGCAGCTTGGAAGAATTTCGAACGCGATTGGTTGAGTTCAGCGTGCTGCCAAAAAAACTGCTCCTGATCATGAATTATTTCTGGTGCATCAAAACTGCCGGGGCATAAACGGATGTTCCATCTTTCGCGCAGCGTCGTCCTCCTTTCTTTTTTATGTTGAAATTCAGCCTGCCGCGCTTGCAACTGCTGTTCAGCTTGTTCCACATCGCTGTGGGCTTTTCCGCTCTGATAAGCGGGATTCGATTCCCGATCACGCTCCTCTGCCATAATGCGCTGCCGTAAGCTACCCTGGTCTTCCGCGTTTCTGAGCGCCAGTTTCTTATGCGTGGCGTTTTCTTCCAGCCAGAAGGCGGCGCGCTTCCACCAGTTTGGTTCTTTCCACTTCAACAGTTCTGCTTCGCGCTCCAATCGGCCAAGGTCATACTTTAAATAGCTCAATTGCGTTTCACAAGCCCGCTGGGCCGTTACGATCGATTCGAGAACCGCTTTCGCAGCGCGCAACCGCTCCCATTCAGCTTGGCAGTATTGTTCTTCCGAACGAAGCGAAAACTGGTACTCCGCCAATTCATTCAGTTCGGCGAACTGTTCATCGATTCGCGCTTTCGCTTGTTTAAACTCTGCTTTGGCCGTTTGAAAGTCAGACGGTTCACAATTAGCTATGCAATGCTGCCGATAGCTGCACTGAAGTTCTTGATAAATGGTTGTGAGCGCTTTTTCGTTTGGAGCCGCAATCACCATCTCGTAACCTGTAAGAGCAGGATTCAGAAGCGGAACAATACAGTGTTCAGCTTTTTCGTGAAACACCACCTCAGCCCTACCCTGAAAAGCATCTTCAGGCTGATCAAATCGGGCCAGAACAGCGGCTCTGCGGGCCAGATTTTCCGCGATCAATTCTTTGAGAACAACTAGCTCTCCCGTTTCGAGACGAGCAGTAAGGGAATGCAAGCCGCCCTCGGCAGGTTCGGTAAGAGCAAGATTAATAGCAAGCTGCTGCGATAAGTTTGTGCAGCGGTCCGCTTCATCCGCCCACCTGCTTCGGTTGGTGCAGTGAGGTTGTAAAACATCGCAGATAACCGCTGCTTGTTCCGGCTGGAATACATCTACCCGCGCCCCGATATCTTCCGGGGAAAGATATCGATTTAATGCCACTGACGCATGACCCGCTGCCGCAAGAGCTTTAGCTCCATGCAGATCTTGCAGATAAGCACTGTTCAAAATAATGTTTTCCGCAGCACATTCCGCTTCCTCGTTCAATTTCTCTACCCGGTCCGCCTTGTAGCCGCTTTCCGACTGATACTTCAACGTTTCTGTGCAGCGCTTTCGCCAGAACTCCCGCATTACCAATAAAGATTGTTCTTGCGGGTAAAAGCCTGTCCAACTGAACAAAATATCGGCTATTCGCGCCAAGTCCGCAGGCTGCAAAGCTTGCTCTTGATAAGACTTGCGAAGCTTCTGCACCAGATCCTGTCTGCTGCGAACGAAGTTTTCCAGTGAAATCTCGTTCGCAGCATCCTGCTCGAGCCGCCCCAAAGCCCAAGGCAGTGTAGAACAGGACATTGCTTCGAAATCCGGCCAGCCTTGGCTATTGACCCTCAATTTAGCGAAGCAAGTGTGATGCGGTACTCCAAAAGGCTCGGCAGTATTTTGATCGCCCAGGTTCTTTTGGCAGATCTGTTTTATGTCCTCACTGTTGAACACTCCCAGGTAGAGCTCACCACGTTCAAACTCATAAGGATCATGGGCGGAATCGGATGAACTGCCTAGCCATGCTAAAAGCTTATTGGCATCAGGCTGTTCCAGTTCCTCACGGGTGAGCCGAAAAACAGCATCACCGGAAAGCTGGTCCAGATCGTAAGGAGTAAAAAATTCGACTTGTTGCCAAAACTCAAGCGTTTGAATCGTCTGGGATTCGAAGGAACTGCCAATCATGTACTCCTAACAGTTTCGCGCGACGGTTCTTCAACACAGAAAAATTGTTTTCTCCTGGAGGAAACGACGGTTTTCACTGCAAGCTATCTGGATAATGTCACAATAAACTTCTCGTATTTATTCTTGGTCTGATGTAGATGCCCATTTCTAAAGACACTTCTTCCGAAAACGAATTGAACCGGGTTCTTGGCTTGTTTGATTCAACCATGATTGTGGCTGGCTCCATGATCGGAACCGGTATTTTTATTGTTTCCTCCGACATTGCCCGCCAGATCGGAAGTCCGGGATGGCTGCTTGTCACCTGGCTCATCACTGGCTTGTTGACGCTGGCAGCCGCGCTTTCCTACGGCGAACTGGCCGCTATGATGCCTCGCGCCGGCGGCCAGTATATTTATCTGCGCGATTCGTTCTCTCCCTTGTGGGGATTTCTCTACGGCTGGACGTTATTTTTTGTGATTCAAACCGGCACCATTGCAGCAGTGGGCATCGGATTTTCGCGCTACCTGGGAACGTTCTGGCCCAACATCTCAGAAACGCATTACCTAATCGCCCCCATTCACATTTTGGACCGTTATGCGGTTTCTCTTTCCACCGCGCAATTGATGGCGATTACCGTGGTGCTGTTGTTGAGTTGGACTAATATGCGCGGCATTGATTACGGCAAGCTCGTGCAGAACATTTTCACTTGTGCGAAGCTAGCCGCGCTGGGAGGCGTTATTCTGGTCGGCCTGTGGTATGGCTGGCATTCCGGCGCGGCGCGAATCAATTTGGCTCATCTTTGGGATACTTCCAGCGCCGGCCCGGTCGCGTCCGGTCTGGCGGTGACCACAGGATTCGGATTGCTGGTCGCGCTTTGCGTAGCGCAGACCGGCTCGTTATTTTCGGCGGATGCTTGGAACAACATTACATTCACGGCAGGCGAAGTGAGCAACCCGCGGCGTAACATTCCATTGTCGCTGGCGTTTGGAACCATAATCGTGATCAGCCTTTACCTGCTGGCCAACCTGGCTTACCTGAGCGTACTGCCTTTCAATCAAGTGCAGCATGCACCTGCAGATCGCGTCGCAGGCGCGATGCTGCAAGCCGTCTTTCCAGGCTATGGCGCGCAACTGATGGCTGCTGCCATCATGATTTCCGCTGTAGGCTGCGTAAACGGAATGGTGTTATCCGGGGCGCGAGCTTACTATGCAATGGCTCGCGATGGTTTGTTTATCCCTCAAGCAGGACAACTGAATCGGGCTCACGTTCCTGGAGTCGCTTTGGCGCTGCAAGCAATCTGGACAGCCATCATTATTTCCGCTCGAACGTATAATCCGGCTACGCAGCAATTTGGGAATCTATTCAGCAATTTATTAGATTACGTGATTTCCGCCGCGCTCATTTTCTACATTCTAACCATTGCGGGCGTTTTTGTGCTGCGAAAGCGATTTCCTGATCGTGACCGCCCCTACCGCGCTTTTGGATACCCGGTTGTTCCGGCGTTATACATCCTGGGAGCCGGTTTAATTTTAGTGATGTTATTTGCTTACCGACCAGCCACCACGTTTCCAGGACTGCTGATTGTGATCCTCGGAGTTCCGGTGTTTCTTGTTTTCAAATTTTTGCGAAGCAGGAAAGCGATGCTGCCCACCGTAGAACGCTAAGATCCTTTACCATCAAAGCTTAGGAAATTTTGCCCAAAGCTGATTGAACGAAAGCAACAATCAACGGATGCGGTTCACCTTCCGGTGACCGCGACTGCGGCACAAACAAAGTAGCCAGATAAAACGGATGATCGGCAATTTCAACAATGCGGGCTTCCTGCTGTTCATCCCAACCGGAAATCAACAAACCGGCATCCTGAAGCGCCTGCTGGCAGGCAGGATTCAGTCCGAAGTTGCAGTAGTAGCGTTCTTCGATCGATGTAGACCCGTACGCCAGCGCCGCCAAGGTGCCGGACCTGATCTGAATGGGAAGTGTTTGTCCTTTCAGCGAACAACTTAACGGTTGTATGAAAAGCTGCGAAGCGTAGGGATCGTATTCCGCATGGGCCGCTTCTTGAATACCCATTACGTTTCGAGCATATTCTAAAATCACATGCTGGAAACCGCCGCAGGTGCCGAGCAAAGGCACCTTGTTTTCACGAGCATATCGAACACCGGTCAATGCGCCATCGAGACTCTTGTAAGGACTGCCCGGTGCGCACCACAGGGCGGAAAACAAACGGTAATCGTGTTGCGCCGCAGTGGGTAGCCAAACAACAGAAACCTTAATGTTCATGGCCGCCGCTACATGCTGAAGCGATGCATCGGTTTGCCGGTGCGGAGGAAACTGAGGATCGTAATCCCCAATAATGCCGATTCGCAGCGTAATTTATTATTAACCTCTGCCTGCGGCATCCATTGTATGGGTAGGATCGGCTCCTTGCCACGACTGGTCCGCCGTAAGGCCGTACACAGCAGGCACTGGTTTGTTGAGCATTCGCTGATAAACGGCAAGCTGCGTGCGGTGGTGGGCAGTATGCAGCACGCGCCGCCAGAAGATCCAGATGCGCTCGCGCTGCACGTCAAAGAACGGCACTACTTCCAGCCACCACTGATCGGTCTGGGCGGCGAAAAACGGAAGCCGTCTCACCGCTAATTCAACCAACCTTGATTCCGCTGTAGTGAACATTAAATTTTCCGGCAACACTTGATCCGCTGGTGGTTCCGGCGTTCCCAGAAACTGTCCGAAAAAACGGCGTTCGGATAGGAGTTGATGTTTCAAAATATCGCGCACCGCGCTCGACCGGGGATGCGGCTTGAAGTCAAGATCCGTTTCTCCAAACGCACGCCAAACGGAAGCAACCTTGTTTGTTTCGCTTACGTATGTATCCAGCAAATGCTGCAATAAAGGGTTTTTCGCTTCGGGGATAGCGTTATTAGGAATCGCCGTGTAAGGGTATTGCATCCATTGATAACAATACTGTAACTAGTATTTTAAAATGCAGAAAGGCGACCTTACCTTGTTTTCCAGCGAGAACACCCGATGAGTCTTCCGCTGTTACAGCGGTTGAAACAGGAAACGGCGGAACTGCACGAGCAATTGGAACAGCAGCTTCAACTGCTGCGTCCGAGCATGAGCGTGCTGGAGTACCGCGTTTTGCTGGAACAGTTTTATGGCTTCTATCTTCCTTGGGAACAACGTGCCGCGCCGCTGCTTAACCAAGCTTTCCCGGGTTTTTTCAACCAGCGCCGCAAAGCTCCCCTGCTGCAAAGCGATCTGCAATTTTTGGGCAGCAATCTGGCTGCGATTCCACAAAATTCTCATCTTCCCAATATCCAGAGCCTTCCCTCGCTGATGGGCTCGCTTTATGTGTTGGAAGGAGCTACGCTCGGCGGCCAAATTCTGGCTAGACATTTCGAGCGGCAATTCAACTTTTCCGGCGGCCAGGGCTGCGCGTTTTTTGCAAGCTACGGCCACGATGTCGGGCGCAACTGGCTCAATTTTTGCGAGATTCTCACTTGCTATTCTTCGCCTGATCGGGACAACGCCATCCTAAGTTCTACGATTGAAACTTTTGATTGTCTCGGCAGATGGCTGTTAACTGAATCGCTTGCGTCGTACTGAGTGCTTTAGCCGAACTGCGTTAAGCAGCGTGATGTTTCCGTAGCTTCCAATGCAACTTCCAGTGTCCATTACCAAATGGATGCCCGCGTCCTTCGGAATGACCTGCTTCAATGCTGAGAATGCCTCCGGCGCAGATCAACACCGTACCGATAACGGCAGTCATGTCGGGAACGCTTCCGAAAAACCACCAGCCGAGCAGTCCGGAAAAGATCACCACCGTGTAGTTAAACGGGGAAAGCTCCGTCGCGCTCGCATATCGATAAGCCAGAATAATCAAGTATTGCGTGGCCGCGTAAAACACGCCGACCCCCAGCAACAGCAGCAATTGTTTATTGGTCAACGGCTTCCACGCCCAAATGCAGAGCGGGGCCAACAGCACAGTGGAAAGACCGAAATTGTAAATCAATATTCGGGTGGGCGGCTCCGTTTCCGTCAATTTGTTGGTCGCTACCAGCGCCAGCGCCGAACAGAACCCCGCCACTAAGGCAATGAGCGAAGCAGGATCCTTAAACATCTGAGCGCTAGGCTTGATGATTAAAACAATACCGATTAAGCCGACCAGAAGGCTGAGCCACACCAACGGCTGCACAGTTTTACGGAACCAGACATACACGACCAATGGAATAAAAAGCGGCGCAGCATTGGATAACAATACGGCATCAAGCAGTGGAATGGAGCGCACCGCCACGAAAAACAATAATTGGCAAACCGAACCGGCCAAACTTCTGAACAACTGCAAAGCGAAGTGCTGGGTTTTTAAATGAGAAGGCCCGGTTCTCATAGCTGACGGCACAAACACCAGAAAACTGATGCCGTATTGCAGGAACAAGATCACAAGCGGCGGCGCACCGGAAGCGGCTTTGCTGAAACTGCTCATTATGGCCGAGCAGAGAAAAGCAGCCGTGATGAGCACAATACCCAGGGAAAGTTTGTGTCCGGCAGTTTGCGCGCTGATGTCGAGGGAGGCGTTGGCGCTCATGCTCCATTTAGTATCGAATCTTTTCGAAGATGTAAACTGCTGTGGAGCAATAATTTGCGTTACGGAAAGATGACAATGGCGAGATGCGCCGCCCAGTTTGTTACAGGCTGAATGGCCTTCAGGGTAGACTACGCTATGAAGCTCCAAAACCACAATTGCAGCTTGCCCTCACAGCTTCCAGTCATCATGAAAACTGCTTACCTGCGCCTGTTTCTAATTCACCCTTGCGCGCCGAGGTTCAATGGCCACTGAGCGCGCTTACAGCGGCCCTAAGCATCCACGCCCCCGATATCCGGTTCCGGCCCTGAAAGCTTTTCGATTTCGCGCCTTAGCCATTCTGGCGGCTTTAGGACCTGGCTTTATCACAGCCAATGTCGATAATGACCCGGGAGGCATTCTCACTTACTCGCAGGCGGGCGCCAAGTACGGTTATGCCCTGTTGTGGACTCTGATTCCTACCACGATTGCGTTGATTGTGATTCAGGAAATGGCGGCGCGCATGGGCGCCATCACCGGCAAAGGACTTTCGGATCTGATCCGTGAAGAATTCGGCTTGCGCATGAACTTCTTCACCATGATTGTTCTGGGTTTGGCTGATTTTGGCAATATCGCTTCCGAGTTTGCCGGTTTAGCTTCGGGTTTCGGCATTTTCGGAGTGAGCAAATACCTTGCCGTGCCTATCGGGGCAGCGCTGGTTTGGTTTGTGATTGTGCGCGGTTCTTATAAGCCTGTGGAGAAAATACTGCTGCTTTTCTCTTTGATTTATTTCACTTATATCGCATCCGCATTTTTTGCCCATCCAGATTGGAAGCTGGCTATTCACGACACTCTTGTTCCCCAATTCAGCCGCGATCCCGGCTACATCGTGGTGATTGTGGGGCTGATCGGCACGACCATTACGCCGTGGATGCAATTTTACCTGCAAGCCTCAGTTGTGGAAAAAGGCATCACTAAGCGAAATTACAATCTGTGCCGGGTTGATGTGATTCTCGGCTGTATCGTCACTGATATCGTGGCGTTTTTCATTGTTGTAGCCTGCGCGGCGACGATTTACAAAGGCGGCGCACGAGATATTAATGATGTGGCGGACGCAGCCAAGGCGCTGGCTCCCTTTGCCGGAAAGTTTGCTGCGTTATTGTTCGCCGTTGGATTGATAAACGCTTCACTGATGTCTTCCGCAATTCTGCCTTTGGCTACTGCGTACAATGTCTGCGAAGGCTTGGGATTTGAATCCGGCATTGACCGGCGATTCAAGGAAGCTCCCGCTTTCTACGGTTTGTATACTGCATTGATTGTGTGCGGCGCGGCGGTGGTATTGATTCCGGGTCTGCCGCTGTTCCGGCTGATTCTGCTTTCTCAGGTGGCCAATGGCGTTCTGCTGCCATTTGTTCTCACATTTATGCTGCTGCTGGTGAACAGACCTCGGCTCATGGGCGAATACCGCAACCGGTTCATGGGAAACCTGATCGCGGGGGCAACCAGCGTCATCATGGTGGTTCTAACCGTAATTTTGGTCTGGAACAGCATCAAAACGTAGATTTCGGCTATCCAACGGCCTACAGGAATTCGGGCAAACTTCCGATTGTTTATCAGTCGTGAATCGCGCCATCATTTTTGCACTATTGATTGCTGGCAGGCTGTTCGGTGCTGTTTCTTCCCAATTCAGCCAGTTTCCCATCGCCCTTGAGCCGAACCAGGGTCAATTTGCACCGGAAGTTCAGTTTGGCAGCAGTGGCGCGGCGGGCCTGAAACTGGGCGTGACCCAAAACGGCATTAAGATCCAAACTGGTGACTCGGCAAACTCGGAAACATTGTGGATGCGTTGGAAAAACGGCATAGCCGATCCTGCAATCACAGGAGAAGCGCCGCTACCTGGCCGCAGTAATTACCTGATCGGCGCGGATGCCGCGCAATGGAAGACGGGAATTCCGAGCTACCGACAGGTGCGCATTCAACAGATCTACCGAGGCATTGATCTCGTCCTGTACGGAAATAAAGATGAGCTTGAATACGACTTGGTGCTTGCGCCTGGCGCGGATGTCAAATCCATTGCGCTGGAATTTATAGGCACGGCCCATTTACGGAAATCCTCCCAGGGCGACCTGGAAGCCAAATGCGGTTCCATAGTTTTACGGCAGCATCGCCCTCGCATTTACCAGGAACGCAATGGCCGGCGAGTACCCATCCGCGGCGAATACACTCTCATTGACAGCCATACAGTCGGCTTTAAACTTGCTCCCTATCAGCGAACAGAACCGCTGGTGATTGATCCGGTGCTCTCGTTTTCGGCTGTTTTCGGCGGCAGCGGCACCGATACGGCGCGACACGTCACCGTGGATGCAAGCGGAAACGTTTACGTCGTCGGCAGCACAACTTCGCTTGATTTTCCTCTAACAAACGCCTATCAAGCGGTGCCGCCCGGTCAAAATTCAGTCGGAAACCCTGCGCATATTTTTGTGACCAAACTGGACCCTACCGGCTCCACCATTCTTTTCTCCACTTACCTGGGCGGCAGTGCCGGTGAATCCGGTCGCAAAATTGCAGTCAGCGCGAGCGGCAATGTGTATATTGCAGGCTCCACTGTATCCTTCGATTTCCCCACAACAGGAAGCGGTTTTGGCGGCGGGAGCCTCGGCAATGGCTTGGATGACATCACCCTGACGGTGTTGAGTTCCTCCGGTTCATCACTCGTCTATTCAGTGCTGATTGGCGGCATTGGCGATGATGAGGTGCAAGGTTTGGCGGTTGATACGGCAGGCAACTGCTTTCTGGCAGGCAGTACCGATTCACCCGATTTTCCGATCACAGCGCAAGCCCATAACGATCTGGCAAAGCTGAACAGCTCGTTTTCCACCGCGAAAGCTTTCGTTCTCAAAGTAAACCCGTCCGGCACAGGGCTGCTTTATTCCGCGGTTGTGGGCGGCTCCGGGGTGGATTTAGCAAACGGACTGGCAGTAGACAATCAAGGCGCAGCTTACATAGCAGGCACAACCACTTCCTTTGATTTTCCTGTAACACCAGGAGTTTACCAATCAACCGGCAATATAGCCGGAAGCAACACAAAAGGTTTTATTACGAAGATTTCTCCTGATGGATCATTGTTGCAGTTCTCAACGTATCTGGGCGGTTCAGTAGCGGACCAGATCAACGACATCAAGCTGGATAACGTGGGCAGCATCTATGTCACTGGCTTAACAACATCGCCGGATTTTCCTCATCCCCAAAGTTCGTTCTACTCGCCTTATAGCGGGAGCAACAATGCTGTGTTCGTCAGCAAACTAAACGCCATAGCCAGCAGCTTACTGTATTCAGCTATTTTTGGCGGCTCAAACAACAGCTTGGGATCATTAGCGGTCAATGCCAATTCCGAAGCGATTGTGACGGGATCAACCGATTTCGGCTTTCCGGTGAAAGCCGGGGCTATCCAAATTTATCAGGGGTACGGCAGCGCGGCAAGCCAATTCGCAACGAGGATGTCTGCTTTTATTATCAAGCTCAACAGTAACGGCACGGATTCGGTTTTTTCCACCTACCTAGGCGGCGGCAATACCCGTTCGGCGGCAGTGACGGTTGACACGACTGGGGCGGCTATTCTTACCGGCACGGCTGATCCTACTTTCCCGGTTACTGCTGGTGCTTACCAGAGCATTAACAAAGGCCAAGTGTTCATTGCTAGGATTTCCGATTCGCCTTGTACCTATACTGTGCAAGCCATAACGGTAATGTCAGCGAGCGTGACTACCCAGAACGATTGCAAGTGGATTGCCGTTTCCGGATCACCTTGGCTCGGCGTTACCTTAAACACAGCTTCCGGCTCCGGCAATGGCATCGTTCAACTCATCGCATCCCAGAATACCGGCGCGGCCCGGTCCGGAATAGTTTCCATTGCAGGATCTTTGTTTACGGTAAATCAGGCGGGCGGCTGCCAATTCAGGTTATCGTCCACATCCCAGGACTTTTCCGCCATTGGAGGAACGGGACAGTTTTCGATCTTCACTTCTTCAGGGTGCGCGCTGCCAACCGCTACAACATCCGCTTCCTGGATTCATATTACTTCCGGTGCTGGTTCGTCATCCTACACATATTCAGTAGACAGGCTCGCCGCAGTAGGGCAAGTACGCGCCGGCACAATCACGGCAGGCTCATCCACATTGACCATCTTCCAGAGTTCTTGCACTTACTCGCTATCGCTGAATCAAAACGGTTTCAATGCTGCGGGAGGTTCGGGAACAATTCAAATTACAACCCAATCCGGCTGCGGATGGACTGCCATCAGCAACACACCCTCGTGGATTACGCTAAACACCAGCGGCGCAGGAAGCAGCGCGCCCCTGTTTACGGTGCAGCAGAACACCTCCGGAACACTCCGCATAGGCTTATTAACAGTGGCAGGCAGTACCTTTTCTGTTTCACAAACAGCTTACAGTTTTAATTCGCGCAACAAAACGTACCCGGCAGTGTGGCGTCCCGCCAACGGTACTTGGTATCTTTCGCAAACCTGGAATTCAGCCAGCGCCACAATCAAACAATGGGGGTTGCCGGGCGATGTGCCAGTTCCCGGCGAGTACGATGGTGATGGCAAAAACGACTTTGCCGTGTGGCGGCCAGCCAATGGCACTTGGTACATCCTTCCGTCTTCCAGCCCTAATAATTCCGGTATTTACCAATGGGGATTATCAGGTGACATTCCGGTTCCCGGTGATTATGACGGAGGCGGGCAAACTGATCTGGCCGTATGGCGGCCTTCTAACGGCACCTGGTATGTGCAATCAACCAGTTCAAGCACCAGGATTTCTCAGCAATGGGGTTTAACGGGCGATGTACCGGTTCCCGGTGACTATGACGGCGACGGCAAAACCGACTTCGCCGTGTGGCGGCCGGCTAATGGCACTTGGTACATTATTCCGTCTTCTCGTCCTAGTAATCTGATTATTCAGCAGTGGGGATTATCGGGCGATGTTGTGCTGAAAAAAACGCCGCAGTCCTATTAGAAAACATTTATCGGCAGTTTTCACGCCTTCTTCTGAGCTACCACCAGAAACTGCTTTCCAAAGATTTTCCAGGCTGCCGGCATGGCAAGATAAGCACGAAGAGTCCAGATCGGATATTGGCGATTGTTCGACATGGTATACGGCAAAAAGCGATCCCAACAAGCTTTGATTTCAAAATCGCACTTTTTTAGTACTTCCACCATCGCCCGTTCAGTGAGGGGCAGGTAATGGTCATGAAAATCCCAGTACTGACCAGGCACAAATTTGATGTTTGGCCCCATTGCAATCAAGCATTTGCCAGGCCGAAGTGCTTTATAAGCTTCCTGCAGAGTCCGCTCCAGGGCCGCTTTGGTCGGAAGATGTTCAAAGAAATTACTGGTAAAAACCGCGTCCAGGCTGTTTGCACTCACTTGCCAGGGCTGTGAACAATCCTGCTGCAGCATTACCACATCAGGGTTCACAAGCTGTGCTGCATCCGGATTCAAATCCATTGCATATTTCTGGCGACAGTGGATTGTGTTGATAAACTCTCCGAAACCGCTGCCCAAATCGAGAACCGCGGCGTCCGGTGTAATCCATTGCGCAAAAAAAGAGCAAAGAACATTCCAGACTTTCTGGCGGTATTCTGCCTTTCCTGCAAAACGAGTCCGGTAGAGCTGTTGAAGGTCTTCTGAAGAATGTAGTAACTCATCCATAAATGAAACACAGCATTATCATTGTTATTTACTTGAGTATGGCATCAAACCTTGCGCTATCCTGAACAAAACGAAATCAAGCAAGCATGGGAAAGGGGAAAACAGATTGTCCGACACAAAGAAAATGCTTCTTTCGGTAGTAGTTCCCGCCAGAAATGAAGAGGAGTGCGTTGAGAAAACGGCAAAAACTCTGGCTTTGACTTTGGAGCACTTCCAAATTCCTTATGAGATTTTGATTGTAGATGATGGCAGCACTGACACGACTGCGCAAAAAGTAGCCGCGCTTCATACGCAAAATCCTCAGATACGCTGCATTCCAAATTTGGGGCGGCATGGATTCGGGTTAGCCGTTCGCAAAGGGTTGGAAAATGTCGCCGGCGATTGTGTTGCCGTTTACATGGCCGACGCTTCGGACAGTCCCGAAGACCTGGTTCGTTATTACCGGATCATTGAGGAAGGCTACGATTGCGCGTTTGGCTCCCGGTTCATCAAGGGCGGGAAAACTATTGATTATCCGCGGCAAAAACTGTGGCTGAATCGCATCGCGAACTGGTTTATCAAAACCCTGTTCCGTATCCCTTATAACGACATCACCAACGCTTTTAAATGCTACCGCCGCGAAGTGGTGGAGCACATGCTTCCGCTGATTTCACCGCATTTCAATCTTACGGTTGAGATGCCATTGAAAGCCATTGTTCGCGGTTTCTCGTTTCGGGTGATTCCGATTACCTGGACTAACCGGCAAACCGGAGTTTCAAAGCTCAAGATCAAGGAAATGGGCAGCCGATACCTATTTATTGTTCTTTACCTGTGGCTCGAAAAAAATCTTTCGCGCGGAGATTATCATCGACTAGTCCACGGCCAAGGCAAAACTGCTATGTCTGTTCAGCAGACTGCTGCTGGAGCCAACCGTTAAGATAGCGTGTTCTAACGCCGGTTCTTTCCAACAGAAAACCTGCACAAAAATAAGGAATGCACAAACGGATTCTTATTACAGGCGGAGCAGGATTTGTCGGCTCTACCCTGGCAATCTATTTAAAAACCGAGCATCCTGAACTGGACATCACGGTTCTGGATAATCTTCACCGCCGTGGCTCTGAATTGAATCTGCCGCGCCTGGCAGCAGTGGGCGTTCAGTTTCAACATGGTGATATCCGCTGTCCGGAAGACTTGCGCTTTTCAAAAAACGCGCCGGAACTGATTATTGAATGCTCGGCTGAGCCGTCAGCCCAAGCCGGCTATGGAGGATCACCGGAGTTTCTGATTCAAACTAACCTGACCGGCTGTTACCGCTGTCTTGAATTAGCGCGGGAAACCAAAGCTGATTTCATCTTTATCAGTACGAGCCGCGTGTATCCGGTCAAAAATCTGAACCAGCTCCGTTTTGAAGAAGGCGACAGCCGTTTTGTGCTTGGTGACAAACAGGAAATTGCGGGTGCCTCAGCCGAAGGTATCAACGAAAGTTTTCCTTTGGAAGGCGCACGCTCTCTTTACGGGATGACAAAGCTGGCGGGCGAACTGATGGTGACGGAATACGCCGATGCGTACGGGCTGCGCACAATTGTCAATCGTTGTGGAGTGATTGCCGGTCCCTGGCAGATGGGCAAAACAGACCAAGGCGTTATCTCCTTGTGGGTAGCCGCCCATTACTTTCAGCAAAGCTTGAAGTACATCGGCTTTGGCGGAACCGGCAAACAGGTCCGTGACATTCTTCATGTTTATGACTTATGCGAACTGGTTGACGATCAGATACAGAATCTCGACTCCTACGCGGGTCGGTTGTTCAATGCCGGAGGCGGTTTAACGGGAAGTTTGTCGCTTCGCGAAATGACGCAAGTCTGCCGCGAAGTGACTGGCAACAACATTGATATCCCTTCTTCGAGCGAAGAACGGACGGCTGATATCAGAATTTTTATCACCGATTCCCGCAAACTGACAAACTTTCGCGGGTGGAAGCCGAAACGGAATCCGCATCGCGTCATAGCGGATATTTTTGAATGGATCAAAAAGGAGGAAAAATTCCTGAAGCCCATTCTTATGCCGTAACCTCGTCGCAGGACAGTCCACGCGTGCCAAATCGGGAACCAATCGTTTAGACTGAGGGTGAGTCATGAGCGGAAAAAAGGTATTAATTACGGGTGCCGGCGGGTTGATCGGCTCGGCCTGCGCTGAGTATCTGGTCACCAATGGTTGGATGGTGGTCGGCATTGACAATAATCAGCGGCAGGAGTTCTTTGGCCCTTCCGGGTCCACTGATGCAGTAGTGAAAGATCTGCTCCATCGGCATCCGCGAGTTTACAAACATGAGTCGATTGACATTCGAGACCGCCAGAAAGTCAGAAATCTGTTTAAAACGGAAAAGCCCGATCTAATTGTTCATGCGGCGGCGCAGCCTTCGCACGACAAAGCCGCTTCCATTCCTTACGATGACTTCGATGTAAATGCCGGCGGCACCCTTAACGTTCTTGTAGCGGTAAAAGATTACTGCAAGGATTCGCCGCTCTGCTTCACCAGCACCAATAAGGTTTATGGAGATCAGCCTAATTTTCTTCCGCTGGAAGAAAAGCAGACCCGTTGGGATTATGCAAATGGATTGGATGGAATTGACGAGAGCATGTCAATTGATCAATGCCTTCACTCCGTTTTCGGCGCATCCAAGGTGGCGGCCGATGTGATGTGTCAGGAATTTGGCCGCTATTTTGATATGCCGGTGGGCATTTTTCGCGGCGGCTGTCTGACTGGCCCGCAGCACTCCGCTGTGGAACTGCATGGATATCTGAATTACATCATCATGTGCGCTGTTACAGGTCGGGAATACACGGTGTACGGCTATAAAGCAAAGCAAGTGCGCGACCAGATTCATTGCCATGATGTGGCCCGGCTGTTTCTGGAGTTCTACGCCAATCCAAGAAAAGGCGAAGTTTACAACATGGGCGGTGGGCGTTCTAACAGTTTATCCATCCTGGAAACGGTAAAAATCCTCAACGAAATGGGCTATCAGCTTAAACACAAGTACAACGACCAGAACCGCACCGGCGACCACATCTGCTACATTTCAGACCTCACCAAAATTAAAAAGCACTTTCCCAATTGGGACCTGAGTTATAGTCTTCCTGACATTTTCGAGGAAATTATTGATCGTTACGCGGCAGCCTCCCAGCGTCAGGTATACGCAACTACTGGTGATTAACTAAGCTGGCGTATTATTGTCTTCAACATGCGAAGATTTTCTTTTCTCATCTGCGCCTTGGCTGCGCTGCTTGTTTATTCCCTTCCTTCCGATGCTGCGGATGCAACTCGGTGGTCTCAGGAGAAAGCTCAACACTGGTATGCGCAGCAGCCCTGGATTGTGGGCAGCAACTACATTCCTGCATCAGCTATCAACGAGTTGGAAATGTGGCAGGCTGACACGTTCGATCCGCAGGAAATCGACAAGGAATTGGGATGGGCCGAAGGAATCGGCATGAATTCCATGCGGGTTTTTCTACATGACCTGCTTTGGCAACAGGATTCGGAAGGCTTCAAGAAACGCATCAACACTTTCTTGACGATCGCGAATAAACACAAAATTCGGCCCTTGTTCGTTTTGTTCGATTCCTGCTGGAACCCTCATCCGCAACTGGGAACGCAGCCTGCGCCACGGCCAGGAATCCACAATTCAGGATGGGTGCAAAGCCCCGGCGCTGACGCTTTGCAGGATCCTTCTCAGTATCCGCGCTTAGAAGCTTACGTCGAAGGCGTAGTGGGAGCCTTCGCCAAGGATCAAAGAATATTAGGCTGGGATATCTGGAATGAACCCGACAACCTGAACAACTCCAGCTATGGCAAGCAAGAGCCTGCCGACAAAGTTCAGCTTGTGCTGGCGCTGCTGCCGAAAGCTTTTGGTTGGGCCAGAACGTCGCACCCAGTGCAGCCGCTCACGAGCGGCGTTTGGCAAGGCGATTGGTCGTCGCCGGAAAAGCTTTCGCCGATGTCCAAAATACAGGTGGAGCTTTCCGATGTGATTTCATTCCACAACTACGATAAACCGGCTGAATTTGAGAAACGGGTAAAGTGGCTGCAAGCCTACGGTCGCCCACTCGTCTGCACGGAATACATGGCCCGCGGCAACGGAAGTTTTTTCCAGGGAACGCTGCCGATTGCCAAGCAATTCAAGGTGGCTGCTTTCAACTGGGGCTTTGTGGCGGGTAAAACGCAAACCAACCTGCCCTGGGATTCCTGGCAGCATCCTTATACGGATCGTGAACCGGCAATTTGGTTCCATGAAATCTTTCGCACGGACGGGCAGCCCTACAAACCGGAAGAAGTCGCGTTTATTCGGCAGATCACGGCTAAGCCGAAAGTGAAAGCTGCCGCCGGCATGTAAAAACGGGCTACAGTGGGGAAGAGGCCGAAACAGGACGACGTATCGCGTCGGGCATTTCTGCATCGTGCAGGTATCGGCGGAACAGCGTCCTTGCTTCTCGCTTCTCCCAATGCTCTTTCTAGGCAGTCACAGCTTCAATCTTCCGGCAGACAGGAAAGAATTTCGGAAAACCTTTGGCTATTCGAAGACACTTGCAATGTTTATCTCGTTCGCCATCAGGGTCGCGGTCTGTTGATTGATTTCGGTTCTGGTCATATTCTCAACTTCTTAAACGAATTGGGAATCTCGCGCATCGATTGGATTCTGCACACCCGTCATCACCGCGATCAGGCGCAAGGCGACCGTCGAGCGGTATCCGAACGTATTCCGATTGCCGTTCCGCGGCATGAACGGCACCTGTTCGAATCAGCCGAAACTTCTGGCGAAACCGGCGCGTTTTTGAACTCTGCGAAGTCAAAAACGATTTCTTCTCGCTGACCGAAAATATTCCGGTAACCGCTCTGCTGCGCGATTACGACACCTTTCGCTGGAACGATTACCAATTCTTCATTCAGCCGAACGCCAGGACACACGGTAGGGTCTATCACGCTCGTGACGCAGGTAGATGGGCAGAAAGTTGCATTTTCAGGCGACCTGATGCACTCGCCGGGAAAAGTGCAAACTCTCTACGATCTTAAATATTATCATCAGGAGCACGAAGGAGTGGATTTTTCCATCTACTCTTTAACCGAGCTTGCCAAACTCAAGCCGGCTTTATTGTGTCCTTATTGTGTCCTTCGCATAGGCGGCCGGCGCCTGATCCTTTGCCGGGCATGGAAGAGTTAACGCACAAGCTGACGGATTGGCATCATTTCTGGTACGCCCACCCGCCTACGTCTCTGCTGGAGCCGGTCGCGGTAACGCCGCGTTTGATAGTAAACGCAGAAGCAACTTCGTCGTTCTACGCCATTACCAGCAATAGCGGAAAAGCTTTGTTTGTGGATTATGGTTCCGCCAGTTGGACCTTCTTTCAAGTGTTCACGCGCTATGCGGACGTGTTTGACCGGCTGCGATTTGTGGAGCACAGCTTGGGAAAAACTGCGCGTCAGATACGGATTGCGGTTTATCGATGTGGCGATTCCTTCGCATGCGCATGACGATCACCTGAATGGCTTTCCTTACCTGGCGCGTCATCACGGCACAAAAATCTGGTGCTACGAGAACATGGAGATTCTTGAAAATCCGCGCTGGTTGAACATCGGCTACCTGTTGGTCGAACCAATCAAAGTGGACCGAACCTTACAGCACAAAGAAACTTTCCGTTGAGAAGAATATGAATTCACGATAGTTCATTCACCCGAACACACCAATTGCCAGATGGCTATGTTCGCCACCATTGATGGAGCCCGCGTCGCATTCACGGGCGATGCGTTTTTCAATAATCCAAATGATCCCAATATACTTCGCCACAACCTGATTTACCGGAACCAAGTGCGCAGCGGCGACCATGCGCAGTCGATCCGCAACATTCTGGATTTCGAGCCGAATCTGGTTGCGCCCGGGCATGGCAGACCGTTTCTGATTGACCGGGGAAACCGCGCTCAATTTCAAGCAGCGGGCGGAAAAACAGGATAATTTCTTCCGTGACTTGATCGCCGACCCGGACACTGATTTCGGCTTGGATCCATCCTGGGTCAGCATTTATCCTTACCAGATGATCGTTCTTCCCGGTCAGGAAAAACGAATTGAGATACGCGTTCAAAATTATCGACCGCGAGAGCTGAAACTGAAATGAGTGCTGAGTTTGCCGGAAGGCTGGCGAAGCAGGCCAAACCGCTTCTCAATAACGGTTGAGCCGAGTCAAAAACAAAAATGTCATTAAGCGTTTCAATTCCCGCCAATTACTCACATCCGCTTTCACGGGTCGCCATTGCGCTCGATGTTATGGCGGATGGCCAGTACCTGGGTCAGATTGCGGAAGCCGTGGTGGACATCAGAAATCGAAAAGCATAAACACAACTATGCACTTCAGATTACCGTCTCGATAAAGAGTTATGTGTGACCCCGCGTTAAAAATCGAATCGAACAAGAAGTGGCCCGAGGACATAAGCCGTAAAGCAGCCCACCAAGTACAACCCTGCCGAGCACCAAAGCACAATCCGGCTGAAACGATTGGTTGTCCGGCACGCGGCGGGAGAACTGGGATCGCAGGCGCCGTTTTTCATTTGGAGCTTAGGCGCAACCGAGTAGACATAGGCAAAATTGCTGGAAATCAGCACTCCCGCCACGATGAACACCCAATGCTTGTGATACGACATGGTGACCAGCCAAGGGGCTTCCGCGAGGAACGAAGCTACTGTTGCCCCTAGTCCGAACAGAACCAGTAAAGACGGCAATGCACAGCACAACAGCGTCCCGAGCGAGGTAAAAAGTGAGAGATAACTCAATGCGCCGCCGCGAGATCGCGGGGGCACACTGGAAAATGTTTGTTGCATCATGTTTCTTTCTTGATTTACTTGACTTTATCCACTTGAAGCGCAACCGGAGCTTTCAAGTCTTTGCCCGGCTCCATCAGTCCCTGAACGATCACAGACTGGCCGAGTTTTTGGGGCAATTCCTTGTAAACCACGGGATTTTTCGGATTGACGGCAAGCGCCAGTATGTCTGTTGTGCCTGAAACATTCAAATGAAGTTGTCCATTAACATTCGCCAGTTCGCCACGAACCGACACCGCCGTTGATTTCGGCGTGTATCCATTTTTGTGAATCAGCTCCCACAACTGCTGAACCGACACCTGATTGCCGAGCTTCAGCTTCACCGTCGCAAGGCCCTTGTTCAAACTGACATCAACGGATTCCACCCCGGCTACTTTTTTCAATGCCACGTTGACCACGTGGGCGCAGGTCATTCAATCCATGCCGAAAATGGAAAGATCAACTTGCAGCAGTTCCGCGCAGCCCGGTAAGGCCGCTATCAGTAGTCCGCAAGTCAGGAGTAATAATTGTTTTCGCATCGTGTGTTCCTTCCGTTTCAAAAGAAATAAGCAAAGTTGATTGCAAAGCGGTAGCGTTCTTTCGGGTACAACGGCCCGGCATCACGATAAACCGGAAACTGTATTCCTGCCTCGATTCCTATGGCGCGGTACACGCCGAGCAGACTAGGGCCCAGAAACATCTGTTTCGCGGCACTACCCGGCACTTCAAAATTTTGCCGCTGAAGCATGCCGGTTCGTTCGCCTGTGAATTCCCCGAAAACGCGCCAATCCCATCGAGGATAATCTGTCCTCCAGGAAAAAGGCCGATAGCCGTAAACAGCGGTGTAGGTAAGCAGATCAGGGCGGCGGTCGCCTTGCAACTCCACATATCGTTGATAACTCGTTCCCGCCCAAATGTACTGACTCCGCGACGCAATACCGGTAACCCCACCCACCAGGTAGCCCAGCCCGCTGTTCAGACCGCGATAAAGGCTAGCTTCCGGTTGGGGGCCAGGAACGAGAATACCGGCAATGGCGGTGCTTTCGACACGCTTACCGGCCAGATCCTTTCGCTGAAACCGCCACCAGGCAAGTCCGCTGAAATCACCGCTGATCGGCGTATTTGTTGTCACTGACGAGCGCGGGTACGAGTCCGGTTGAAACACAACGGGACCGGAAACGGCCAGTTTCAAATTTGGAGTCAGGCCATAGCTTAGCTCCGCTTCCAGCGAGGAAGCCGTTCCGCTGCGCCCATTCACGCCAAGATCGAAACTCCATCCGCCTTGCGGATTGGTGGGTGTCGCTAGTCCAAAAACAGGCCCGTGATCGGCGGCTTTACCCGCTTGCGCCATTATAAGTATTGCGGCAAAGGCCGACACCCACGGATGCAAATCTGATTGCATAAATGCTTTCTCCACTTCCATGCTTTTAGCTGCCGAGCAGCGGCAAAAACACGTACGTGCACACGCACGCAAAAGCTTAAATAGCGATGAAAGGGGAAACTAGATAAGAAACGTGGAGTTAAGAACTTGCAGATCGGGCGGGGACGGCTCGATCAAATTTGCGCCCTGCCGACACTCTTGCGCCGCTACCATGCGAATCGGTCGGTCAATCTTCATTAAGGCAATAACCGGCAGCTCGGTATGAAAATCGAGCGGCTTGTGATGGTCGAATGCAATCTGCTTGCATTGGCGTTGCGAGTTTTGCGGCGGCGTTTTTTTGGTTTTGCAATAACCGTCCGGGGAACAACAGCTTTTCGCGCCCGGCCACATGAAATACTGTTCGCACGAAATGCAACCGCCCCAAACAAGGGTTGTCAGCAGCAGCAAACATAACAGCGAACTGGCAAAGGCTCGGTGCACTTTCTGTTTTATAGTGTATCAGTTTACTGCTCGCCCGAAGAGGTTCCGCTTATCTTTACAAATCGTTCGCTAGCGACGAGTAATGTTCCAGAAAGAGTGATTTGCTAACTTGCTGCTTGGTTCCGTTCATCTCAGCGATTCTGAATTTCTTCGGAGCTTTCACAGTTGCGAACTACCGATGAGACAGCTTCGGCATGCCGATCACCTGCGCTTGGCCTAACTGCATCTCCATCGAGAAATTTGGGACGAAACGCTGGATTGCATTGGCGTGGTCATCTGGAAATTTGCCATTTATCATGGTGTGGCTCACATTTTCCGCGAAACAACAACAAACTGGTCTGGCTTCTGGCAAGTCACAACGAACCGAGTCATACAGAGTTTCTGGAAATTAAGAACACCAGTTGAGTTTGGAACTGCTACACCGTTTCTGGATGCCTCCTGCGCTGCTGAGCAAGGAAGCGAGGCGAACCTGGGTTGCGCCGGAGTTTCGGGAATACCGGACATCAATCAACCTTAGCTCGGACCAACTAAGTAGGTGGCCACAAGATTTGCAACACTGGCACGATGGGGCACAATCAAA
>CAXTWH010000069.1:0-25593 GCA_964247975.1 uncultured Bryobacteraceae bacterium | reverse complement strand
CGCACCTTTTAGCAAGGTGGAGGACCTGTAGTTTGCGTAGCGCTCACCGAAGATCCGTATCTCCAAGCTAACGGATTCTAGCCGTAAAATAGAGAAATAATTTAATGAATTCCAAAGAAGTAAGACGAGTTCTGACAAAGTTTCGGCGAGACAACGAAGCATTTGAGGGTGAGATCGACGTTTCGCACATTCCTTTGCCAGTGCTACTGGAACTGTTTTGTCCGCCTCCAAAAGATCCTTTACTGTATGTTTCACGGCTGATAAAGCCGAAGCATCTGGTTGTCTTGAAAACCTATGTTTCTCAACCCTTCGACTTGAATCGATATGACTACTTCCTTGATGCTGAGGCAATGAAATGATGAAAGCTTCTCGGATTTTATGTGCTCCATTTCCAAATTTGCCGAACACTGGTCCGAGGCCAATCTGTGCCAAGACTAAGCTGGACATGTACTCTAATTATTTTCTTTTGCATAGTGCCCCTCCTGGGATGCTACGCAACTAACGAACAGGAGATTGCTGGAACATACACGGCAGTGGCTCCTTGTATGACAGCAATTCCAAGTCCCAGCAAGGACCACTCCTTTCTGCAGAGCATAAGAGACAGACAGGTGAAATCAATCAGCGATCCGGACACGGAGAGTTAAACAAAGATCGGTTTGTGTTGTTTGAGATGTCTTCTGATTTTTCAAGTAAGTCCCCAATTAGCTTCTGATTCCGATTCTCTGCCCTGACCAAGAATTCTTACACTCCAGCGATCTACTCAGAACCACCTAGGAATGAAGTACTTAGGTATCAGTATTTGATCCGGGTCCTTGATACACTGATCGGAAGATTCCCAGTTTTTCGCCGTTTAAGGTTGTTCTTGATTCGCTGTTTTGTTTCCATCCTTCTCGCCGCCTGCACCGTGTTTTGCGCGGAAGCTCATGCCCAGGTGAGCGTCAATGAAAATCAGTTTGCCGCCAGCATCACTTTATTTACTACGATGGCGGCGATTAACGCTGCCGGATATGATGCCGACCTTAATTCGGATTCGAATTATCCGATTCGGAATCAGGTGCGGGCGGAATTGGCTAAGCGCAGTATTCCAAGTTTGGTGGATTTGAAAGAGTTCTACCATGACCACCGGAAAGGCAATGACCCGGCTACCCTCAGCCAGTACATCTCATTCGCTTTGCTGGCGGGCGGACCGCCTGATTTCAAACTGGCCTCTAGCGATGTGCCGGAAGACGTGGACGCGCTGCATGGCTTAAGCGAAATACTGGCGCGTTTTTATAAGGAAGCAAACATTCAGGAGTTGTGGGCGCGGTCGCAGCCGGCGTTTGTGTCGGCGATTCAGCGCTACCAGGACCCGGTGGTCAACGCGCTGCTCGAAGCCAATGCTTATCTGCGCAACCCGAGCGGCAGCGACCGGGGCCGCCATTTCCAGATTTATCTTTCTTTATTGGCAGCGCCGAATGTGGTGCAGGTTCGCAATTATGAAGGCGATTATTTTGTGGTGATTACGCCTTCGCGCGAACCACTGACCAATGAAGTTCGGGCAGCTTATCTTTCTTATTTGCTGGACCCGTTGAGCATACGCTTCAGCAAGGCAGTGGACACCAAAAAAGAATTGCAGCGGTACGCGGAAGAAGCACCGGCTTTGGACGAAGCGTACAAGCGCGAGTTTTCCCTGCTAGTGACTAAATGCTTAATCAAGGCAATTGAAAGCAGAATGATGCACGGACAGGAAAAGCGCAGTGCTTACGTGGATGAAGCCATGCGGGAAGGCTTTATTCTGACAGCAGCGTTTTCAGAGCTTCTGGTGCAATATGAAAAGCAGCCGGAAGCCATGCGCTTGTATTACCCGGACCTGATTACTGCTATTGACGTCAGCAAAGAAAGAAAGCGGCTGAAAACGGTGCAGTTTGCGCAGACCGTTTCGCATCCGGTGATTGCGCCGCCACCTCTTGCGCAGCAATCAAATGAAGCGGAGCGCACCCTAGAACAGGCGCAGGCTCTACTGGCGCAGCATGATTTGAGCAATTCGCGGAAATTTTTCCAGGAATCTCTTCAGCAGACTGATAATAAACAGATGCATGGCCAGGCTTACTTCGGCTTGGCGCAAGTAGCAGTACAGGAGCGGCAGGCAAGCCAGGCGACGGCGCTTTTTCAAAAGGTGATTGATTTGAATCCAAACGCGCAGTTAACAGCATGGTCCCATGTATATCTGGGACGGCTGGCGATGCTGCGCGAAGATCCGGCCCAGGCCAAGGATCAGTTTCAAAAAGCAATCGCAATTGAAGGCGCGCCGGATAAGGCCAAGGAAGCCGCCCAAAACGATTTACAAAAACTATCAGGAGAAAAGGAATGAAAAAATATTTGATCGCGGCGACCGCGGCGCTGAGCTTAACAGCCGCAGCCTTTGCGCAGCAGCAACAGCAGGCGCAACCGGCCGGGCCGAAAGTGAAAAGCCAGAAAGAACTGGAAGCGCTGCAAAAAGTGCAGACCGCCACGGACCCGCAAGCGCGTTTGCAGGCCATTGACAATGTGCTTGAAAACTTCACCGATACCGAGTACAAGCCTTTGTTGATGGATATGGCTATACAAACGGCGCAACAGGTGAATGATCCTGCCAAGGTGGAAGTTTACAGCGAACGCGCTTTGAAAGATAATCCGAAGGACGTCACCGCCCAGCTTGCGATGGCCAGCACCACCGTGCAAAGCACGAAAGAATTTGATCTCGACAAAGAACAAAAACTGACAAAATCGGATAAGTACGCCAACAGCGCGATTGAATCATTAAAAACAGCGCCATCGCCTAATCCGCAGATGACCGACGCCCAATGGCAGGACGCAAAGAAACAGATGACGGCGGAAGCTTACGCAGACCTGGCAGCGGCGGCAATTTTGCGCAAGAAGCCCGATGTGGCGGTGACCAATCTGAAAACTGCCGCCGATACCAATCCTGATCCGGTGATTCTGGTGCGGCTGGCGAACGCTTATAATGAGGCGAAGCAGCCGGACAACGCAATTACCACCTGCGACCGGGTTCTGGCAATGAACGAAGCACAGCCGCAAGTGAAACAGATTGCGCAGCAGGAAAAAGCGCGAGCGGAAAAGTTGAAGAGTGCTCCGGCACCGGCAGCAAAGTAACACCCTCACGATATGGAAGCGGCTCATGCGGCACTGGAAGCGAAGCTTGGATATCAGTTTCGCAATCGTGAGCTGCTGCAGCGAGCGTTAACGCATCGCTCATCGCTCGAAGGCCGCGCCAGTGCCGAAGCCGGGCAGGAAGATAACGAGCAGCTTGAGTTTCTAGGCGACGCGGTGCTTGGGTTTGTGGTGAGCGAGGGCTTGGTGCTGCGCTATCCCACGGCGAAAGAAGGCCAGCTTTCGCGCTGGAAAGCGCATCTGGTGAGCGCCACTCATTTGCATCGCTGCGCGGTGAAGCTTGGCCTGGGAGAATACCTGCTGCTGGGGCGGGGCGAAGAGCGCAACGGCGGGCGCGAACGGCGGACACTGCTGGCGGACGCTTTTGAAGCTTTGATTGCCGCGCTTTATCTGGATGGCGGAATGGATATTACGCGCCAGTTCATTGAAGCCAATGTGGTTTTGCAGTTTGCTTCCGATCTGGATGAACTCTCGCTCAGCAATAACCAGAAAGTTGATTTGCAACATCGCGCCCGCGCTTTGGGGCTTCCTGCGCCTTATTACAGCGTAGTGGGGGAAGAAGGCCCTGACCACGCCAAAGTGTTTGTGGTGGAAGTGAAAGTAGGAGAGCAGCTAACCAGCCGGGCGAAAGCCAGCACCAAGCGAAATGCCAGTCTGCTGGCGGCGAGAGAATTGCTGGAACGTTTGGACGCGGAAGGCGCGTGAACGGAAAACTATTCTTTGGGAACCATGCTTGATAGTTCCGCACTGCGCACGGGATAGAGTTTTTGAACAACGCGGCAGATCTCGTTGGCTACTTTTTCCGGTTTTTCGTCTTCTTCCAATTCCACTTCCACTTTGATGTACAGGTCGATTCGCTTCATTTCTTTCATCTTCACTTTAGCGAAGATTTGAAAGCAAGATTTGGATTGTTTGTTTTTGGCTGACCTGCGAAGGTCAAGATAGCTATGCACTCAGTGGAACGATGGCAATTAGTTTTGGAACGAAACGCAATGGCGGACGGACAGTTTGTGTACGCGGTCCGCTCCACCGGCATTTACTGCCGCCCGACCTGCCCGAGCAGGCGGCCTCGCCCGGAGCAAGTGGAGTTTTTCGATACACCAACCGAAGCGGAACGGGCCGGCTACCGGTCGTGCCAACGCTGCTGCCCAACGGCTTTGCCGCCGCCTGTGCAAGCAGTGGACCGCGCTTGCCGGTATCTCGAAACCCATTCCGACCGCAAGGTGGATTTGACCGAACTGGCGCAGCAAGTACATATGAGTGTTTTTCACTTGCAGCGGATTTTCAAGCAGCAGACCGGCGTATCGCCTCGCCAGTATCAGGCAGCGTTACGAGCGAAAACCATGCGCGCCGCTTTGGCACAGAGCGCCAGCGTTACGGAATCCATTTACGAAGCCGGGTATTCTTCAAGCAGCCGCTTTTATGAATCAGCCGGGCGCGAACTTGGCATGTCAGCTTCGGTTTGGCGCAAAGGAGGGAAGGGAATGGCGGTTCGTTATTGCACGTTCCGCTCGCCGTTGGGAATGGTTCTGCTGGCAGCGACTGCAAAAGGAGTTTGTTTTCTGGCGTTGGGCGACCAGAAAGAAGAGTTACTGGCGGAACTGCGCCGGGAACTGCCGCAAGCGGAAATAGAACAGAACACCGATGCGCTGCAACATTACCGGGACGTGGTTTTCGATTACCTATCGGAAGGAACACCGCATCTTCGTTTGCCGTTGGATGTTCGCGCCACCGCGTTTCAATGCCGCGTGTGGCAGCTTCTGCAGAACATCCGCCCTGGCACGACGCGCACTTATTCTGATTTGGCGTTGGAGCTGGGCGACGCAGGATTAACCAGAGCGGTTGCGCGAGCCTGCGCTACTAATCCGGTTTCGCTGGCGATTCCCTGCCATCGCGTTCTTCGCACCACAGGCAAGCTGGCCGGTTATCGCTGGGGATTAGATCGTAAACAGAAGCTGCTGGAGATGGAACAAGCCGTAAAATGATAAGCGCGACGACGCATTCCGTTGATTTTCCGCATTATATTTATTTTGCTTTGGTCCGAAGGGTATGCACGGCCAAACGAACAGCCATTCTTGTTTCTTATTTTCTCAGCAAGGGATACGTTTTAGACGGACAAGCTCACTATATTCCTTCTGCGCCAGCACCCTTGGTTGCTTTCTATAACGATTGGGGTCTCAACGGGGGCGGCGGTGAGGGCTTAATCACTTTAGGTGCCGTCTCGAATGGGACGACTTTAACGCTTTGGAATTCAGGGAACGAGGCATATTCTAACCTCGGCTCTCAAGGCTATGACAGCTATCCTAGCTTACCCAGATATCTTCTTGACGGGATCTCTGGATGAAGCGAGTTTTGGTGCTCCTGGAATTGGAGCGTCTGATACGTGCTACACGTCTGGATCTCAGAAAAATTTGTATCATTACTCAAGAACAGTTGGGTTTTATCCTTCCTCGATAACGCAAAATCCCCTCAACGGCATTGACGAAGGAGGCGCGTTACTTTCTACTGCAAACGATGGCTTCGGAGAGCGAATGTTCCGCCCGCGCTTTGCGCGGGATTCTCACGGTTTTGTCCCGCTTAATTCAAGCACGCCCACTCAACGTACCTGGTACACGTTTGTCGTTTACAATCCAAAGCAGATTAACAATCACACAACAGATAACTGTAACCAGTACACACGTAATATGAGTTCCGACCAGGAATTCGATTTCAGCACGGTAACTATCACGGAACAATAGCTTATTTATCGGATGCAAAAGGGACGGCAATGAGCGTTACTAGCTGCCGTTCCATATGCTTTAATATCGCTTCCTCATAGCGACGAAATCTTGTATTCCATCATCGATGACATGATACGAGATTTGCTCGAATAAGGGCGTCAACTGCACATCCAAATAGTTCTGCGTGTGCCATGTCGTCTGATACCATTCCGGCACAATGCCTTTCAGCTTCTTTGATCGCAGATGTAAAAAGCCGCGATCTTGCAAAGCCGCTTTTTGAGATGGATTCAGTATTCCTTGTGCGTTCTTGCCGTGAACAGTAAAGATTAGAACACCGTTGGGTGTTAGAATTCGGTGCAACTCTCGCAGCCATGCGTTTTGCATGTCCTCATTCAAATGAGTAAAAACCGAAATGCAATAGATAACATCAAAGGCATCACTCGAATAGGGCAACGGCGGCATCGCTGGAGTCGTGGCGAAGGTCATGGACGAGAGATGGCTTTTGCACCAGCTCACCCCCTCAGCATCAATATCACAGCCATACAACTGCCATTGCTGATTGTTCTTTAGCCAGCGTATCGTTCGGCCGCATCCACAGCCAAAATCCAACACCGAAAGACGGCAGTGTTCATGAAGGCAGTAAGAATCCAAAATGCGCACGAGATGTCGCGCGCATCCCTCACCCACTCTCAAGAAATCCGTAGCCGGAATGGTTTCACTCACTTTAAACCGCAGTAGGGCGGGAGGCAAAGGGATATCGGATCTGTTTGCCGAAGGACGATAATCTTCAATCCGGCACCGAAGTCTAATCGCCGACCTGTACAGCGGGTAATAGATCGCTTTGGCAAAGTTTTTGAAGGGTTTGTATAACATCGTTTCTGTAAATTGATGCTCTCTAATCAGGTGTTTTGCTGTGACCGTAGCGCAAGCGAAACGTAGCACAGGATCCGGGCAAAACACCCGAATGAAACAGACCATCGGGTTCATGAACGAGCCTTTGGATTATCTAACACGGTAAAAAGTGAAGTTGTGTGAATCGTAATTTGCTCGCGATCCGTTTCGAAAGTCAATTCATACGTACTTTCCAAATGACCATCAATGGGGTATTTCCAAGCAAGACGCTTTTCCGGCCAAATGATCCAGCACATTGGCGTTCCTGATCGATGTAGCCGTTCGCATTTCTCCATCAATTGCGAAAGAGTCTGACCGGGCGACATGATTTCCACGGCAAGAGCAGGGGAAGCATATAAATCATCGTCCTTCCGCTCGTCTTCTATGCGGCACACCGTCACATCCGGCACAATGCGGTCTCGATGATCAATATTGCAGAGTACGTTCAGTTCGGGTAGAGCTTCGTACACTGCTCTGTCAATTAATTCAAGAATTAACAGTATCAATTTTAACTGGATACGGGCATGAAGTGTTTTTCCCAAAGGCTTCTCGATCTCCTGTCCATCAATCAATTCGGTGTGGTACTGAAAATGAGTTGTTGCCATGACATTCACCTACCAATCAGAATAGCCGGGAACCAACGCGCGGAGCTGGTCTGGAATAATTGCTTCCGCGTCCGTTCACTCCTACGCTTGCCGGAAGATCCTTCGATCTACCCTTTATACTGAAAGGTACCGTTCACAGGAGTTTTTCGAAAGTTTATGTTTAATCTGTTCCGCAGCCGCGAGAAAAGTGTGCGTTACCTGCTGGGCGCGATCCTGTTTGTGATCTCGTTGTCCATGCTGTTGTATTTGATTCCGGGCGGTCCCGGCGCGTCGGGCGCGGCTAGCCCGAATGTTCTGGCGACAGTGGGCGATTCAAAAATCTCGGTAGCCGAAGTGCAAGGGGCAGTGGAGCGGATGATGAGCGGACAGCGCAGCATGCCGCGCGCTTTCATGGCGATGTACGTGCCGTCGGTGGTGAACCAGTTTGTAGACATGTACGCCAAGGCTTACGAAGCGCAGCAGATGGGTTTGTCGATTTCCGATGACGAACTGGCCGGTGCGATTCAGCGCATGATGGCGCCGCAGATGGGCGGCAAGTTCGATAAAAACCTGTACGCGGCCACGCTGCAGGAGCGGGGCTTTACGGTTCCTCAGTTTGAAAATTTCCTCCGCGTCAATATGCTTTCGGCGCGCTACGACGAAATTGCTTCGCAGTCACTGATTGTGACGGACGCGGAAGCACAGAAAGAATACCAGCGCGAAAACGAAAAAGTCGGGCTGCAGTTCATTCAATTTTCATCCAAAGATTTCACCAAAAAAGTAAACATCACCTCGGCTTCGATCAATGCCTGGTATGCCAAGCACAAGAACGAGTTCCACGTGCCGGAAAAGCGCAGCTTCGATTTGGTTGTGGGTGCTGATTCCGACTTCATGCAAACCGCGAAGGTGAGCGACGATGATCTGCGGCGGCGCTATGCCGACAACATGGATGCTTATCGCACGCCGGAACGCGTTCATGTTCGTCACATCCTGGTGAAAACCACAGGCGTTCCGAAAGACCAAACGGCTAAGCTGCGTCAGAAGGCTGATGATCTATTGAAACAGTTAAAAGGCGGCGCGGACTTTGCAGCAGTAGCCACCAAGAATTCTGATGATCCGGGCTCCGCGCAGAAGGGCGGCGACCTGGGTTGGGTAGTGAGAGGCCAGACCGTGCCGGATTTTGAAAAAGCGGCGTTTTCGCTGAGGCCGAATGAATTGAGCAGCGTGATTTCCACCGAATATGGTTTTCATATCATTCAGGTTCTGGATCACCAAAGCGCCAGGGTAGCGAGCTTTGATGAAGTGAAGCCGCAGTTGATGGCGGAAGCCCAAAAGGAAGCGGCTGACCAGAATATGCAGAAGGCTGTCAACGCTGCCCGCGATGAAACTGCCAAGAACCCGTCCAACGCGGAAGCGATTGCGAAGAAGTACGGCTTGAAGTTTTTCAAGGTGGACCAAGCGGAACAGAACACTACTCTTCCTGACCTGAACGCCGCGCCAACTGTAAACGGCGCGCTGTTCAATGCGACCAAAGGAAGCGTGACGCAGGTAATTGGAGTTGATAATGCTGGTAAAGCGGCTTATGGCACAGTGACAAACATAACGCCAACTCGCGTGGCGAACTTCGATGAAGTGCAGAAGCAGGTCACAGACCGCTACACCACGGATGAAGCGGAGCGCATGGTGCAAGATGCGGCCAAGGCAGCAACTGACCGCGCCAAAAAGGGAGAAGACTTGGCATTGATCGCTAAATCGGAAGGCGGCCAGTTAAAAACAGCAGCGCCGTTCACCATTATGGGCGCGGCGGAAGGAATTGGCCCGGCTTCCAGTTTGGAACAAGCATTCGGGCCGCAAACCAAAGTGGGCGACGCGTTCGGGCCGGTTTCAGCGTCAGGCTCACTGTTTGTTTGCAAAGTGACTCAGAAAGACACCGCCGATATGAGCAAGTTCGCGCAAAGCCGCGATTCGATGATCCAAACGCTAAAACAGAAAAAGGGCGAACTGCAAGGCAGCCTGTTTGGCGACAGTCTGGTGGCGGGCCTGAAGAAGAAGGGCGTAGTGAAACTGAACGAAACTGCGATTCAACAGCTATCTGCGGCGTACCGCTCCTAGAGTTGAACAAGGACCTAGATTGATTGCCCAATTGATTGACTTACTGCGCAGCCTGACAAATCCGGAAAAGTTGATTCATCTGTTATCGACAGTTTTAACCGGCTGGGCGGGCTATCTGGTTCTTTTTCTGATTGTGTTTGCGGAAAGCGGCTTGCTGGTGGGCTTTTTCCTACCCGGCGATTCGCTATTATTTACGGTGGGAGTGGTAGCCGGAGCGGGAAAACTGAATGTGGCGACTATGATTGCCATGCTGGCTACGGCTTCCATTCTCGGCGACGGCAGTGGTTTTTTGTTGGGCAGCAAGATCGGCTACCGTTTGTTTGAAGGCGGCAGTTCGGCTTTGTTCCGGCGCGAGTACCTGGAACGCACTCAGGCTTTTTACGAGAAACACGGCGGAAAAACGATTGTTTACGCCAAGTTCGTTCCCATTATCCGCACTTTTGCCGCTTTCATCGCCGGCGTGGGACGAATGCATTACGCCCGTTTTCTTTTGTTCAATGTTTGCGGCGCAATCGGCTGGGTGACACTGATGATCTTAATGGGTTATTTTCTCGGCAATATTCCTATTATCCGGCAGAACTTTGAAAAGGTGATTCTGCTGATTATTGTTTTGTCGTTGCTGCCGGCCATTCTACAGGCTCTGCAAGGGAGACGCTCCCGGCAGCCGGCTGCTTGATAGTCTAGGTTTCCGATACGTTCCCGGGTTTGCTGCATCAAATGGTTGTGGCCCTGTTTAAAAGAACTGATGCGGCGCTTGTGGTAGCATCGAGCATTATGAGAGCAAGGCTTTTCCAGGGAGCCATAGTTTGCTCATTGGCCTGACGAAGATAGTTGCTTCTTTCCAGGAGTTCTTGTTTCTTGCGGGCCGCGCATTTAAGAACATACTACTCCGCCCGCATTATTACGATGATGTTTTCCTGCAAATGGACATCATCGGCTTTGGCAGCCTGCCCATTGTTCTGTTGACCGGCTTCTTCAGCGGCGCCATTATCGCGCTGCAAATGTCGCGCGCGTTGAATCAATACGGCGCGGCCAGCCAGGTCGGCTCGATTGTATCGCTCACGCTGGTTCGCGAACTAGGACCTGTTTTAACCGCGCTGCTGGTGGCGGGCCGCAATGCTTCGGGCATCGCCAGCGAACTGGGCTCCATGAAAGTGACGGAGCAGATCGACGCGATGCGCGCGCTGGGAACGGACCCGGTACAAAAACTGGTGACGCCCCGGCTGACCGCCACGGCTTTGATGCTGCCTTGTTTAACGGCCATTGCGGACGTGGTGGGTTTATTTGGCGCTTACCTGATTGCGGTGCCGCTGCTTCGCTTGATTAGCGGTAATGAGTACTGGTCTTCTTCCTGGCGCATCCTGGTTTATAACGATCTGGTACAAGGGTTGCTGAAGCCGTTTCTGTTCGGCATTCTGATTTCGCTGATCGGCTGCTTTTATGGTCTTCGCACCAGCGGCGGAACGCAGGGCGTGGGCCGCGCCACCACTCAGGCCGTGGTAGTGGCTTCCATCTGGATTTTTTTCGTAACGTTTGTGATTGACAAAATCTTTGTCAATTTATGAGTAGTTTCGATGGCTGACTCAAACCAGACTGCTGTTCAATTCGAGAATGTCGAAATCAAATTCGGCGACACCTGGGGTTTGCACGATATTACATTCGGCCTGCAGCCGGGCGAAACCCGCATTATTTTCGGCGATGCCGGAAGCGGAAAGACTACTTTGCTGAAATCGGCCATCGGCTTGGTACAGGTGGATGAAGGCAAGATTATTCTGTTGGGCAAGGACATTTCCGATTGCACCGATGAACAATTGTTCGAGCTGCGCACCAGAACCGGTTTTTTGTTTCAGGAAGGCGGCTTGTTCGATTCGCTGACCATTGGCGAGAACGTTGCTTATCCGCTGAACAATCAAAAATCCGGCAAACCACCGGATGATCAGGAAACGGAACAGCGCGTCCGGGAAGCGCTGCGCTTTGTGGAATTGGAACACACCATCGACAAATTTCCGAATGAACTGTCCGGCGGTATGCGCCGGCGCGTCGGCATTGCCAGGGCAATCGTGACGGAGCCGCCGCTGGTGCTGTACGATTCGCCTACTGCCGGGCTGGACCCGATTACCGCGAACACTATTATGGCGTTGATTGCGAAAGAGCGCGATGTGCGGCATACGGCGTCGCTGATTGTGACGCATCGCTATCAGGACGGCGAGTTGATGGCTAACTTCCGCTATAACCCGGACCAGGAAGAACTGGTGCCGGTAGGAGCAGACGAGCACGAAGACCCGGCCCGCAGCCGAACGAAATTTTTTGTGATGCGAAACGGCGAAATTGTGTGGGCGGGCAACAGAAAACAGATTGAAGCATCCACCGATCCCTATGTCAGCAGATTTGTGAGAAAAATTTAAAACTATGGCCAGCAAAGAAAAAGTTAATTTAGCGCAGCTTCGGGTAGGCATTCTGGCGATTGTGGCGTTGTCCTGCATTACGCTGCTTATTTTTCTGCTTACCGGAAATACAAAGTTCTTCATGAAGGAAGTGCATCTGCACACTTTCATTGACGACGCCGCGGCATTGGGTGTAGGCGCTCCGGTTCGCTTGAACGGTATCGGAGCTGGTAAAGTGACTAAGGTTGTTTTGTCGGGGTCTTCCGATCCTAATAAGGTTATCCGGGTTGATTTTGATGTGGACCAGCCATTATTACGCGAAATTCCTAAAGACTCACAAGTGGCGATTGCCGCCGATAACCTGCTTGGCAGCACTAAGTTTCTGAATATTAAAAAAGGCAGAAGCGCGGAACCCGTTCAACCCGACGGCACGCTGCAGGCCCTGGACACGCGCGAGTTTGATGAAGTTGTGCAGCAAGGCTATCAAGTGCTTGGCTCTTTACAAGGCATTCTGCAACAAGTGCAGGGCATTGTGGGGCAGATAGAAGTCGGCAAAGGTACAATAGGAAAGCTGCTGGTGGATGAAACTCTTTACAACAGCGCGCAAAGAACCGTTGACCAGCTCCAACTGCTGGCTAGTACGCTGAACTCCACCAAAGGCAGCGTCGGGAAACTGGTGCATGATCCTGAACTTTACAATCAGATCCGCACCACGCTGGACCGTTTCGATTCTTTGGCGCAAGGCTTGCAGAATGGTCAAGGATCGGCTGGCAAGCTTCTACAAGATCCGACACTTTATAACGATTTGCATAACAGTGTTAATCAAGCAAATGCATTGCTGGCGGATTTGAATGCTGGCAAAGGCACAGCGGGAAAGCTTTTGAAGGATGATCAACTGGCGCGGCAGATGTCGGATACGCTGACAAAGATTGATACCACTATCGACAAGATCAATTCCGGGCAGGGAACCGTGGGACAGCTTGTGGTGAATCCGCAGCTTTACGACTCATTGAACGGCACCACGCGCGAACTGCACGAACTGTTGAAGGATTTCCGCGCGAACCCGCGAAAGTTTCTGCGCATCAAATTGTCATTGTTTTAGATCGCAAAACGTTGCAGCCTCGCAAACTACTGATCACGAATGCGGATGATTTCGGCTTCACGCGCGATGTTAATGCTGGAATTGTTCATGCTCACCGCGAAGGCATATTAACGGCTACTACGCTGATGGCGAACGGTGATGCTTTTGAGAATGCGGTGCAATTAGCTCATGAGAATCCGACGCTCGATGTAGGCTGCCATCTGGTGCTGATTCAAGGCCGGTCGCTCCTTTCGGGAGAGAATTTACCGGTGAACTGGAAGGCTCTTATGAGTGCGCTGTTACGGCGCAAGCTTGATCCTTACCGCGAACTGCGGGCGCAGGTGGAAAAGCTGATCGCCGCTGGTGTAAAGCCTTCTCACTTCGATACGCATAAACATACGCATGTAACGCCTCCGGTATTTGCGGCAGTTGTGCGGCTGGCGGTTGAATTTGAAGTTCCCTTTATCCGGCTGCCGTTTGATCGGGATTGGCGCTTGGTGGGTACGCTTGATCGCTTTTATCGCTCTGCGTTGAAGAAAGCGCGGGTGCGGACCACGAATCATTTTCTGGGTTTCCGATTGACGGATACCCTGCGCGAGGAAACGTTTCTGAAAGCGTTGACAGGATTGCGGTCCGGTTCTACGGAGTTCATGTGCCATCCGGGTTATTTGGGCGAGGAGCTACGGCAGGCTTGCACGCGATTGAAAGAAAGCAGGGAGGCGGAATTAAGAGCACTTACGTCCAGTGCCGTTAAGGGTTTGCTGCAAGAACGCGGCGTGGTGCTTGCGAATTATCGGGAACTTGCCTAGAGTTGAGGAGTTTCCCTGTTTCTGCGTATTCTGCTGCCGAAGTGTTCCCGCCACTGCCCGGCAAAAACGGATCATCAAATTCAAGAACTAGCCTTTGGATTATCTAACACAATGAAAAGTGAAGTTGTGTGAATTGCAATTTGTTCGCGATCCGTTTCGAAAATCAATTCATTCGTACTTTCGAGACGTCCATCGATCGGATACTTCCAAGCGAGTTGCTCTTCCGGCCAGATAATCCAGCACATCGGCGTGCCCGACCGGTGTAACCGCTCACATTTCTCCATTTAATTCCGAGAGGGTTTGACCAGGCAACATGATTTCTACGGCAAGAACGGGAGAATCATATAGATCATCATCTCTGTATTCAGCTTCAAAGCGGCACACTGTCACGTCCGGCACGATGCGGTCTTGATGGTCTGTATTGCAGAGGATGTTCAGTTCGGATAAAATTTCGTACTCTGCTCTGTTGATCAAGTTGTGAAGTAATAAGATCAATGCCGTCTGAATACGAGCATGAGGTTTTTTCCCAACGGCTTCTTGATTTCCTTCCCGTCAATGATTTCCGTATGATGAGTAAACCCAGTTGTAGCTGCCACAGAATCCACCTACAAATAAGAATAGCCGGAAGCCGAAGTTTGCGGCTTGTTTAGAGTTCTCTGCTCCGCGTCCCTGTTGTGCTTGTGAGTACTCGATTATCTGAATAAGATTTGGAAAACGACTCCCCAGAAGGCTGATCAAAGCTCGAAACACTCCCTGCCAGTTATGACTCTCCCATGAAAAGAATGAGAGGAATGTCGCCAAAAAACGATCAATCCCCAAATGATTCGCTTCCTCAAAACTTCATCTAACTAAAACTTACGACTAAGTTGCTTCACCAGTTCGTACAAAAATTTCTGCCCATCAAAAAACGATTGCACCGGAATCCGTTCATCGCGGCCATGTTCACGGTTATCGTTTTCGTCGAGAAAAAATCCGGAAATCCCGTAACAAGGAATCCCGGCTTGCCGCAGGGCGCGGCCATCGGTGGCTCCTGTGGACATGGTAGGTACAACGGGAACTCCGGGCCACATCTCCTGCGTGGTTTGTTCCACGGCGCTCATCAGGTCCGGCCTTAACGGCGAAGTGGGACCGATTCTCGGCACGTTCACCGGCGTCAATTCAATATGCGGATCGTTCAAGGCGCGGCGTAGTTGTTCCAGCACATCCTGCGGCTTGTCTTCCGGCAGCAGACGGCAATTCACCAAAGCGGTGGCCAGTTGCGGAAGCGCATTGTCAGCGTGTCCAGCGGCGAGGCGCGTTGCTACGCAGGTAGTTCGCATCATGGCGTTTTCGTGCGGGTCATCCGATAAAACTTGAACAGCTTTTTCATCCTTATCGTTTTTGGCAAGCGCCAGCATGGCAGCGGCGAGAGGGGTTTGCGATAGCTTGCCGGTGCGCTCAAAATAAAGGCGCGTCACCGGATTCAATTCAACCGGAAACTGGTAAGCGGAAATTTTGAGCAGCGCGGCAGCCAGTTCGTAAATCGGATTGTTCTTGCGGGGAACCGAACTGTGGCCGCCGGGGTCGGTGGTTTTCAACTGCACCGAGTAGTATACTTTTTCGCTCGCTTGAATATAGTTGGCGATCTTCCGGCCGTCCCGCATGGATCCGTCGCCGCCTTCGTTTAAAGCCAAGTCCGCGTCAATCCAATCTTTGTGATGAGCAAGCAGCCAGTCCACGCCATTATGCGTGCCGCTTTCTTCGCCGGAACTTAGAGCCACAATGATGTCGCGGTCGGGCCGATAATTTTCCTGTTTGTATTGGATTAAATTGGCAATCCAGCAGGCCGCTTCCGCTTTATCGTCGATGGTGCCGCGACCGTAAAAATATCCGTCTTTTTCCGTGAAGCGGAAAGGGTCCATTGTCCAATCGGTTCGCAAGGCTTCCACCACGTCCAGGTGAGCCAGCAGCAGAATTGGCTTCGCATTTCCCGTTCCGCGATAACGAACAACCAGATTTTTGAAGTGCGGATCGTCGCCATCCACGTGAAGATCGTTTTCCGGGAAGCCTGCGCGGCGAAGGCGTTGAGCGATCAGGTCGGCGGCACCGGTTACATTAGCGGCAGAATCGGCAGTGTTGGTGTTGATTAACTGCGCAAAGATGTCTTGCGCTAACTGCTGAGACGGCGCGAGCGCGGCGAAGCACTGAAACGCAAAAAGTAAGCCAAGCTGAATACCAAGGAATTTCATGGCCGCCGGTAGATAACCTTTCCTTCCAGAATCGTCATTTCCACCTTGGTTTGTCCGATCTTCACCTGATCGATCTGGAAGATATCCTCTGATAACACAACGAAATCCGCCAGCTTACCGTTCTGCAGAGAACCTTTGTTCTGATCATCGAACGACGCATAAGCGCTGCCTACCGTGTAAGCGTGAACGGCTTCCCGCACCGTGATTTTCTGTTCCGGCACCCATCCATTGGGGCGGCTGTTATCCAACGGACGCCGCGTGACTGCCGCGTAGATTCCTTGCAGCGGTTTCGCCGGAGCTACCGGCCAATCAGACCCGAAAGCAAGCACCGCGCCGGAATCAAGCAGCGAGCGGAAAGCATAAGTGGTTTTGGCACGCTCCGGGCCGATGCGCTTTTCCGCCCAGCGCCCATCGTCAATGCAATGGTACGGCTGCATGGAAGCAATCACTCTCAGTCTGCCGAAACGGGGAATGTCGTTTGCTGTCAGATGCTGCGCGTGTTCGATCCGCAGGCGGCGGTCTCGCGGCCCGTTTTCCTGCTCGACCTTTTCATAAAAATTCAAAATGGCATTGTTGGCGCGGTCTCCGATGGCATGAACGGCAATCTGCAGACCGGCGGCATCGGCGCTGCGAATGTTCGCGTACATCGCATCGGGATGAACCAGTTCGTCACTGGCAATGCCGCTGGTGTTGGGTGAATCGAGATAAGGCTCGAATAACCAGGCGGTGGTTGAACCGAGCGAACCGTCCGCAAACCCTTTTAATCCGCCGATGTGAAGAAAACGGTTTCCGAGATCAGCTTCAATACCGGCATCAGCCAGGCGCTTCCATTGCGAAAGCGGCTGATGGCCGGAGATGCGAATCTTGAGATCGCCGTGATGCAGCAGGTTCTGATAAACGCGCAGCACATCGGGCGCTGCCGACATATCCTGCACGCTAGTGACGCCGTTTTCGGCTGCATACTTTTGCGCAGCCAGAACAGCATCGGCAATCTGCTGAGGAGAAGGAGAAGGAATCACCCGTTCAATCAAACTTTGCGCCGCATCCTTGAAGATGCCGGTCGGGTTACCGGCTACATCCCTGACGATCACGCCGCCCGGCACATCCTTTGTGTTCTTATCCACCCCGGCCATCTGCATCGCCAGCGCATTGGCCAGCGACATGTGGCCGTCAAGCCGGTTTACAAACACGGGATTACCGGGCGTAGCGGCATCAATCAAATCATGGTTCGGCAGTTGGGCAGGCTTCCAGTTTTCATGGTCCCAATTACCGCCGAGAATCCATTCGTTGCGGGGCCGGGTTTTGGCGAATGCAGCCAGACGCTCGCGAAATTCCGTCGTGCTGGTAGTATCGCGCAGTTGCACGCCGGCCAGTTGCGCTCCGCCACCAAAAAAATGCACATGGGCATCATTGAAACCCGGAACAACGCGCTTGCCTTCCAGATCGAGCACCTGGGTCTGCGGACCTTTCAGCTTTTGAATGTCCTGGGTGGAACCGGTTTGGATGACATAGCCGTTCAATACTGCCAGGGCTTCCGTTTCAGGCTGCTGTGGATTTTCCGTCCAGAATTTTCCATTAATCGCGATCAGGTCCGGCGCTGTTTGCGCAAATGCGGAAAGGGTGAACAATAAACCGAGCAGGCATCGAAAACGCATCAGCATCTATGGTAACGGCTGGACGTGTTTTGAGTAGAGATGATTACTCGTATTAGCCAAACTCAAGAAACTTCCTGCTGCTACTGCCCTTGACAAACTGCTACGCTGATGTTTTCCGTTCATGAGAAACACAAGGCGGAGTCTGTTTAGCTAAACAACCCATTGCGGAGCTTTTCGGCTTTCCGCCGGATAACGACACAAAAGAGGCGGAACGATACCGCCGCCATCGGCTTTGCCCTCATAACAATAAAGTTCCTAATTGTACAAAGGACAGCGTTACCGACCCGCTAGGCGTTTGCACAATTTTCCACGGTGACGATTTGGCTGTTATCTGTCCCGTGCGATTGCGGCAGGAATGGATCATAGCGGAGCAAGCGGCAGCATTCTTTTTTCCGCCAGATACGCGGTGGACGACGCTAGTGGAAGTGCGTCTTAAAGATAAATATGGCAAGTCTGCGGGCAACATTGACGTTGTGCTGGTAGCTTATGACCAAGATGGCACCGTCATCGATTTCGGCTCGCTGGAAGTGCAAACCGTTTATATCAGCGGCACCCTTCGCAAGACATTCTTCAAGCCAATTATGGAGAACCGGCAGGAATATCTAAGTACGGACTGGGCGAAAAGCCGCACGAAAAATCCTGGTCCCGATTACCTATCGTCCTCACGTAAGCGGCTTGCTCCACAACTTATCTATAAAGGAGGCATTCTGAAAGCATGGAATCGCAAGCAGGCCGTTGCAGTGCATCGTGCTTTTTATGAAACCTTACCGGAGCTACCGAAAACTTCAAAAGAGAAGGCCGATATTGCCTGGCTAATATACGATCTTGTTCCTGACCCGCAGCAACAACGCTATAACCTCACTCTTACACTAACGGTCTATACCGGCTTCAGTCCTGCGCTCGACAAAATAACGATATCGGAACCTGGACCCACAGAAGATTTTATCGCTAATCTTCAAAAGAAACTTGATTCAAAATTAGAAGGGGCGAGTCTGGCGCAGCTTGCTGATATCTCATCGGATGTGCCCGCCGATGAACCGGATATCTTAGATGACCTGGAAAACTTATAGCAGATGCAAATGAATTTCTTTTCTGAACCGGCTCAAAACCAAAGTTCTATCACCAATGTGGCATCTGTCCCGCAACGCAGTCCATTCCGCTATCCGGGCGGCAAGACATGGCTCATTCCCAAAATCAGGCAGTGGCTTAAAAATGTTCCCACGAAACCAGCGGAGTTATTTGAGCCATTCGCCGGAGGCGGAATTATAAGCCTTACGGCTGCGTTTGAAGAACTTGCTGATAGCGTCACTATGATTGAATGTGATGAGCAGGTAGCCGCCGTATGGGAAACCATTCTGAACGACAACTGCCAATGGCTTGCTGAACGCATTCTCAACTTCGAGATAAGTCTTGAAACAGTGAAAGCGGAACTTGCCAGAACGAACGTAACACAAAAAGAGCTGGCTTTTCAGACTATTCTCCGCAATCGAACAAATCACGGAGGCATATTAGCGCCGGGCAGCGGGGTGTTAAAGAATGGCGAGAACGGCAAAGGCATCAGATCCCGCTGGTATCCCGAAACTCTTTCTAAACGGATTCTGAACATTGCGTATGTGCGAAAGAAAATTCATTTTGTTCAAGGCGACGGCCTAACCATCTTAAAGGAAAATGCCGGTCGCACGGATGCTGTTTTCTTTATTGATCCGCCTTACACAGCAGCCGGGAAAAAAGCCGGAAAGAGACTTTATGCTTACAACGAACTTGACCATGAGGCGCTGTTTGAGATTGCCGCTATCCTGCAAAGCGATTTTCTGATGACCTACGACAATGCCGAGGGTGTTGAAGTTCTTGCTCGCAAGCATGGCTTTGACACTCAAGCCATTCCCATGAAAAACACGCATCATGCCGAAATGACTGAACTGCTCATTGGACGTAATTTGGATTGGGTGCGAAGTTAATTCGTAAACAGAAAAAGCTCCGAACACCCTTGCGGATCTTCGAAGCTTTTTTAAACAGCAGTCTTGTTTTACTTACACGTCCAAATTGCGAACGTCCAATGCGTTTTCTTCAATGAACTTGCGGCGTGCTTCCACATCCTCGCCCATCAGTGTAGAGAAAATAGGCTCGGTTTCAGCAAAGTCCTTCAAATCCACTTGCAGAAGCGTCCGGGTTTCAGCATTCATGGTGGTATCCCACAACTGGCTGGCATTCATTTCGCCCAATCCCTTGTAGCGTTGAATAGTCACTTCCCGCGTACCTTCGTTCTTCACGTAAGCCAGCAGCTCGCGCCAGTTATTTAGAGTTTCACGGCGCGTTTCTTTTACCACCACAAAAGGCGGAGTGTTGTTTTTGGCGATTTGCTTTACCAAGGCCCGCAGCCGCCGGAATTCCGGCATAGCTAAAAATTCCGTGTTGATATAACGAGTGGCGTTAGTGGGGTCTTTGTAGCCGATCATCCAAGCCGAGTGTTCTTCCTCGCGCTCAATATGGGCATCCAGCTTCACTGCCTGCAATTGTTCCAGCAAAGTCCTCACTTTAGTTTCTTCCTGGAAATCAGCTTTGGTTTCCGCCGGCAGGTTGGTTTCGAGCAGCACATCCACAATGCGCCCATCGCGCACGCGACGCTCCAAGCGGCGGCAGACCTGCTGCAATTCATCGAGCGACATCAGGAACGAACGCAGATCCGAGCTTTCCAGCTTTTGCGAGGTTGCCGGGTCCGTACCGATTTCTACAGTCAGGTTTTCCGTAGCCCGGCGCAGAATTTCGCGCGTGAACTCTTTATCATCCTTGATGTACTTTTCGCTTTTACCTTTTTTGATCCGGTACAGCGGCGGCTGCGCCACAAATACCTTGCCGCGAGTGATTAACTGCTGCATGTGCCGGAAAAAGAACGTGAGCAGCAGAGTGCGGATGTGCGAACCATCCACGTCAGCGTCGGTCATGATGATGATCTTGCCGTAGCGAAGCTTGGCTAGATCGAAGTCCTCGCCTTTGCCGATGCCGGTTCCGATGGCGGTAATCATCGCGCGGATTTCCTCATGGCCCAGCATCTTGTCGTAGCGGGCCTTTTCCACGTTCAGGATCTTGCCTTTCAACGGCAAAATAGCCTGATAGCGGCGATCACGTCCGCTTTTGGCGGTTCCGCCTGCCGATTCGCCTTCCACCAGAAACAATTCGCAGCGGTCAGGGTCGCGCTCCTGGCAATCAGCCAGCTTGCCGGGTAGTCCGCCGGAATCAAGGGCTCCTTTGCGCCGCGTTAAGTCGCGGGCTTTGCGTGCCGCTTCGCGCGCGCGGGATGCGTCAATCGCTTTGGAAACGATCTTGCGCATCACAACGGGATTTTTATCAAAGAACTCGCCTAGCTTCTCGTTGATAAGCTGCGTTACTTCGCCCGTGATGTTGGAATTCAGCTTGCCTTTGGTCTGGCCTTCGAACTGCGGCTGCGGCAGCTTCACGCTGATCACGGCAGTTAAGCCTTCACGCACATCGTCGCCCGTCAGGTTTTCTTTTTCCTTGAACACGCCGCCCTGCTGGCCCGCAGCGTTAATAGTGCGCGTTAACGCGCTGCGAAAGCCGCTTAGGTGGCTGCCGCCATCCACTGTATTGATATTGTTGGCAAAGCTGAATACTGTTTCCGAGTAGGAATCGTTGTATTGCAGCGCCACTTCCATGTACAGTCTTCCGTGCGGCAGGTCGCGCTCGCCTTCAAAATGGATCGGCTTATCATGCAGAACCGTTTTGCCGCGATTCAGGTGTTTGATAAATTCGGCAATGCCGCCGCTGTAGAAGAATTCTTCGCGCCGCTCATCTTCGCCGCGCTCATCAACCAGAATGATTTTTAAGCCCTTGTTCAAGAACGCAAGCTGCCGCAGCCGATTCGCCAGAATGTCGAAATCAAAGCGCGTCGCCGTCATAATAGTGGTGTCGGCTTTGAAGGTGATTTTGGTTCCGGTTTTTCGGCCCGCTCTACCGGTTTCCGCCAGCCGCGCTTTCGGTACGCCGCGCTCATAATCCTGTTCCCAGGTGGAGCCTTTACGCCAGATTTCAAGGTGAAGCGCTTCGCTCAGCGCGTTAACGCAACTGACGCCTACGCCATGCAAGCCGCCGGAAACTTTGTAGGTATTGGAATCAAATTTACCGCCGGCGTGCAGTTTGGTTAGCACCACTTCGGCGGCAGAAATGCCCTCGCCTTCGTGAATGTCCACCGGAATACCGCGCCCATTATCGACAACAGTGACAGAATCGTCGCTATGCAAAGTGACGGTGATCTCGCTGGCGTAACCGGCCAGGGCTTCATCCACCGAGTTGTCCACCACTTCATAAACCAAGTGGTGCAATCCGGCTTCCCCGGTAGACCCGATATACATCGCGGGACGCAAACGCACAGCCTCAAGACCTTCCAGGACTTTGATACTGCTCGAATCGTAAGTTTCGTGTTCGTTAGAAGCTATCGTAGCCATACTTCAAAACTTCCTTCTGTATTTCTGCAATCAAACAGGCCATTGCGTCATATGCGCATCGGCATCACAACGTAGCGGTAATTCATGTCTTCCGAAGCGCTTTTGGGGCGAAGCTCGCCGGCGCTGTTGCCGTCTTTAAACCGGAACTCCACTTCGCTTTCATCCACCGACTTCAGAAAATCCAGAAGATACTGGGCATTAAAGCCGATTTCGGTTTCCGGGCCGCCAAACTCAATCGGAATTGATTCTTCGCTTTCGCCGGTTTCCGAAATCGAGGAATGCACTTTCAACTCGCCATTTAAAATCTGCAACCGCACCGCCCGCGAGCGTTCATCAGAAAATTGCGACACGCGCTCCAAAGCCGAGCGCAGGTCGTCGCGGCCTACAGTCACAACATGCGGGTGTTCTTTTGGCAACACGCGCTCGTAATCGGGAAAATTGCCGGTCAGCTTACGGCTTAACAACAGCCGTTTGTCCAGGTGAAAGAACAAATGGTTGTCGTTGCCGGCAAATTCCACTTCTTTATCCGCGCCGTCACTTGAAAGTTTCAGAACTTCCAGCATGGCCTTTTTGGGAAGCAGGGCCTTGTAAGTGCCGTCCACCTCCAATTGAAGCTTCCGCTCGATCATGGACAGGCGATGGCCGTCGGTGGCCACCATTACTAGGCCGTCGCTTTTTAATAGCAGCAAGGCCCCATTCAGCGTAAAGCGCGATTCTTCTGCGGAGATGGCGAAGATGGTTCGCTGAATCATCTGGGCGACGGTGGAAAGCGGCAGCCGGGCCAGCAGATCGGGCATCTGCGGCAGTTCCGGAAAACTTTCGCGCGACATGCCTGCAATTCGCGTTCGGGAGCGTCCGCACACCAGGCTCGCCCAATGGTTGTCCTGAATCTTGATCTGCACGTCGGCATCAGGCAGTAAACGCACATAATCCAGCAAACGCCGGGCCGGAATGGTGCCTGCGCCTTCTTTTTTGATTTTGGCCGGGCAGGCGCACCGAATTCCCAATTCCAGATCGGTCGCCGTCAGCCAAACCTGATCGCCGTCGGTTTCCATCAGGATGTTGGACAAAATCGGAATTGTGGTTTTCTTCTCCACTACGCCTTGAGTCAATCCCAGTTCTCTTACCAGATCTGATTTACTGACCGAAATTTCCATAACGGTTTCGAGCTGTCTCCCTGTATGAAGTCCCCCATCGACGGGCAACCCCGGTCCGGGATTTTTTTAGCCCAACACGCGGACTTCCCGACTTTCTTCTTAGTAACTGATAGAACATCTAATAAGAGTCGTAATTGTAGCGCCTGTGGAAAGGTTGATTTCTCTCTAAATTATACTAAATTCTACCTGTTATGTCATCTTCCGATTGTGAATTCCTGTTCTGAAAGCCAGTGAACTGTTCAACCTGAACGGGCTTTTCCACACCGCCTGACCGGTTTTCCGGGCGTTCTCTGTGGAAAACTAATTTACTTCCCTATAATCAGTAATTTAACCTGTGGAGCAGCATGTGCAAAACAGGTCTTCTCAATGGGTAGCCGATTTTCGCCCAAAATCCGCAAAGCGTCCTGGGGCAAACTGTGCAAAATCCTGCGGAAAACCCGTTGAAAGCACCTCAGCACAGTCTCATAGCTTGTGAATAATTTCACGGAAGGCTGCGTTTGCACACACAAACCGAAAAGCTGATCGGGTTTTCCGCTTTTTCCACACACTCTTCTAATGCGAGAAATACTTTTGAATACTTTCTTTAGAACCGTAGTTGTCGGTCCTGTGGAAAAGTGAATTTCTTTGTATGCTTCTGAGTAAAATCAACTTAAGTCAATTTCATGCCTGTGGATTTTGTTCCTAAGAACAGTGAACTGCGGAAGTGGAATCGAATTTCAACACCGAATTAACGTGTCTGCAAGGCGGTTCTGTGGAAAAAATTTTATCTCTAATAGAAACAACGATTTAAGCTGTGAATGGGGCTGTGATAAAGTACCTGGAACGCATTGGAGGTCGATTGTTCATTGGGAAGCACGGGTACAAAAACCAGCTTCCCGGCCAGAGGTGTGGAAATAACTGAGGGAAAACAAGTAAAGGTTATTGCAATGAATCGAGTAGACTCTGAATAAGACGGTTTAAAGATTCGTCTTTTTGCCGTACTTCTTCAATCTTCTGGACGGAATGAAGTACGGTGGTATGGTGCTTGCCGCCAAAGAACCGGCCAATTTCCGGCAGCGAAGCATTAGTCAATTCTTTGCACACGTACATCGCCACTTGACGCGGATAAGCGATCTGGCGGGTGTTGCTCTTCACTTTCAACTGCGCCGGCGCTAAATTGAACCGTTCCGCCACGGCCCGCACAATGGAATCGAGCGACACGCGCCGTTCGTTGGTGGCCCCCAGGTACTTTAAAGCTTGTTGAGCCATGCCGAGGGTGATCGGCTCACCGGTAAGCGAAGAAACGGCAATAAGCCGCGTTAACGCGCCTTCCAGCTCGCGAACATTGGATTTCGTTTTGGTGGCGATGTAGCTGCGCACGTCGTCAGGCAGCGAAACGCCTTCCGATTCCGCTTTTTTATCCAGAATTGCCATTTTGGTTTCCAGATCAGGCGGCTGAACGTCCACAATTAAGCCCCATTCAAAACGGGAGCGCAGCCGTTCAAAAAGTCCGGAAAGCTCTTTCGGCGAGGAATCACTGGAGATTACAAGTTGTTTCTGGTGTTCGTGGAGTTCGTTGAAGGTGTAAAAAAATTCCTCCTGCGTCCGTTCTTTCCCGCCCAGCACATGAATGTCGTCAATCAAAAGAACATCGGCGGTCCGGTAATGGCGGTGAAAATTGGTGATGCGCCCATTTTTTAGGCAAGCGATCATTTCGTTCATGAAGCGTTCGCTGGAAGTGTAAACGATGTTTAAACCACTGTATTTATCGAGCAGGCTGCGCCCAATAGCGTGCATTAAGTGAGTTTTGCCGATGCCGGTACCCCCGTAAATAAATAGAGGGTTGTAGCTGCGGGATGGCGCCTTGGCTACCGCCATGGCCGCTGCATGAGCCAGTTGATTGCAGGAGCCGACCACATAAGAATCAAAAGTGAGTTTGGGATTAAGCCAGGAAGCCGACGTTTCAAACATCGGTTCGAAACTTTGAAAAGTATTCCCGTTGTCGATTGAAGGAACACTGCGCAATCCGGGCAGAACCTGTTGAGCGTCGTCCACCTTGCCAAGCGAGTATTCCACCCGCTTAATTGGGAGATGAAGTTCTTCCACAATATTGCGGATGTGGCTGCCGTATTCCTGTTGAATCCATTGCCGGGTCGTTTCATCGGGAACTCTGACCGTGAGCAGCCCGTCCTTTTGCGTTTCCAGTTGGGTGCGGGCAATCCAGTTTTGGTAGGCCTCAGTGCTGAGAGTGGTGGAAAACCGTTCCTTAATCTGATCCCACAAATTGGTCAATGTTTACCCGCTCCGCGATTAGATTGTTGGCAGACGCAAACATTTCCCACAAGTTTTCCACGCCCTGTGGAAAACCGTGCCACGTGTAGTT
>CAXTWH010000068.1:0-26536 GCA_964247975.1 uncultured Bryobacteraceae bacterium | reverse complement strand
AACACTCCACCCCTGTCTGCAAGGAGTTCCGCTTACGTCGAACTCACGTTACTTAGCAAAGCTTCCCCGCCCTGTTTTGAAAGGAGCATTGGAAAATTGAGATTCCAGGGCTGTGGCTAGATTGCTTTGCAGCATTGTACGCACATAGCCAGCTTCAGAAACTCCTTCGACGTTAGCTCAAGTTTTTAAAGCTGCTTCTGAAACATCTGGAAGTTCAATGGTTGAAGTCATAAGCCGGGTTTCTCTGCCGTTGTAGCGACTAGAGTTCGAACTTAGGTGGCCGCAAGATCGTCAGCGGCGTCAGGAGTCCAGCGAACAAGCATTATTGCTGCAAAATGCGATCGATGCGCTTTAGTACTTCCTCATGTTCGACAAATTCGCCACGGTCTGCCTGCGCTATTCCCTCGTCTACAGCAGCGAGAAAACGGGCATTGTCTTCCAGCGAGCGCAGAACAATGTCCTTGGCTAATTGCTCGGCGTTTTTGCCTTGATGACTGGCAATGCGAGAGAGTTGGGAAATTTGTTCGGGCGTGAAATCAATCTGCATGACATAAGGCTACGGCGTTTCCCTTTTGTCTGTCAACGGCCATAGGCTTGAACCATGCCGATACAATAAAAGTTCGTGCCTACCGAAAACCTTGTTCAGATTGATCCTTCCTTTGCCCAGCCGCGTTTGCCGGAATGGCTCAGAAAAGGGCAAACGCATTTTGAGTCTGTTCAAACTCTGAAAAGCGAACTGCGGCAACTGCGGCTGCACACAGTCTGCGAATCGGCGCGATGCCCGAACATGCATGAGTGTTTTCATCGCGGCGCGGCGACGTTCATGATTCTGGGCAATCTTTGCACGCGCGGCTGCGGGTTCTGTTCGGTGCCGAAGGGCTCACCAAGCAAGCGCGAGTTTACGTTAGATTCCGATGAACCGCAGCATGTAGCGCATATGGCGGCGCAAATGAATCTGCGCTATGTGGTGATTACTTCAGTGAACCGGGATGATCTTCCGGACGGCGGTTCGCATCATTTTGCGGAAACGGTACGGCAAGTGCGACGGGCATTGCCTAAGGCGAGAATTGAAGTGCTGACGCCGGATTTTGACGGCAACCTCGAAGCAGTCGCGAGAGTTCTGGACGCAGAACCGGATGTGTTTAATCACAACATGGAAACGGTACGGCGATTGTACCGGCGGGTTCGTCCGCAGGCTGATTACGAACAGTCTTTGCGAGTGCTCCAGTTTGCGAAAACACACAATCCGCAGTTGATGACAAAATCAGGGTTGATGGTCGGGTTGGGCGAAGCGCCGGAAGAAGTGGAACGATTGCTTTGTGATGTTCAGTTTTCGGGAACGGATGTGGCAACCATCGGCCAATACCTGCAACCGACGCGGCGCAACCTGCCAGTGGCCGAGTATGTAACGCCGGAACAGTTTGAAGCGTACCGGCAATACGGTCTTTCAACAGGATTCCGCATGGTGTTCAGCGGCCCGTTTGTGCGGAGTTCTTACATGGCTGATCTGGTGAACGAACAAGCCCACAGTTCAGCGACCGAAGCATAAAGAATGGCAGCGCCACAACCACGGCCCCGTTGGGAGGTTCCGCTCCACGTTGCGCTTTCGCTACTAACAGGCGTTCTGCTGCGCCTGTTGTTTCCCTCCTATGACCTGCGCTGGCTGGCGGCAATAGCGTTAACGCCGCTATTAGTGGCGTTGGCGAGAGAACCGAGCGCAAAGCTTCGCTTCCTGTATGGCTGGCTGGCGGGAATCGTGTACTGGTTTGCGCTGTGCAACTGGATTCAGTTCGTGCTCGAAGTGCATGGCGGCATGGGACGTTGGGGCGGATGGGGCTGTTTTGTTTTATTCTCGCTGCTCAAAGCAATTCACTTGGGCGTGTTTGCCTGGCTCGCGGGTCCGCTGTTGTGGCGAACGTATGCGCTTCCGGCAGTAGCGGCGTTGTGGGTGGGAATCGAAAGAACGCATGGCACGTTCGGGTTTGCGTGGCTTGACTTGGGCAATGCGGGCATCAGCATGGCTTTACCGCTGCGGCTTGCGCCGTGGGTGGGCGTGTATGGATTATCGTTTGTGTTTGCGATGCTGGCGACAGCCATTGCGATTGTGATCCTGCGATACCCGCGCCTTTTTCTTTGGCCCTTGGCGGCATTGGCGGTGTTGTACATTCTGCCGTCGATTCCGCAACGAATGCGAGCAGACCAGCAGGCATTAACAGTACAGCCGAACATCGATACAGAACAACAATGGACCGAACAGAACCAGTTAAGCACTGAACGCCAGTTGGAAGTGATCTCCAATGCGTTGCCGATCCCATTAGTAGTTTGGCCGGAACTTCCGGCTCCGCTTTACTATTATGATGACCCGGCCTATCAGGAGATGGCGCAGCGGATTGCCGGAGCGCACAGTTATTTTTTATTCAACACAGTGACGTACACGCACGACCGTCAACCTTTAAATTCGGCTGTTTTGCTGAATAAACAAGGCGGCGAAATAGGACGGTACGATCAAGTGAACCTGGTGCCTTTCGGAGAGTTTATCCCGCCGTTATTTGGTTTTGTGCATCGTATTACTCAGGAAACAAGCGACTTTATTCCAGGCAGCAAAATCGCCGTGTTCCCTGCGGGCGCGAACCGGCTGGGTGCTTTTATCTGTTATGAATCTGCGTTTCCAGACTTCGTGCGCCAGTTTGCCAAACAAGGCGCGAACGTGTTTATCAATCTGTCGAACGATGGCTATTTTGGACGCACCTACGCGCGGGAACAACATCTGCTTTTAGTGCGTATGAGAGCTGTGGAGAACCGCCGCTTTATTGTGCGCTCCACTAATGACGGCATTACCGCGTCCATTGATCCGGCGGGGCAGGTAGTGAGCCGCTTGCCGCTTTACAAAGAATTGGCAGGATTATTGCCATTCGGCACGGTGGCGGAAACCACCTTTTATTCTCGGCATGGAGACTGGTTTGCGTGGGGCTGCTTGTTGATCGGGCTAACGCTGGCAATCGAAACACAGCTTGCTTCCCGAGTGCGGCGGCCCAAAGCTTAAACAGGTCGGGTTTTCAGCAGGTCGCGGATTTCAGTTAACAGTTTGGTCTCAGCAGTTGGTTCCGGCACCACGGCAACGGCTGGCTTGCGGTGAAGCCGGTTCACCTGTTGAACTAGTAGAAACACAACAAAGGCAATAATCAAAAAACTGATTATCGCGTTGATGAAATTGCCGTAAGCAATTAAGGGCGCACTGGCTTTTTTGGCATCGGCCAGAGAATCGTAATGCTGGCCGTTCAGCACCACATAAAGATCACTGAAATTTACGTTTTTAACGAGGGCGCCAATGGGAGGCATCACCACATCGTTCACTAGTGAATTTACAATGGCTCCAAATGCGCCGCCCATAATCACGCCCACAGCTAAATCGACAACATTGCCGCGAGCAATAAAAGTTTTAAATTCATTAAACAAAGCTTACTCCTGATCAGGAAGTTTTCTGAAAACAGTTTCCAAGCGAAGACTGTTTTCCCTGCTGTTCTTATTAGAGGAGGGTAACACTACACGGATTTAAATACCAGGAAGAAGTTGAATGCGCAAACCGGAGTTGTGGTGTAACGACAGAAACGGCAGATTCTGTTGAATTACCAATAATCGGAACCAAGAACGCATCAGTTTTATACTGATCATCATGTCCGATTCGAAAATTGACCGGCAGCTTGGATTCAATACCCGAGCCTTGCACGCCGGGTACTCACCCGATTCCGCCACTCATGCGCGCGCGGTGCCGATCTACCAAACCACCTCATTTACCTTTGCCGATACCGAGGATGCCGCGCAGTTGTTTGCTCTGCAAAAGTTCGGCAATATCTATACGCGCATCATGAATCCAACCACGGCGGTGCTGGAAGAGCGAGTCGCGTCGCTCGAAGGCGGCGTGGCTGCGCTGGCGTTATCGAGCGGGCAGGCCGCGCAGTTTCTGGCGATCACCACCATTTGCGCGCCCGGCGACCAGATTATTTCTTCCAGTACTTTGTATGGCGGAACGTTCACACAATTCGATGTGACGATGCGACGGCTTGGCTATGACTTCGTATTTGTGGAACCGGACGACCCGGAAAATTTCCGCAAAGCGATTACGCCAAAAACCAAGTTGCTCTATGGAGAAACAATCAGCAATCCGCGCAGCAATGTGCTGGATCTGGAAGCTGTCGCCCAAATCGCGCATGAACACGGACTGCCGTTCGTGGTGGACAACACGTTCGCCACGCCGTATGTCACCAGACCGATTCAGCATGGCGCGGACGTGGTGCTGCATTCGTTAACGAAGTTCATGGGCGGGCATGGCACTTCTATCGGAGGCATTATTGTAGACAGCGGAAAATTTCCCTGGAACAATGGCAAATTTCCTGACTTTACCAGTCCGGCGCGCGCTTATCACGGCATAAAGTTCTGGGACACGTTCGGGGCGATCAGCTTTATCATTAAAGCCCGCGTGGAAGGCTTGCGCGACTTCGGCCCTTGCGTCAGCCCGTTCAACTCATTTTTGTTTTTGCAGGGGATTGAAACGTTGGGCATGCGCATGAGTCGCCATCTTTCGAATGCCCTGACAGTGGCGCAGTTCCTGGAAAAGCAAGACAACGTCTCGTGGGTGAACTATGCTTCCCTGCCCCGCAACCCTTATCATCAACTGGCGAGGAAATACACGCCCGAAGGAGCGGGAGCGGTGTTTTCGTTTGGCGTGAAAAGCGGCTTTGAAGGCGGCAAGAAGTTTATTAACAGTTTAAAGATCTTTTCGCATCTGGCAAATGTGGGCGATGCGCGAAGCTTAGTGATTCATCCGGCTTCCACCACTCATCAGCAGTTGGCGCTGGAAGAGCAAACAGCGGCAGGAGTTACGCCCGATCTGATCCGGCTTTCGATCGGTTTGGAAGATGCCGATGATCTGTTATGGGATCTCGACCAGGCTTTGCAACAATCGAAATAAACGTTTCTATGTCAGATTCAGTTCCTAACCTGAGTAGCATCGCGAGTCTCGTCAAAGATGAGCGGAGCTTTGTTCTTCGCGTGGTCCAGCCGGGATTGGCTGGGCTCATGGACGGCTCGGTATCCACGCTCGCGCCGATCTTCGCGACAGCCTTTGCCACGCACAATTCACGCACGGTGTTTCTGATCGGCGCGGCTTCAGCAGTGGGCGCTGGCATTTCGATGGCCTTTTCAGAAGGGCTTTCCGATGACGGTGAACTGACCGGGCGCGGCAAGCCTTTATTTCGCGGCATGGTTACAGGGATGATGACTTTTCTAGGCGGCTTCCTGCACACGCTGCCGTTCCTGATTCCAAATGTGCAGCACGCCCTCACTTTGGCCTATGTGGTGGTCGGCATCGAACTGATTATTATTGCGTGGATTCGCTACCGCTACATGAAAACCAGCTTCGTTCTTTCTTGCGTGCAGGTGATTGTGGGAGGCGGTTTAGTGTTTGCGGCGGGTGTGTTGATCGGGCAGTCGTAAAAGGCTTTGCCGAGGAGATGAATGAAGCCGGTTTTGTGCCACAATAAAAAGAATGACGACACCCCTGACTTCCACGCCGCCCTCAGCCCTCGATCAACAACGATATCGGATTGAGGTAGTCGAAGATACCCTGGCAACGATGCGAATGGAAGGGTTAGAGCCTACTCCGGAACTCCAGCAAGCTTTTGCGCGGTACATCGCCGGCGAGATTTCGGTGGAGCAGATTTACCGGGACGTACACTCGCGCAACCGGAACAAATAGTTCCAGTGGATAACTTCTCCGCTGGGGAAGACCCTTACGTTTATCCCAGTACCTCTATTCTCCGCAACAAACTGAACCTGCGCGACGCGACGGCGCTCGAGTTTGAGGAAGTTCGAAAAACCAGCACCCGGTTGGCTGAGTTGCGTGCTCGTCCTTTGCGCGGTTCCTTTGATTCATTCCATCTGCGTTCTATTCACCGTTACATTTTCAAGGATCTCTACGATTGGGCGGGAGAATTGCGAACTGTTGACATCGAGAAGGGCAGCTATTTTGCCCGTGCGTCCTTTATCAGTCCAGTGCTTGAGGAACTCTTTGTGAAACTGCAAGCAGAGAAACACCTGCAAGGTTCAGATCAGGATACAACGATTTATCGGTTGGCGTATTATCTTGGTGAGATAAACGCTGTGCATCCGTTTCGGGAAGGCAACGGTAGAACGCAGCGCGAGTTCGTGCGCGAACTGGCTTTGCAGGCAGGCTACACGCTTCGTTGGGCTACGGTGACGCGCGAAGCGATGCTGGCCGCCTCGGTGGAGAACTTCCAGACTGCCCGGCCCGATCCCTTTTATCATCTGCTGCGAAACATCATTCGTCCCGCTACGCCGGGCGAACTCGCGGTTCCTTACCGACAAATGAATTTTCGCCCTCGCTTGATTTGAGTCGCTGAGGGTATCTGTTGGTGGCCGACGCCGAACCGAAAACCAGGGGTTGACACCTGATTACGCAATAAGGATATTCTGCGCAGTTTAATCCTACTCAGAAACAGTCAGAAGCAAGGAGCGTAGTGGGTTCTATCCCTTGAGATTTTCAGTTGGCTGTGCCTACTAAGCAGTGTGCAATTTATTGGGCGGTGAAGCTGCATTTTTGCAGCAAACTATGACTATGGATACAGACCTGGAAAGCCGACGAGCCGAGTTTGCGAGATTGCTGAAAAATGGCAGTTGCGCCAAACTGCAAATCTGCGAGACTAGCGAAGCACTTGCCTCACTGACTCGTGCCTACGAACTCGCAAATCAGGAGCCTCGCTTACCTAAACCTTGGCCGCAGTTGGCCGCTTATCGGTACGCGCATCTCCTGCTCAGATCCAATCCTGAGACGGCGAACGATCTTTATGAAATCGATCAATTATTTGCTAAAGCGGCTCAAGCAAAATCGCTGACCGTATTTCCGTCTCTTTATCGTCTAGCGGTGCTGGACAAATTCCGCCGTCTCAGCCCACCTGTTGTTGACCAGGAAATGATTCTAAAAAGATTCCGGGCTTGTCGGGAAAGCGTAGCTGAATACCTGTCACACGGAAGAACTGCTGACGACCCATTCCCCATTCAGCATGGAGTAGCGAACATGTTGGAGCTGGCCGCATATTTTCTGAACGTGCCCTTTCGCGAGTGGGAGGGGATACGTGACGAGGAAAGCGATCCTGCGCAACACTGGCATCTGGTGGGACCGGAGCCGAGCATCGCACACATACGTTTTGCCGGTGAATTTATTTTGGAAGAACTTCAAGCTCGCCGAGAAGCGAACCCGCAAGCATTAATCTTTTGTCTGCCGCAGGAGGGAAATCCCTGGTGGCAAGCACCCGCTCACAGCGAAAAAAGGTTACGCGAGAACACAGCTCGATTATTAGATGTTTTGTTAATGTTCAGAAATCCTAGCCCGGAGCAGATCCGAAACCGAGTATTCCGCAGCTATACTTCGAGTGATACCATGCGTCAGGCGCGCCGGAGATTTAGAGCAGACTTAGCTCAAATTACTGGCCGCCCGGAAAGCGATTTCGGGGGAGCCACGGAAGGTGATATCAGCCTGCCGCGTGACCTGGTTATTTTCGGCGCGGTAGCTGACTGCAGGTTACCATCAACTGACGATTAAGAACTGTCACGGGTGTGTCACGCCTTCTTGTTTATGCTGTTCTCATGAACCTTGACACCAGCAATACTTCTCTTTATTTCGCCTACGGATCTAACTTAAACAAGCACGATTGGAAAAATTGGTGCGCCCATTATGGGCACAACCCGAAGTCGATCCAGCCGCTCTTCCCTGCTTGGCTGCCAGACCATTGTGTGCGGTTTACGCACTACTCCCGAACGCGGCAATCAGGAGTGCTTGACATCATCCCCGCCGTTGGATGCGTTGTTCCAGGAATGGTTTTCCAGGTTTCCCTGGAAGGCTGGGCGGCTCTTAACGAGAAGGAGGGTGCTCCACATGCGTACCGGAGAGTCGCGCAACAGTGCCTCGATTTCAACGGAAATCCGCACCAGGTCTACACTTATGAGGTCAACGAGAACAAACGCAAGCGGTTTGTGCCGCCGTCAACTAAGTATCTTGACATTGTTAAGCAGGGCCTGGAAGCGTACGAACTTCCGTCTACTCATATCGACGCTGCGGATCAAAACGCTCCACCAAAGCCGCTTGAGGCCGTATTTGTTTACGGCACCCTGCTTCGCGGCGAGTCTCGTCATCATCTTTTGGGTAAACTCGATTGCGCTCTTTTGGCGGAAACTTATGGTACGCTCGTCGATTGCGGAGAGTATCCGGCTTTGTGCTTACCTGATTCAACCGCATCTTCAGACTTCGTGCAAGGCGAGTTTGTTCGTCTGCGAAACCCCGCACGGCTTCTGAAACTGGACGCCATTGAGGGCTTCGTTGGTTTTGGCAAGATTGGTTCCCTGTTCCGCCGAACTCTGATCGATGTTGGAATGCGTGACGGACGTGTTCGCCAGGCATGGACCTATGTAGGAGATTCAGCGCTCAATGACGCATTGCGCGAAATCCCTTCTGGAGACTGGCGCGAGGATCGAGGAATAAAAACCACTTTCTTAAGCAAGTTAGCAGAAGCCCATTGCGTTTATGGCGAACATGCGACTGCCAGTAAACTCGTCAATAGTAGCCCGTTCCCTGTGGAAAATGAAGCTGCCGAAATAGAGTTCCTTTTGCCCCTAGCTGATGCTCTTGCTTCTGGTAGGATTTCCGAGCGACAACTGGCTCAAGCTTCCGGCCAGTGGAATGTGAATCCGGCAGGTTTCGGAGCCTGACGCCGTTTTCCCCCGATTGAAGCACACGATCTGCATGTACCTCGGCGATTATTAGGGGCAGGCTTAATTAGCCAGTACCTTTGGTCGTAACAAAAACGACTGATTACTTTGTTCTTAAAGAAGTATTGGAAGGAAGACATTCATGACCATCGACATCACGCCGGAAACTGAGCGCGTTATACGTGAGGCGCCGCGCAGCGGTCATTTTCGCTCTATCGATGAACTGATCCAATCCAGTATTCAAGTCTGGAGAGAGCATGACCTGCCGCCTAAGTCCGTTACGAACCGCACGACTGGAAAAGAAAAGCGCGGCAATTCATCGAGTGAGCAAAAAAGCCGCTCCGATACGCCGCCTCTTTCCGATGAAGCAATAAGCCGCGCCAGCCTCCATCCAAATCGCTGTTAATATTTTCTAATCCACTTCCTCTAAAACGTGAACCGCGCTTGAAATTCCATCACGCGCCCGGCATAAGCGCTGTTCGCCCGGCCAAAATTCGGATTTTCCACCTTGGTGTCATCCGCCCCGAATGTAAACGGCGTCAGATTGAGATTATTGAAAACGTTATAAGCGTTAGCGCGAATCTCCAGCGCGGTGCGTTCTTTCAAAAACGGCAAGGCAAAGCGTTTGGATGCGCTGGCATCGACGCTGAAATAATGCGGTCCGCGAAATGAGTTCCGGCCAATACCGGGGGGCCCGGCAGTGCTGATATCAAAGTATTTCGTGCCCGATGTATCCGACGTGGGACTGGTGCCTCCGAAGTTTGTCCCGTTGATGAACGCGCGGTTCGACGTATCCTGACCAGCGTTGTTGTAATAGCCAACCGGACGAGTCGGGGCAATGGTGCTGGCTCCGGTAACAGGCGCGATCGATTGCAGAGTTCCGGTTACGGGTGTCCAGGGGAAGCCGGAATAAGTCGTCAGAATGCCGCCCAACTGCCAGCCGCCCAGCACGGAACCGAACAGTCCTTTATGACTCGGAAAAATCGGCAGATTCCAGAGGCCATTCAGCGTGAGGCGATGCCGGGCATCGTAGTCCGACGGGCCTTTCTCCGTATTCAGGTGCGCCGGGTCAGTTTGGTTCGTGCCGGAGCCGGGGCCTTCGGCGGAAAGATAGTCGATGCTCTTGCTCCAGGTGTAAATAGCATCAAGCTGAAATCCCTGGGCGAAGCGCCGCGACAAGCGGACGTTCATGCCGTTATACGAAGAGGTCATGTCCGGCGTGGGAAAGTAAATGGCGCTGAATGGCCCGGCCACGCCGGTCACCGGGTCGGATGCGGGATACAGGAAATTTTGGTTCACAATGCGGACCAGATGACGGCCCAGGCTCGCCTGATAGCCGACAGTGAGAACGGTGTTAGCGGCTAACTGCGTTTGCGTTTCAAACGAGTAAAGAATGGCGTACGGATCGGGCATGTGCCGGGGAGCGCCCCAGATTTCCACCGCCGGCGCGTTCTGGCCGTTAATGGGGTTCAGTCCGCCGGTCACAGGATTAATGCCGGAAGCAATCACGCGGTTGGCGGGATAGCTGGCCGGTGAAGTCCCGTTGCCGAGTGTGTACAAAATTTTGCCTTGCGCGAAAGGTCCATCGCCGTTCGTGTCGGAAGTTGCCTGTCCGCAGCAGATGCCGTAGCGGGCAAAATACGGCGGGTTGCCGGCGCCGTTCGAAAACAGCACGTTGTCTTCGCGATTGTATGCGTTGCCAATGCCGCCGCGCAGCACCACTTTGTCGTGCCAGGAAGAAGGACTATAGGCAAAGCCGAACTTCGGCATGAAATCGTGGTAATTGGCGTTATAAAGACGGTTCACGCCGACCACTTGCGCATTCAGGATGGCCTGCGGTCCAGTGGCGTACAGATCAAGATTGGTTTGCCGATTTCCCTTCTCCGTTACCGGCGAAAAATATTCCCAGCGCAGCCCCAGATTAAGCGTCAGTCCCGGCAGAACATGCCAATCATCCTGAATGAAACCGGCCATATCCTTGGTGCGATAGTAACGCTGGCCGGTAGCGGCTAAGCCGGTGATGGGGTCGGCGTTGATCGCTTCATAAACCGGCGCATCGTTTGCCAGATTCCACAAACCGCGAAATGAGTACAAGGGCCGCGCGCCGCCCAGCAGATTGTTGTTGTTTTGTTCCCAACGAAGCTGCGCTCCATAGCGGATGGTGTGGCCGCCGAAAATGGTAATCAGCGTGTCGCGGGCTTCATAAGTGTTCTGCGCCAGGCTGCTGGGCGTTGTTTCGCTGCGGTTTGGACCGCCCACGCGAATGCGGTCAAACGAATACGGATATTCTACTTCCAGGCGCGGAATGCCCCAGTTCACACCGCTGTTATCCTGCAAGCCGTTATCGGCATAACGGGTAAAGTTCGCCCGCGCTTCGTTCACGATGTTGGGCGAGATATTGCGGATGTAGATGAGCGTCACGGCTTCGCTCAACGGCTTGAACCAGGTGTCGCCGGAAGGGCGGGCAGCAACAGTGTCATCGCCCTGCACCTGATTTAGTTTGGTGACATAAGCGGAACCGGCGATTAAATCTTTGGGCGTCAGATTGTAATCAATACGCGCGTTGTATTGGTTGCCGACAATGTGCTGCGGGTTCACATATTGCAGAAAGCGGATATCGGGTATGCCGTCAAATCCGCCGCCGAGCGACTGGTTCTGCACATAAGGATTGCCCGGACCGGTGACAGGAGTAAGCGAACCCAGATCGAGACCCCCCGGAACTACCTGGCAAGTCGAAGCACTCGCGCCGCCGCCGATAATGGAACAATCAGCAGGCAGCACTTGAGCCACACGCGGCTGATTAGCGGGACCGCCCAGGATTTTGGCAATCAGACTCCCCGGACGCTGCTGCGCAATCAACTGATCGTACTGCGGCGTTTCTTCCCAATGCGTATTGAACGTCTGCGAACGATTGGTGAGTCCTTCATAGGAAAGAAAGAAAAACAGCTTGTCTTTTTTAATGGGGCCGCCCACGCTGCCCGCATACTGCCGGTATTTGGTGTCTACACGAGTGACCGGCGCGCCATTTAAACCGCCATACTTGTTGTAAGCATTCAGGCCGGGATCTTGAAAACGAAATATGCCGCTGCCGTGCAATTCATTGGTGCCGCTTTTGGAAGTGATCTTGGTATGGGCGCCGCTGTTGCGCCCATCACCGGCATCGTAGGATGTGGAAACAACATTGATGTCGCTGACCGATTCCGAGTTGGGCGTGAGAACCGCTGCGCCGCCCCATTGCAGGCTGTTGATGCTGACGCCATCAAGCGTGTAATCGTTGGAAGTGACGCGCTGGCCGACCGCGCTCACCTGCACCTGGTTTTCCGTTTGGAAAATGCCCTTTGACGATCCGCCTGGTCCGGTGGTGTTGCCCAGGTTAGCCACGGTTCCCGCGCCTGTTCGCGCGCCGGTGCCGGTTATACCGGGTGCAAGGCGAACCAACTGATACGGATCACGCCCAAAAGCAGGCAGGCTTTCCACGGCTCGGCTGTCGATCGTGCTGCTGACGTTGGCATCGCTGGTTTGCAGGCCAGGAATGGCAGAAGCGCTGACCGTCACTGATTCGCTCACGTTTCCCACTTCCAAAGTCACATCAGCCGTGCGGGCCACATCCGCGGCAACGTTCACGTCGTTCAACGCTTCAGCCTTGAAACCTTTAGCGTCGACGTTAATTGAATAAGCGCCGGGCGGCAGTTGATTGAACTGGTACAGGCCATCATCGTTTGCGGTGGCCTCGCGGGTGAACTGAGTTCCGGCGTTTACAATTTTGACGTGCGCGCCGGGAACCGCGCTGCCACTCGAATCTTTTACAACACCTTGCAGACTGGCGTTGAACTGTGCCCATAGTGGAACAGCTATCGCTATAGTTGCGACAATGAGCTTTAAACGAGAAAGCTTACACATGGAAAAATGCTCCTACCACCCTGAGCCCATTCGTCAATCCTGAACCAGGCTTCCGATATTTTGTAACGCTTCGTATTGTATAAAAAGTTTGAGCTCAGCAGTGCGAAATGTTACGGTAAATTCGCTAAGCACTTGAAACGTGAAAGCCGTACTAGGGTTTGTACCACCTATAGAAGAATTCATGTTCCCGGATAAAAAAAGACTTTGTGTTAGCTTGGGACAGGAATGTGATCCATATACCAGAAAACATGATTTGCTGTAAATCGGCACATGTGACAGGGCAGCAGGATTACAACGGACAGAGCGCGCAAAGACCCCTGAAGACTTCAAGCAAGTTAAACTGAACAGCCGATTTGCGCGTACAGAGAAGTGAAAAGGAATCGATACCTAGAATGAGCCATTCTCAAGAACACCATATCCCTGCAGCAGACCAGTGCCCCATGCTGGTGTCCGGAGGAGTACGATGTTCCAACAAAGCCACCGTTACGCCTACTGTTTGGGAGTTGCCCGCTTATTGCATTCCTGGAAAAGCAATCTGCCGATTTTGTTATGAAAATTTCCGGAACGGTGCTGCTTCAGGATCGTATACTCCGCCCGTGGAAGCTTGGAAACTGTAGTTTCACCACTGCGATCACCCAAAAGTTCGAAAATCCTGCCTTAAGCCAGTATTTCCACCTAAAATGCAGTGTGGCAGATCTTTTGCGTTACAGAACAATTCTGCTTGCTCAGGCGAGTATGCATATATTCGTATCGTGAGGCCGACAAGGCGATTCCATTTACTATTTGTCCTACTGTGCTTCCTTCTAAGCACATCTGTCCGGGTTCTACCGGCAGCAAATTTGAGTACAAAATTGGACCCACTGCCGAACCCTGAACAATTGAAACAGCGTGTTATTGCCAACGAAAAAAAATCCGCCCAGCAGAAAGAACGATATTTGTGCGATGTCGCCGAAGAAGCTGCCCAGCTAAACGGAGATGGAACAGTTAAACAGAAGGAATCTAAAACCTACGAACGCTTCTTTGTGAACGGCCAGGAAATTAATCGGCTGTTAACTAAAAACGGCAGAACACTAAGCACTGGCGAAGAAAAAAAAGAACAAGAACGCGCGGCTGAAAAAATCAAAAAATACAGCGACCCGAAGCAGGCGCAAAAAACGGAAGACCGCCAGCAAAAGCAAATCGACATGGCGCTTCAAGCATTGCGCTACAACAACGGATACCGTGAAGCGCGAAACGGGCGGAGCACAGTGGTGTATGACCTGTCCGGGGACCCGCACTTTCACCCCGGCAATCTGGAACAACGCTTTGCGAAAGCTTTGGCCGGACGCCTTGCCGTGGACGAGGAAACCGGCGAACTGGTTGAATTACGCGTGCATACCGACCAGGATTTGAAAATTGCCGGCGGCCTACTGGCAAACCTGCATAAGGGATTTCAGCTTCATATCCAGCAGCTTCGGCAGCCGGACGGCGTGTGGCTGACCAGCCAGGTGGAAGGCAGCGGCGATGCCAGAGCAGGATTGTTTTTTCATCCACGGTTTCGCTTCAAGCAGAACATCAGCCACTGCCGCTTGTATTCGGTAGATGCGACCAGCAGCGGCACTAAACCAGTGGAACCGCCCCCGCCCCCGAAGTAAGCAGGTTTCCGGCGAAGTTGTAACTTTTGCTTGACGCTGAAGGTCCTATACTTCAGATATGGCCGCTTCCGCATTGGTCACCATTCAAGCTTCTGCCGCATCGCCGCTCGATGCGGAAACACTCGACCGCAAGGAACGGGTTTTATTCAACTGTTTACAGCAGCTGGGCGATGTCATCATTGCTTATTCGGGCGGAACGGATTCCGCTTACCTGGCCTGGGCAGCGCAAAAAACACTGGGTAATCGCGCCATTGCGATTACGGCGGATTCCGCTTCCATTCCGCAATCGCATAAGCGTGACGCGGAACGGTTTGCGCTTGAAGCGGGCTTTCGCCACGAGTATATTCCCACTGATGAATTCAACAATCCCGATTACGCCAAAAACGACAAAGATCGTTGTTTTCACTGCAAGGACGAACTATTCACTCAATTGGAAGCTTATGCCCGGCAGCATGGCTTCGAACATATCATCTACGGCGTCAACAAAGACGATCTGGGTGATTACCGTCCCGGCCAGCGGGCCGCCAAACTCCACCGCGTACAAGCGCCGTTAATTCAAGCAAATCTGACCAAAGCGGAAATCCGCGAACTGGCCCGGCGAGCCGGATTATCCATCTGGGATCGCCCGGCAGCGGCCTGCTTAAGTTCGCGAGTGCCTTATGGAACGCCGGTGACTGTGGAAACTATCAAAACCATTGAACAAGGCGAGGAAGCGGTAAAAGCAATGGGCTTCCGCCAGTTCCGGGTGCGCTTTCATAACGATTTGGTACGGCTGGAGATTGCTAGAGAAGAGCTTTCCCGCGCTATGACGGTGGAAGCGTTTCAGGAATTTGCCCGGATTTTCAAGGCGCTTGGCTTCCATTATGTGACGGTGGACGTGGAAGGCTACCGGCAGGGATCATTGAACGCGGCGCTTGGAGCAGAACCTCAATTCTAGAAACACACAATTCCCGCAGTCGCGAAAAATCCTGTTAAATAAATATCGCTTTTCTCCGCTGAATAACTTTTTTGGCACAACAGTCTAATCTTTAAATCCCATCCGGACGAAAGAATAAGTGTCGGTTAAGTCCACTTTAATAAAAAGTTTTCTGTTGCCCGATGGAAGTTTTGAAACAATACCGGATTCTTTTGCTGGCCTGTGTTCTTGTAGCAGTTGCCGCAATTTTCTGGTTTTCCGGGGCGCACGCACCGGGAGCCACTGAACAAGCAGCTACATTTCGTGGTCGACTTACTTACTTGGATTATGACCGCAGGATTTTTTATCTGCAGAACGACACTGCCGCAGTACGGGTGGAAGCCGACAACGTTGAGTCCAGGATGGAAGTTGGGCAGTTAATCGAAGCTACCGGCACTTTAGCATCGGACCGCGACGCACCTACCTTGCTTTCCACTCAGATAAACATCCTAGAACCTGGAGTAATCCCGAACGCAGTTCCGTTGACCGGTGCTGAACTGTCAAACAATTACTGGCGGAATCGTCGGATTTACCTGAGTGGGCAAGTGATCAAAACTGACAATTTACGCTTAGGTCAAATCTATTTTCAACTCCGGTTGGCAGATAAAACCTCTGTTGAAGTGCGGGCTTTCAACGACGATCCGAAAGCAATGGGTATTCTAGCCGGAGCGCGCATCGCGGTACCCGGCGTTTTGTACCCGCTTCCTCATTCCGGTGACTTGGAAGCGCAATTTGCATTGCTTGTTAATCATCGCGACCTTTACCCGGTAGTGGAACAAATCCGAAAGCTGCGACCGGCAACGGAACAAAGTACTCCCAATAAGGTACTGACCACGATCAGCGAAATCCGGCGCCTAGCTAAAAGCGATGCTGATCGCGGTTTTCCGGTGTTGGTGCGCGGCGTCATCACCTTTATCGATGTTGACCCTAATCACTTCTACTTTTTCGTCAAGGACGGTACGGGCGGAATTTACGTTAACCTGCGCCGCTGGGAGATAAAAGGTTTAAAAACAGGAGATCGCGTCACCGTCACTGGCCATACCGCTTCGGGAAGTTTTGCGCCCATCATCAGCGGCGGCGAAATTCATCTCAATGGCGGAACGGAAACTCTCCAGCCGACCCCCTATCCAGTTATCGAGGTACTGGCCGGCAGAAGCGACGGCGATTGGCTGGCGCTGCGCGGCATTGTGCATACAGTAGGACAGAATTCCTCGCGCGCGCAGCTTGTTTTCGAGTGGAATGGCGTTCAAATCACTGCCCTGTTCGGGCCGGGCGTTGTGCTGCCGTCTAATTTGATAGACGCAACGGTCGAACTGCAGGGCGTGAGCGGCAGCAACTCCAATCTGCGCGGGCAGTTCACCGGAATGCGCTTGTTTGTGCCTTCCCTTTCTTATCTCCGCATTGTGAAGCCTTCACCATCTGATGCGGACATCCCTCTCAAGAATAATGAAAGTTTAGGCACATTTACAGCCGATGCCCAATGGGGCCACCGGGAGAAGATAAAAGGCAGAATCACGTATACCACGCCCAGCGGCCCCACCTTTGTTCACGACCAGACCGGCGATGTTCGGATTGACGGTGCGCCAGACCGGCGCGACCTGCGAGTCGGAGACGAGGTGGAAGTGCTTGGTTTTCCAGTCCAGGACAACATCGGAAGCGTTATGAAAGATGCTCACTTCCTGCTACTGGGACGCAATTCAAGCCGGATTGAGCCGTACCGGGCGACCGTGGAAGCTTTGAAAGATCATGGCTTGGAAGGTTCTCTGGTGCAAGTAGAAGCTATCCTAACGGAGCGGTTTTCATCCGAAGGTGGTGAAAAACTGGTGATGCGTTCGGGACCCACTGTTTTCAACGCCCGTGTGATTGCCGGGCGCGCACCGGAAGCCGCCAACGGAAGCACTTTGCGTTTAACCGGCATCTGCCGACTGACCTCAAACGAAGACAACCCGGGCCTGGCGACCGGCTTTGATCTGCTCCTGCTCGGAGGCGCAAGCGTCAAGGTAGTGCAAAAAGCGCCTTGGTGGACTGCGCGCGCAGTGCTCTGGGCAGTAATCTTCATTAGCGTACTTACCGTGCTGGTGATCGTCTGGGCTTTCGCGCTGCGTCGGCAGGTTCAGCGGCAAACCCGCGTGATTCGCACCCAGCTTGAAGAAGCTGAATCCCTGCGCAACGCTGCTGAAGCGGCTGCCCGGGCCAAAAGCGAGTTCCTGGCTAACATGAGTCACGAAATCCGTACGCCCTTAAATGGCGTCTTAGGCATGACCGAACTCGCCGTGGCGGAAGCCGGAAACTCTAAAGTAAAGGAATACCTGGATATTGTTCGGACTTCGGGTTTGAGCCTGCTGCAAATCATCAACGATATTCTTGATTTGAGCAAAATTGAGGCCGGACGAATGACGGTGGAATCGGTGCCGTTCAACCTACATCAGGTGCTTGCTCATGCTGCTGCCTTGTTCAAACCAACCGCTGATGGCAAGAAGCTGTCGCTTGCGCTGCAATATCCTGATAACGCTCCACGGTGCTTTGTGGGAGACGGCACTCGTGTGCGCCAAATTATTCTAAATCTTGTCTCAAATGCCCTGAAGTTTACAGAACGCGGAGGCGTTTCGATTGAAGTCCAGATTTCCCCGCTGGAGGAGCAGCGCGCTTTGGTGCGCATCGCTGTTGTGGACACCGGAGTGGGCATTCCACTCGAAGCCCAAAGCAAGCTGTTTCAAAGCTTCACCCAGGCGGACGCGTCCACTACGCGCCGGTTTGGCGGCACCGGATTGGGCCTCGCCATCTCGCGTCAGCTTTGCAAGCTGATGGGCGGCACGATGGGCTTAACGAGTCAACCGGGACAAGGCAGCACATTCTGGCTGGAACTGCCTTTGCCAATCACTGAGTCGGTGCCGGAAGAGGAAGTAAGCGCCCGAGCGCCGCTCCATTCCGATCCGAACGCTGCGCCCCTGCGGGTACTGCTTGCCGAAGATAATCTGGTGAATCAGAAGGTGGCCGGACGCATGCTGGAACGGCTTGGCGTAGAAGTGGATATTGTTGGAAACGGTTTTGAGGCTGTGACCAAAGTAAAAGAGCAGCGGTATTCGCTAATCCTGATGGACTGCCAAATGCCGCTTTGCGACGGCTATGAGGCGACAAGCGCGATTCGCGCATGGGAGCGCAGTGCGCAGCTTTCTCCAATCCCGATCATTGCGCTGACAGCTCATGCCCTGCCCGGCGACCGCCAACGCTGCCTGCAAGCTGGAATGGATGATTACCTCACTAAACCGCTCCGCGCCGATGATCTCCGCCAAGCTGTTAAGCAGTGGACAACTGCCGCAGTGGCTTAAGCGTGGTGAGCGTTTAGCTGATCCCCTGACGCAATAGCAGTTCTTGGGGGTCTTCGCCCACAAGAAAGAGCAGACTTCCCAGATTACCCGGGTGGCTTCTACGGCTTAATAGATGTAAAGTACGTTTGCCTGTTGCCCTATGTTGATTCACAGCCAACAGAAAAGATCGTAGAACTTATCAGACACAAGTTTCCTAATCTCGCATGGCTCACGATTGGTCGGGACTACAATCCGTTCTCGCCACTTGGACTCCAAGAATGAGATTAGTCTCGATTCAAAGCCGCAGTTGATTTCGGCTAGGCTGATTGCCCGGTCTCATATTCGAACGAATGCTGCGAAATGCCTTGGGGCAAATTCTCCTATTGCTCAATCAGTGGCATCAGCCACCAAAAATCATTTGGTCCAGTTGTTCGCCGAATTGCTTTACTACTTCCGGGTTTTCCTCCTTGCGGAAGCGTTCAACCAATTCAAAGAATTCCTGTTCCAAAACCGTCATGTGTTCATTGAAGTTAATTATCAAACATAATCAAACTTTGATGCTGAACTAGAAGACGGACAGAGCTGCTTCTGAATGCAGTAAGACTGCAATCATTCTGCAGAATTGAATTTCCTTGATAAAAGAATGCTTACTCCATCAACTGCGAATCAAACTCGCCCCGCGCCAGCCGTTGAACAAAATCAATGTCGCCGTCGAGAAAATCAATACTCGGCAGCATGGTTCGCTCTACCCATCGGATCTGCTCAAAAGCGCGGCAGGCAGGATCGCCGTTAAACTGCCGGACGGAGTAAAACAAAAGCACTACGCTCGTACCGTTCGGATAATCGTGCCGATAGCGGGCGATTTCCTCGCCGATCTGCGATTCAATCGCTAATTCTTCGCGCAGTTCCCGCACCAGAGCTTCTTTCGGGGTTTCTCCTGTTTCCACTTTGCCGCCGGGAAATTCCCACTTATAAGCGTGGCGATCACCCCGGCGCCGCTGGCCGATCAGAATCTTCGAACCACGCCAGATTACGGCAGCGGATACCAGCAAAGGACCGCGAGTGCGTCCCATTCTTCCTCAATCCTTCTTGAATTTTCGTTCGCTCCAGTTTTCCGGTCTTCAAGCGAAGGAGAAGCAGTCGGCAGACATCACTTTAAGCGGTAACGCGGCTAGATGATAACTGGCGCAGAACATAGGGCAGTATGCCGCCGTTCCGGTAGTATTCTACTTCCTGGGGCGTATCAACACGAATCTGCACTTCAAAGAGAACCGCTGACCCGCTCGGCCGCCGGGCCGTTACCCGGACGCGCCCCGCTTTTTGCACCGCTTCCGGTACACCGGTAATATCAAATACTTCTTCGCCGGTCAAAGCATAAGTTTCCCGATTGTCGCCGGGCAGAAACTGCATCGGCAGTACGCCCATCATCACCAGATTAGATCGGTGAATGCGCTCAAAGCTTTCCGCAATCACGGCTTTGACGCCCAGCAGATTCACGCCCTTGGCAGCCCAATCGCGGGAAGACCCGGAACCATATTCCTTGCCGGCTATTACAATCAGCGGCACGCCTTCCGTTTTATACTTCATGGCCGCATCATAGATGAACATTTTTTCGCCGTCGGGCAGATGGCGGGTCCAACTGCCTTCCACGCCGGGCAGCATCAAGTTCTTCAAACGGATGTTGGCAAACGTTCCGCGCACCATCACCTCATGATTGCCGCGCCGCGCTCCGTAGCTATTGAAATCGGCTTTTTTCACGCCGTGTTCGGTCAGATAATGGCCTGCTGGGCTATCCAGCGCAATATCTCCTGCCGGAGAAATATGGTCAGTCGTCACTGAATCCCCCAGCACGCATAAGGCTCGCAAACCTTTCAAATCCTGAAGCGCAGTGCTGGGGTCAACCATGCTTTCAAAGTAAGGCGGGTTTTTGATGTAAGTGGAATCATCGGTCCACTGATAGATGCTGCCGGTCGGAATGGGAATAGAATTCCAATCCTGTTCACCCCGGAAAACCTCGGCGTATTCTTTTGCGAAGAACTCGGTCTTCACGGATTGATGCACCACATCATCCACTTCCTGGCTGGTAGGCCAGATATCGCTCAAAAACACAGGCTGCCCATCCGTGCCTTCCCCGATCGGTTCGCTCGAAAGGTCAATATCGACGCGCCCGGCTAGAGCATAGGCCACCACCAGCGGCGGCGATGCCAGATAATTAGAGCGCACCAGGGGATTCACGCGGCCCTCGAAGTTACGGTTTCCGCTCAGAACGGCAGCCACGTTCAGCTTGCCTGTGTTCACAGCTTCGGCTACATTCTCCGGCAGCGCGCCACTGTTTCCAATACACGTTGTGCAGCCATAGCCGACCAGATGAAAATTCAGCTTTTCCAAAGCAGGCACTAACCCGGCATCGGTCAGGTAATCCATAACTACTTTCGAGCCGGGCGCGAGCGATGTTTTCACCCAGGGTTTCGTTGTTAAGCCTTTTTCAACCGCTTTCTTAGCAACCAGACCGGCAGCGACCAGCACCGAAGGATTTGATGTATTGGTGCAACTGGTAATAGCGGCAATCACTACCGCTCCGTCCTGAATCGTTTCGTGATGGCTGTTCACTGCCACTTCCGCCGATTTTTGAGTTCCGCTCAACGCGCCTAGAAAATTCTGCTTCACATCCGGCAGATTGATGCGGTCCTGCGGACGCTTGGGACCAGCCAGCGAGGGAACCACCGTGGACAAATCCAGTTCTAACGTGGCTGTAAACTCAGACTCCGGCGTATCTGCTGTGTAGAACAGTCCTTGTTCTTTTGCATAAGCTTCCACGAGTGCCACCTGCTCAGCACTGCGATTGGTCAAACGCAGAAACTGCAACGTGACCTCATCAATTGGGAAAAATCCGATGGTTGCGCCGTATTCAGGCGCCATGTTGCTGATGGTAGCCCGATCCGCCAGCGGCAAAGTGGAAAGTCCGGGACCGTAGAATTCAACGAACTTACCAACAACGCCTTTCTTCCTCAGCATCTGGGTAGCGGTCAAAACCAGATCGGTGGCGGTTGCGCCCTCCGGCAATCGACCACACAGCTTAAAACCAACCACTTCCGGCAGAAGCATGGAAACGGGCTGTCCCAACATGCAGCCTTCGGCCTCGATGCCGCCGACCCCCCAACCCACCACGCCGACTCCGTTGATCATGGTAGTATGCGAGTCCGTGCCGACCAGGGTATCCGGATAAGCTTCACCGGTATTTGCATTTGCAAACACAACGCTTGCCAGATATTCCAGGTTCACCTGATGCACGATGCCGGTATCCGGCGGGACCACGCGGAAATTCTGGAACGCCGTTTGGCCCCAGCGCAAAAAGGCGTAGCGCTCGTGATTACGCTGAAACTCCAACAGCGCATTGGCGGCAAACGCTCCTTTAGAGCCGAATTCATCCACTTGTACGGAGTGATCAATCACCAGATCAGCGGGAATCAGCGGATTGGCCAGCTTCGGATCAGCACCCATCGCCTGCAGCGCATCGCGCATCGCCGCTAAATCAACCACGCAGGGTACACCGGTAAAATCTTGTAACAGCACGCGCGCCGGGCGGAACTGAATTTCCTGCGCCGGGCCTTTCTGCCACTGCGCTACATAAGTAATATCGCTCGGTTTAACAGTGCGGTCATCTTCAAATCGCAGCAGGTTTTCGAGCAGCACTTTAATTGAAAACGGCACCCGCGACAAATTAGCCACGCCAGCCTTTTCCAGCGCATCCAGCCGATACATTTTGTAATCGCGATTATTTGCCCGGAGAACTGACGCTGCCCCAAAACTGTTCTTACTTGCCATCGCTTTTAGTGTACGGCAGTTCCAGGCGGATTTTGGAACAAAACCTCTGCCATTTCACTCACATACGTGATTGGGCGCAGTTCACGTGGCGGAAACGATTTTCTGCTATGAGCGGAAATCGAAGGAGTTCAATTCAATCGGAATCATAATTGCAAAGGCCGAATCGGACCTGAAACAAAAGCCGGTCGCGCAGCCGGGGCCGCGATCCCTTATGAAAGCAGAAAGTGTCTTCCGCAAATCCCTCTCCTGGTTTTCCGCAGATCGTGCGGATATCGCCAGCCGGGTAAACAGACTTAATTTCAGCGTCAGAACGGCTTTTGTAAAGCGAACACAAATGACGCCACAGTTTCCGGCGATGGCTGCCGCGAACATAAACATGCGCTCCGGCATCTTCATCCGCATCAGTTAGGTAGAAAAAGTAAGAGACAGAACGATAGCCATCAATATCGTAGTGGAACGTCTGACCGCTTTTGGCCTGCTGCTCAAGCGTGGCATTGGTGGCAAAACTCCACCAGATGCGCGCCCCGACCAGGGCTGGCTCACAGCCCAGATAACCGCGCGCAAGCGAAAGCAGCACCGGATCGCGTTGCAAACGTTTTACCGCCGCGCACTCCTGACGACAATCGAGGTAGCGTCCCAACGAGAACTTCGCCCCATGCTGTTTTTCAATTGTTTCTTTCTCACTCAAAATAAATGGAAGGTTCCGGTCGCCATCTCCGAAACAAGAACTATGCCGGCAGTAGTCCAATAGTTCTAAAACCGTGTCCTGACGCAGGGAAAGCTTGTCACACACGCCATCAGTTCGCAGTTGTTGGACAGCTTCGTCTAATCTAATTTCGTTCAGATCGCGCGAGACGCTGGCTTGCGCGGCAAGCGCGGGACTACGGCGCTGATAAAACCATACGCCTAAACTCCTGAAAATGGGCAGGCGTCCGAGCGTATACATCATAAAATGCCCCGGACCGAGCCGTAGATATGACCAGATCGTAGGCCATACCGCGTTCAAACGAGTTCCCAGAGAAGGACTAATTGCTTGGTTGATCACAGGGTTTCGATTCAGAATAAACAGCTTTTCCCCTCGTAATCAATCCAGGAGCACTGATCCTGTACCAGAACTAGTTAAACTCCAGAAGCTTGTTTGAAGCCTAACAAGAGAAAATTTAGTACGATTCCTCGGGTGTACAGTACTAATTTGAACTTTAGTGAAGTTCTAAATCCATGCTCACCACTTCAAATGCAAACCGCTCTGGCGGAAATGACGCAATCGGTCGCGGCGTCATGCCCGACCAGGTCTGATACGCAGTTGAGCCTACTGAATTGTTCAGGTAAAACAAAAACTGGTCGGAACAATAACGAATCGGCGGCATCTGCCGGAAGGCTAAACGCAATCCTACCGCCGTTTCCAGATCAATTCCTGCCGTTTTTACACCCTTATCCTCAAGCAGGGTGACAAAGCTGCTGCGACCCGCATGGGGCCAAACATCGTTGCTCAAAAGAGGTTGCAGTTCGCGCCGTGAGCCGAATGTGATCTCACATTGGCGAATCCATTCCAAAATGGAATCACCCCAGGACCAGTGCGTCAGAATACCGAGATACTGATCCACTAAGTTCAAAGCCAGATCCAGCTTACGCCGCTCCCGCTCCTCCGGAACCGAGGCCGGGTCGCGCGGCACAGCAGCCAGCATGTCTTCTTTTTCAATGATGTCATTGGCAATGTTCATCATTTTATGCAGGTTTTTCCCGCTGCCGACGCCTCGTAAAAGCAGAGGCGGTAGTTCGTGAGTGTTTCCGCCAGGAACTTCAACAAACTTTCTGTCGCCGATCGTGTCCATCAATTTTCATCCTTCCTGTTTAACAACCCAGGCCAGAATCTTCGCGGCTTCTACCGGGTAGAACTTCTTATCCACCTACAAATTCCTTAGCACGAGTTCGGCCAATCCGTTCACAAGATTTTTCAAATATGTGTATGCGGCTAAGTCTTTTAGCAGCAACCACTCACGAGCGATAACAGGAAAACGGCAGTGCGGTCCTGCACAGGCGCCATCTAGAATCCGAAGCAAACTGAGAAACAAACGTGTCCCAAATCAACACAGAAAAAAAGAACCTGCGGGTGCTTTCAATAGATGGTGGCGGCATTCGCGGCATTATTCCTGCCAGATTACTCGGAGAAATCGAACAACGCACGGCGAAACCGACCAGCGCCTTGTTTGATTTGATTGCGGGAACTTCTACCGGCGGAATACTGGCGTTGGCAATGGTGCAGCCGGGCAGCGAGAGAACTGCGGCCCACTCTGCTTTGGAGATGGTGGAGTTTTACCAAACGCTAGGCCGAAGTATTTTTTCAAAAACGCTTTGGCATCGCTTCAGCAGTGCTGATGGACTGCTTAGCTCGCGTTATCCTGATGCCCCAATTGAATCTGTTCTGACAAAATTCTTCGGTGACACACGATTAAAGGAAGCTCTTACTCCGGTATTTATTCCCAGCTATGAACTGGAACGGCGCACGCCATTTTTCTTCCGCAGTACAATGGCGCAGCAATCGCCGGAGTATGATTTTGCCATGAATGTAGTGGCGCGCTCTACATCGGCTGCGCCCACCTACTTTCCGCCTGAATTGGTTCGTGGCGCAGACGGAAAAACCAATTTTTTGCTGATTGACGGCGGCGTGTTTGCCAACAATCCGGCAGCCTGCGCTTTTGTGGAAGCAAAAGCTCATTTTTCCTCCACTGCGGATATCACCCTGGTTTCACTCGGCACTGGCGCGCCGCAAGCCACCGCGCTAATGACGAACCCTGCCAATTGGGGCATGGCGCAGTGGGCGCGGCCGATCCTCGATACCGTTCTGGACGGCATCAGCGACACGGTTGACTACCAGTTATCGCAGTTACTGCCGCCGCAGAACGGCACTGACCGGTATTTCCGTATTCAGCCGTCGCTTTCCGCGTCGCAAAAAGCAATGGACAATATCCAGCCGGCCAATCTGAACGAATTAAAAGCGATTGCCGATAAAACGGTGGTGGAACAATCCGCCATCATCGATCAGATCTGCCGGCAGTTGGGATAATCGGATGATTGGCTGAGAACACCATCCTTAACGAAACAATGTGTAGTTCGCTACAACTGAAATTTGTTACGAAATCTTATCAAAAAATATTGATGTCCCTCATATAAAGTGATATGATCCATTCCGGCGTGTAATAAAACTTCAAGAAGGAGGTTTTTACAATGAAACGCCAAATCTGCAACATCTTGCTCAGTGTCTGCCTGATACCAGTGGCTAGTTTCCCGCAGCAAGTCGATAAACAACAGCAGCTTCCTCCGGGAAGTATCGATGGAAGTATTAATCCGGAGTTAATTCCTGACATTGTTGCTTACCGTTTATTTTTCACAGCGCTGGGAGAGAAATCTTCATCAAAAGCAGCAAATCAGTTCCAGGCTCAATCAATGCCGGTGCCGCACATCGCGAGCGCCAAACAAAAAGCGCAACTCGCCCCCCTCAACTTGAGCGATTCTGATTCAACCACATTAATCGATAGCTTGGCGGCGTTCAGGGCGGAATTCGATGCGGCGGCTTTGCCGTCAAACTCGAAATCTCCATTGTCAGAAAAAGAGTCTCAATTGCTGCAAACAAAGTTGGACAATATTGCGCAGAACACCTAGATTACCCTGCAAAATGCAATGAGCGCCGAAGGACTCCAGCACCTTCAGGCACACATCCAAAGAGAAAAGCGAAACATGAAAATCGTCCCATTCCCGCCGATGACGGGCATGACTGGACACATGCAATAAAACCAAACTGAGGATAAACACATGAATCTTATATTAAAATTGTCCAGCGTTTTCCTTATCGCTGTTGGTTTTGCAGCAGCTCAGTCGGCCTACCTTTACGTGAACACATCCAGCGATGGATTTAACGTATTTGCGGATGGCGTAGTGCAGTCCAGTTCCTGGACAGGCAGCTTAGGTGCGACCCATACATATAGCCAGTCTCTTAGTGTTGTGAGCCCAAGTGGCCGCTCCAATGGCTGCGGTTTCAATTATCCGGTACCCGCCTCCCAGTCAGTCAATTATGAATGTACTGAGCTTGCCCGTGAAAAACGTATCCCTTGCTGAGAGACTAAAAAGGAGCAAGG
>CAXTWH010000067.1:0-27364 GCA_964247975.1 uncultured Bryobacteraceae bacterium | reverse complement strand
CGGGAACGGCGCGGCTCAACCGTAATTCTGAATTGTTTTTCCAAAGGCGTTCTGACATCATGCCAAGCGGGCTGCGTAGGACTTTTCCATCCCTATCGCCTGGATAACCTTTGCGCAGCAGACTTCAAGTGGTTCTGTATCGGTTCTGCATTCCACTTCCGGCGCAAGCGGCGGCTCATAGGGCGCGGAGATGCCGGTAAACTCCGTGATTTCTCCGCGACGCGCTTTTGCATACAAACCTTTCACGTCGCGGCGCTCGCATACCGCAAGAGGCGCATTCACAAAAACTTCGATAAAGAGGGGATGAGAAGCCCGAATCTCGGCGCGTAACTGCCGGTATGGGGCAATACAAGCCACCAGAACAATATTTCCAGCCTGGTTTAATGTATCTGCTAATGCGCTAATTCGCCGCACATTCTTTTTACGATCTTCCGAAGTAAACCCTAAATCCATCGACAAATCTTGACGCAATTTGTCTGCATCAAGAACTTCAACCGATGCTCCTATATTTTTTAAATGGCTTCCAACCGCTTGCGCAATGGTTGTTTTACCTGCTCCGCTCAGGCCGGTGAACCAGACTACAGGGAGAGAGTTAAATTGAATTTTCGAATTCATCAGGAGGAATTACCTGTTTATGCAGGTGCTTACCAGCTTATGCAACCGGACACTTCAAGGACGTTGCGAAGCGCGAGAAGTTTACATGGTCTGTTTCAATCCGGTAAATGGCGCAATACAGCCGATTGTGCTGTTGGAATGGAGCAGATTGAACTAGCAGGAACAAGTTCGCGGGTGAAGAATTTCGTTGTTTTGAGTGAACACGCTGAAGAAGTCTACGCCATTATTGAAGTGGAGCAGCAAAACGAATGATCGCCGTTGCTGAAATACCAACGTTATCACTAGATCAGATTATAACTTAAACGGGGATTTACTCTTTGTTCAAGTGATAACCGCCAGAGCCGTCCAGCGATTGCTTCATGGCAAGCTCATGCTGCGCTGCGTCAATAGCCCGCCCGGACTGCGAAGAATGAAGTTGACTTTCAAAATTTCGCAGCGCGATTCCGACCACTTCATTCTGTCGGCAGTTAACTCCGGCTTCTTCCTTTAGCTCCCACCATAAACGGCGAGCCAGTTCCTGGTCGGCTGCCGATAAGCGCGACATGTGCGTGCCTAGGTCAACTCGAATAAACGGCTGGTCCTCGTTCCCCACCACATCCAGCGGAATGTTTAATCGCGGCTCCGGCAGCCGCTGCCAAGCTTCGGTAATTTTCTGTTCCTGCTCTTCAAAGCTTATTTTGGAGGAAAAGCTAACCACAATCCGAGCGGAGCGAAGGCGCTGGGCGGCTTGAAAGATCAGCGAATAAACATCCTGGCCGGGAACCGCCATTAAAGCGACCGGCTTGCCCGCTTTCTCGGCAGCATACACCACTTTGCTGAATACTTTAGTTTCACAAGCATCAATCACTCGTTCCGGCTGGTCCAGGTTTGCATCTGTATCGGGACAGCCCACATTCACCGATAACACAACAATATCCTGCTGCCGAGGATCGGTTTCGGCCAGAGTTTCCTGCAGATGCCGCAGATCGTCCGGATCGTTCACCGCCACCAGAATGTTTCCTGGCCGGACTTGGAGAGATTTGGGAGACAGATTCTCGCGAACCTGCAGTTGGAACTGTTCTTCCTCGCTTTCCTCGAAACTGCTTTGTGAGGGGTTCTCCTGTTTTGCCTTTTTAGGTTTATATTTGCGCTCCGAAATGGTAAACACAACGAAGAAAACAACGGTAAAAACGCCTCCTGAAATCGTGGCCGCTTTTTTGGTGAACAGATTGATTCCCGCCAGCAAAAACAGAATCGTGGTGATCGCCATCAATCCTAGCGGCCATTGCACATTGCCGAGCCGGATATTGAAAGGAACCTGCCAGCGTTGAACGTTGGGGTACCGGAAGCGGAGCACAACCACGGCCAGTCCTTTCATCGCAAAACTCCAAATCACTCCGAAGGCGTATGCTTCGCCCAGCATATTTACGTCGCCTCGGCTGAGCGTAATGGTGATGAGTTGCAGAACAACAATCAAGTTGATGATATGAGTGGTTGTGCCGTATTTGGGATGAGGCTGCCGAAACCAGGGCGGCAAAACACCATCTTCCGCCACGCGGTTCAGAACGCCATTGGAGCCGATAATTGCTGTGTTCACTGCGCCGGAAAGAATGAGTACGCCCACCAGCACCACAAAAGCGTGAAAAGCCAGCTTCAACGCAAACGGTCCATTCAGGAACATGGAAAGGCCGCCGATCAGATTGTCGAAATATTTGCTCCGTTCCGCATCGGGAATAATCATCACCGCGAAAAAAGACACCAGCGAAGTAAACAACAAGCTGTAAACGAAAATGATAAAGCCGGTGCGCACCAGATTTTCGAGCTTAGGCGCGTCAATTTCCCGATTCACCTGAGCCAAAGTTTCTTCACCGCTCAACGCCAGCACCGAATGACCGAGCCCAATCAAAATAGCTAGAAAGGTAATGCTCGGAGCAACCGTTCCTTTCAGCCAGCCTAGTGCATCATCGCTGAAATGAAGATTGGCTATTACCGGCATGGGCACGGGTTGGAAGCCTTTCGTGAAAATGGTGAGCAAGCACCAGGCGATTAAAAGAACAACCATCACGGTTGTAATCTGCATAATCCGCAATGCTTTGTGGCTTGAAAACGGCACGCCGACTCGATTTGTGTACCAGAAATAAACTGTTACCACCACGGCGAAAACAGCGGCAAAATAAGGAGCAGGAACATGCATCCATCCGATTTTGAAGTGCTCGCCGGACTCATTAAGCAGTCCGGCCAGGTATAAACCGGCGCTGACGCCGCTGATCGGCCCGGTCAGCACGTAATCAAACATCAGCGCGGAAACTGAAAACTTGGCCGCAGTGGCGCCCATTGCTTCGCGCACCACTCGATACACGCCCCCGCGCACGAACATGCTGCAGCTTTCGATATAGATGGCCCGCACCGCATAAGAAAACAACATGACTGCCAGAATGAACCAGGGAGCAGCTTTGCCAACCGCTTTCTCAGCAATGCCGCCGACGTAATAAGCCGACGATCCGATATCACAAAGCACAATGGCCGCTGCCCGCCAGAAAGAAACAAAGGCCAGCATCACGGTAGCGGGAACAACAAACTTGTTCAGTTTGGCGGAAACAGGGGCGGCTTTCATGAAAACTTTTTCGTTTCTTTTTGACTTAGATCACAAATGCGCTCTGGATGATAAGTGAACCGCGCTTGCGCTTGATGCGCGCAAGAAGCTCCGGAGGATTTCAATGGCGCAGAATGATGAACAACTTTATCTTAGGTAATCGCCCCTAAAGAAACCATAAAGATTTACTAAGAACTATCTAAAGGAACGAAACACGTTTATGAGCTTCAAACAAAGAAATTTCCTCAAACCTTTGCCGGCGGCGGTTTTTGCGATTCAATAATCAAACGCACCGGTTTTAGGCTGTATTCGGGTCTTTGAGGCCCTCGCAATATGGCAGGTGAACCAATTCAGCTTTAGCCGGAAATTCCACGGGCGGTCGCCGTATACCGAGCCACACTCCTTAAGATTGCTCCCACCCGCAGATCAGAATGGTCGAGTTCACGCCACTCCGCCACACGCTGCCACAACACCAGATCGAGCCGCGTACGAATCCTGAGCAGTTCGAGTGTCTTGTGATCCAGTTCGTCCTCAAGGCGGCAGGTCAATTCGGGCGGCAACACCGGCATCTGATTAGCGCGAAGCAGCGGGAATGGTTTGCCCAGCCAATTACCGAGGTTTTCCTCCCAGTGTGAATTCTCCACAATATCAGTCCAGGAAAATGTTTCAAGCGCGTCCAGAGCAGCACGGAGCAGATCGGAGTCGTCTTTCGGATCGATAAATTTGTCGATCTCCACTCCAACCGGCTCCAGCAGCATCCTGACGCTGACGTTATCGGTGGAAGTAATCAGATCCGTATCGTTGAGAAAATCGTACAAGGGCCAGCGGCTATGATTGAGCATTTCCCGCCAGTCTCCCCAAAAATCCTCTTCAGGCCAGGGCCAGGCACGCCAGAAAAGCCATTGGGAAAGCAGGCGCGAAATCGGTTCACGCAGAACGGTTATGACCTGTGCGTTCGGGTAGCGGGCGCGCAAAGTGGAAAGCGTGATGTGACCACCCACAAGATCGGCGTTGACAGGAAGACTTTCCGGGGTCAAATGGATTCCGATGCGCTGTTTTTCCGGTATGGTTTCGAAGCGGTCGAACGGACCAAAGATGTGGCGGCCCAAACCGTGGGCCGCTATCTTTGGCTGAAGAACCTGATGCAAGCCGAAGGTGAGCGATGTTCCGGCCGTCTTCGGAACATGCATCAAAGCGAGTGGGCGGGTGCTGTCGTATTTTGCGCGTGTGGACTGCCTGGATGTTAGATCGGCTACCATAAATTCGACTGTAACATTCAGGATTTAAACCGTGGCCGGTCTAAATTTCTCGCGTTCGCTTGTTATCTCTCAAACGCTTTATAACAGCGTTCCCAGTCAACTACAGCTTCTAGAAATGCAGCTTCACTGCAAACTCAAAATCGCGTGGATTTCCGGCGCTCGTGATACTCCCAAATGCCGGTGAACCGAAGCTGCCGTTCGGATCATTCAACGGCGGCGTGTTGGTGACATTGAAAGCTTCGGCCCGGAATTCCGCAGCAAATCTCTCGGTGATGCGGAATGTTTTGCCGAGCATCAAGTCTGCTTCCTGAAGCCCAGGGCCGCGCACCGGATTACGCGAACTGGTTCCAATCGTGAATTGCGGCGCATTGGTAAACGCAGCGGTATTGAACCACCGAACGGCGCTGCGATTCGGATCGGTGTTCGGGTCGCTGATCCGGTTGGGCCGCTGCACCGCAAAGCCGAGGCTGGCATTATTATTAGTGGCCTGCGACACCGCTACTGTGTCGCCAGCTTGTACCCGCACTAATCCCGCAATCTGCCAACCTGAGATTTTCCATACTTTCGGAATTTCGTACACCCAGCCGCCGGAAAACACGCGCGGAATATCGCCGCTCGAAACGTCTTTTTCTAAATGGCGGTTAAACGCATCAGCCGCCCCGGTAGTGTTCAGGACCGGTCCGGTAAAAATAGTTTGTGAGAAATAACTCGAAGCGTCATCGATCAGCTTGGAAAATGTGTAGGCAAAGGTAAACGTCAAACCTTGCGAGAATCGCTTTTCCAGCTTTGCCTGCGCCGCATGATAACTGGAATTGCCGAGGTTGTTGCGAAACAAAGCAACGTTTGTGAAGCGTGGATAAGCTCTTAGCAACTGCTGCCGCGCAATGGTCGGCGTGTCCAGCGAGGAAGAAGTAGGTAGCTGCCCGTAATAAGGGTTGGCAACTCGCGTGAGCAGCGAAGACCCTAGCGCGAGGTCGGCAGTCGGCAACTGATTGAGATTGGCTTCCGGCAATCCGAGCCGCGTGTTCTTGGAACCCAGATAGCCGATTTCAAAATTCAGGTTCTGGCCGAAGGTCCTTTGCACAGTGAAGTTCCACTGCTGCGAATAGCCGGAGCCGTTGTTCCGCTGCGTGCCGAACACGCCCTGCCCCAAGCCGGAGTTTGGATTGGGAGCCGTCACTTGAACACTTGGCCCGTTTGCCAGCGTGAACGCGGCATTGATGTTGTCTTGTGTCTGCTGCCCCACGGTTTGCACAAACGGAAACTGCGGCAGCGTAAAAGGCGTAGTAATGCCGGTCTGCTCGAACCAAACCATACCATAGCCTGCCCGCACCACGGTCGCGTTATCCGCGCGATAAGCTAATCCCACTCGCGGCCCGAAATCGCAGCATTCCAACTCTCGCGCCGTATGCGGAAAATCGAGCACCTGCGTATTCAGGTTGAACACCGCGCCCTGGTTATTCACCTCAGTGGAAGGAAAATTCAGCGTATAGCGCGTGCCAATGTTCAGCGTTAATCTGTCCGACACTTTCCAATCGTCACCCACGAAAAATTCAGCAATGTGCGCCCGCTCCTGTAGTTTTTGCCTTTGCACGTCAATCGTAAACGCGCTCACCTGCCCCAGCAGCAGCGAAGCCACGGCGCTGCCGCTGCTTGCCACGCCCGCCTTGTTGGTTCCGGTGGTGTTGAATGTGTACGCTCCGGCGGGGTTGGCGGGCTGCAAAATACCAAGCGCTTCCCGCCGAATATCGGTGCCGAATTTAATTGTGTGACTGCCGCGCACCAGGGAAAACGTGTCCAGATACTCTGTTACGTCGGTTGTAAACACGGAACTGGCGCCTGCCGAGGGACCGACCTGCTGATAGCCGGTTAAGTTAAACAAAGGCAGCGCCGTGGAGAAAGCATTAGTGGGAGTGCCGGGTACGGTGAGGCCATTGTTCTGCGGACCGGTTCCGTTCGATTCTCGCCTGGTGTAGCCGAAACGCGCTTGGTTTAAAGTCGTTGGCGAAAGAGTCCATTCATGTTCCGCCACGCCCTGATAGCCGCGCGTAGCGGTAGGGCTGATAACGCCTGCTGTAATGGCTCCGCTGCCGTCCGGCAATGGAGTTACCGGCGTGTCATCATCGCGCAGGTAAGTAAAGCGGCCAAACACGCGCTGCGCGGTTCCGAAGTAGCGGTCCACTCTGGTGTCGAACTGGTCCTGGTTGTCGGGTTCAACACCGGTGCGAATGTAATTGTTGGCCGTTCCGGGCAGATTCGGCGCTGGGTAACGCGCCAATAGCTGGGCCGCTACAGGGTCAATCCGATTAATGGGAATTCTGTTGCCGGGAAATTGTAGCCGGGCCGGGGTGGAAGGGTCGTAAATCGGCGCGGTAAATATGCCGGCGCGCTGCGCCAGCGTCGGCACAGAACTGATGCGCGGTATGCCTGTTCGCAATCTAGTGCCTTGCCAATCCACAAAAAAGAAGGTTTTGTTTCTTTGAATGGGTCCGCCCACGGCCAACCCGTACTGGTTGCGCCGGAACTCCGGCTTTGAGCCTGCTGCGGCAAAGTAGTTAGTCCCGTTTAAATCTTCATTGCGTAGGAATTCAAACAGCGTGCCGTGCAGATTATTGCTGCCTGCTTTCGTGTTCACAATCACTGAGCCGCCGTTTGAGCGGCCATATTCAGGTGAATACGCGTTGATGTTGATTCGGAATTCCTCAATCGCGTCAATGATGGGATAAAAAACCACCTGACCCGGTTCAGGCTGCAGCGCGCTGATGCCGTCGTAAATGTACTCGTTAGTGCGCGGACGGCTGCCGTTGATGCGAGGCAGCAGCGATCCGCCGCCCGGCAGCGCAACGCCGGGCGACAAGGCCACCAGCGGAATGAAATTGCGCCCGTCCAGCGGAAGCGTGACGATTTTGCGCTCATCTGCGCTGAAATTGACTGATCCTGTGGCGGTTTCTAACAGCGATGCTTGTTCGTTCACATTTACTGTTTCAGTGGGCTGACCGATTTGAAGCTGCACATCTAAAGCAACCTGGTCTGCGATGCGTAAAGTAATTCCAGACTGCCGGTAAGTGCGAAAACCCGGCTGCTCCACCGTGAGCACATACTGACCCACCGGCAAGCCCAGGAAATGATACTCGCCATTTTCATTCGAAGTTGTTCGGAATACGGCGCTGGTGGTTTGTTCTTCTGCTTGCACGGCCACATTAGCGGTCGGCAGTTGGGCAGCGTCGCGAATCGTTCCAAACAATTCCGCTCTACCGGCTTGCGCCGACCCGAACTGGACAGTGCTATAGAGAACAAACAGGACCACGAATAATCGGTAGATTTTCTTACTGTTATGCAGCCAGGGCGATGGTGTCATTTTTACGGTACGTCTGTTCAATATAATAAACATGCATCGTGAAGCTTAGGCTGAAGAACTATGTTTTCTGGCCAAAGGAGGATTTAGCAGAAAATCATAAAAGTCGGCTCTATAAGATATGGATTCAAAAACGTTTTGCTTCCTGGTGAAAGGCGGTCACATCAACATGCCGGACCAATTTCACAAGGTTTGCGGCCGCATGAACCAATACCGCTAGAGGGAGCTCTTGCCGTGTTTGTGCGCTACCTAAACGAGAACGGATGGTTTCCGCACGAAAAGAAACAGGCCGGCCCAAGCACAATAGTCTACGAGGGTGCAAGCATTCAAAAACTTGATACTGATTGTTTTCTGTATCGATCTCAGCGAGCGCACCCCCTACAACCAAACAACTTCAAGTGAACAGATTAAACTGCGGTTTAGCTACGTCGAAGAGGCTGCCCGGCATTATCTCCGCTACGATTTACATTTACCCGGTGATCTGGACGGCTGGAAGGTCATACCCTAAGCCATTGGAATTTCTTAGCTGACAGGAGCGGCAGATAAGGAAAGCAAAACATGGCTGCAATCGGGCCAACTTAACCGGTCAAGAAGAGTGAGTTACTGCGTTATCTGCTTCCTTCACATTTCCTGCAAACTTCAACGATCCTATCGCGATAACTGCCCCCGCCACGCAAACCGCCGTTATACGCAAACCAAGCAAAGGCTCCGAAACCGCCAGCGCCCAGATAAATGCTCCTGCCACGGCACCCGCCAGTATTCCCCAAAGCCAACGTGTCTTCAGTGATTGTGTACGAAACTGCAAACCAGCCACGCCTAAACCCAGAAGCCATCCAATACAAAACTCTCCGATGTTCGTTTCCAGATCACGAATCGGCAGATCCGGCGGCAATCTCCGCAGAACTTTTCGTGGCAAGCGCGGTCGTCTCGCTCCCAAATTTGCTTGTCCTCTTAATCGTCCATCTACATAAATTCGGGAAATCGCGCCATCGTACACCGCCGCCGCAAAAACGTTTTGTTCTGCCGGAAGCACCGGCCCCGTGCTGACATCAGGAGCCGTCCCATTCCATCCGGTTGTGGGGGTACGCAGCCGGAAATTTAGAGTTCTCCCCGCCTGGCCCAAAGTAAAGTTCCGGCTAAACGCATCCTGTGAGTAGGTCACAATACGCGCTGGTCCGCCTTGGGTCACATTGGCTGGACGCATCCACACCAGAACACTCAGTTGATTTTGCGACGTTATCGTTTTAAAGAACAATTGCGCTTGTTCCCGGTTCAGCAGCACGCGGCTACTGCTTATACGTTCAACGTCCTGCGGCTTCCATTGAAAGATAGGCGTAATGGCAGCAGTTTCCTGTCCCGCAATCCTTTCCAGCAACGAACTTTTTAAAGCCACCGGGTAAATAGCTAACTGTGAAACCATGCCCTGCCACGGACGCCCGCCGCTCAGTTCATCGCCGATTGCCAGTTGAAAGGAGTTATCCCAATTTGAGAAATCCGCTTTTTCCTTATGAGCTACCAGAATAATCACGCCCAGTAAAGCTAACGGAATTGCCAACCATGCCATCGGTTTCGGAATTGCCACTGATTTTCCGTTCCATCTTAAAAATGGCCCCAACAATTTCACAAACCAGAAGCCCAGCAGAGTTCCCGTTGTGTTGGAAACAAGGTCAATTGGTGAAGGCGAGCGGTTCGCGCAGCCGAATTGCAGAATCTCGGCACCCAGCGACAATAAAAATCCGCTCAGAAAACAGCGGACCAGCCCTGTCCCTCCCATCGCCACGCCCAACGGGAAATACAACAAAACGTTAAACAGAATGTCCGGTCCATGCACCCCGACATCCAGAAACCGGAATGAGGGACGTCGCAGTTCCACTGGAATCATTGTTGTAATAACAATCGCTGCTAAAGCCGTAGGCAGCAGTTGTAAGCGCAAGGATTGCCGGATTCGATGCTCCATCAAGCGTGTATGGAAAACCTGTTCTTTTTGTAGCGCATGTCTTATCATCGCTAACCAGGGAAAATTAAATCCTCGCCCCGGTCCACTTTCAGAAGCGGCTCCGCTCGAAAGCCGCGCCCAACGACCATCAAACAAGCCGCTCCGCTACTATGGAACGATGTCATTAGTGGTAGTTGGTTCAGTGGCTTACGACGCCATCGAGACCCCGTTTGGAAAACGGGAGCGCACCCTCGGCGGCGCGTGTACTTACATTGCGCTTAGCGCTAGTTATTTCACCAAAGTCAGCATCGTCGCGGTTGTGGGCGAAGATTTCGCCGGTGAAGATCGTTCCCTGCTGGAAGAACGGAACATCGACTTGCAGGGCTTGGAACAAGTGCCGGGGAAAACGTTCTTCTGGTCCGGCGTGTATTCGGCGGATATGAACGACCGCACCACGCTGCAAACCGACCTGAACGTGTTTGCCGATTTCCAACCGAAACTTCCCGCTGCTTACAAAGATAATCCGTATCTGCTGCTCGGCAACATCCAGCCGAGCTTGCAGCGCAGCGTGCATCAGCAGATGAAACAGTTGCGCTTTGCAGGCGGCGACACCATGAACTTCTGGATTAAGGATTTTCGCAGCGAGCTTCAGGAAACCATCAAAACCTGGGACTTTCTGTTAATCAACGACAGCGAAGCCCGCATGTTGGCCAACCAATCAAATCTGCGTAAAGCAGCGCAAACAATTTTGGATATGGGACCCAACACGCTCGTTATCAAACGCGGCGAATACGGCGCGATGCTGTTCCGCAAAGATACCCTGTTCATGGTGCCGGGCTACCTGCTCGAAGAAGTGTTTGACCCTACCGGCGCGGGCGATTGTTTTGCCGGTGGCTTTGTGGGTTACCTGGCTGAGCGCGGCTTCGATCTTCATAACGGCAACATTGATCCGCATGAACTGCATCGGGCCGTGATTTATGGTTCCGTGATGGGCAGCTTTTGCTGCGAGCAGTTCGGGGTAGACCGGTTCCGCACGTTAACACGTCAAAAGATTGATCAACGATTCAACCAGTTCCGGCAATTCACGGCTTTCTAGAAAGCAGCTTCCTGCTTTCGATACCGCATTGGTGGCGGTGCTGGCTGCCCTCATCGTCAGTCTTGCGGCCGCCTGGTTTTACGTTCACGGCTACCTGCTGTATTACGGCGATGCGCAAGCGCACTTGAACATCAGCCGAGGCATCGTAGATTCCCGTACGCCTGGCTACGAGCAGTTGGGCAGCGTATGGCTTCCGCTGTTGCATGTGCTATGCCTGCCCTTTGTGCGCAGCGATTTTCTCTGGCAAACGGGGCTGGCCGGCACGCTTCCGGTAGGGGTGTGTTTTGTGTTGGCTGTCGCTTGTTTCTACGAAGCCGCCCGCGAAGCGTATGGAACGATATTCCCCGCCATCGTCACCGCCGCCTGTTTTGCGTTAAACCCGAACGTGCTTTACCTCAGTGCCATTCCCATGACGGAAGTGGTTTTTCTGGCTGCGGTCAGCGTTCAACTATTCGCCCTGCTGCGCCACCGGCGCACACAGCGGATTCAGCTTGTGTTTCTGGCTGCTCTCGCCTCCATTGCCGCCAGCCTCACCCGTTACGAAGGTTGGTTTCTTGTTCCGTTTGTGTGTGCCGGTTTCTTCTGGCTATCAGAAAAGCATAAGCTCCGGATGGCGTTCCTGTTCGGCATCATCGCCTGCCTCGGCCCTGTGTACTGGCTGCTGCACAATCAATGGTCAACCGGAGATCCGCTCAGTTTTTATCACGGCCCCTATTCCGCGAAAGGCATGTATGAGCGCGATCTGGCCGCAGGCGCTTCGCGTTATCCTGGCGATCACAATTGGCGCTTGGCGGCTTTCTACTATTTTGTCGCGGGAAGACTGTGCACGGGCTGGCCGTTGATGATAGTGGGAATCATTGGCAGCGCAATTGCCGTTTGGAAAAAACAAGCTCTTCCGATTTTGTTCCTGCTGTTAGTACCTTGTTTTTATGTTTGGAGCAGATACGGGTCCGGCATTCCGATTCACGTTCCGGGCCTGTATCCGTTCAGTTACTACAACACACGGTACGGCATTGCGTTTGTGCCTTTATGTGCTTTCGGCGCAGGCGCACTGGTGGCCGCCATTCAACCAAACTGGCGGTGCAAGCTGACCATCACCCTAGTCGCTTTAGCCGTTTCCCCTTGGCTGTTGCATCCTTCCGAGCAAAATTGGATCTGCTGGAAAGAATCAGAACAAAATTCAAACTCGCGCCGCTTCTGGACTGCGGAACTCGCCCGGTTTTTTCAGGTAAACTACCACCCCGGAGACGGCATCCTTTATGCTGAAGGAGACATTCCCGGCATTTTCTGCCGCGCCCGTCTTCCCTTAAAAGAAACGGTGAATCCAGGAAACGGACCCCTATTTCTGGTGAACGCTTATCGGCCCGATTTGGTAAAAACTTGTAAGTGGGCGGTTGTGCTGGATGCCCATCGCGATCTTCTTTCTCATACGCTGAATAGAAAGAACTGGAAAAAGCCTCCTTATGAAGCCGTTTTGGAGGTCCACACCAAAGACGATCCGGTGATCCGGGTTTACAGGAGAGCTTGGTGATTAGAATTCCTTTTGCGAAACTACATGGAGCGGAAAACGATTTTCTTCTCACCTGGACAGACCAGGCGCCGGAAGAAAACTTGCCGGAGCTGGCCCGCAAAATCTGCGCCCGCTACACCGGCCTCGGGGCAGACGGATGGATGCTTGTTTCCCGACAGGAGAATGGCCTGGAAACCCGGCTGTTCAACTCGGATGGCAGCGAACCGGAAATCTCCGGAAACGGCACGCGCTGCGCTGCCGCCTTTGGCTTGTGGACCGGAGCGGTGAAAGGCGAGTCCATTTGCATCACAACTGCTGCCGGTTTGAAAGTTCTCAAACTACTGGCTTGGCGCGATACTTGCTTCCGGTTTGAAATGGACATGGGACAGCCGGTTTACCGGCCCGAAGACCTGCGTGTTCCGTTGACCCTTGATAGTGTTACGTTTGACGCGACGATTCTGAATGTAGGCAATCCTCAATGCGCTATTTTTGTCGATTCCCTGCCCGAAAACTGGCGTGATTATGCCGCGCGCGCTGAGGCCGATCCGCGATTTCCGCAGCGGACCAACGTTTCTTTCGTCCAAGTGATGGACGAGCATAATATTAGAACCATGTTTTTCGAGCGCGGCGCAGGCGAGACCCGCAGTTCTGGGACTGGATCAACCGGAGCCGCCCTGGCATCTATCCTAAGAGGCTTGGCGAAGAGTCCAGTGATTATCCACGCGTCCGCAGGTGAGTTGACCCTGCGCTGGGAGCATGATGTCTACCTCACCGGACCGGCTGAGTTTATCGGAGAAGGAGTGTTTATCCTTGGCAACTGAAGTGATAGCTGGTCTTGCGGTGGCATCGTCGCCCGACGTTGCGGAAGCTTTGCGACAGCGCATCAGGAATCAAACCGCCACTGTGGGTGTGATTGGTTTAGGCTATGTGGGTCTTCCTTTAGCAGTGGAATTTGCCCGCGCCGGTTTCAACGTAGTCGGCATTGACGTGCAAACCAGCAAAGTGGAACAGTTCAACGCTGGTCACTCCTACGTGAAAGATGTGCCGGATGCTGTTTTCTCGCCTTTGGTTCAATCCGGCAAGCTTCGCGCCACCGCCGATTTTTCGGTGATCGCCGACCTGGACACGGTGGATATCTGCGTGCCGACGCCCTTGCGAAAAACCAAAGATCCTGACATGAGCTTTGTGTTATCCGCCGCCGACCAGATTGCCAAGTACGTGCATCCGGGCTTGCTGGTTATGCTGGAATCCACCACTTACCCCGGCACCACTGATGAATTGCTGCTGCCCAAACTGGAAGAAAGCGGTTTGCGCGTCGGCCAGGATTTCTTTTTATGTTTTTCGCCGGAGCGTGTTGATCCGGGCAACCCTAACTTTCAAACGGCAAACATTCCTAAGGTGGTTGGCGGCATCACGCCTGTCTGCACCGAGATCGGTTCGCTTTTCTATCAACAAGCGCTGCAAACGGTGGTTCCGGTTAGTTCCACGCGCGTAGCGGAGATGGTGAAACTGCTCGAAAACACGTTCCGCATGATCAACATCGGGCTGGCGAATGAGATGGCCCTGATGTGCCATCGCATGGGCATTAACGTTTGGGAAGTTATCGACGCGGCAGCCACCAAGCCGTTCGGGTTTATGCCGTTCTATCCTGGTCCCGGTTTAGGCGGGCATTGCATTCCGATTGATCCGTTTTATCTTTCCTGGAAAAGCAAGGAAGCGGGCATTGAAGCACGTTTTATTGAACTGGCAGGATACATCAACGGCCAGATGCCGGAGCATGTAGTCGGTCGTATTCAGGATGCATTAAACGATGCTGCTAAACCGGTTCGCGGCTCGCATATTCACATTCTGGGTGTTGCCTACAAGCGCAACATTGATGATGTGCGCGAATCTCCCGCGCTCGATATCATCCATCTGCTGCGGCGTATGGGCGCGGTTATCACTTATTCGGACCCTTACGTTCCCCACATCCTGGTGGAAGATGCGGAGCTTCGTTCCGAAAGCGTTTTCCCGGTAGCGGAACAAGCCGATTGCGTAGTCATCGTCACCGACCATAGCGGCGTAGATTATCCGGCGGTGGCGGAGAAAGCAAAATTACTATTTGATACCCGCAACGCGCTGAAGACTATTCATTCAGAAAAAATCATCCAATTGTGAGTGGAGAATTTTGTGCGGACGATTCTTACATTCTTCTTGTTTGCGGTGATTGTCACTGCGCAGGAAAGCGGTCCCTTGTCAGGTTTGGCGAATTTGAGCGATGCCGTTTCGCATCGTGCTTCGAGCGCGGACCAGACCGGCGGCAATGATGACTGGATCAGAATGAAGTCAAAACAAACCGCCACCTTAGCCGACATCCACGGAGCCGGTTCCATTCGTCACATCTGGTTTACCATCAACTCGCCAAGTCCTTTTCATCTGCGTGAGCTGGTTTTACGGATGTACTGGGACGGAGAAGCTAATCCTAGCGTGCAAGTGCCCATCGGCGACTTCTTCGGAACAGGTTTCGAATACGAGGACGTTCCCGACGGACATCGCGGGCAGCGTTATCATTCCTGGGCATCGCTGCCCATCACTGTGCAGGATCGCGCTATGAACTGTTATTTTGAAATGCCGTTTGCCAGCGGTGCCCGCATCACTTTAACCAACGATGGCAATGCCGATGTGCCGAATCTTTATTTCCACATTGATTATCAGGAGTACCCGAACGCCGGTAAAGTATCTCAACAAGGCCGGTTCCATGCGCAGTGGCGGCATGAGTTAACGCAAGCAGTTCCGCTATCTGCTTCAAACGGGAAAAACATTGACGGCCAGGCAAACTACACATTCCTGGAAGCGCAAGGCAAAGGCCAGTATATTGGCATTATTCTGAACATTTTTGGTCGTTCCACCGGCTGGTGGGGCGAAGGGGACGATATGTTTTTCATTGACGGGCAGCGCTCACGGGCTTCTCTCAACGGCACCGGCATGGAAGATTATTTTGGCAATGCCTGGATGTTTCAAAACGAATTCAGTTATCCGTTTATCGGCTACTCGCAGCAGGGCAATCGCGATTGGACGGGCAGCCACACCATGTACCGCTTCCATATTCAGGACCCGATCTATTTCCAAAAGTCGATACGCGGCAGCATCGAACATGGCCATGCAAACGACCGGCAGGATGAATACACCAGCGTTGTGTTCTGGTATCAAACCGAACCGCACGTGGCGTTCCCGCCCTTGCCGGGTTTAAATCAACGACTCCCTACTTCGTTCTGGAAGATTGAAAAAATGCCGCAAAACCTTCCCAATTAAGGCACGCGTTCAATCGGCACACCGCCAAGCGTCGTTTCGTGGCCTGCAGCAACGGCCCGAACCTCAATTTGGTGCTTTCCCAAGCTCAGCTTTGAAGTGTCAAGCATTGTGCTCCAGCCTTTGTTTTTATCCGGCGAATTACAAAAAATATTGTCAACATCAGGACGTGGAGAACTTAGTTCTATTGATTTTGCAACACGACCATCAACGAAAATTACAATGTGCCAGATCGCCACTAAGCCTTCCGCCCAACCGCGCACGAACAAATGGTCTGAAACATGGGTACCCGCTGATGGTTCATCAACTCGCCCTGTTAATTGCGCGCGTTCGCCGGAAGCCAAGTGCTTCACAAGCGGCGCAAACCAAGCGCCAAACGGCACTTCAGGCACGCCGAAAAGTGTTCCCGGAGCTGCTTGCGCAAAGCCTCTCACGCCATCTTCAAAATGCGATTCTTCAAATGGAGTGTAGTGGAAATCCCGGATAATGCCAACACTTGTAAGAATCAGCCCCAGCAGGGCGACTAACTGGATGTTTTGCGTATGCCGGGCGCTAACGCACCAGATTAAGCAGAATACAAATGCGATGGTGGGAAAAAACCAATAGCGAACCTGCGGCGCGAGCAGCAGAGTCTGCCATCGCGGACCAATCACGCTGGTTTCAGGACTGATCAGGGAACCAGCTAGCGCCAACAGCGAAAACAGCAGGAAAAGTTTTACTTCTAGCTGCGATTGCCAAGCTACATAAATAATGAAAGCTGTTCCCAGCGACGCCGCCAAGGCTACAACAAAGAGAGACACTGCATCGTTCTGCAAGGCGAAAGTGTTATCTCCGCCCAGTAAAACAGCCAGATACACTCGTCCGGCTAATATCTTTGCCAGCAAAACCGGACTAGCCCCCAGCGGCTGATTCGATCGCGAAGCTTGGCTGGTCAGAATAAAAGCGCCAAGCTGAACCAGCGCGGTAGCAGCAACAAGGCTGAGTGAAATAAATTGCCAGCGTGATTGGCGCAGGCGCCAGAACACAAACACAATCGGCAACAACAAAATGGAGAACGGGCCGGTAAGCGCGATCACAAAAATTGTTGCACAACTGACGAATTTTCCGAAGGCGGTTCGGGGCGGAGGAGCCAGCACCAGTATGATTGCTATTAATCCCAGGTGCCATTGAGCGTTGGTGATATTTGCATCTATTTCCCGGCTGTTTGGAAGCAGGAGGTAGAGCACCGCCAGGTAAGCACGAACCCGCGACGAGCCCAGCCCGGAAGCGCGAGAAGACAACAGAAGATTTACCGGAATGGCTTGAATAATGATGGCAACAGTGTTTAACAGCAACGGAACAAATTGCAGCGGAAATAACAGCGCCAGCAGCCCTGCTAAACGCGGAAGCAGATTGTAATAGCCTCGGTAAGGCGCAAACAAACTGGCAAAACCGGAGTTGTACGCTTGCGCATACCAGATGGTACCGTCTTCTGCAAAAAACTGCGCATGAAAAATGGCGTCTGGCCGGCGAGCTACGATCACCGCCACGGCGGCGCAGAACACCAGCGCATGAAACAACCAGGTGTTCCGATTTTTCGATTTCACCTTATTCGACTGCGCAGCTTGGGCAGCTTCCGCCGGCATTGTTGTTCGCGTTGCATCCACAAACTAGGTTTAACAAACTCAGGATTCATCCAGGGCAACGTCTTCCGGTTCTTTCCCATTATCGAGTCCCATCTGCGACAGCCGATAACGCAGTGCATTCCTGGTTAATCCTAGAAACCGGGCAGCTTGGCTTTTATTGCCGTTGGCGCGGCGCATGGCTTCGCGAATCATGGATTGTTCCCATTGTTCCAGCGTCACGCCTTCCGGCAGTAAAGGCTCATGAGCGGTGGTCGCTGTTGGCGGCGGCGGAGGCTGCCGAAGATTTTCAATGCGGATATCACCAGCTTCAAGCACCATGCCGGAAGCAAGCACCATGCTGCGTTCAATGGTATTTTCCAGTTCCCTGACGTTTCCCGGCCAACTGTATTCCACCAGGCGATCCATCGCGCCGGGGCTGACTTGATTCACAGCAGACCCAAGATCATCAGCCAGTTTGCGAACAAAGTGAATCACCAGAAAAGGAATATCTTCTTTTCTTTCCCGCAGCGGAGGAACGTTAATCGGCACAACATTCAAGCGGTAATACAGGTCTTCGCGGAACCGGCCTTGTTCCAAGGCCGCCCGCAGGTCAACATTAGTGGCGGCAACCACTCTCACATCCACATGGCGCACCACGTTGCTGCCAAGCCGTTCAAATTCACGCTCCTGCAAAACACGCAGCAGCTTCACTTGAATGTTGGTCGGCACATCGCCGATCTCATCCAGAAACACTGTGCCTTTATCGGCCTGCTCGAATTTACCGGGCTTGCTGGTATTAGCGCCGGTGAAAGCTCCTTTGTCGAAGCCGAACAGTTCGCTTTCCATCAGGTTTTCCGGAAGCGCGGTGCAATTGATTTTCACAAAAGGCGCGTTCTTGCGGGGAGAATGCTGATGAATTGCCCGGGCAATCATATCCTTGCCGACGCCGCTTTCCCCGGCCAGCAGAACCGTGGCGCGAGTAGGAGCTACGCGCGTGACCGTGTGAAAAATCTCGCGCATGGCCGCGCTATGGCCGATTAAGTTATCAAACTGATAACGCTGGTCCAGTTCTTCCTTCAGTCTTTGATTTTCCGCGCGCAGCGATTGCACGCCGATCACTTTGTTGATTACCGCCGTAAGATGATCAAGCGCAAAGGGCTTCTGCAGAAAATCGGCAGCGCCTTCCTTCATGGCTTCTACTGCCGCTTCCACCGAGCCGTGGGCCGTCATCAGAACCACGGCCGCATGAGGATTTCGATTGTGCGCTTCTTTCAAAAACGCCAATCCATCCATGCCGGGCAGTTTCAAATCAGTAAGAATCAGGTCAACAGTATTTGCTTTGGTTAACGCATGTTCGGCATCAGGCGCGCTTTCTGTTTCAAATCCGGCGGACTCCAGATGGAGGCTGATCACGCGCCGGAGTTTTGCTTCATCCTCAACAATCAGAATGCGAGTTGGCATGGTTAAATTCGGTTTGGATGCGGCAGCATGATCTCAAAAACGCTGTTCTCGCCCAAGCGGCTGCGCACACTGATCTTACCCTGATGCTCGTCTACAATTTTTGCGACGAGCGCCAGTCCTAATCCGGTTCCATTATCTTTGGTGGTAAAGAACGGGTTGAAGATGCTTTCAAGATTCTCCTGAGCAATCCCGGAACCCTGGTCGGCAACGGTGATGCGAGTCCATTCTTCCGTGTGGACTACGGAAATCGAAACGGATTTTCCTGCCTGGCTCGCATCAATCGCATTTTGTAATAAGTTCAACAGCGCCACGGACAACAGATCGGCATCAAAGGAGAATCGGACCGGCTCAGGCGGAACATGAATTTGAATCTGCACTTGGCGGGCTTCTGCGCGAGTATGAACCTGAGCAACTACGTAATTGATTGTTTCGCGCAGATCGGCTGATTGCGGGTGCAAAGCCAAGGGTCTAGCGAAATCAAGAAACCGCGATACTAGGCTGTTGGTTCGATCTACTTCAGTGGCGATGTAGCCCGCCAGTTCCTCCGCGATTTCGGTTTTTTGCAGAGTGAAAGGTTTGGTTAACATTTCGGCGGAAGCTTTGATTGTGCCGAGCGGATTTCTCAATTCATGGGCGAGCCCGGCAGTGAGTTGGCCGAGAGCGGCCAGCCGTTCGCTCCGGCGTAGGGATACCTGCGTTTCACGAAGACTGCGGTTCGATTCGGCAAGAAGCTCAGCGGCCGCTTTGGTGCGCGCCATCTCATCGCGTTTGCCGCGTGCTTGCTGGTAGACAAGCAAACCCACAACTGGAAAAAAAGAGATGCGCAGCCCCAACAACTTCCATTGAGCCGGCGCAATATATTGTTGTTCCCAATCCACAAAGAACAGAAACGAGGCATACGCCACGCACGCCAACGCAATGAATGCGACAGTGCCGAGCAGATCAAGCGTAGTCGCGGCGGAAACAATCGGCAGCAGAAAAATAACGTAAAAGCTGCTGGCGATGCCATGCGCATAACCAACCAGCAGGTAACATAAAAGCATTTTAAGCAGCAGCGCGCCGAGATGGCCGCGGGGGGTGGAAAGCGCTGCAATCTTCGGCTCCGCTACTTGAACAATGGCCAGGCAAACCAGCACAATATCTGCCGAATAATCCTGGTCTTCCTGACAGAAGCCGAGAATGGCAAAAAGTAGCAGCCAGGCGATGTCTTCCGGGCGAAGAAGTTGTTGAAGAACTTTTCTGGCTGCGGTTGTTTCTGCCACGAGCCTTATCTTACAAGCTCTGTGACAAAATGAATTGGAACCCTCCGCAAGTTTTCATGAGTACTTTGAATTCCCAAAACCTGGCCCCTTTTGAAGATGCACCTGCCCAGGAGGACACTGGCTTTGCTGAAATCCTCTCAAACTTTGAACAGCAGCACACGGACACCCGCGGCAACGAAACGACCCAGGGCGTTGTTATTTCGGTTGGCAGCGAAAATATTCTGATCAACATCGGACGCAAAACGGAAGGTATTCTTCCGGTAACTGTCTGGCGAGAACAGCGTGAAGAAGAGCCGCAGGCTGGCGCAAGCGTTCCGGTGGTGGTCGGTGCGCGCGATACCGAAGGCTATTACCATTTGTCGCTGATCCATGTGGAACGCCCCAAAGACTGGAGCGGCTTGGAACAGGCTTTTGCCGATAAGCGCACGATTGCCGGTACTGTATCGGAACAGGTAAAAGGCGGCTTTCGCGTTGATGTCGGCGTGCCTGCTTTCATGCCTGCTTCCCGCAGCGGCGTGCGCGAGATGAGCGAAATGCCCAATCTGGTCGGGCAGGAAATCCAGTGCCGCATCACCAAGCTCGACACCGCCAAAGAGGACGTGGTGGTGGACCGGCGCGTGGTGCTTGAAGAAGAACAAACCCGCAAGAAGCAGGAAGTGTTTGCTTCCGTTCAGGAAGGCGCGATTGTTCCAGGCAAGGTTCGCAACGTGATGGATTTCGGCGCTTTCGTTGATATCGGCGGCGTGGACGGTCTGCTGCACATCGCGGACATGTCCTGGAACCGGATAGCGAAAGCAAGCGATGTGGTGAAGCCGGGAGACGATCTGACTGTTAAGATTCTGAAAGTCGATCCGAACACCAAAAAGATTTCGCTTGGCCTTAAGCAGTTGCAGGATGACCCTTGGACGGTGGCGAGCCGCACTTTTCATCAAGGCGACCGCGTGACTGGAACAGTTTCACGATTAACCGACTTCGGCGCTTTCGTGGAACTGCTGCCCGGCGTGGACGGTTTGATTCACTTATCGGAAATGGCTTGGGATAAGCGAGTGCGCAAGCCAAGCGATGTGGTGAAAGCAGGCGACCGGGTGGAAGCGGTTGTGCTGCAAATCAACGCTGCTGAAAAGCGGATTGCGCTTGGCTTGAAGCAGGCCATCGGCGATCCTTGGGAGAACCTGCCGCAGAAGCATCCGGTGGGTTCGACCGTTGAAGGAACAATCAGCAACGTTGCTCCGTTCGGCGCTTTTGTGGATTTGGGCGACGGCATTGAAGGCATGATCCACATTTCGGATATAACGAATGAGAAGCGCCTGGAGCATCCGCGAGAAGCTTTAGCAAAAGGCCAAGCCGTGCGAGCTGTGGTGTTGGAAATGGATCGTGAAAAGCGCCGCATTCGTTTAGGGATGCGACAGCTTGAGCCGACTAAATCCGACCTGTATATTGCGGAACATAAGACCGGCGAAACCGTTACCGGGCGCGTGGCGGAAGTGCATGGCAATCGCGCGAAGATCGAGCTGGCCGAAGGCGTTTTAGCTAATCTTCAACTGAAGCAGAAGGAAGAGAAAGCTTCGAGCGGCGGCGGAGAAAAAACCTCGGACGTGTCGGCACTGAGCGCGATGCTCGCCAATCGCTGGAAGCAGGGTCCGGTGGTCAGCGAAAAAGCTGACCTGCTGCGCGAAGGCCAGATGCGAAGTTTCCGCATTACGAACCTGAACGCGGAAAAACGCCAGATCGAACTGGAGCTGGCAAGCTGAGAACAAACCAGGGGTTGACTACAATAGACGATTGATTGAACGTCTACGCGCTTACCTGTTTTCCGACCCCTGGATTATTCTGTCCACCATCGGCTTCGGCACGATCAGCATTGTTGTGTCGCTGGTTGACCCGAGCGGCAACAAAGCTATCGACGTGGCCCGCGTTTGGGCAAAACTGATGCTGCGGGTGGTTGGAGCGCGTGTTCAGGTGCAGGGCCTGGAACACCTCGATCCAAACCAAAGCTATGTGATTGCGGCCAACCACCTGAGTTACATGGATACTCCGGTGATTTTGTCGACCATTCCGGTGCGGTTCCGCTTTCTGGCAAAACGCGGATTGTTTCAGATTCCTTTCTTAGGCACACATTTGAAACAAGCAGGCCATATTCCGGTGCCGCTTGAAGACGCTCGCGGATCAGTAAAAACTCTGCAACAAGCGGCAGAAGCGATTAAGACAAAGAACATATCGCTGCTAATTTTTCCAGAAGGCGGCAGATCGCCGGACGCCAAACTTGCGCCTTTTAAAGACGGCGCGGCCTACATTGCGATCCGTGCCGGAGTTCCCATCATTCCAATGGCGCTGAGCGGAACCGAACACGTTCTGCCGTTCGGGTCAGGCACGCCAAGGACAGGCCGGGTAACGCTGAAAATTCTGCCGCCGATTTCCATTACCGGTCGAACAATGAAGAACCGGCAGGAGATTACGGCTTTGGTGCATCAGCAGATCAGCCAAGCTCTGGGAATTCCTGCCCTACAACCAGAACAAACGAAGCCAATCAGTTCTTCCCGAACCTGAAATTGATTATTCGCTGCGCAGGCTTTCCATCGGCTCCACTGTAGCGGCGCGGCGAGCCGGAACAAACGAAGCCAACAGGCCGGCGGCCAGAAGCATTACTGCCAGAACCATTACCGGCCAGACTTCGTGTTCCAAACGGACATTTACGACTGCGGCGATGAGTTGCCCGGACATCCACGTCAGAAACAGCCCTACCAGCAGACCTCCAGCCAGCATGAACCCAACGCGCCGGTACACCCAACTGAAGATGTTGAGCCGATTTGCGCCGAGCGCCATGCGAACGCCAATGTCGCGGGTGGAAGTTTCTACTTCGTGGCTGATCAAGCCGTAAAGACCAATCAAAGCCAACAAAGCAGATAACGCGGCAAAAGTGCCGAAAAGCCAATTTTCCAGCCGTTCAAAAGTAAGGGATTCCGCGATAATGTCACGCAGGGTTTCCGGGGTACGGAAGGGAAGCGTGGGATCGATTTCGTGAAACACCTGTCGCAATGAGCTGGTAATCGAGGTCGGGTTGCCTTGTGTTCGAATAGCCAGATGGCTGAAAGTTAACAAGGTGTTCCGAAGATTGGGCGGAATCTGCGAAATCGGGTAATCGGTTTCCGCGAGCGCGGGTTGGTAAAGATTCTGGCGGATGTCGCGGACAATGCCAACGATAGTTACGGAGTCCTCGCCGTCTTTCAACTGCTTTCCAATGGGATCTTCGCCGTTCGGGAAAAACTTTTTCACAAAGGCTTCGTTCACGACGGTGACGCGGGCAGAGTTCGGGGTATCGAACTTTTCATCAAGCAGGCGGCCTTTCAACAACTGTTGCCTAAACGCAGCGTAGTAGCCCGGAGTCACAATGCGAAACTCGGCCAACCGCTCCTGATTCGGCGGCGGGGGCGGCTGCCCCACAATTTCAATGTCGCTGTTCCAACCATAGCTTTGAATGGGAATCAGTTGAATCAGGCCAGCAGCTTGAACGCCCGGCAGAGATTGTACTCGTTCGAGCAGGGGATGGTAGAAATCGGTATACATATCCAGGTTTTGGTAGCGGCCTGCTGATAAGTCAATTTCAGCGGTAAGCATGTGGTCAGGGCTGAAACCCAGATTGCTATTGCGCAGGCCGGACAAAGCGCGCAGCAGCAGTCCCGCCGTCACCACCAGCACCAGAGCCAAAGCAAACTGCGTCACCACGAAAAGAGTACGTAAGCGATACTGGCCCCGGTCGGCACCGGTGCGGACGCCGGAACGGAGCAGTAAACTGATGGAAGGCCGCGAAAGCCGAAGCGCCGGAATCAGCCCGGCTAACAAGCCGGCAAGCACGGCGACAAACAAAGCCATTAACAGAACTTCAATGTTTAGAGTAATTTCCGCGCCTCGCTGCAAGGAGTTCACCAGCAGCAGGCGGGTGGCCCATAACAAGCCATAAGACAGGATGATTCCGGCCGCAGTGCCGAAAACGGCGTAAAGAATCGACTCCGCTAAAGCCTGGCTGATGAGCTGCGCACGTCCGGCACCCAGGGCGGAGCGCACGGCGATTTCGCGTTGCAAACGAACGCCGCGAGCTAACAAAAGACCGGCCACATTGACGCAGCCGATAGCAACCAACGCTACCACCGCGTATAACAACAATCGAAGCGCGGCGGAAGCATTGCCGACCGTGAAGGTGAGAAGATCAACGAGTTTTGCTGTTCTTCCTTTGCTGTCGGGATAAATACGGCCTAAATTAGTGAGAACGCGGCTGAAGTCGGCTTGGGCTTCGGCAGGGCTAAAGCCATCTTTCAAGCGAGCCACGGTCGGCAGCCAATGGTTGCCGCGCCCTTCCCGCTGTTGTTTGGTCATGTTCAAGGGAATGTAAACGGCGTTCACGCGATTAATGGGGAACCGAAATCCGGCGGGCATCACGCCGATAACGGTGTAAGGGTGGCCGTTCAGTTTCACCTTGGTCCCCAGTACCTGGGAACTGCCGCTGAAGAACTGCTGCCAGACTTCGTAGCTCAATACGGTGACAAAGTTGCGGCCCGGCAGATCCTCGCCAGGGTTGAAAGTACGGCCCAGCAGCGGTTTTACTTCGAACACGTCGAAGAAGTTATCGGTGGCCCCTACGGAATGCAGCGCCACCGGCCCGCCGGGAGCTTCGAAATTGACACTGGCGAAACTGTTGTAAGCAGTTAAAGCGGCAAAGGAATGGGTGTCGCGCCGCCAGTCGAGATATTCCGGGTAAGAAGCAGGCTGTTGGTAACCTTCCGGCGAACGGGTTGCTAATGAGAATAGACGATCCGGCTGATGGTACGGCAGAGGACGGATGAGTACTGCGTCGATGACGCTGAAAACGGTAGTTGCTAAGCCCACCGTGAGGGCCAAGGTGGCAATTACGGCTAAGCTGAACCAGGGATTTTTTCGCAACTGGCGAACGGCGTAGGGCAGATCCTGAAACAGGGTCATGGGTTTTTCCAAGCTTTCTTATTAGAACTGATGGTTTGTGGAATGCAAATCAATTACCAATCTAAGTTGCTGATTTTAAAACAATTATTTTTATAAAATTGTTGAACTGTGTTCGTTAGCGGGTTTGGGAGTCCCAGAAACGGACAGTGGGGGCAAAGGATCGAGCAGAGTGCTACCTGCTTTTCCTCGTGTCATTTGTAAGAACCTGTTTAGCTAGGATGAATAGGTTTCAAAAGTACCTGAAGCAGTTTTCGTCCGAAATTCGTGGATGGAGGAACATAAAATCCGAGGCGCTTCAGAAATCTCCGGTACGCCTTCTAAGCTGTGGGCGACCAGACGGTGCAAACTGGAGTTTGGCTCCGGCACACTGTTCCAGCGTTCGTACTGTTTCGGCAGGAGCAATGACAGGCTCCCTGCCTCATCGTACGGCGCAGTTCGGTAACTGTCCCGGATCTCCCAAATTGGGCAATGAGGTCTTTGACCCCGACTCGCCCTGAAGATGCCCGTTCCTCTATTATCAGGCGACAACTCGGGCCCAGTGAATTTCAACGCGAACCTCGCCACTCTGAAAGATTTCCGTCATGTGATCACCGTCCACGATCTCTTTCAGTTGCTCGGAGTCCCGCTGATCTCCAATCCAGTTCGGAAAGTTACAGCCCTGCACCACGTTGCCGGTAAAGTTGCCGTCTTCATCAACCGTATAGGTTCCGAAAAGCGCAAGATTACCAATTACAGCCGCCTTGTCTTCTTCGGCTGTACCACCCTCGCGCACCCCTCCAGCGAACCTGGGAACATCGGGGTCTGACATTAACTCCACAAAGTGGAGGCTCTCGTGAAAGCAAAGCAGCCCTGTAGGAGTCGGACCAAATGGCTCAACTGTGTTTCCGTTAACAGTTGCCCGGATTGTCTCTGGCCGCCACATGCCCAACACCTTGTTGTTCGTCATCTCTTGTCCTTTATGCATTTTGGCCCATAATTGGGACGGAAGCACATAAAATCCGTATCGGTGGTAAGCACCGGGTTAAGTTCTCAGATTTTAGGTGCCTCCGTCCCGGATTTGAGCCGCTTATGTCATGTGGCAGGAGGAGAGCTGGAACAAATTCAATTCTTGTTAGGCCATATCAGTGTCCAGACGACAGAACAATATCTCGGCTGCAAGTAGCGGTTTCGCTCCGCAGTTAATCATAAGATCGGGCTTGAACCGAAGGAGGGCTGAAGGACTATGAGATCACGAGGCAATTTACTTGGAAACTCACTTTATAGCGGATGAGAAAAGATTGGTAAATACATCGCCGTCGGGGCGGAGCTACCACGATATGAACCTTTCACAACGCGCGTTGCGAAAATAGGAACTCGGAGACGGCTCGCGTGAAAAACCAGATCGTAAACTCGGTGTTCGAAGATATCAAGGTTCATGTCAGACTCAAGCTGTTCGCTCTTTGGTCGTCTCTGATGTTCCTATATGTCTACGGCGATTACTTTGAGCTGTACCAACCCGGAAAATTACAGCAGATGCTCGCAGGCAGAACGGGTCTCGGTACTGTGTCTCAGGGTGGCTTGCTCGGTATGTCAGCACTCATGGCCATTCCGAGCCTCATGGGCTCGCTATGCCTGATTCTCCCTGCAGGAGTGAATCGCTGGACAAATGTGCTGCTCGGTGCTGGGTACGCGCTGATTGTCGTTCTTGCGATCTTAGGCACCTGGCGCTACTACATGTTTTTGGGCTTGATCGAGATTGCCGTCTCGCTACTTATCGTCTGGCAGGCTTGGATGTGGCCCAGGAAACGGCCCTGAGTGTGCGTTTGTTGGCAACCGGTGCATGCCAAGCGACGATCCGCCCAGCAGGCGTCCAATTGCGAATTACTTTTAGGCGTAGGCACTCCGGTTCAGGCACTCGTGATCGACGAAAATAAAAACACTCGATTGACGACAACTAAAATTCCCGCTGAAAAGTGAGAGGGATAATTGGGACGGAGGCACATAAAATCCGTAGTAGGTGGTAAGCGCCGGGGTAAGCTCTCAGATTTTAGGTGCCTCCGCCCTAATTTGATCCGTATGCTAGCGCGCTCAACGATGAGCGCAGCCAATCCCGCCAATGCGTTGGTAAGGACGTATGCTCCGACAGCTCGCGAAGATGCATTGATCCGAAGCGCGGAAGGCGCAGCGGCCCTTCGCACCATCTCTCGACGGCATCTTCCGGCCATTTCGGGCAGCCGCTTCTTATGGCTGGGGCGACGCCAGTTGCCGGGCAGCGCTCACAACAGAAGCACGACGATGGTCTCGCTCCATTGAAGCGTTGCCGTTTGAGCCTGTGACCATGCGCGCTAACTGGGGTACGGCGAACCACCATGCAGCCAGACCGATCAGTAGAAAGACGAGCTTCGCTGGATCGAGATCGTCATTCAGTATGCCGTTTCGTTGTGCTTCGGCGA
>CAXTWH010000066.1:25587-27495 GCA_964247975.1 uncultured Bryobacteraceae bacterium | reverse complement strand
TCACATTCCTAAATATGGCCCCTAGCGCAACACGGATGCCGATCTCGCGCGCCCGTTGAGCCACCATGTAAGCCATCACGCCGTAAAGACCAAGAACGGAAAGCGCGGTTGCCAGCAAACTGAAACCGGTTGAAAGAGTGGCAATCATGCGCTCGGTAGCAAGCGATTCTTCCACCTGCTGCTCGACGGTTTTCATATTCATAACAGGCGCTTGGGGTTCTATTTCGTGGACAGCCCGTTGTGCGCTCGCCAGAATGCTTTGTCCATCGGCTTTTGCTTTCAGGTAAACTGTGTGTCCGAACTGGCGGCCTTGCCTTCCGCACAGATAAACCTGGCGCGGCGCTTTTTGTTTCAGGTCCTCGTAGCTTGTATCGTTCACCACGCCGACAATCTCCATATCGGTCGGCGTATTGGGATCGGCTCCTCTGCCGATGCGGTGGCCGACGGCGGGCCGGTCGCCAAAATAGTGCCGGGCAAAGCTTTCATTTACAACCACAACTTTGGGTCCGTCCACGGTGTCACTCGATTTGAAAACACGGCCGGAAAGAAGGCGGATACCCAATGTTTCAAAATAACTGCCGCTCACTCGATTGATGTGAGACAGTCGATCTTCTCCGGGCTTGTCTTCATGGCCGGCAACGGTAATGCCACTCTCCCAATCACCCTGACCAAGCACCGCTTGGTCCGCGTACCCGACTGCATCCACGCCCGGCAGCGCTCGCAGACGAGTTTCCAGCGCGTCGTAGAAAGCGCGAGAACGCGGCTGATCGTAACCGACAGAATCTACACCCACGTCGAATTGCACAAGGCTTCGGGTTTCGAAGCCGGGGTTGACGGAACGAAGATTTTTCAAGCTGCGAATGAACAAATTGGCGCCGATCACCAGAAGCAGCGCCAGCGTAATCTGGGCAGTCACCAAAAGCTTGCGGAACAAAATCTGGCCGCTGCTGCCGGAAACATTGGCAGCCGTCGCTTTCAAAGTCTCCGCGATATTCGGGTAAACCGCTTGCAGCGCGGGCGCGGAGCCGAAAAGAAGTCCGGTGAATAGCGAAAGAGCGAGCGCAAAGCACAGCATAGGCAGATCGGGAGAACTGGAAATCAAATAGCCTGATTCGGTGTTCGGCAGGAAGGCCAGTAATCCTTTCACCATCACCACGGCTAACGCAATACCGGCAAAACCGCCGATCACGGCCAGCAGCAGGCTTTCGGTTAACAATCGACGAACGATACGGTTGCGGCTGGAACCGAGGGCGAGTCGAATTGCGATTTCGCGCCGGCGGCTGGCGGCCCGGGCTGCCAATAGGCTTGCTAGATTCGCGCTGGCGATCAGCAGAACAAAGCCGGTCACGCCCATCAGCAATGTCAGCGGCTTCTGATATTGACGCCGCAATTCTTGGTTTCCCTGACTGCCGGGCAGCACTTCCATCCACATGCGCAGAAAGTGCGCGCGAATGTAGGGAGTAGCCCGGCCAAATGCCGGTTCCAGAACTTCTTTTTCGAGAATCTGATGGAATAAAGGCTGTAACGCGGCCTTCGCGCGCTCTTGCGTGACGCCGGGCTTCAACCGCCCGTAAACGTTCAGCCAACGCAGTCGCGAATCGAACATCTGCGTGAAATCCATATTGGGGAATACTTGCGGCGTCATCGTCACGGGCACGAAGAGTTGAGTGGGCAGGCCCGGTTCGAGGCCGCTGAACCCCGGCTGCGCGACGCCGATAATGGTGAGCGGATAATTGTTCACCAGAATTCGGCTGCCGATAACGCGCCGGTTTCCCGCGAATCGGTTTTGCCAGTACGCATAGCTCAACACGACTACAGGTCCTGCTCCCGAACGGAGATCGTCGCTCGCATTAAACAAGCGTCCGGCGGCGGGCCGGATGCCAAGCAGCGGGAAATAATTGCCGGAAA
>CAXTWH010000066.1:0-25487 GCA_964247975.1 uncultured Bryobacteraceae bacterium | reverse complement strand
GGCTGAAACCGGCTGTGGTCGCGAACTGCGTTTTTTACTTGCATTGTGCCTCCAAACTGGCGCTTTGCCGCGTAGCGGGCTTCTTCAGGGCTGAAGCCTTGCGCGATGAAACGCTCCGTCAATAATGCGAGATGTGTTTCGAATTCCTCATCAATGTTTTGATCGAAATCACGGCGATAAAAAGATCCGCGCATACGGGCGACTTGTTCTTTGACGGTTTGGCGCAGGTGTTTCATTTTTCTCCCGCTGCCTGCAGAAGAACTTTTCCAATAACGCCGGAGATGCGCTCCCAGTTTTCGGTTTCTTCCACAAGCTGACGGCGTCCGCTTCGGGTAATTGAATAAAATTTGGCGCGACGGTTATTTTCCGAAGCGCCCCAACTGGCTTCAATCCAGTTCTGTTGTTGCAGGCGCAGCAGCGAGGTATAAACGGTGCCTTCGTTCAACTGCAACACATCTTCGCTCAATTGCTCGATGCGGCGGGCGATGCCGTAGCCGTGCAAAGGCCCCATCACATCCAGCGTTTTGAGAATCATCAAATCGAGCGTGCCCTGCAGAACTTCGGACTTCTTAGACGGCGAAACTGTTCCCTTGGACATTGCATAGAAGCATATCACGTTCCTTTGGATAATCCAAAGCAGCAAATTAATGTTGCGTGCTACTGTCGGCGAGCCTATTATTTAGCTTGTTCCTGCTGAAGCTGCTTTGATCCACATCCGCAATCCAAATTCAAAGCTGCTGACCGGCTTTCGCTCCCCAAAGACCCGCGCCGCTTCCAGTGCCGTCATGCCGTGCAGAAACGCCCATAGCGCTACTGCCGATTCCGGAGCTTTTTCCTCACCGTAAAGACGAGAAACGTGTTCCAGCACAAAGCGCCAGGATTGTACATGCGCCGCCTCGCCTTCGGTTTCCGTTTCGACAGTGGACGGCATCAGCGTAAGGGAGAACACATGAGGCTGTTCTCGCGCAAACCGCAGATAGGCTCGCGCAATGCTTCGAATTGCTTCTTCAGGGGATTTTTTTCCTGCTGCTTTACGGAGTGCTTGCAGCAGAAGGCGGCGGCTTTCTTCCGCGAGAGCAGCTTGCAGGGCGGCTAGGTTAGGAAAATACCGGTACAGCGCATTGGGAGCTAAGCCGAGGGCCGCAGCTACGCTCCGTATCGCAAGCTCGTTAATTCCCTCGCGCGAAACCTGATCCATAGCTGTCGCAAGGATGGTTTGTCGATCCGTTTTTGCTGGAAAGGGCATAGAAGAACACTGTACATCTTGACAGACTGGCTTTCATAAGTGTACAGTGTACATTATCAAGATATACATCGTATAGCATCGGCAGAAAGCGAGAAAACGCATGAATGCAAAATCGGTTGTAGTGACAGGAGCTTCCACGGGCATAGGCTGGGGCATCGCAGGAGTGCTCATCCGGAAGGGTTTTAAGGTATTTGGCACGGTCCGTAAACAGGTTGATGCGGACCGTTTACAATCCGAGTTTGGGGCCGCATTCACGCCGCTGCTGATGGATGTTACCGATCAACCGGCAGTAGCGCGGGCTGCCGATCAAGTGCGGGAACAGCTTGGGCAGTCAAACCTTACCGGCCTCGTCAACAATGCCGGGATTGCTGTGGCTGGCCCGCTTCTTCATCTGCCATTGGCTGAGCTTCGCCGGCAACTCGAAGTAAATCTCGTTGCCCCTTTGCTGGTGACTCAAGCCTTTGCAAAGTTATTAGGGACTGACCGCGCGCGAGAAGGCGGCCCCGGGCGCATTGTTAACATCAGCTCGGTGGGAGGAAAAATGGGGGCTCCCTTTCTGGGTGCTTACGCCGCATCGAAACATGGCTTGGAAGGGATGTCTGAATCGCTTCGCCGTGAACTTATGCTTTACGGGATTGATGTCATTGTTATAGAACCTGGCTACGTCAATACTCCAATATTGGATAAAGCAGAAGCAGAAAATTTCGAAACTTATCGTGGCACCGATTATGAAGTAAGCCTCGATCACTTCGCCAAAATGTTTATTGCAGAAGGCCGCAAAGGTTTTCCGCCACGGGTGATTGGCGAGGCAGTCCACACGGCTTTAACTATTCGAAAACCTAAAGTTGTTTATGCTGTTGTTCAGCAGAAATTCAAGAACTGGACCTTCCCCATGCGCCTTCCGAAGCGACTTCTCGACCGACTGATCGGCAAGCGCCTCGGCCTGCTTCCTTCACGAACATGAAGGGAAACAGAATTTTCAGCAGTCATCTTTAGCACTATCCAGCACAGGCGACGTTTTATCGTGCCGTTTGCGAGCGGGTCGGCATTCGCATTGGAACCGGACAACAACCGGCGGGGCAGACATCGTGATTCGCGCTAAACCGGCCTATAGCCAGTTTGGGTTGGGCCGGGTCCATTCGTTCTTCAATCAACTCGCGGATCATGCGGATAAATATGGGGTGTGTTCCCACGGTTTGCGCCCGCACGAGCGTCATACCTAGTTCAATCGCCAAGTCTTTGGCTTCTATATCCAGATCGAATAACACCTCCATGTGGTCGGAGATAAAACCGATTGGCGCAACCACCACATTGCGGACGCCTAAATCGGAAACGCTGCGCAGGTAGTCGAGCACGTCCGGCTCCAGCCACGGCTGTCCGGGGCCGCCGCTGCGGCTTTGAAACACCAGCTTCCAATACTTCACGCCGCAGCTTTCCGCCACTAAACGCGCTGTTTCTTCTAACTGCTTCTGGTAGTCGCTGGTTTCTGCCATCGACATTGGAATGCTGTGGGCAGTAAAGATCACGTACACTTTTTCTTCCGAGGGGAAGCGATTTAAAGCTTGCTGCAGCCGTTCGGCGGAAGGCTCAATAAAATGGGGGTGATTATAAAAAACACGCAGTTTGTCTACCTTCGGCGCGCCCGCGCCTACCAGTTCCTGGGCAGACAACACGTTTTCACGGTACTGGCGGCAGCCGGAATAAGAGCTGTAAGCAGAAGTCATAAATGCTAAGGCATGACGCACGCCGTCGCCTTCCATTTCGCGGAGAGCATCGGATAAAAACGGCTTCCAGTTCCGGTTTCCCCAGTAGATCGGCAGGTTCATCCCGTTCTCTTCCAATTCTTTTCGCAGCGCGTCAATCAGCGCGCGGTTCTGGTCATTAATCGGGCTTTTGCCGCCAAAGTGGTAGTAATGCTCTGCTACTTCGAGCAGGCGTTCACGAGGAATGTTACGGCCCCGCGTCACATTTTCCAGAAACGGCATCACGTCATCCGGCTGTTCAGGGCCGCCGAACGAAACCACTAGCAGCGCATCGTAAGGCTCGGCACTTAAGGTATTCATTATTACTTTAGTAGATGTTGCAGTCTGTTCGTCGGGCATAATTTCATCATAGAAATGTCGGCGGGAGTATCGCGCTCCGGTTTCAGTTTTTATACTGAAACCATTCCCTTATGGCCGTTGCTCCGTCCTCTTACCCGCCTGATGTTGATGCGCATATCTGGCGCGGCTTTCGCGCCATTCAAGGGGAGTTAAAGCTCGGCATCATGATGCGGCGCACCGATCGCGCGCCGCAGTGGATAGCGCGCTTATTGAACCTGATGATCGCTGAACCGGCCATTAAGCTGGACGTTGTTTACAAACTAAAGGGTATGGAACAACCGGAATGGCTCCAAAAGGTGAATTACTCCGAAGATTCCGCTTTGGCGGAAGTGCCGATTGCGGTTAAGCCGGCTTGCTGTTTTGTGGATGCCGATTACGAGCCAGGCAGCGGATTTACAGAGTCCGTACGAGCGAAAATGGCTAAACGCAATCTGGATGTTTTGTTATGGCTTGATTATCTTTCGCTCGTAGGAAATTGCAGTGGTCTGGCTCAACAAGGAGTTTGGCAGTTCCGGCTCCACAACCCAATGGAACCGCTGGTTTATCCTCCGTACTGGCAGGAACCAGATGAAAGCCAACAATTAAACGAAATCTTCTTAATTAAACACGTCGGCTGTTTTGCGGAAGGCGAAGTGATCGGATTGCACCAGGCACCTGCGCGGCCGGAATGGAACCTTGCCCAAAACGCGGAACAACCTACCTGGATGGCCGCTCCGCTTTTGTTTCGCGCGCTGCTGAATACTGTTTCCGACCAGTTGCCATCAGGTAAAACCATACTCCTGAATCAGCAGGCGCAGCCACTCCGCAAAGCGCGGCGGTGGAAAGCGGAAACAGCAAGAATCAGACAAAAGCTGAAAAACCGGGTTCAACAACATCTGACACCGAGATGGTTTATTGGAATCGAAGAAAATCCTGGATCGGAACTGATGCTGAAGGAAAAACACGCTTTCCAGGAAGTTCCAGCGCCCAACGGGAGCGAGTACAGCGAACCGTTTCTGTTTGACCATGAGAACCAGACATTTCTGTTTTTTAAAGAAACAATGCGAGATGGAGCACCAGGAAGAATTTCGGCTCTGGAAATTGGGGAGAACTTTCAACTTGGCAAACCGTTCGTTGTTCTGGAAGAAAACGGCCTTGGATATCCGATTATTTTCAGGCATCAGGGCGCAATCTACTTGCTAGCAGAAAATCCGTCGAAGTTCACCATTCCGCTTTACCGCGCAAAACAATTCCCCGCCCAATGGGAACACGCCACCAACTTAGTGGAAGGGCTTCCGTTAGTGAACACTACGCCTTTTTACGCCGACAACACCTGGTATTTTTTCACCAGCACCGAAGAACCCGGCCTGGAAACTCTACTCTTCTACGCAGACCAGTTAAACGGAACCTGGCATTACCATCCGCGCAACCCGATCTGCTCCGATTGTCGACGCGCGCGCGGGGCAGGCGCATTGTTCCACCACAACGGCCAATTAATCCGGCCAGCGCAGGACTGTGCGGTGCGCGACGGCTATGCCATCACCCTAAACCGGATCACGACCCTGAGCAGAACCGAGTACGCGGAAGAGCTCATCCAAACCATCCTTCCCGACTGGCAGGCCGGATTACTGGGAACACATACCTGGACCGTTAGCAAAACTTACCAGGCGATTGATGGTTTACGTTTGGAACGCTAAATCCGACTACTGGCTGCAAGGGGGAATGCTACCGACCCACGGCATGGGATTGACGGAAACGCCGTTCACATCGATTTGCCAATGCAGATGCGGTCCGGTCGCGCGTCCAGTCGCGCCTACATATCCGATCACCTGGCCTCGCTTTACGATTGCGCCCTCCTTCGCCACAATGCGGGACATGTGAAGGTAAAAAGACGTAACGCCCTGGCCGTGATCAATGCCCACGGTGCGCCCCCCTAATTTGAAGAACTGCGCAATCTGCACCGTTCCGGCGGCGGCGGCGCGAATGGGAGTACCAGCAGGCGAGCGGAGATCGAGACCCAAATGAGCGGCCCCGGTTGGCTTGCCGTTCCAATAACGCGCCACTCCGTAAGGAGAATTCACGCAGTTTTTAGTAGGCGCTAAAAAAGGCTCGGTCCAGTAGCGCCGGTTTGTTACCGTGTTTCGTAGTTTATCCACGGCTTGCCGTTCCGCGGGAGTGGCGCGCAGGCTTTGTTTAGCTGGACTGAGATGAATGTCCTGCACCGGATAATGCGCGTCAATTACCTGGATGCGATGATTCAACAACAGTTGATTCTTCAAGTCATGAACTTCCAGCGTAAAAGTTCCTGTATTGTGATTGGCCGGTATTGGCATTAAACCGAGCAGTTCGCCATCAGTTTGCCGGAACAGCTTCACCGTGCGTTTTTCAAGGATAGCCGTGGCCGCGTTCGGGTCAGCGGAAGTGATGCGCAGAACGTTGCCTTGCAGAACCGAATCAGGAACAACAATCTCGGCAGAGTTGCCGGGAAGAGAAACGAAAAGGACGAGTAAACAAAACCGAAGCATAATAATGCGATGCGGATTTTCAAAGATAACAGGAGGCAACCAAACAACCGCGTCCGGCGCGCATTTTGTTTGAGAAAGCGGGCAAGCGTTTCTGCATACTACCCGCTTGCCCGGCTTCAATTTCTACCCTTGATTCGGCTGGTGCTTTGTTCAAACAATTCTTCCAACAGAAGCGAGGAGGAAGAATCATCCGCAGCGTTGGTGAAAACAACCTTATTTTGTTTGTTTTCAAACGTCGTCAACATGGAATCGGAAATCACCGGACTTTCCACAACATTGATTAGCTCCATGTGGATGTCTGCCACATCTTTCCAAAATAATAAGCGTTTTCCGGGCAACAAGACCTGATGCAAACTGTTGTTGACATAGATCATCCCTACCTGCGAATCGTCAGTTTCCACGATTTGGAAATGCGCTTTCACCACTTCGGGACAATTCCGGCAGATATGGTCAGCCCATCGGCTGTTGAAAACCAGACGGCGCGTAGGATGAACTTCCGTTTCCATAGTTACAAACGGGCGCACAAACATAAGGTGACTGCCGGGTTTCAGAATGCAGTGAAACCGATCGTTTTTCACCACCAGAACACGATGATGGTCTTGCACTTGAATAAATTTCGTAAACATACGACACTCCTTTGAAAGCAACGGGGACTTTCAAGTTTTGTGAACAATGGCTTACACAGTGTGGGCTGGCCCAAGCAGGGCTGTTCGCTGTGTGTAGTCAACTAACGAGAAACGCGAGGCGCGGCTTAATCGACAAAGCTGACAATGGAGAGTTGATCCGAAACGCGACCACGCACCAACAAATTAGAAACCGTAACTGTGGCGCTGGCGACAGTTGACGGCCTTTGGATTTGGTGAGTGATCCACATAGAGAACTCCGCTTCGTTAGAACAATATGGTAGACCAGAAGCGTAGAGTTCGTCAAGTTGGATGTTGGTTGAGAACGGAGCAGGTTGAACGACCAGGCTGAGAATTTCTGAAACCACATCGAGCGTAAAAGTGACCCATATCGTACCAACCGGGTTTTAAAGGAGATTGGCATGGTTAGTCTAAAGGTCCGAAAAGGATTCGTGATCGGCTGTTTCGCATGGATGTTCTGTTTGCTGCCGCAGAATCTGAGCTACGCTCAAACACCGGACACAACTGCCGAGCTTTGGTGGAAACATGCTGTGATCTACGAGGTTTACCCTCGCAGCTTTCAGGATTCAAACGGGGACGGCACGGGCGACCTGAACGGCATCACGCAGCGGCTTGATTATCTGAAAGAACTTGGCATAGATGCGATCTGGATTGCGCCGATTTATCCGTCTCCGCAGGTGGATTTTGGCTACGATATTTCCGATTATCAGAACATCGATCCGCAGTACGGCACGCTGGCCGATTTTGACCGGCTTCTGGCTGAAGCCAAAAGGCGAAACATCGGAATTGTGATGGATGCGGTGATGAATCACACTTCCGATAAGCATCCCTGGTTTATTGAATCCGCAAGCTCCCGCACCAACCCTAAGAGCGACTGGTACATGTGGCGCGATGGGAAAGGTCCCGGCCAACCGCCCAATAATTGGCTGAGTACCTTCGGCCACTCCGCTTGGCAGTTCACCCCGGCCAGGAATCAATATTACTACCATTACTTTTACATTCAACAGCCGGACTTGAACTGGCGGAACCCGGATGTGGAACACGCCATGTTTAATATGCTGCGCTTCTGGCTGGATCGCGGCGTTGCCGGATTCCGTTTGGACGCGGTGCCCACGCTTTTTGAAGATCCTTCGCTGCAAAACGAAGAACGTCTTTCCGGCACCAATAAGTTTGGCGACCCTAATCAGATGACAAAGCTACAAGAAAATCTGCCGGAAGTACACGGCGTGATTGAACGCATGCGCGCGATGGTGAACACTTATCCCGGCAATCGTGTTCTGATCGGCGAAACCTACCTGCCCAACGTGGAAGAGCTGGACAAATGGTACGGCGGCACGAAACACAACGAATTGCAGTTGCCGATGGATATGCAGGTAGGCTTTGAGCCGAAACTTGATGCCAATGAATTTCGCAAGCGCATCAACGATGCGGAAACGAAAATCCACGGCAATCAACCACTGTTTGTCTTTGACAATCACGATAATCCACGTACTGCTCAACGCTACGGTGATGGCGTGCATGACCAGGCCATCAACAAGATGCTTGCCACGATTCTTTTCACGACCAGGTCCACCGCACTGATGTACTACGGCGACGAGATCGGAATGACTACTACAGAGCCGACCCGTAAGGAGCAGGTAAAAGACCCGATCGGCGTCACGGGTTGGCCAAAGGAAAAGGGCCGCGACGGCGAGCGCACGCCCATGCAGTGGGATGATTCCACTTCAGCGGGATTCAGCAGCAATCCTCAAACATGGCTGCCGGTCGCTGCTGATTACAAGCAGGTGAACGTCGCGGCAGAATCAAAGAACCCGGAGTCGATGCTGAACTGGTACAAAAAATTGATCGCTCTGCGCCGCAGCAACCCTGCCATTCATGACGGCAGCATGGAAATGCTTAACAGCGGAAACGAGCAGATCCTCACCTGGAAACGAACGGTCTCAAACGGAGACACAGTGGTAGTGGCATGTAATTTCAGCGCGGAGCCGCAGGTCGTTTCGTTGAAAAATGCGCTTGGCGGAACGTCCAAACAGGGCAGCGTTCTTGCCGTTAATGGTGGAACCGGACAGAACAGTGTAATTGGCTTAGATGCCATTTCGCTGTCGCCTTACGGGAGCATTGTTGCGGAAGTGAAATGAGCGGAGCAGGCTGCCGCCAATCACGGGATGACTGGCGGCTTTGAAGCAGTTGAAAACAACTGTTTCATTGTGGCGAGAAAAAGCAGCCTGCTGTTCGGCTTTGCCGCAAACTTTGCCATTCGCTTCAACAGCACCAAACGAAGCCGCAGTTTTTCCCATGCAGAACCGAACTTGGCCGTAAAGTAGTCTTCGGCTGCGAGCATGTTTCGATAGCGTTCCAGCGGCATACGGGCTGCCGGATCAGCAAACGAGAGCGAGTGTTCCAGTTTTTCCGGCAGAACATAAACGCGATATCCTGCGGCATAAAGCCGCCGGAAAAGCCAGTAATCCAGGTAATCCAGCCAAAAAGCGGGATTAAATCCACCAATCTCATTCAACGCGGAAACGCGCAGCACGGAACCGGAGTTCATCGCAATCAGCTCCTGAGCAAATACGCCGCTTGTGTTAAGCGGCAGCGCGGAACGGCGCAGCGCCCGGCAGAAGCGCGGTGCATGAATGAGATGGCCTTCCACAATGTGCGGAATCACTGCCGCGACTCGGCGATCACCATTGGAGCCGCAGACACGAATGCAATTTTCGAGGTAATCTGCGGTCACTTCAGTATCGGAATCGAGCAGCAGCAGCCAGGCAATGTCATGCTGATTGGCCACGTCCAACGCGGCATTGTAAGCCACGGCCAGACCGGTGTTCCTTCGCGGCTGAAAGCTCGCCCAGTTGCACGCAAAAAGATCAGGCGGCAGCAGGGCAGGCTCCGCGCTGTTGTCGTACACGCAAATGAACAAGCGATCAGCTAACGCGCCTGTTCGTTCCAACACTTGCTGCAAAGAGCGGATTGCAATTGAATCTTCGGCACGCTCCCGGTACAACACAATTACGGCACAAATTAACGGACGGGACAACGCTGCCAACTCACTTCGTCACGTTGCGCTTGGCGTGAAAAGGGTCGGATTCGCTCGGCACAATCACCGGCTCCGGACTTTCAATATCCAGGTTCACAACCACCGGGTCCTGCCCGCTACGGACCACCACGGCTTTCACCGGCTCATCGGGCCTGGCATTCATTTCCTGATGCGGAACATACGGTGGAACATAGATAAAATCGCCCGGCCCTGCTTCTTCCACAAACTCCAGATGATCGCCCCAACGGAAGCGCGCCCGGCCACGAACAATGTACAACACGGTTTCCAGTTCGCCGTGGTGATGCGCGCCCGTTCGCGCGGCGGGCTCTACCGTGACGGTTCCTGCCCACAGTTTTGATGCGCCTGCGCTGGCATGAGTGATGGCCGCCGCTCGGCTCATGCCGGGCGTTTGCGGGGTATTGGGATCGAGTTCGCCCGCCCGCACAATACGGACACCATGTTTTTCCCAATCAGCCATCAGTTCATCATCGTATATTTTATTTTCACCATCGGCTGGCGTTTTAAATCATCAAACGGCAAAGGAAAGGTGAATGAAAGTAGTTATCATGGAATTATAACCAAAAAGTAACCGCAGATTATGGGGATAGCAGCAGCATGAAGTTTCAATCCAAGTTTTCTTTATACGGCCTAGTGTTATTCGGGGCAATTTCGTCCGCCGTTCTTGTGGGCGCGCAGGCTCCGGCGAACACGGGTGCCAGCGCGAACGGCCAGAAACCCGCTCCCGGCCAGGAAACGCCTCAGCCGACCAGACCGGAAGAAGAACAAAAACGACGAGCAGATCAGGGCCGCAAGTTTCTCGCCATCGGCGATGCGCCGGACCCGGCAGCGATAGAGCGCGGCAAAAGAACCTTTGTGGCCACCTGCGGCTTCTGCCACGGCGCGAATGCCGATGGAGGCGAAAGTGGACCTAACTTAGTCCGTTCCGTGCTGGTGCTACACGATGAAAACGGCAGCACAATTGGCCCAGTCGTTCTGCATGGACGTTCCGGAAAAGGCATGCCTGCTTTTCCGTCGATGACCCCGGCGCAGATCTCGGACATTGCCGCTTATCTGAAATCAAGATCGCAAGCCGCGGCCAACCGCATGGAATATAAAATTCAGAACATTGTCACTGGCGATGCCAAAGCCGGCGAAGCGTTTTTCAATGGCGCGGGCCGCTGTAATACCTGCCACTCTCCTACCGGCGACCTGGCCAAGATTGCCGGTAAATACGAACCGGTGGCGCTGCAAGCTCGCCTGTTGTACCCGCGCGGCAGATCGCACGGTGGTGAATCTTCCGGCCCAAGCTCAGCACCCATAAAAGCGACTGTGACTACTCCTGACGGGCAGACTGTTTCCGGCACGCTCGAAACCATTGATGATTTTAATGTGTCGCTCGCAACTGATTCCGGCAGTCACCTATCTTATCCACTGGACGGCCAGGATGCCGTGAAAGTTCAGCTTCATGATCCGCTGGAAGCTCATGCCGAACTATTGAAACAATACACCGATGCGGATATGCACAACGTTCTCGCTTATCTGGAGACCCTGAAATGAAGTTCACCCACGCTTTCACCATTGCTGCCGCTTTGTTGCTGCCTTGTTTTTTACCGGCGCAGGAGCTGGATCAAGCCAAGCTGTTGAATCCTCCCAAAGACACTTGGCCCACCTATAACGGAGATTATTCCGGCCGTCGTTACAGCCCGCTTAAGCAGATTAATGCGGATAACGTCAAGAATCTAGGCTTAGCCTGGGTTTACCACGCCAACACCGGCGAAAGCAATCCATTTGGTACGCAGATTAAGGCGACGCCCTTGGTGGTGAACGGCGTTCTTTATTTCACCCTTCCCGATCATGCCTGGGCCGTTGACGCCCGCACTGGGCGCGAGCTTTGGCATTACAAATGGGAAACCAAAGGCGGCATCCACATCGGCAATCGCGGCGTAGGCATCTACGGCGATTGGCTTTTCTTTGAAACTCCTGATAACCACCTGATTTCGCTCGAAGCCAAAACCGGCAAATTCCGTTGGAGCGTCGAGATTGCCGATCTCGCGCAGGAGTATTTTTCCACGCCCGCTCCTTTGATTATTCGCAACCACGTCATTGTGGGCGTGGGCGGCGATTCTCTCGATGTACCTGGTTATCTGGAAGCGCGCGACCCGGAAACCGGAAAAGTGCAGTGGCATTGGAACAGTGAGCCGCGTCCGGGCGAGCCGGGAGCGGAAACTTGGCCGAGCAAGGATTCAATGGAACACGGCGGCGGCATGACCTGGATGCCGGGAACCTACGATCCGGAACTGAATTTGATTTACTGGGGAACTGGCAATCCGAATCCGGTTCACGCGGGGCAGAGCCGCAAAGGCGATGACTTGTGGACCTGCTCTATTGTGGCGTTGAATCCCGATAACGGAAAAATGCAATGGTTCTTTCAACCCTCGCCACATGACACGCACGATTGGGACGCGGTGCAAACGCCGGTGCTGTTTGATGGCGAGGTGAATGGGCAGCCGCGCAAGCTGCTGGCCCAGGCTTCGCGCAATGGCTACTTCTTTGTGCTGGACCGCACCAACGGCAAGCACATCTTAACCGAGGCATACATCAACATCAATTGGAGCAAAGGCGTGGATTCGCGGGGCGAGCCGATTTCCAATCCGGCTAAGGAGCCGAAAACTGATGGAGCTCTGGTAGCGCCAAGCGCAACGGGAGCCACCAACTGGTTTCCGCCGAGCTTCGATCCCGAAACCGGACTTCTTTACGTGAATACAACGCAATCGTATAGCGTTTATTATCTAACCGATACTTCCGAAAAACCGGAAGGCTATGGCGGACGCGATGAGGGTGTCTGGTCGCAAGGCGCGCTGGAAGCCATTGATTACAAGACCGGCAAGCCGCGCTGGACTCATCGCTACCCTGGCAACGGCGGGCCGTCATCAGGCTTGCTGACCACTGCCGGTAAGCTTTTATTTGCCGGTGATCCTTCCGGCAACATCATTGCGTATGACCCGGCAAACGGCCATGTGCTTTGGCATGCCGGCGTCGGCTCCAGCTTAAGCAACGGCCCGATGACTTATGAATTAAACGGGCAGCAGTATTTAGTGATCGGGGCAGGCGACAATCTGTTTGCGTTTAAACTGCCGCAATCGTAAACCGCGGAAACAAACAGGCCGGTGAAATCTTCGACGAGGTTTCACCGGCTTTTTTATTTTACTTTCCATTCTTCAATTCCAGTTGAATAGTTCGGCTGCATTTTCACTTCCAGCCGCAAGGCATCTGTTTTCACCGGCTGGAACGTGACGCGATTGTACGTGTTTTTTGCTGTGCTGTATTGGTCACCCGCGTTTACCGGCTTCCACTCATCGCCATCACGATACAGAATGCGCCAGCTTGCGGGAACTTTCACCCTGCCTCGGATTGCATCTTCGAACCAGTACACTTGCGCTTCCGAAACCGTAGCAGCGCTCGGAAACGTGTATTGAATCCATTCCGTTGTTCCCTTTTTGGGTTCCCAATCGAAGTAAGCGTTTTCGTCGTTGGAAGAAACAGGGTCTTCGCCATCAGCCACCATCCGGGGGTCTTTGGCTCCATTCGGAGTAACCGTATCTCCCGAAACGGTTACTGTGCTCTTGGTCGCCAACGTCGGATATGGATGCGGATGCACGCTTGCGGGCCGATCCGCAATCCAGACTTCCATTTCGCCCGGGCCCCGATTGGCCCAGGCGTAATACGGAATCGCTGTCGCGGTGACCGGTTTTTGCTCCACTTTTCCGGCTGAATCATAAGAGAAAGCAACGGCTTTGGCATGAATCACTTCCACGCCGTTCAGCAGCGCCGGTTTCCATTCCGTTGTGAGCCGCTGATTGTCTTCGAGCATCAGATTACGCACCTGCCCGTTCTGGTTGTCGCGCCATTCCAGCGCATAAACCAACGGGCCGCGCTGCAGCGCCACACGCCCTTGATCGGCAGCCACCTGCGAATTAGCCAGAACGTGATGCACCGGCATGGGCAGATCAAGATCAATCGTGTCGCCTGTTTTCCATTCACGCTCGATTGTGGCGTAGCCCTTTTCAAGCTGTATCTTTACCGGCTTGCCGTTTACTTTCAAGCTGGCCGGAGTGTTGGCATGGTCCTTGAAACAATATAAATCTCCCGGAACCGCTTCGCCGCGCGCCCAACCCGGGATCCGCACTTTGATGGCGAACGTTCTTGCTTCTTCCGGGTTTACCGTCAGCTTTACCGCTCCGTTCCAGGGATAGCGCGTTTCCTGCACCACCGTCAGCTTATGCCCGCCATCCATTTCGATGTTTGCTTTGTTCGCCATAAACAGGTTCACGTAAAGCGTGTTGCCTTGCTGCGCGTAAACATAGCCGGGCACAGATGCCATGAATCGGGTGATGTTGCCCGGGCAGCAGGCCACGCCAAACCACGGACTGCGTTTATGCTGCCCCTTCGATTCCAGCGGATTGGGATAAAAGAAAGTCTTGCCGTCCAGCGCAACGCCGGAAATCAGGCCGTTGTACAGAGTGCGTTCCATTACGTCGATGTACTTGGCGTCGCCATGCAACAGGAACAATCGGTCGTTCCAGAAACCGCTGCCGACCGAAGCGCAAGTTTCGTTGTAAGCGGTCATGTTAGGCAGTTCGTAATTTGCGCCGAACCCTTCATATTCTCCTACTGAACCGATGCCGCCGGTCAGATACATCTTTTTAGTGACGACATTTTCCCAAATTTTGTCGATGGCGTTCAGGTAGTCTTTGTCACCCGTCATTGCCGCTACATCCGCCATGCCCGAATACATATAGGTGGCGCGTACCGCATGGCCTTCCGCTTCGGATTGGTTCACAACCAGCATGTTTGCCTGGTTGTAAGCCGATCCGTTCGGGCCGCGCGAATCAAGCAGGAACTTTGCCAAGGATAGATACTGCTCGTTGCCGGTGACGCGGTACAACTTCACCAAGCCCATCTCGGTAATCTGATGGCCGGGGTAGATTTTCCGTTTTCCCGGCCCGAACGTGCGGGTCAGCAGATCGGCGCTTCTGACGGCAACGTCCAGCAGGCTACGCTTGCCGGTGGCCTGGTAGTGAGCAACAGCCGCTTCGTAAAGATGCCCCAGGTTATACAATTCGTGGCTCAACACTTCTTCGTTCTGCCATCGCTCCGCGCCCGCCCAGGGGTGCGGATGCGCGGGATCAATCGAGCGCGTGGTGTAAAGATAACCGTCTTTTTCCTGAGCAGCGGCAATTTTGGCGATCAAGCCATCGACGTAAGCGTCCAGCTTCGGATCGGGATGCACGCTCAGCGTGTAAGAAGCACCTTCGATGATCTTGAAAACATCGCTGTCGTCAAACGGATATCCCGGCTGTTTGCGATCGGAAATCGGCCCGCGAATAGCTTCCGCTGCGCGAACAAAATTCTCAACGCGCCCGGTACGCTCACACTGCTCAAATGCCACTGGAATGGTAGCCACTCGATTGGTTTCAATGCGGGGAGCCCAGAACTGGTCATCCACATGAACCGCCGTAAACGGAACGGGCTTCACGGGATAATCGTGTTCCTGTTTAGCGTTGCCGCCGTTTTCGGGCTGCGACTGAGCAGTTGAACGATGCGAAAAGACGGCCAGCGCCAAAGCTGGAATCGCCAGGATGGAAAACACAGTTAGTTTCACGAGATGTCATTTAGCTTATATCAAACACGCACCGTGAAACTCGGTATCTGGGCTGGCATGGCGATGCTAGCATTGGCCCATGATCGATCTTGATGTTGACAACGTTGCCGGGTTCACTTATCTGGATTCCGAAGCGCAGGAGCCGAAGCGCCTGCAAGTAATCTTCAAAGACGGCAGCGAAAGAATTTTCGAAGACGCGGAACTGCCGGAAGTGTTGAAGATTTTGGGCCATTGGACGCCGCCTATGGCTTGAAACAACTTCACTGCATTGTCTTCAAGCGTTCAATCAGCGGAGCCGGATCGTCTGTAATAATTCCGTCCACTCCGGCTTTTACCAAACGATCCCAATCTTCCGGCGTATTTGCCGTCCAAGCTAAGACCTGCACCCCGGCTTTATACGCTGCTTGTACTTGTTGCTCCGTCACCAGCCGAAACTCCGGCGAGATGGAGTCTGCGCTGGCTTGCTTAGCAATCGCAACAAAGTCCTTTTCTTCGCCTTCATAAAGCGCGGACAGCTTGATTTCCGGCGCGATACGCTTGGTCGCCTGAAGAACACGAAAATCAAATGATTGTAGAATGACGCGCTGCTCCAAATGATGACTGCGGATCGTTTGAAGCACCATCCGGGCAAACTCATCCGGCGCAGGAGTTAATTCAGGATGTTCGGGAAAGCTTTTTATTTCGACGTTAAACAGAAAGCTGCCTTTCGCAGCCAGATCGAACACTTCCTCAAGCGTGGGCATTCTTGTTCCCGGAATGGTCTGCTGTTTCGGAAACTTCGGGTTCTGTATCGCCCCACAATCCCATTGTTTTACCTGCGCCAAAGTCAATTTGCGGATGATGGCGTTGGGCTGAGGCCCGTTGCAAAGTGGCGGATTAAGAACAGGATCGTGCGAAACGACAACTACATTGTCTTTCGTCGCCAGCACATCCAGTTCCAGCGCATCCACTCCAACGGCAATTGCATAGTCAAACGCGGGCAGCGTGTTTTCCGGCCACAATGCTCTTGCCCCACGATGACCTTGTACTTGAATGCGATGCAAAGGATTGGTTTCAACAACAACTGAAAGGAGATGGAAGGGGGGGTTAAAAACTGGTCGGGCTGCCGGGATTTGAACCCGGGACCTCTTGCACCCCAAGCAAGCGCGCTAGCCAGGCTGCGCCACAGCCCGAATTCTTTAGTTTAGCGTACTGCCTATCATTCCCTCCGCTAATTGCTATTTGCGCCGCCACTGATCTCACCTAAGTTTCTAGGACATAATTTTCCTATGCCACAATCCGATACTGGCCCGAGATTGATTATTGTGTGCGGCTTGCCGGGTTCCGGTAAGACTACACACGCCAAGCTGCTGGAAAACAGGATTCGCGCCATTCGATTTTCTCCCGATGAATGGATGGATGCTCTTTCGGTTAACCTGTACGATGAAGCAAAACGCGAAAAGATCGAGGCGCTGCAATGGAAGTTTAGTCAGGAACTACTCGTGCTTGGTCTCACCGTAATTATCGAATGGGGTACTTGGGGAAGATCCGAACGGGACACACTGCGGCTCGGAGCCCGCGCCCTTGGCGCTGCGGTTGAACTGCACTATCTTTCCGCGCCGGCAGAGGTTCTTTATGAAAGAATTCAACGCCGGGGCATGGAAAGTCCTCCTATAGAATGGGATGCGGTGTTGCGCTGGGCCGAGATGTTCCAAGCACCAACAGCCGAGGAGATCGCGCTTTTCGACAAGTTCTCTGCCTTGGAATTTTGATCTGTACCTAATGGACTTGGCTGCCGATGTAAACTGATCCACTACCTGGTGTTCCTTTGCAGCCTGGTCGCTATTCTGAATACATGCGGTTACGTGTTGTTTGGGCAGTGTTGCTTGTCTGCGGATTCTTAAAAGCGGAAAACCTGGAAATTTCCAGTCAGAAAATCCGCGCTCACGTAAAGTTTCTGGCAAGCGACCAGTTGCAGGGCCGCGGCGTCGGCACGCTTGGCGAAAAACTCGCCACCGATTACCTAGCCGCGCAACTGCAAGCAGAAGGCGTGCAACCAGGCGGCGAAAACGCTACTTACTTCGAGCGTGTGCCGCTGGTTGGCGTCAAAACAGACCAAAACGCAACGCTCACCTTCATCAAAGGTAACCAGAAAACTCAACTGCACTACGTCACCGATTTTGTCGGCACATCGCAAGCGCAAACCACAGAAAACAATTTTTCTGCTGAAGCGGTTTTTGTGGGCCACGGCATTTCTGCCCCGGAATACGGTTGGAATGACTACAAAGATGTGGATGTGAAAGGGAAAGTGCTGGTGTTTTTCACCAACGAGCCGCCGTCCACCAATCAGTCTTTCTTTAATGGCCCGGCCCTCACTTATTATGGCCGCTGGACTTACAAATACGAAGAGGCTACCCGCAAAGGCGCGGTTGCGGCTATCTTGATTCACACCACGCCAACTGCCGGATACGGCTGGGAAGTGGTGCGCGGTTCAAACAGCAGCGAACATCCCCAGGAAAAGTTGGACCCCGGCCGGCACGGCTTGAAATTCGCCGGATGGGTGACGGAGAAAGCAGGCGCTGAACTCACGGCATCCACCGGAAAATCATTGGCTGAACTGCTGGAAATGGCCAATCAAAAGTCGTTCCGCCCCATCCCGCTAGGCCGCATCACGGGCCATGTTCCTGTCGCTCTGCGCCAGATAGACAGCCGCAACGTAGTAGGCCGCGTCGAAGGCAGCGATCCGGCGTTGAAATCGCAAGTTGTTCTGTTCACCGCGCATTGGGATCACCTGGGCGTTGGGGTTCCCATCGACAACGACAAAATCTACAACGGAGCCGTCGATAACGCCACCGGCTGCGGCATGGTGTTGGAAATGGCGCGCGTTTGGGCCGCGCTGCCGCAGAAGCCGAAGCGCAGCGCATTGTTTGTTTTCGTTACCGCTGAAGAAGCCGGGCTGTTGGGGTCTGATTACTACGGCAAACATCCGCTTGTGCCGCCCGGGCAAACCGCTGTTGATTTAAACTACGACGCGTTCTTTCCATTCGGCAGAACCAAAGACGTGGAAGTAACCGGAGCCGAGCGCACTACGTTATGGCCCCTAGTGCAGCGCGATGCCGCCGCGTTGAATCTGGAAATCAATCCTGACGCGGAGCCGGGGCAAGGCCATTATTATCGTTCCGACCATTTTTCTTTGGCGCGCGTAGGCATTCCTTCTTTTTCCATTTCAGCGGGCCGCCATTACCTAGGCAAGCCGGACGATTTCGGCTCCACTGCGTTCGCGCAATACAACGACGAGCATTACCATCGGCCTTCGGATGAATACAAGGAAGATTGGGATTTCGGCAGCATGGTCCAGATGGCTCAGTTCGGCTTGCGGATTGGAATGGATGTTGCCAACATGCCCAAGCTGCCGACCTGGAAACCCGGGGATGAATTTCTGCAAGCGCGACAAAACAGCGGAGTGCAATAAATTCACAGGCAGTACACAAGGAGCAAGAACCCGTTGAGCGCAGATAATGATCAGGTGCTAATCCGGCAAGCGAATGTAAGTGATCTGGACATCATTGTTCCAATGTTTGACGCTTATCGCCAGTTTTATAAGCAGCCCTCAAACCTAGAACTGGCGCGGACGTTTTTGCTGGAACGGTTTCAGCATAATCAATCAACGATTTTTGTGGCACTGAATTCGCGCGGAAACCCGTTAGGGTTTACCCAACTTTACCCAAGCTTTTCCTCCGCCTTTGCTAAAAGGATTTTTGTTTTGAACGACCTTTTCGTCATGCCCGCCGCTCGGCGCAGAAAAGTAGGCCATCTGCTGCTGCAAGCGGCTGCTGAGTTTGGCTGTCAAGTGGGCGCAGCCAGTCTCATGTTGCGTACCGCTCTTGATAACACATCGGCGCAAAGTTTATATGAGTCGGCGGGCTGGCAGCGAGATCATGTGTTCTGCACTTATACATTGCCGCTCGGCGCACAGGGGAAAATAAATTGAATGCCTGAAGCAAGCCCTCACGCCGCCAAAGATTTTCAACTTGAACTGCAACTGACAAAGCGCGATTACCTGCGGGCTTACCGGCGGCAGTTCTGGCGCAGTTTGGGTTTGCTGGTGCTGCTTGCCTCGTGTCTTCCGCTTTTATCCATGTGGCGCGCGCCGGCTTTCCGCCATGAGTTGCAAACAGGAATGCCTGCCGCTATTCGAGTAGCGATAGCGGCTTACGTTGTGGTCGCGCTCTTTTTGGCCTTCACTGTGGAGCTTCTGGCGCGGTCTTACAGCAGCTTGGTAGTTCGCAAAACGCCGTTGGCCCTGGAACCGCAGTCGCTTACATTTTCCAGTGAAGGCATGCAGTCGCAAACGCGCTCGCGGTCTGGTTTAGTGCATTGGAAATCGTTCCAAAAAGCGATTGCGACTGGCTGGGCATTTCAACTGTATTCCAGTTCCACTCAATACGTGCTGCTGCCGTTTCGTCAGTTCCAATCGCCGGAAGAAGTTCGCGGCTTTCGGCAGATGTTGAAACAACAATTGGGCAAACGCGCCCGGTTTTCCGCTTAACGGTTTATGATTACTGGCGTGTTCCCGCGGCATGAATGGCGTTCACGGCTGCGCCCAGCAGCGCAATTTCCTCGCCGCCCGGCACCACTTCCAGGGAATATCCTTGCAGCGGGCTCAGCTTCACCATCTCGTGCAAATATTCGCCGACTAGGCTAGTGTTCAGAAACGGCGCGTTTAAACCGGTGATAAAAAACTTACCCGGCCCATCCATATGAATGCTGTTGGCAGTAGCCGCCGCGAGAGCGCGATGCCATAGCTTTACAAAATCGACGCAGCGCTGTTCGCCTTCCTTGGCCTGCGCGAAAATTTCTTCCGGCTCCAGGTCCATAAAGCGCAGCCGCATGGCCCGGTTCCCCATGATTCCTTCCAGGTGCCCGCGTCCGCCGCAGCCGCAGAATTGTTCTTTCGGGTCAATGCTGACCACACTGTGCCCGCCTTCCCAGATGCCTTCTGATAAAGGATAGCGACCATAGCCGATTCCATTGCCGAGCGTCCACACCCGGATCACGCGATCAAGCTGGCCGCGTTTGGCTGCCAAACCTGCCGCCACAATGTCGGCATCATTGAAAACTGAAATTGAGACATCCTGAATAAGAGATTTTAGAGCAGTTCCCAGCAGCATTTGCAGGTTCTGCCCCTTAAGCTGAATCAGGTTCGGCGAATCGGCCACCGAGCCGTTTTGCACAATGCCCGGAACACCTACGCCAACGCAGGAAGGTTTTCCCCCTTTCACCAAAGGCCGGATCACATCCACTATACGCTCGATTACTACTTCCACCGGCAGACCCAGCAGCGCATCGCTGATCGTCTCGTCTTCAGGGTAGGATTGAACCGCACTGCTCAGTTTGTGGTTGTCCACCAGAGCGGCAGCAATCCGCTCTGCAACGAGCACTCCGATTGCACCAGCCATATTGTGTGTCTCCTATTGAAACTTCGCCAGCTTGTTCAAACCGTTAAAAGCGGCGGCCTTGTAACATTCAGCTAGTGTTGGATAATTAAATACCGTATTGACGAAGTAATCTACTTTACCGCCCAGAATCAGCACTGCTTGTCCAATATGCAGCAGCTCGGAAGCTCCTTCGCCAATGATATGGACGCCTAGTATATCGCGGGTCTCCCGATGGAAGATCAGCTTCAAGCGTCCAGTGGTGTCGCCGCGAATCTGCCCGCGGGCAATTTCCCGGTAAAACGCCACGCCCACCTCATACGGCACGTCCTCATCCGTCAATTGTTCTTCGGTTTTACCGATGAACGAGATTTCAGGAATGGTGTAAATACCAAACGGAAAGTGAGCCGGAGTTGAACTAATCGGCTTATTGAACGCGCGCGCCACAGCAATGCGGCCTTGTTCCATTGAAACGGAAGCAAGGCTCGGAAAGCCGATCACATCGCCCACCGCGAAAATGTTGTGCTGCTTGGTGCGGTAATCTTCATCCACGGCAATTCTGCCCCGCGAATCCGCTTCCAAACCCGCTGCCGGTAGATTCAATTCGTCCACATTGCCCTGCCGCCCGACCGCATAAAGCAGCGAGTCACCGGAAACTCTCTTTCTGCTTTCCAGGTTGGCCACCACCATGCCTTCAGCGGTTTCTTCCACGCTTTGCACTTCCTCGTTCAAGCGCATGGTGACGCGATGGTCGCGCAGATGATACGACAAAGCTTCCACGATTTCGGAATCAGCAAACTCCAGCAGTCTGGGACGCTTCTCAATCAGCGTGACGCGCACGCCGAGCGCGGCGAACATGCAAGTGTATTCTACGCCGATAACGCCGCCGCCCACCACAATGAGGGTTTTCGGAATTTCCGGCATTTCCAGAATCTGATCGCTGTTGATAATGGTCCGGGCATTGATGGGAACTCTGGGCGAAGCAGCCGGTTTGGTTCCGGTTCCAATCACAAACATATCTGCTGTGATGTCGTTTGTGCCGCGCGTGTTGGTTATGGAAATTGTGTTCGTATCTTTAAAGCTCGCGAGGCCCGTAATCACTTCAATGCTGTTTCGGGCAAGCTGCGCTTGGGTTACATCAATTTCGGTTTTAATGACATGCTGGATGCGGAAAGCCAGGTCTGCCATCGTGATTTTTTCTTTTACGCGATAACTGACTCCGTAAATGTGCTGATAGTTGTAGCCTGACAAATGCAGCACGGCTTCGCGCATGGTTTTGCTCGGGATAGTACCGGTGTTGATGCAGACGCCGCCAATCACTTCGCGCTTTTCAATCAAAGCAACGCGTTTTCCAGTTTTGGCGCCTTGAATTGCCGCCCGCTGCCCGGCTGGTCCCGAACCGATCACAATAAGGTCATAATGGGACATGAATCAGTTCCCTTGAAGCTTCCAAGAGATCGAACATAGTGAGTATAGCCCGATTGTTTCGGGGAGCATACGCTGAATCCACTTGTTTTCAGAAAAGCACAAGGCAATCAAATCTGCCCCGCTCTTCTTAAGTGTAATTACCGCAGCCAGTTTCTCGGAAAAGAAATCCTAGCAGTGCAATCTAAACCGAATGCTTTGCTTCTTCCTTGGTGGCTTGGTCGAGCTTATCGGTTCCCATTTTGTCAATTTCATTGAAATACACGCGGCGGTTTTCATCCATCGCCAAGTTGGAAAGAATCACCGCCGTGGAATCAGCCAAGCCTACTTCCAGGTCCGCTTTCGGATGGCCGCCGTGCATGGAATCGTTGAAGAAACTCCACAGCTCGGTTTCCACCGGATTCACGTCTTCTTCCGGCACCATCACGCCTTTCTGATACAACCAGAGCCGCGCGAACTTCACCTCGCGGGAAACAAACGAATCTTTGTCCCGGTCCACCTGGTAATCCGGCATCAGAATCGGCAGGCCTTTCTGCGGACCCGCCAAAGCGAACGTAGCCCCAGCTTCGGTTTTGGTTTTTTCGCCGCCCAAAGTCACTTTCGTCGGGTTCGGCTCGCGGTACCAAAGCGCGGTCGGCATGGTTTTCTGGCCGTCGCCGATCGTGATTTCCACGCTTCCTGCCGTACCCATGATGCACATGCCGAACTCCGGGCGCGCGGAATTGAAGTAAGGCAGATGGCTGTTGGTGCTGATGGCGCTATAGGTCAGCTTTCGTCCGCCCGGATACTGGTAGATCAACTGAATATTGTCGTAAATGTTTCGGCCATCGTCCTTCCAGGTGTCGAGGCCGCCCAAGCCCATCACAAATTCCGGGTGTGCTCCGAACATCCAGTCAGCAGCGTCAATGTGGTGCGATGCCAGTTCTGCCGTCAGGCCGCCTGAATAATCACGGAACAAACGCCAGTTCTTCGGGTTGCTTTTGCCGCCGGCCTTCATTGTCCAGCCCGGATTCCGGTGCCACTGCGCATGAATGTGCGTTACATTGCCCAGAATACCTTTATCCACCATATCCTTCGTGGCTTGGAAGTACTTGCTGTAGCGCCGCTGCAAGCCCACCTGTAGCACTTGTTTCTGGTGCTGCCCGGCCAGATCGCGCAGGGCGTGCACTTCTTCAGGTCGGAACACCAGGCTTTTTTCGCAGAATGTGTGCTTACCCGCTTGCAGCGAATCGCGCGTCACTGGAAAATGCTCGTACAACGGAACCGCAATAAGAACCGCATCCACGTCTTTATCGGCCAGCAGTTCGCGGTAATCCTTGTACTTTTTCGGATTGGTTCCAATCACTCCGGCGGCTTTGTCCAGTGCTTCCTGGTTCAGATCGCATAAAGCCGTACAATGTCCGTTGTCTACCTTAGCCAAATGGCCCAGCAGATAAGTGCCGCGGCTGCCAGTGCCGATCAGGCCGTATTTTATCTGGTTATTATCAGCCCGCACGGTGCGAATAGCGGGGCCGCTGACAGTAGAAGCCGCCGTGACTGCTGCAGCCGTAACCGCTGCTGTTCCAGCCAGCTTCATCACATCCCGGCGAGTCGGATCTTCATTCTGGGCCATGATGGAACTCCTTCAATTTCAATGCCTTCAAGAATCAGTCTATGCCATTAAACCGGGAGCGGGCAAATCCTGAAAGATGGCGCCGTGTAAAAACAGCTTGCCTTGCTTGTCATCATTCATTAGTTTTGCCGTGCGAAACTGAAGTAACTACAAAGGAGCCATTCAGGTTGGCTAAAATTCTCGTCACCGGCGGAGCCGGATACATCGGTTCGCATACGGTTTACTTTCTTCGCAAAAGCGGCCACGAAGTTGTAGTGGTCGATAATCTTTCCCGCGGACACAAAGCCAATGTGCCGGAAGGTCTTCTGCATGTGATTGATCTGCGCGAAACCGCTAAACTGGCGGAACTGATGAAGAAGGAAAACTGCGAAGCGGTGATTCATTTTGCCGCCTTTATCGCCGTGGGCGAATCTACCAAAGCTCCTGAACTGTACTTTTCCAACAACGTAGCCGGTTCCGCTTCACTGTTTGAAGCCATGCAGCAAGCCAGTGTCAACAAGCTTGTTTTTTCTTCCACTGCTGCCGCTTACGGCATTCCCAAAGTGGACCCCATCACCGAAGATCAGCCTAACTCGCCAATTAACCCTTATGGGGAATCTAAAGTGATGGTGGAAGAAATGATCAAAACACTCGATCAGTACCGGAGTTTTCGCGGCATTCGTTTGCGCTATTTCAACGCTTGCGGAGCCGAACCGGCGGCCGGCTTAGGCGAATGCCACGACCCGGAAACGCACCTGATTCCACTGATTCTGCGCGCGGTGTCAACCGGCAATCCAGTAACCGTGTTCGGCACTGATTACGATACTCCGGACGGCACCTGCATTCGTGACTACATTCACGTGAGCGACTTAGCCGAAGCGCACATTCTCGCGGTGGAGTATCTGTTGAAAGGCGGCGAGCCGAACGTTTTCAATGTGGGAACCGGAACAGGACGTTCGGTGAAAGAAGTAATAGATGCCGTGGAAAAAGTAACAGGGAAAAAGGTTCCCCAGAAATTCGGACCGCGCCGCGAAGGCGACCCGCCGCGCTTAGTGGCCGATTCCCAAAAACTGCAAAACACAGTTGGCTGGAAGCCGACCCGCACCAGTTTGGAGCGAATCGTTTCCGATGCCTGGGACTTCGCGCAGAAAGCGCCGAACTGCTAATATACTTACAGGTATTGACAAGAGTTCCAGCCGCAAACCCACTCATCGTTTGTAAGACACCAATTTGCTATTATGTACACATAGAAGTTTGTTTCCTCAGCCAAATGATTGCTGCTATCTATTGTGCTTTGACCAGTTTAGCAGCCGCTTACAGACGGCTGAAAGCAGTCTCTGCTATTGCTCATTAAGGGACAAAATAGATCTACTAAAATTCTGATGATTGGATAGTGTTAGATACCCAGCTTGGATACCTCAAAGTGCCGAAATACCCGGTAGCAGTGAGCAACAGCCCAAGTAGAATCATCTATACAGGTATTATCCATACGGCCCAACTTTTTTTAACTGAGTGTTGAACGTATTCATCAGCGGTTGAAAATCTGTGGATTTTTTCCCATGTCTTTCCAGTCGATAGCTTAAAAGAGAAAGGTAGCCACACACCTAATTCTATTAGTACAAATCCTTGTACAATGGAACTCCATCCTGTTAAACGGCTGGAATTTATAATGCTAGAACTCTTGATAAAGCCTTGTGGAGCACCTTTGACTCTGCCCTCAACATAAAAGGTAGTTGAATTCTTAGCTGCATAGAGAATGCGGATAGTACCGCCCTCATTAAGCTCCAAAACTTCGTCCTGATTCTAACTCACACGTATGTGGTTATTCTTTGCTGAATCTACTGAGGTTGCCGTCAAACCTA